>JBAVRP010000047.1:0-30792 GCA_049695115.1 Burkholderiales bacterium | reverse complement strand
ATACTGCGGATAACCCGTACCCAAAGCTGAATTCAATAACGAATTACGCATCTTTAGCCATCATTTCGACCATGACGATTTTGGTTTCAACAAAATATTTTTGCGCAGTCACTTAATCAGAGCTTCCTTTAATCAATGATGTAGGCATCCGCCTCGATTTCAACCAACATATCGGGATTAATGAGTTTTCTGATCTCGATCATCGCCGACGCGGGTAAAATTTTGCCGAAAAATTCGCCGTGCGCGCGGCCGACTTTTTCCCATTCGTTGATGTTGGTGACGAATACGCGCGTGCGCACGACATCGGACATTTTCGCGCCGACTTTGTTTAGTGCGGATTCGATGTTTTTTAATGTTTGAATGGTTTGCGCGTACATGTCACCTTCGCCGACAACGTTACCGTTCGCGTCCGTCGCCGTGCTGCCCGCTACCCACACATATTGCCCAACGCGCACAGCGCGCGAATAGCCGACTATCGGTTCCCACGGCGAACCGGAAGAAAAGTTTTGTCGGCTTTTCTTTGGCATAGGCTCAGGTATTTTGGATCACGATCTTGGGGAATTTCGAGGTCATGTCTTTCGCTTGCTGCGCGATTTTCACCGCGACTTTGCGCGCGATTTGGCGGTAGATTTGCGAAATTTTTCCATCGGGGTCGGAGATGACGGTCGGTTTACCGGCATCGACTTCTCGGCGGATCTGGATGTCCAGCGGCAATGCGCCGAGGAAATCGACCTTGTAATCTTTGCACATTTGTTCGCCGCCGCCGCTGCCAAAAATATGTTCTTCGTTGCCGCACTTGCTGCAAATATGCGTGCTCATGTTTTCGATAATGCCGATAATTTCGACGCCGACTTTTTCGAACATCTTGAGACCTTTGCGCGCGTCTAGCAGCGCGATGTCCTGCGGCGTGGTGACGATCACGGCGCCGGTCACCGGAACTTTTTGCGCCAGCGTCAGCTGGATGTCGCCAGTACCAGGCGGCAAATCGACTACGAGGTAATCCACGTCCTGCCAGCGCGTTTCGTTGAGCAATTGTTCCAGTGCCTGCGTCACCATCGGGCCGCGCCACACCATCGGCGTTTCGACGTCGATGAGAAATCCGACGCTCATAGCCTGAATGCCGTGGCCTTCCATCGGCTCCATGGTTTTGCCGTCGCGCGATTCCGGGCGGCCGGTGATACCGAGCATGGTCGGTTGCGATGGGCCGTAAATGTCGGCGTCGAGCATGCCGACCGTTGCGCCTTCTGCTGCCAGCGCGAGGGCGAGGTTCACCGCAGTGGTCGATTTGCCTACACCGCCCTTGCCCGACGCGACGGCGATAATATTTTTCACGCCCGGCACCAGTTTTACGCCGCGCTGCACAGAGTGCGACACGATTTTGCTATAGCAATTAACGCTGACGTTGCCGATACCGGCGACGGTTTTGAGTTTCGCCATGACTTGTTTGCGGATCGCTTCAATAACACTGCGCGCCGGATAGCCGAGCACGATGTCGAGCGAGACGTTGTTGCCTTCGATTTTGATATTCTTGACGCAGCCGTCGGTGACGAAATCGCGTCCGGTGTTCGGGTCTATGCTCTCGCGTAGTGCAGTGGTGATTTGCTGTTCTGTTACTGGCATTGCTGTCCCCAAAAGTGAACCTTCTAAAAAACTTCCATAATTTTAATCAATTATCGCCGGTTAAGATACAGGAACCTCTGATTCAGACTTCCATGAGCCGCGTTTTGACGAAAAGCGCCCAGATTCAAGGCCCGCGACGCAGGTCTTGGCTATTCCACGATGCCAAGGAGCGTAACGCAGAAGATGGGCGCTTTTCGTCAAAACGCGTATGGGCGCGGGTTTGGCGGGCGACCATGGAAGACTAAATCAGAGGTCCCTAAATGCGCAGTGTTTGCTACAATGTTTTTTATTGGCATGAAATCAACCTGCTGCAATCGTAATTCAGACGGAACAAACTCCAAAAAACATGGCCCGTAAAATCCTCGTCACCAGCGCCTTGCCCTACGCGAATAGTTCGCTGCATCTCGGCCATATGCTCGAATACGTGCAGACCGACGTGTGGGTGCGCTTCCAGAAAATGATGGGGCACGAGGTTCACTATGTTGGCGGCGACGACACCCACGGCACGCCGGTGATGCTGTCGGCGGAAAAAGAAAAAATCACGCCGGAGGCGTTGATTGCCCGCGTACACAAGGAGCGGCTGAAGGATTTCGACGCGTTTCATATTGCCTACGACAACTACTACACTACCCACTCCGACGAAACCCGGCAGTTCTCTAACGCAATTTACCTCAAGCTGAAAGAAGCCAGGCTGATCGACGTCAAGCCGGTCGAGCAGTTTTTCGATCCGGTGAAACAAATGTTTTTGCCTGACCGTTATGTCAAAGGCGAATGCCCCAAATGCCACGCCAAGGATCAATACGGCGATAACTGCGAAGTCTGCGGCGCGCATTATTCGCCGACTGAACTCGTCAATCCCTATTCCACTGTTTCGGGCGCGAAGCCGGAACGCAAACTATCGGACCATCATTTTTTCAAACTCGGCGAATGCAGCGGGTTTCTGAAAAAATGGACGCGCAGCGAAGGCCGCTTGCAGGCTGAAGCCGCCAACAAAATGGACGAATGGCTGGATGGCGAGTTGCACGACTGGGATATCTCGCGCGACTCGCCCTACTTCGGCTTTGAGATCCCCGACGCACCGGGCAAGTATTTTTACGTCTGGCTCGACGCGCCGGTCGGCTACATGGGCAGCTTTAAAAATTATTGTGACAAGAACCAGATCGATTTCGACGCCTTCTGGAATCCGAAATCCAAAACCGAGTTGGTGCATTTCATCGGCAAGGATATTCTGTATTTCCACGCCCTGTTCTGGCCGGCAATATTGGAAAAATCCGGCTATCGCACCCCGACCAGCATTTTCACCCACGGTTTTCTCACTGTGAATGGGCAAAAAATGTCCAAGTCGCGCGGCACCTTCATCACTGCTGAACATTACAACAAACATTTGAACACCGAATGGCTGCGCTATTACTTCGCCGCCAAACTCAACGCCAGCATGGAAGATCTTGACCTCAATTTCGACGACTTCATGGCGCGCGTCAATTCAGACCTTTTGGGCAAATACATCAACATCGCCAGCCGCACGGCAGGTTTTCTGAGCAAAAAGTTTGATGGAAGACTTTATTATAATCAAGAAATTACACACGATACAACATGGGCACAAAATCTGGTGCGCGAATTCGCCGATAAGATTGCCGCGCATTACGACGAGCGCGAATACGGCAAAGCGATACGCGAGATTATGTTCTTCGCCGACCATGCGAATCATTACGTCGATGCCAACAAACCGTGGGAACTGGCGAAAGATGACAGCAAGCTCGCGCGCCTGCATGAGGCGTGCAGCGTCAGCGTCAACCTGTTCCGCGTGCTGACCATATTCCTCAAACCGGTGTTGCCCAGACTCGCCACCCAAGTCGAGGCCTTCCTCAACATCGAGCCGCTTACGTGGAAACATCTCGATGATAAATTCTGGTTAAGTGAACACAGCATTAATGCCTACAAACATTTAATGACCCGGGTCGAGCAAAAACAAATCGACGCCCTGCTCGGTGTGAGCGCGGAGAATCTGCAAGCGACCAAGCCCACGGCCAGGGAAGCCAGGATTGAAAACAGCAAACCGCCGCTTACGCCCCCCGCCGCGATACTCGCCATCGTCGATGCCGCGCCGGAAAACAAACCACAGCAATTTGAAATCCCGCTGGTGGGCGATACCGTCAGCATTGACGATTTTCTCAAACTGGATTTACGCGTGGCACGCATAGTCAACGCCGAACATATCGAAGGCGCGGATAAACTGATCAAACTTACCCTCGATATCGGTCTCGAACAGCGCACCGTTTTCGCCGGCATCAAATCCGCTTACGCGCCGGAAAAACTCATCGGTCGCCTCACCGTCATGATCGCCAACCTCGCGCCGCGCAAAATGCAATTCGGCGAATCGCAGGGCATGGTACTCGCGGCGGGGGACGGCACGGGCATATTTCTTCTTACTCCCGATGACGGTTCAGCGCCCGGCATGAGAGTGAAGTAATTTTCCAGTTCGTGGTTAGCAACTCCTTTTCCATACACCGCGCCACTTTCCCTGACGCCAACCTTATTGCGCGAATCACGCGCGACGCATGGGCAAATACTATTCCTATCGAATCCGGCGGTCACCGCGAAACTGCAGACAGTGTAATGCATGATTTGCAATCGGGCGGCGGGCTGATCGGATTAATTGATAACAACGCAATTGCATCCCTGCGCTGGTTCAATCTCTCGCCCGCCGCACGCGAAGTCAAACGTATCGGCGTGCTCGCCGAATACCGCAATCAAGGCATCGCGCAGCAACTGATGGCGGAAGCGCTAAGAATTGCGCAACAAGACGGTGTAACCGATTTACGCCTGGCGGTTCGAGTCGATCAACCGCAATTAGTCGAGGCTTATGCGTTGATTGGATTCCGTATTGATACATCACTTATATATAGCCATGCCAACCCCCTCAGCCCGCCGCCAGTGGTGATGCGAATAAAGCTTGTGTAGAATGGATGAAGCGTAGCAGAATCCGGGTTTCAATTCTCTTGAATACACTCCCGGATCCCGCTCTGCCGCATCCAGGCTACATTTATTTACGAGTGGCAGTCTGCTCTTCCAGCAGCAGCGTTTCAATATCATTCATCACCATCTGCGGCATGAGGAAAGACGACGAATAAATCTCGCGCACTGTGCCGGTCTTGTCGAGCAGAAATACCTTCAACACATGCGACAACTCGCGCACGATGTGTCCGTCTTTTTTACTCACGCTCACGCGCACATCCTGACCGAAGCCTTCAACCAGCGGCAATAATTCTTTTGGCGATCTGGTCGTAATAAAATACCACAGTAGTCCGTCGCGCTTGTTCAAATGACTGCCGCCGTACTGTTTCATCACATCGGGCGTGTCGCGCAGCGGGTCGAAACTCAAGCTGACAAACTGTACACGCCCTGATATGTTCGTCGTCGATTGAATTTTTCTCTTCAGCGTGTTGAATACTTCGTAGGCAAGCGGGCAACCAGTCGGATCGGTGCAAGTGGTATAAATAAAACCGAGTAGCGTAATGTACCCGCGGGTAAAACTGGATAGCGCCGGCGCTTTTCCGTGCACGTCTAGCACCATGCCGTCCGGCGCGGGCATGATGCGTTGGAGCGCATAGCTGCCTGCAGCGGGCGGCACAAAATCCATCACTGGCGCGTTTACCACCGCATCGGCATGTTTCTCAGGCTGATGCGCCGCTGCTCCAGTTGCAAGGAGGCAACCCGCGATGCAAATCAAATGACGAATCAAAAGCCGCCTCGCCCATAAGCGCTGTCGCGGCCGGGATCGAGCGCCATTTTCAGCGCATTTGAGCC
Organism: Burkholderiales bacterium; assembly: GCA_049695115.1. Taxonomy (GTDB): domain Bacteria; phylum Pseudomonadota; class Gammaproteobacteria; order Burkholderiales; family JBEEJL01; genus JBEEJL01. Next base: position 25,365 of record JBAVRP010000047.1, on the reverse strand, counting down.
AAGCTTCATGTGATGTGCGCGGCCGAGTTTTTCCTTGTAAAAATCCACTTCAAATGTCGGCGACAATTCTTTGCCATCCCAACGGAAGCCACGCAGATATTGTTCATCATCCGCACCGCCCTTGTCCCAATTGGCGAGCAGCGACGAAGTCACATACACACGCGTGCCGTCCCAGCTTTGCGACACCATGTTGACCTGTTTGCCGGTTTGTTTTTCCTTGGTTTGTTTCGGCTGCTCAGGGTTGGTGAGATCAAAGTAGCGCGTCTTGCCATCCATGAAAGTATTCACCCATAGCCCGGTGCCGTCTTTGTTGATGCTGATATCCACCGGCAACGGGATTTTTGCCGGGTCGCCGATGGTGGCCACCGACTTGGGGTTCCACTCGCCTTTGCTATCTTGCTTCACCAGCCACAGTTGCGAGGTGAGCGCAGTGGCGGTAATCGCCCAGTTATCATTCGGCTTCAACGACCAACGGATTTCCAATGGCGCGCCGGGAACGGCAAAAACTTTTTTCGGCTTCATTGCCTTCAGGTCCCACATCACCATGGTGTTGCCGAAATTCTTCATCGCTGCTTCGTCTTTGATCAGTTCTCCGAGGGGTCGCATGTAATTCTGGCTACCGGCGAAGCTCGACGTGAGCAAGGCATTTTTCTGCGGGTTAATGGCAATGTCATAGCCGTAGCCATCGCCACCCATATCCCTGGGCATAGCGTAGCTGCTGATGAATTCGCCTTTGTTGTTATACAGCGCCATGCCGGTGACGCCGCCTTTGTCTTTGGTATTGGAGAGCGACTGGATCAACATGCAGCCGGGCATGGCGTAAAAAGTATGCGGACCGAGGTAGCCGGTTTTATCCCCGAGATCGGCGATGGTTTTCACAAGCTTAGGTTTGCCCGGATCAGCGGCGATGTCGAACACATAAATCTTGTTATCGGTTAGTCCGCCCGCCCACAAAAAGCGCCGGTCGTCGGTAAAGCCCATGTGATGCGCCTCGCGCGCCCCCCGGTGGAAACGCTGGCGATCACCTTGCCATATTGTTTCTATTTGGGATTCACATCGAGCGTCACCAGTTTGTCCGAGCCGTCGCCCATGCCGTCCACGCCTAATGTCCAAACGTAAATAAAATCTTCCTGCCCCTTGATGAGATTTCACATGTAGGGCGAATTGCAGGTTTCATCAGCCTGCGCTATCGGCATGGATGCCACAAGTGCCGTCAGCGACAAAACAAGCGGTAAAACTTTGGAAACAACGGATAAACGCTTCATATCAGCCTCCTGTGATTAAACCGAGCAGATAACTAAGACCGTCGTGACTCTCACAAATTCACTATAGGACAGAATCGCGGAAAAGCTATCCCTGTTATCGGAATGTTCTGTCTGGTATATTTTGCCTATGACTGCTATTACCCCACCGCCCTACTCTACCGACCGCGAGCAACTCGAACTCGAAGTGCGCATTGATGTCTATCGCGCCAGCGGGCCGGGCGGGCAGCATGTGAACAAAACCAACTCGGCCATACGCTTGACGCACGAGCCGTCGGGCACGGTCATCATCGCGCAGGATTCACCGTCGCAATTTCGCAATAAAGAAACCGCTTTTGAACGCTTGATTGAAAAATTGGAAAAGCTCAATCACGTGCCGAAAAAACGCCACAAAACCAAACCAACACTCGCCTCAAAAGAACGCCGTCTCGAAGGCAAACAAAAACGTAGCGAAATAAAATCCGGTCGCGGCAAAATCGACAGCGAATGAAGGTCAGCAAACATCTCCACATCCACGGTCGCGTGCAAGGCGTGTATTTCCGCGAATCCATGCGCGAACGCGCAGAGCAACTCGGCGTCACCGGCTGGGTGCGCAATTGTCTGGACGGCTCAGTCGAAGCCACCATACACGGCGAACAATACGCGGTCGCGTTGCTGATAGAATGGGCGCGGCACGGATCATCGCAAGCCAAAGTTGAGCGAGTGGATGTGAGCCACAGCGAAGAAATTTTCACTCATTTTGAAAAACGCACTACAAAATAATTAAATATAATCAAATACTTACAGGAAATAATATGACGGCACTGAATCTCGGCAGCAAACCCACCCTCAATCTCGAAGTCGCAAAAAAAATCGCCGCCGCAGCGGAAGCCGAAGCGAAAAAAAATAACTGGAACGTCGTCATCAGCATTGTCGATGACGGCGGCAACCTGATGTATCTGCAACGCATGGACGACACGCAGATCGGCAGCGTCGAAATTTCACAACACAAAGCACGCTGCGCATTTATGTTCAAGCGCCCAACCAAAGCGCTGGAAGACGTCGTGCTCGGTGGCCGCAGCGTGATGATGGCCCTGCCCGGCGTCACGCCGGTCGAAGGCGGATTGCCGCTGATTTACAACGGGCACACCGTCGGCGCGATAGGCGTGAGCGGCGTGAAATCTTCCGAAGATGGGATTATCGCGAAAGCTGGGGCGGATTTGTTGTTGGCTTAATGTTGCGATGGCTGGGCTGATAAGCCCATCATGAAAAACGTAGGGCGGTCACACCAACACAAATTTCCAGGTTATGAAGGTTGAATCAATGAATCATCAGTCGAGTAATGAGTGGCTGATTCCATCACCCGCTTCAGTTGCCGCAGCGCGCGCTCCGACTGACGCACCAGCAAGCGGCGCATAAACAGCCGGTCGAGCCAGGCATAAAAACGGTTGGGCGTGGAGTAAGTCAGAGCGCGGGTGAAACGGGTGCCGCCTTTCTCGGAAGCCAGCACATAAACAATCCGCGCCGTGCCGCCGTTATCAGCACGGCCTTCAATCACCCAGCGGCCCTCATGGGCGGTAGAGGGCGTGCGCCACTGGCGGACTGTCCACCGCGCCTGCCCTCGATACCAACCCACACGAATTTTTTCCACTATGGTTTCGCCGGGCATGGCGGAGCGATGCACATCGCCGCTGACCGAAATAGTAGCCGGATGCCACAGCTTCCAGTTTGCCGCGACGGTGACAAACTGGAACACTTCGGAGGGCGTAGCCTGAATCTGAACGGAAGTGACAATGGGCGAACTCATAGCAATTTCAGTATAGATCAAAATTGTTCGCTTGACTTGATTTACGCAAGAACTGCCATGCTGGATTTATTTTATAATATTTTGATTAAATTCAATATTTAAGAAAGGGCTGATTGGCCGCGTCAACTGGGCAGCGAAGCCCGGAGAATCAAAATCGGTTGCGAAATCGCTGTGCCGTTCAGCGCCAGCCTACAGACTACGACCCAGATCCAATGAATAGAGCACAAGCAATTATGCATAAGAAACATATTTCGCACTCGGCCTGGATTATTTTTCAATACATTAATTCAGCACATGCCATAGCTGCAGCAACTCCCGTTCTTTGTCAGGGCCGATTCCCGCCTTCAGCTTTTCTTTTGTGCGGTTGGTCTGATGCCAATTCAATACATCTTGAATTGTTTCATGAATCGGACGTAGCGCAAGCCCTGCTGCGAAGGCCTTGTTACAGTCGATAAACATAAACCCCTTCATGTCTTGCTGGCTGTCAGGAATCCATAGCGGAATGTCGCTCCACACCGCAACTTGATTTTCCAATAGAAAATCATCGCTCACCCATGCGAACGTGGCATTACTTTTGCTAACAGTTTTGCATGTTTCCAGAATACTCGTCATGGTTAGTCGGCGAGGCTCACCAACGGCGTTATAAATCCCCGTTGCTTTATCCTCGGCCATTTTGATCGTCCATTGCGCCAAGTCATACACGTCAATCAGTTGCAAAAAACGATCGGGACGCCCCGGCGCCAGCACTTCACCGCCCCGCGCGACTCGAGCAACCCAATAGGTAAAACGATCGGTGTAATCACCCGTCCCTACAACGAGGCCCGGACGCAAGATAAGCGCCCGGCTCGGCATGATCTCCTCGACAGCCTGTTCGCATAACGCCTTTAAGCCGCCATACGATGAACCATAGTCGATCGCGGAAATTGGCCCGGATTGATCTATGGCATTTGCAGCCTCTAATTTTTCCGGAGTCAGCGTTGCCAGCGCCGCTGTTTCATCCATGCCGGGCACACTAAAATCTGCGCACGCAGAAATACTGGAAATAAACACATAGCGATTGACACAAGCGGCAAGTGCCTGCGCTGAGGCGCAGACAGAACGCGGTAAATAGCCGCAAGTATCTATCACCGCATCCCAGCGTCGCCCCCGAAGCAAAGCTAAATCATGGTTGCGGTTGCCATGAATAATTTCTACATTAGCAATTGATGCTGAAGAATACCGGCCACGATTGAACAGCGTCACTTCATGATTTCGAGCGAGCGCGATAGTCGTCAAATGCCGACCAACAAATTGCGTTCCGCCGAGTATGAGTAATTTCACCTTGAGTTATTTCATTGTTTAGGCAAACAATGTGAACATTTTTTTCAAGTACGCTGTAGCTTCTAGCGCATTTTCCGCCGGCGCCCAACTCGCTTTCTCATCCGTGCTCACAGGCACGTACGGCCCGGCCTTGGCTTCGAAGATAACGCTGTTCGGCGCGAGAGCGACGAAGCTATGGAACACGCCGCTGGGTGTGTGCAGGCCGACGTTATCGCCGCCCGCTTCGATGACGACTTTGTGGGTGACATTTCCGGCCTCGTCAAAAAAAATCGCGCCGAGTTTGCCGCGCACGACGATGAGGGTTTCATCTTTGGTCGGGTCGAGATGGCGATGCGGTTGGATGTAAGAATCCATTTCCAGCGCGTTCAATAAGCGTTGGCAAACGGCGGCATCGGATGCATGGAAATTAAAATTTTTGCGTTTACGCGGCGAGGCTTGTGCTTGTGCGGTGAGTGAATCGAATAGTTTCTGGTCGATATTTTTTGCTGTGGTCATGCTATTTCCCCCAATCGGGGCATGTATTATAAGTATTTGATTATATTTACTATTTATTAATCAATACAATACGTTAACATTCTCCGCGCCGACCCATTCGCTCAGCGATTGAATCAACGCATCACTTAAGCGCACGCGTTTACTGTCGGGCAAATCGAGATCGCAAGCGGCGGTGCCGTTGTGATAAGAAATGCCTACCGGGCAATCGCCGCCGAGATACGGCGTCAAGAGTTCACCGAGTTTTTTGGCGTTGGCTTGGCCGTTAAAATTCAGTTGCAGTTTTTTGGCGAAGCGCGCGCGCGCGCTGGCGAGGTCATAAATATTTTCCGCGATGATGCGTATGGTATCCGCCGCGCCGCCTTCATCAGAGCGGAACTGGCTGTTCTCGACGCGGGCTTCGATGATGATCAATCCGTCGTCCTGCAATAATGGACGGCTTTGCTCGAAGGTTTTGTCGTACAACACGATTTCGCGTTGTGCCGTGTCGTCGCTCAAGGTGAGTATCGCCATGCGGCCGCGGCCATTCTTCGCATTGCGCACGCGCGTGCCCATGATGATGCCGGCGAACCATTGCGTCGGCGCTTTGGCGAAACTGCGCTCACCGCCGTATTGGGCGCGTTCGCCCGGCTTGGCTTGCGCGAGTCCGGTTTTGGCGAAACCGCGCACCACGTCTTTGAAGTGATTGAACGGATGCCCGCTGAAGTAATAACCCAGCGCGAGTTTTTCATTTTGCAATTTTTCGCGCTCGTTCCATTCCGGCACGTTGGCCAAACTGGCTCCTTCGCTGTTTTCCTCCGTCGCGTCGCCGAACAAGCTGACCTGATTGGCGTGGGCGGCAGCCTGCTCTGCCGCTTCCATCGCCGCGCCCGCGCTGGCCAGTAAACTGGCGCGATGCGGATTGATGTTGTCGAAAGCGCCGGCGCGTATTAGTGATTCCACTGTGCGTTTGTTGACCAGGCGTTTGTCGGAGCGGCGGCAAAAATCGAATATATCTTTGAACGGCCCGCCCTCCGCGCGCGCGCAGGCGATGCTTTCAACCGCCGACTGACCCGTGCCTTTGATTGCGCCGAGACCGTAACGGATGGAAATGTCATCAACGGGCTCAAAGCGATAATTCGATTGGTTAATATCCGGCGGCAGGATTTTGATTTTATTATTGACGCAATCGTCATGGAATATTTTAACTTTGTCCGTGTCGTCCATCACCGCCGACATCGTCGCCGCCATGAAACACGACACGAAGTGTGCTTTGAGATACGCGGTCTGGTATGCCACCAACGCGTAAGCCGCCGCGTGGGATTTGTTGAACCCATAACCGGCGAATTTTTCCATTACGTCGAACAGCAAATTGGCACGGCCTTCCGGAATACCGTTGCGCCCGGCGCCGAGCACGAACAACGCACGCTGGGCGGCCATTTCGCTGGCGTTCTTTTTGCCCATGGCCCGACGCAGCAAATCGGCACCGCCGAGACTGAAACCGCCGATGACCTGCGCCGCCTGCATCACCTGTTCCTGGTAAATCATGATGCCGTAGGTGGGCGCCAGAATCGGTTCGAGGCGCGGATCGGGATAGGAAATTTTCGATGGCGTTTTCTTCTGCTCAACGTAATTGGGGATCAGCTCCATCGGGCCCGGGCGATACAGGGCCACCAGCGCGATAATGTCCTCGAACCGATCGGGTCGGGCGCGGCGGAGCAAATCGATCATGCCTGACGATTCGAATTGGAACACGGCAACCGTGTTGCCCTTGGCGAAAATTTCCTGGAATGTTGGCTCGTCCGCCAGCGGCAATGTTTCCAGTCGCAAATCTTTTTGCTCCGGATGCAGTGCATGAATATACTTCATCGCACGGGCAAGTATGGTCAGCGTAGTCAGCCCCAAAAAGTCGAACTTCACCAGGCCGATCGCCTCCACATCGTCTTTGTCCAATTGGCTTACGGCATCCTCAGAACCCTCAGCCATATATAAAGGCGTGAAGTCGGTGAGTTTTCCCGGTGCAATGAGAACGCCGCCTGCGTGCATGCCAACATTGCGCGTCATGCCTTCGAGTTTTTCCGCCAGCTCAAATAACTGACGCACTTCCTCTTCTTTCGCTATGCGCTCGTTGAGTTGCGGCTCAACCTCGCGCGCTTTTTTCAGCGTCATGCCGATCTCAAACGGAATCAGCTTGGCGATAGAATCGACAAAGTTGTACGGCAAATCGAGCACCCGACCGACGTCGCGCACCACCGCTTTGGCCGCCATGGTGCCGAAGGTAACGATTTGCGAAACCGAATCGGCACCGTATTTTTGTTTGACGTAATCAATGACGCGCCCGCGGCCTTCCTGACAAAAGTCCACGTCGAAGTCTGGCATGGAAACGCGCTCGGGATTGAGGAACCGCTCGAACAGCAGATCGTAGCGCAATGGATCAAGATCGGTAATGCCTAAAAAATAGGCAATCAACGAGCCCGCGCCGGAACCGCGTCCGGGACCGACGGGGACATTATTCTTCTTCGCCCAGTTAATGAAGTCCGCGACTATCAGAAAGTAGCCGGAGAACCCCATATGCACAATGGTGTCAGCCTCGAACTCCAACCGTTGCGCGTACTGCGCGCGCTTTTGTTCACGAAATGCCGCATCAGGGAACAACTGCGCCAGCCGCTGTTCCAACCCGATACGGGACTGCTGGCGCATATAATCGTCGAGGGAAATATTTTCCGGCGTGGGGAATAAGGGCAGGCGTACTTTGTTCAGCGTCAATTCCAGATTGCAGCGCTTGGCGATTTCCACCGAGTTTTGCAAGGCTTCCGGGAAATCGGCAAACAGCTTGGCCATTTCCTCTTGTGTTTTGAAATATTGCTCCCCGGTGAATTCTTTTTTGCGCCGCTGGTCGCCGAGTATGTGGCCTTGTGCGACGCAGACCCGCGCTTCGTGGGCACGGAAATCATCCGCGTGCAAAAACTGCACCGGATGCGTTGCGACGGCAGGGATATTCAATGTCGTCGCGAGCTGCGCAGCGTTTACCACATATTGATCGTGATGAGACGAACCGGCACGCTGCAGTTCAATATAAAACCGTTGCGGAAAAACACTGGCCCAATGTCCGGCGCATTTTTTTGCCTGATCCAGATTATCCTGCCGCAGCGCTTGGCCGATGTCGCCCTGCTCGCCTCCCGACAAAGCAATCAATCCGGCGCAGGATTTTTCATCCAGCCAGTCGCGACGGATTTCCGCCCGGCCGCGAAACTGGTTTTCGCGATAGGCGCGCGACAGTAATTCGCACAAAGCAAGATAACCGTCATGGTTGCGACAAAGTAACAGCAGACGCGAAGCTTGCTCGCGGTTGGCATCATTACTGATCCACACATCCGCGCCAATAATCGGCTTGAGGCCTTTGGCACGCGCGGCTTTGTAAAACTTCACCACGCCGAACAGGTTGGATAAATCCGTTACCGCCACTGCCGGCATACGTTCAGCCACTGCCGCGTCGACGGCATCGTCTATGCGCACCATGCCATCGCTGATGGAATATTCGCTGTGGACGCGGAGATGGATGAATTGGGGTGACGACATGGCGTGTCTGACTTTTTTTGCTGCAAAACGTTGGTTTAATTTTACACCATGCGATGCTTCAGGGGCGTGCGTGGATTTTGTTAAAATAAATTGTTGTCTAATGTGAATGAGTTCATAACTACATGTTTAATATAAGAATATTTATTTGCGCCTTGATGGGCTTCAGTTTCGCTCCCGCGAGCACCGCCTTCGACATCGCCAATTTCAAAACCGGTATGCCGCGGGAGGAAGTCAAAGCGCAGTTGCCCGGCTGGGGTTTCGATAAAATTCTGGACACCGCGCCGGATACTTTGCTCGTCTACGACAACCTGGAAAAAGAAACCCATAGGCGTTTTCGCTTGCAGTTTTGCAACGAGCGCTTGCAAGGCGTCGAGCAATGGGTGAAGGCGTCATCCAAACATTTCGCCGTGATGAGCAGTAACTACACCCGCCAATACGGTCAGCCGATCTGGTTTGATTCCGGCGTCAGCGTCATCAGCAATGGCGAAAAACATTCAGTATATGTAGCGTGGCGCAACGGCGAGGATTTCATCAGCATCCGCCATGCGATGTTTACCGTCGGCGAAGATTTATCGGTGTTTCATGAATCAACGAATGCGTGCTGGAAGTCACCGCAGAGGCCTTAGTGAATCGTCCCCAGTTTACCGAGACAACTTTAAGCTTATAGATTGACCGGTCAGGCAGCGAACATGTGCCGCTGAACGACCGCAAATGAAAATACCCAACAATGGTATAAATCGGTCAAAATGAGACGCTCTAGATTTGCCGCAAAGGAGTCATTCGAACATGTTATTGATCTGATTTTGGTAATCGCCGCCGCTGATTGAGAGTTAAAGCCCTCGCAAAATTTAGCGCAGCTTTTTGTTTCAGATCAATTCGTTTTGCATCGGCAGTGTAACTTTGCAGAGTACTCATTACAAAGAAGCGCCCTGAGGCTCAACTTAACTTACAAAAAGTCCCTGACACCTCTTGCCCCATGAATGCAGCTTTAAAGCGCGAGAACTTCTGCGCCTTTAAGCCACAAAACAGCGTTTAGGCGTTGGTCCCAGTACAAAGTAGTAAAACCGTTACCGCCATTTGTGGCATGATAACTATGTAAACCTTAAGGGCTTGGCGTTGGCGAAGCGCTAGGATATACAGTTTGCAGCAGTTGGTTGACGTTTTCAGGGGGGGATATGGCGACACGCACTGACTGGACAGAACGGCTGCAATTGCCGAAAAAATGTTTTGCCATGGTGCTGGCGGGCGGACGTGGCAGCCGCCTGAAGCAGCTCACCGATCGGCGTGCAAAACCCGCAGTTTATTTCGGTGGTAAATTTCGCATTATCGATTTTACTCTATCCAACTGCGTGAACTCGGGAATCCGCAGAATTGGCATGGCCACTCAGTACAAGTCTCACAGCCTGTTACGACACCTACAGCGCGGCTGGTCTTTCATGAGAAGTGAACTTAACGAACACATTGACCTGCTGCCCGCGCAACAGCGAATCTCAGAGGATTCGTGGTACCGCGGCACCGCCGATGCGCTGTTCCAGAACCTTGACATCATTCAGGGCGACAAACCCGAATATATTCTGATACTGGCGGGTGACCATGTCTATAAGATGGATTATCTGATCATGCTTGCCGATCACGTCGAAAAAGGCGCGCAGTGCACTGTCGCCTGCACCGAAGTTCCAGTCAAAGACGCGCAGAGTTGCGGTGTGATGGCCGTCGATCGCTCAGGCAGGATTACGGAATTCGTCGAGAAGCCGGCCCGGCCACAGGAAATATCTGGCAAGCCCGGAGTCTCGCTGGCGAGCATGGGCATCTATATTTTTAACGCGGCATATTTGTATCAAACTCTGGCTCGCGACTTGGCCGATGACGCCTCCAGTCATGATTTCGGCAAGGACATTATTCCTCACGCGGTGAGAGAAGGCGTGGCGGCCGCGCATGCTTTCGGCGACAGTTGTGTGGCGAAAAACAAGAGCGCTTCGCCCTACTGGCGCGATGTCGGTACTATCGACGCCTACTGGGAAGCCAACCTCGATCTGACCGCCGTTGAGCCGACGCTCGACATGTACGACACTACCTGGCCCATCTGGACTTATCAGGAACAGCTGCCGCCCGCAAAATTTGTTTTTAATCGCGACGACCGGCGCGGGATGGCCGTGGATTCGCTGGTATCGGGCGGCTGCATTATTTCAGGCTCATACGTGGGTCGCTCACTGCTGTTTTCGCGCTGTAGGGTCAATTCCTACTGTAAATTGGGCGAAGCGGTGCTGTTGCCGGGCGTCATCGTCGGACGCCACTCACGTCTGAAACGGGTGGTGATCGACCGCGGCGTAATCATTCCCGAAGGCACAGTGGTCGGTGAGGATCCGCTTGACGACGCACGGCGCTTCGAGCGAACCGAAAAAGGCGTTACCCTGATTACGCAGGAAATGCTGGATCGCTGCGTCCGGCCTCACGCATAACCGCTGCCAGTTGGGACCATCTCTCGTCGCTGAAAATTTCTTCGATCGGCAGTGATAACTTGCGACGCCAGTTCGGATATTCCCGATGGGTGCCTGGTATGTTGACGGGCTCGCTTTCTCCGACAAGATCATCCAACTGCACGACAGCCAGCATCGAACGGGTTCGTGCGACGGCGCTATGCAACGCGCCGACTACGTCCCTTGCATCCGACGGGTCGGCAGGCGACAGGCCGACTTCCCCCAGCAGTCGCAATATGCCTGCGCGTTCGTCGTGTCGCCGCGCTGCATCTTCGTCGCGCTGTTGCGGGCCGGGATAGATCCCGAGTTGCGCGCGCCGTGCAATATCGTCGCCGCGCCAGTACTCGGTAATTGTGGGCATGTCGTGAGTGGCGACGGTCGCGAGCGACTGGGGTGGATATTCTTCGGGATGGCAAAATCGCCCATCGCCATGCCAATGGCGTTCGTACACCATCACACGATAAGACAGGAACCCGCCATCGTGCAGGCGCGAGCGAAAGCCGTCGGGCACCGAGCCCAGGTCTTCACCAATCACCATGCAACGGTTTCGCTCACTTTCCAGCGCCACGATCACTGCTAGTTCTTCGAAAGCGTTGCGCACGTAACCACCGTCAGCACCGTTCATGCCCTTCGGGATCCAGAACAGACGCGTCAATGCCATGACATGGTCGATGCGCAACGCTCCCGCATTGCGCATGTTGGCGGAAAGCAATCTTCGAAACGGCGCATATCCTTGCCGCGCTAGGGTTCGCGGATTCCATGGTGGCAGACCCCAAGTCTGGCCTTGCCGGTTGAGCATGTCGGGCGGCGCGCCGACGCTTATTCCGCGCGCGAAAAGATATTGTTCACTCCAGGTTTCAGCGCTGTCCTCAGCAGCACCGACTGCAAGGTCGCGGTACAACCCTATCGACATGCCTGCGACGCTCGCTGACCTCGCTGCATTCTGTAATTGCTCTGCCGCCACCCACTGCAGATAAATCTGGAACTCAATGCGCTCAGCGGCATCACGGCGAAAACGTACCAGCCCGGCCCCCTCGGGATCGCGAAATTCCTGTGGCCATTCACGCCATTCCGAAACACTCCCCGTCGATTCCAGCAGATGAAGGCGCAGTGCTTCGAATTCGGCAAACCGCGCCAAAGGTTCACTACCGTATTGCTTAAAGGTGCGAAAATCGATTGCGCGGGCATTATCTGGCTCGGTAGCTCGTTGCTGGAAGCAACGAAAAAGACGTTCCAATATCGTCAACTTCAACGCGGCTACCGCAGGGTAATCGACCAGTCGTTCGATTCGCGCCTTGGCGACCTGCGCCTGAAATTCAGAACTGGCGATTGCGGCGATCGCATCCGGACAAGTGGATAACTCTTCGACGGCCTCCACGTCAATATAAACAGGATCGAGGAAAAGCCGCGACGAGGGAGAATAGGGACTCGCTTCGTCGGGTCGGGCTAGGTGCCGGGCATGCAATGGGTTAAGGCCGATAAACGCGGTGCCCGCGTGCCCTGCGGCTGTGGCCAATGCGGCGAGGTCACCGAAATCACCAATACCCCAGTTACGCGACGAGCGTAAAGTATAAAGCTGTATCGCAAGACCCCAGCGGCGCGTGCCGCTCACCAGCGCCGCGGGAATGAAACAACGCGCGGGCCCGACGATGAGCGTCGTGGCACAGGCAAGCGACGGCAAACGAAACTGGTGATAGCCTGAGGGAACGTCTGCTCCTAATGGCAAGCTGAACCGGCTATAGCGTACGCCGTCAATTTCACGCTCGTCGACTTGAGTCAACCGTGCCGGTACGAATTCGCCATCAGACCGCTCGCCGCTTTCAAGCACCAGCTCCCACGCAATCGTTTCATCGCGTTGTTGCGACGGCAGCGCCATTACCAAAGCCATAGGCGCTCCGAGCCGGATCACTACGCAGGGCGGCAATGGAAACAGGAATGCTTGGTCAGCTAGGGATCGACATTGGGCATTTGCATCATCTGATAGGTTGAAATCCAACGCGGCAAGCAATGCAGCGGCCGTAGGCTCCTGTAAATCTCGCCGGCCTCCCAGGCCGTCCCAGTATCCATTTTCGATCCCGGCCATGCCAGCAAGGCGCATGAGCGCTTCGTTCATGTTGCACCCGGAGCGGAGGAAAGAACCAACATGGCGCGCGCTGGCACTGCGGCAAACGCTGCCGATATACCTGCGCTCGCCCGTTGCAAGTCCGGCTGCGCGGTATCGATTTGTAATTCCCAGTTGGTGCCAGGAGGGCTCGGGAGCGTGAATACAACGTCCTCGTCGCCCGCATTGATCAGCACCAGCAAGGCAGCTTCCTGTAAGTTGTCGCGGCCAAGCCTGAAACCAAAGCAGCGGTTTGTCCCGTCGTCCCACTGCTCACGCGTCATCTCCCTGCCATCGCGCCAGAGCCAGGTAATGTCGCGCTCAGCCAATTGCGACAGACAGCCGTCGAACCAGTTGGTCCGCCGTAGCGCCGGATGGGTGCGACGCAGTTCGATCAGCTTCGCTGTAAAATCACTCAGCTCATGGTCCATAATCTCCCAGTGGATCCAGGATAGCGAATTGTCCTGACAGTACGCATTGTTGTTGCCGGCTTGCGTCCGGCCCTGCTCGTCGCCGGCCAGCAGCATCGGAACTCCCTGTGCCAGGAATAGCGTTCCCAGCAATGCCCGTTGCATGCGAGCGCGCAACGCATGCACGGCCGGATCCGCAGCAGCGCCCTCGACGCCACAATTGATACTGCGGTTGTCGTTATTGCCGTCCACATTCTCCTGAGCGTTCGCTTGATTGTGCTTGTGCTCGTAGGCAACCACATCGGCGAGAGTAAAGCCGTCGTGCGCAGTAACAAAATTGACGCTTGACTGGGGCTTGCGTCCACTATGCCGGAACAGTTCGCCCGAGCCCGTCAGTCGCGACGCAAATTCCCCGCAGCTGGTGGTGCCGGTCAGCCAAAAGCCACGGGCGGCATCTCTGAATCGGTCGTTCCACTCGACGATGCCGGGAGGGAAACGCCCGGTTTCGTAAGCAGCCACATCCCATGGTTCCGCAATCAGCTTGATTCCTGCGAGCGCCGGATCCTGACGCAGCGTATCGAGAAACGCGCAGCCCGGATCGAAACCTCCGCCCTCGCGCCCCAGCGCCGTTGCGAGATCGAAGCGGAAACCGTCGACGTGCATTTCGTTCACCCACCAGCGTAGCGAATCCATGACCATCTGTAACACGCGCGGATGGGCAACGTTCAGCGTGTTGCCACAACCTGTGACATCATCCAGCCATCGGCCACCACGCAACCGGTAGTAGCTTGCGTTATCAATCCCCCGAAACGCGAATGTAGGTCCGGTTTCGTCCGCTTCGGCAGTGTGGTTGTAGACTACATCGAGGATGACTTCGATGCCTGCAGCGTGCAAATGCCTGACCATGTCACGGAATTCATTCAACGGCTCCCCATTGCCGGCATAACGTGCAGTTGGGGCAAAAAATCCCAGTGAGTTATAACCCCAGTAGTTAACCAGACCGTTTTTCACTAGCCGATGCTCGTCGATGAATTCATGTATCGGCAGTAGTTCAACCGCGGTCACCCCCAGGCGCCGGAGGTGTTGGATGGATGCCGGATGAGCCAAACCCGCGTAGGTGCCGCGCAGCGCTTCCGGCACCGCGGGGTTCAACATGGAGTAGCCCTTGACGTGGACCTCGTGTATCACAGTGTCCGCCCATGCAGTACGGGGCGCGCGATCGTCCTGCCAGGAATACGCCGGGTCTACGACCCGACATTTGAGCATTGCCCCCGCATTGTCCTGCTGGTCGAACGACAGGTCGGCGTTCGCGTTCCCGACTTGATAACCGTAATGGGCGTCCGACCAACGAAAAGTGCCGGCAAACGCCCGCGCGTAGGGATCGATCAGCAGCTTGTGCGGATTGAATCGATGACCGAGGGCCGGCTCGTATGGACCATGCACACGATACCCATAGACGAGGCCGGGTTGCGCGTCGGGCAGGTAACCATGCCAGACCTGATCGGTGCATGCGGACAACGTTATGCGTGCCACCTCACGCTCGGCGCCGGCGTCGTACACACATAACTCAACTTTCGTAGCGAAGGCGGAAAACAGGGCGAAATTGACACCGCCCCCGTCCCATGTCGCGCCCAACGGAAACGGACGCCCGGTTTCCAAGCCCGCTTTCGCCACGCGGTCGAAGCTGGCATGCTCCCTCGCAGAGGTGCCCGTTCGCTGATCCGCGTTCATGCGGCGTTCCAGGAAAACATCACGCACGCTAGCGGCGGTAACGTTACCGTCAAAGAATACTCTCGACCATGGCACGGCACTGCCACTGCATCGACGCCACTCGCGTTGCCGAAGCTTGAGCCGCCATAATGGGCCGAATCGGTGTTAATGATTACACGGTAATGACCGGGCCGGGGCACGCCGATACGATAGCCCTCGCGTGGTACCGGTGTGAAATTGCAGGCGACTACCACCATTGCATTGTCGAGCCGGCCACGGCGCAGAAAGACGATCACGCTTTGGTCGCGATCGGTGAAGTCTATCCATTCGAAACCGCGCGGCTCGCAATCGCACTCGTGCAGTGCGGGCATGTCACGATAGACCCGGTTCAGATCGGCGACCAGCCGCTGCACACCGCGGTGATGTTCGTCGGAGAGTGCGCCCCAGTCGAGTTCGGCGTCGTGATTCCACTCGGCCTGTTGTCCCAGTTCACCTCCCATGAATAACAGTTTCTTGCCGGGGTGCGCCCACATGAATCCGAAATACAGCCGCAGGTTTGCGAAACGTTGCCACCGGTCGCCCGGCATTTTGGCCAGCAGCGAGCCCTTGCCGTGCACGACTTCGTCGTGCGAGAGCGGTAGGATGAAATTCTCATCGAACGCATAAATCAGGCCAAAGGTAAGCGCATCGTGATGGTGTCTGCGATAAGCCGGATCGCGTTGCATGTAGTCCATCGTGTCGTTCATCCAGCCCATGTTCCATTTGTAATGGAAACCCAGCCCCCCTTCGTGCCCTGGTCGCGATACCCCTGGCCACGCCGTGGATTCCTCGGCAATCACTACTGCATCGGGATGTCCGGCACCGATCAGGTCATTGGTTTCGCGTATGAAAGCCACCGCATCCAGATTTTCACGGCCGCCGTGGACGTTTGGCACCCACTCACCCGGTGACCGGCTGTAATCCAAGTAAAGCATCGATGCCACCGCATCGACCCGTAGCCCGGCCACAGCATAGCGTTCAAGCCAGAATAGCGCATTCGCCGAAAGATAATTGCGCACTTCGTGACGACTGTAATTGTAGATCAGCGTGGTCCAGTCCGGATGCAGGCCTTGGCGCGGATCCTCATGTTCATAAAGGCAGGAACCGTCGAAGCGTGCTAGCGCATGGGCATCGGCCGGGAAATGCCCGGGAACCCAGTCGAGAAGAACGCCAATGCCCGCTGAGTGGAAGCGCCGAACCAGCGCCGCGAAATCTGCTGGCGATCCGTGGCGCGCAGTTGGCGCATAAAGCCCGGTCGGCTGGTAACCCCACGAACCGTCGAATGGATGCTCCATCACCGGCATGAATTCGACATGCGTAAATCCCATTTCACTCACGTAGGGAAGCAAGCGGTCAGCCAGCTCAGGCCACGAGAGCACGCGACCATTTTCACCACGCCGCCACGAGGCGCTGTGTACTTCGTAGATCGAAACAGGCGCTTTGCGCGCTGCAGACGGCAGGAGGGCCGCTTCCGCGCCAGCTGCGGCTCGCGCAGTCGCTTTACCTGGCGGCGTACTCACTATGGATGCCGTGGCCGGGCGTAGCTCGGTGGCGAAAGCAAATGGATCGGCCTTGAGCGGAAGCAATGCACCTGCAGCATCCTTGATTTCGTACTTGTAGCGCGCACCAGCGCGGAGTCCCGGCAAAAACAATTCCCAGACACCACACTCGCGCCGACAACGCATGGGGTGGCGTCGGCCGTCCCAGTGATTGAAGTCGCCGACAATCGCCACCCGGCTCGCGTTCGGTGCCCAGACAGCAAATGCGAAGCCGTCCACCCCATCGATTGTGACGGAATGTACACCGAGTTTTTCATAAATCAGGGCGTGCCTGCCTTCGGCCAGCAGCCACACATCCATTTCGCCTAGCACAGGCGGGAAGCGGTAAGGATCCTCGATCTCGCAAATTGTCGTACCCCATCTGATACGCAGCCGGTAAGGAAAGTATCGGCGGCGGGATGGTAGCTGTCCCTCAAATACTCCGTCGGTGTGAACGAGGCCAAGATTCGCCAAGACGCTTCCCGATGCAGTGTCAATTATCTCCACTCGTGATGCGCCAGGCTGGATTGTCCTCACCCAGAGGGCATCCTGGTATTCGTGCATGCCAAGTACGGCAAAAGGATCTGCGTGGCGCGCGTGCACCAAGGTATTGATGTCGTCGCGGGTCAGCATAGCGGGCAGCGCGCGCGACAGATCACAAGTCGAGCGCCTGGACATGCCAGATTTTGTCTGCATATTCGCCGATAGTTCGATCGCTCGAAAACGGCCCCATCGCGGCAACGTTGCGTATCGCGGTGGCGGACCAGGCATCAACGTCGGCATATAGCGCATCCACCCGTTCCTGCGTCGCTACATACTGTGCATAATCGGCCAACAGCATGTAGTGATCCCCATGGTCGAGTAGCGACTGTACAATCGGCATGAACCGGTCCGGCTGATCGGTCGAAAAGATCCCCGAAGCTATCTGATCAAGCACCTGCTTCAACTCGGGATCCGCTGCATAAATGTCGTGTGGTCGATATCCGGTTTCACGCAATTGCCGAACTTCGTCAGCGCGCACGCCGAATACAAATATATTGCCGCCACCAACCGCGTCGCGGATTTCAATGTTGGCACCATCTTCGGTGCCGATGGTTAGCGCACCGTTTAACGCAAGCTTCATATTGCCGGTGCCTGAAGCTTCGGTACCCGCAGTCGATATTTGTTCCGACAGATCGGCGGCCGGGATAATGAGGCTCGCAACCGAGACACCATAATTGGGTACAAACACCACTTTCAATCGGCCGCCGACGCGGGGATCCGCGTTTATGGTCGCTGCAACATCATTGATCAGCTTGATGATCAACTTGGCCATGAAGTACGCCGATGCCGATTTCCCAGCGAAAATCACCGTTCGTGGAACCCAGTCACGTTGCGGGTCGGCGAGAATCCGGTTGTAGCGAGTAATGACGTGCAGCACATTGAGTAGCTGGCGTTTGTACTCGTGGATACGCTTGATCTGTACGTCGTACATCGAATTAGGCGCGATCACCACGCCGGTGGCCCGCTGAACGTAGTCGGCAAGCCGATTCTTATTGGTGATTTTCACCGCTTGAAACGCGGCCATAAACCCTTGGTTTTCGGTAAGTCCCGCAAGTTGCTCGAGCGAGTCGAGCCGAGTGCGCCAATGCGAACCGATATGGCGGTCAATCAAGCCTGCCAGCCCTGGATTGGCGAGGGCAAGCCAACGCCGCTGCGTGATACCGTTCGTGCAATTGACGAAACGGCCGGGCAGGAGTCGATGGAAATCGGCAAATACTGTGTCCTGTAGTAATTGCGAATGCAGTTTGGAAACGCCGTTTACCTTATGGCTGGCAATCACCGACAGGTGCGCCATGCGGACACGCCGCCCATGGCTTTCGTCGATCAGGGATATGCGGCTCATCAACTTGGTATCTCCAGGATGGCTCTGCCGTACCTGATCAAGAAACATTTCGTTGATGTCGTAAATGATCCTCATGTGTCGCGGTAGTACTCGCTCCAGCATTCCGACCGGCCATGTCTCCAAGGCTTCCGGCATCAGGGTATGATTGGTGTACGAAAATATTCGGGCGCAAAGACGCCACGCCAGAGTCCATGGAATATGGTGGATGTCGATCAGTAGCCGCATTAACTCCGGAACTGCTATTGCCGGGTGGGTATCGTTGAGGTGAATGGCAATCTTATCCGCAAGCTGTTCGACGCCGGAGTGGGTTTTGAAGTAGCGCCGTAACAGGTCCTGCAATGACGCGCTGACGAAAAAATACTCTTGGCGCAACCTCAACTCGCGGCCACGTTCGCTGCTGTCATCAGGGTAGAGCACGCGCGAAACGTTTTCCGAGTGGTTCTTGCGTTCGATCGCGGCGGTATAATTGCCTTGATTGAAATGCTTGAGGTCGATAGATTCGGTCGAGGTGGCGGACCATAGGCGCAGCGTGTTGACCACGCCGTTGTTGTAACCCGGCACTATAGTGTCATACGCCATGGCAAATACGTCGTCCGTACCAACCCAATTCGCCAGACGGTCACGGTATTCCACGCGACCGCCGAACTGAACCGTATATTTGACCTCGGGTCTGACGAATTCCCAAGGATTACCGGTGACCAACCAATGGTCCGGATATTCGACCTGTCGGCCATCATTCAGGCGTTGCGCAAACATACCGTATTCGTAGCGTATTCCGTAACCGAAGCTAGGCAACCCCAAGGTCGCCATGGAGTCGAGAAAACACGCAGCGAGTCGGCCCAGGCCCCCATTACCCAATGCGGGATCAGGTTCCAGTGCGCCCAGTTCGTCGAGGTCAAGGCCCAATTCGCGCAATGCCTCACTGCACACTTCATGCAAGCCGAGAGCAATCAGCGCATTGGAAAGCGTCCGTCCCGGAAGAAACTCCATCGACAGGTAGTAGATCCGCTTGGCATCCTGCTTGTAGGAGCGGCGTGTAGTGTCCATCCAGCGCTCGATGAGACGATCGCGCACCGCGGTCGAAAGCGCATACAGCCAATCGCGTTGCGACGCGGCCAACTCGTCCTTGCCGACGGTATACCTCAGGTGCTTTGATATGGCGTCGCGCAGCAGGGCAACTTCGGTTCCCTGCGTAGCAGTTGTGTCTGTTCTTCCGGGCTTAACTTGAGTTTCCATCACATATCCTGGAGAAATGAGCCATTATTGTATTGCAATTATTATGCGAGGGGCCGCAAATCCCTGTACAAATCCAAGTAACGGCGCGCAGAAGGCCCCCACCCGAAATCCTGCAGCATACCTGCGCAGCGTACCTTTGCCCACTGATGCGGTTTTTCCCAAAGAGCAAAGGCGCGCCTTACGGCTTCCCGCAGTTCCCCCACGGTGGCCGACTCGAAACTGAATCCGGTAGCGGTACTCGCGGCCAGATTGTCAGGACTGGCATCGCACACCGTATCGGCCAACCCGCCGACGCGGCGCACCAGCGGCAACGTACCGTAAGCGAGACCGTACATTTGCGTCAAACCGCAAGGCTCGAAACGCGATGGCACCAAAATCATGTCACTGCCGGCGATGATACGATGGGCCAGCATTTCGTCATAGACGAGCTTGACGACTGCCTCACCCGGATATCTCGTTGCGACTTCGCCCAAGCTTGCCTCCAGGTCGGGCTCACCGGTGCCGAGCAAAACCAGCTGTCCGCCGCGCTCGATCAGCTCGGGAAGGACAGCAATCACGAGATCCAGTCCCTTTTGTGCGGTCAGGCGGCTGATGACACTAAAAACCGGCCCTTTGCGTAGCTCAAGGCCGAGCTCCTTACGTAACGCCGTTTTGCATATGGCTTTGCCGGCCATATATTTCACCGAGTAGCGGGCCGCGATATTCATGTCGGATCGCGGGTTCCAAATAGAGGGATCGATACCGTTGAGTATGCCGGTCAATTCGCTGGCTCGCGAACGCAGCACGCCATCCATTCCAAATCCGAACTCGGGAGTTTGAATCTCTCGCGCATAGGAGGGGCTTACGGTGGTGATTCGATCCGCGTAATGCAGCCCGGCCTTCATGAAGTTGACCTTTCCGTAGAATTCAAGACCATGTGGCGAAAAAAAGCTCGCCGGCAGCGCAAGCTCATTGAATCGTGCAGCGGGAAATTGGCCCTGATAGCCGAGATTGTGCACAGTGAATACGCAGCCCGGGCGCTCGCCGCCGCGTGCCGCAAGATACGCCGGGCCAAGCCCCGTATGCCAATCGTGGCCGTGAACTATGTCGGGCAACCAGCCGTCTATGTCTCCGTCCGCAAAACGGCTGGCTACCCAGCTGAGCAGCCCAAATTGCAAATGGTTATCAGGCCAGTCGCGATGTGCTTCGTCGACGTAGGGATTGCCCGCTCGCGAATAGAGTTTCCCAGATTCGATCAAATAGGCCGGAACGCCCTCTAGACTCCCGCGCCATAGGCATACGTCAGCCGTGCCAAATGGTGATTTCAATCGCGCGACGCGTTGCAATCCGCTTGCCGCCCGTAAGATGGCTGGATAGGCGGGCAACAGCAGACGAATTTCCACATCCAAATCAAGCAAGGCCATGGGAAGTGCAGCATTCACATCGGCGAGCCCGCCCGTTTTCAGCGCTGGATAGATTTCTGTGCTGACGTAGATTACACGCACTTGAACAATGGATATCTGGGATTCGGAAAATTCATTCGCGGTTATTCAGCCAGTGCCTGCGTGGCGCCAATCAGCGCAGGGTGTTCGGATTCAATCACAAAAGTGGGAAGGCGTTGAAGGTATTCGCTAAAACGACCTTTGGCTTCAAAGCGCATGCGGAACGGTGATGCGTCGAAATACGGTCCAAGTTTGGGTACTATACCTCCACCTATATATACGCCGCCTCGCGCGCCCAGTGTGAGTGCGAGGTTGCCTGCCGCGGTACCGAGCATGGCGCAAAAGGTGTCGAGTACTTCGACGCACAATTTGTCGTTGCCGCTGATAGCCCGTTCGCTGATTTGCTCTGGGGTGATAGCTGAATCCCCGGCCACGTCGTTGAGTTGGGAGATGGCGCGGTACAGGTTTTCGTACCCGATACCCGATATGAGCCGCTCGGCCGAAACATGTGGGTATTCATTTTGGACGATTTTCAATATTTCAATTTCGCGCTCATTGGCAGGGCTGAAGCTTACATGCCCACCCTCGCCTTGCAGCGCCACCCACTTACTTCCGCAGGGAATCAAACCCGACACGCCTAGCCCCGTGCCCGCGCCGATTAGCGCCAATGGCGCATCCGCGACTTTGCTGCCGCCGCCGATCTGGCGCAATTGACTGGCGGGCAGGTACGGCAAGGCCATGGCGAGGGCGGTAAAGTCGTTAAGCACGATCAATTGATCGAGTTTCAATTGCTTGCGGGTTTGTTCAATGGAAAACTTCCATGCTTGATTGGTCATTTTCACTTGGTCGCCGGTGATGGTGGACGCGATGGCGATGGCCGCTGCAGCAGGGCGAGTTGATGTGGTGTGCGCCAGATAATGTTCAACAGCTTCATTCAAGCCTTCAAAGTCGGCGCACAGCAGCGTTTGTTCATGTTGTGGAATACCACTACCAGGCTGCAACACAGCGAAGCGTCCAAAGGTGCCACCTATATCCGCGACCAGTCGTACTGCATTCTTGGTTTTATTCATTACATTAATTTACGCTTGAAGCAATGAAATACAAAGTTATTGGGTACATAATACCGTCGGAACCGTGGTGGCAAGCGCAAAATGCCTCATTATATATGTCTTGTCGATATTTGTTGCCGACGCTTTAAGTCTGCTAAAGTATTGAAACTAATCAAATCTACGTAGAAAGTTGCCTGTATATCGCCGCGCACTCATCAGGCCTCACCTTCACCCTAAATTGATAAGCTTTTGGGCGTAAGTAAACCAGAGGTGATTAATCCCGCAAATAGCCAACAACAAAATTTCGCGACGGTCCGCTTTTCTACCCCGTGAATGACGGCAACGGGGTCGGCTACCGAAATTCATGGCTCACAAAAGTTGACGTTCGATATTGCCGAAAATGCTCACTATAACCAGTGATGTGATCAAAACGGCTGCGTACGTTCGTTCGAATAAGCACGATACTTTGCTGCTACAAAAAATAACACCTTACATCTAAACCTATTTGCAGCGTCGTTTTTTTTATTTGCGAATATGTTCCTAAAGCGCACTTGCCCGTGCCTCGAGCTTAATCAGATATTCTCATATCGTAGTAAGTTGGATTGCGATTTTTGAGCATATTAGCGCTAATAAAATATTAAATATAATCAAATAGTTACAATACTATCTGCGCACAGCAAAGAACTCTTTTAATAACAACGCGCATTCTTCCGCCATCACACCGCCCGTCACTTCTGCGTGATGATTCAATTTCGTTTCGGCAAATAGATTCACCACACTTCCCGCCGCGCCGGTCTTCGCGTCACTTGCGCCAAAAAAAACATGGGCGATGCGCGCATGCATGATGGCGCCGACGCACATGGTGCAAGGTTCCAGCGTCACATACAACTCGCAATCGGGCAGACGGTAGTTGCCTATTTTTTCAGCAGCATCGCGCAGCGCGCAGATTTCCGCGTGGGCAGTCGGATCGTGTTTGGCGATGGGGGAATTGTATCCACGGCCGATAATGGCGCCGTCTTTCACTACAATCGCGCCGACGGGTACCTCGCCGCTCGCGCCTGCTTCACGCGCGAGGCTGAGTGCCTCGCGCATGAAAATAGTATTTTTCTCCGCTTGGTCCAAATGCATTAGACCTGCGGATTGACTCGCTCAAACTTCGAGTGCAATTTATTCAGCGCCGACAAATAGGCTTTGGCCGAGGCGACGACGATGTCGGTATCTGCGCCGAGGCCATTGACGATGCGTCCGCCTCTGGCGAGGCGCACGGTGACTTCGCCTTGCGACTCGGTGCCACTGGTGATGTTGTTGACGGAATATAATTGCAACTCGGTGCCGCTGTTGACCAATTTTTCGATCGCCTTGAAAGAGGCATCGACGGGCCCGCTGCCTTCGGATTCGGATTTTTTCTCCGCGCCGTCTTCGGTGATAACAATTCTTGCACGCGGCGTTTCGCCGGTTTCCGAATGCGCCATGAGAGAGACAAAAGCGAAATGCTCGTTCTCATGCGTTACCGATTCGCCGCTCACCAAGGCGTGAATATCTTCGTCGAATATTTCGTGCTTTTTATCGGCCAGCTCCTTGAAGCCTTTGAACGCGTCGTTCAACGCCTGTTCTGATTCCAGCGCGATGCCGAGTTCTTCCAGGCGCGCCCTAAACGCCGTGCGGCCGGAATGTTTGCCCAGCACCATTTTGTTGGCATTCCAGCCCACGTCTTTCGCGCGCATGATTTCGTAAGTCTCGCGGTGCTTGAGCACGCCATCCTGGTGGATGCCCGCTTCATGCGCGAACGCGTTGGCGCCGACAATAGCCTTGTTTGGTTGCACTGGAAAACCGGTGATACCGGAAATCAATTTGCTCGCCTGCACCAAATGCGTGGCGTCGATATGCGTGTCGCATTTAAAAAAGTCTTTGCGAGTGCGCACCGCCATGACGATTTCTTCCAACGACGCATTTCCCGCGCGCTCGCCCAAACCATTGATAGTGCATTCGACCTGGCGTGCGCCGTTCATCACCGCAGACAAGGAATTAGCGACAGCCAAACCTAGATCGTTATGGCAATGCACCGACCAAATCGCCTTGTCGGAATTGGGCACCTTCTCGATAATTTTTCGGATCATTTCGCCATATTCCCCCGGCACGCCGTAACCGACGGTATCCGGCACATTGATGGTTTTCGCGCCGGCCTTGATGACAGCTTCAAATACGCGGCACATGAAATCAAGCTCGGAGCGGCTGGCATCTTCGGCGGAAAATTCCACATCATCGGTGAACGTGCGCGCGAATTTCACCGAATTGACCGCCGCTTCGAGCACCATCTCCGGTTGCATGCGCAACTTTTTTTGCATGTGAATTTCCGATGTAGCGATGAAGGTATGGATGCGCCCACTCACTGCCGGCTTGATCGCGTCGGCGGCTTTTTGGATGTCGCCGGTTTGCGCGCGCGCTAGGCTGCATACTGTACTGTCTTTGATCGCGCTCGCGACTGCATACACAGCGTCGAAGTCCGCCTGGCTCGATGCCGCGAAACCCGCTTCGATCACATTAACGCGCATTTTTTCCAGCAGCTTGGCGATGCGCACTTTTTCTTCACGCGTCATGGAAGCGCCGGGGCTTTGTTCGCCGTCGCGCAAAGTGGTATCGAATATGATCAATTGGTCAGACATGGTGGCTCCGTAAATATTTTTTAGGCGAAGAAGATGAGCAAGCTTCAAGCGGCAGATTTTAACTTATCTACCGACGCAACAACCGGATTGTAGGAGGATGGGATTATTTGCGCGCGCGGCGCAGCAGCTTGCGTAGAAGCAGGCCGGTGAGGATGGGGGCGAGTAAGCGGAAAACTATTTTCATGGAATGAATATAAACAAGTTACGCTGCGTGTGCAAGTTATCGACTTGAATTGTGCAGGAAAACTTGGACGGCGCGGGAAAGAAATTATAGTAACTAATTGATTATATTAAGGAAGCTCTGATTAAGTGACTGCGCAAAAATATTTTGTTGAAACCAAAATCGTCATGGTCGAAATGATGGCTAAAGATGCGTAATTCGTTATTGAATTCAGCTTTGGGTACGGGTTATCCGCAG
>JBAVRP010000046.1:0-54452 GCA_049695115.1 Burkholderiales bacterium | reverse complement strand
CTCGTATCCCATCATTCAAATATTACATTTGTTCGATTGGATGCGGGGACTTAATCAGAGTTTCCCTAATACGAACGCGGGAAACCTTAGGGAAAACGCTAGGCATTTTGTGCTTTAGTAGAAGCTGGGCAAATCCCGTGCTATGGAGTCATTACGGCGACAAACATAGAGGTATTGCGTTGGGTTTCGATATTCCTGACCTAATTCAAGGAAATCCACCTTGGTTCGAAGTCTCCTATATCCCAGACCGTTTGAAGTGTAGCCCTGAGGAACTTACAAAATTTAGCGACGGAGATATGCATAAACTATTAGCTACAAAGTTTGAGCATTGGCGATATGAAGATGAAATCCGCATGTTTGCTTCAAATGAGGAAAAAGATGGTGAAATGTCCTTTGTCCCCTTTTCTCCGACGTTGAAGCTTGTCGAGGTAATTCTTGGCGTACGATGCGAATCCGCATCCCCAGAAATTCATCAAGCACTGGGGGCGCTTATGCCGAAAATAACTGTGATTCAAACTATGCTTGATGAAAAGTCGTTTTCGGTAAAACAAAAG
Organism: Burkholderiales bacterium; assembly: GCA_049695115.1. GTDB lineage: Bacteria > Pseudomonadota > Gammaproteobacteria > Burkholderiales > JBEEJL01 > JBEEJL01. Next base: position 53,898 of record JBAVRP010000046.1, on the reverse strand, counting down.
TCGGTAATTCAAAAACTAGCGTAAAGCCATAGACTTTCGTTAATGTTAAAAAGATTAACTGGGTAGTCCGGCGACTAGTCACTTTTTTGCTTCGCCAAAAAAATAACAAAAAAAGGCAAACCCTCCGCGCCACTTTTTATTTTATGGGTTAGTTGTCGCCGCTATTTCTTCTGCCTATCGGGCGTCGGGTACACACTCGCTTTCACCTTCAATTGAATTCGTAATCACTGCGTAGCTCAAACATGTGCTCGCCGACAGCTCCCGCCGGGCAGCAGAAATAGCGTCGGCGCAGAAGGGTGAGCAATCGTCTCTTAGTATTTATAGCCTGTGATTCTGAGCGATAGCGAAGAACCTGTTGTTACGCGCTTCAAATAAAAAGTGAAAATCAGATCCTTCGCTATCGCTCAGGATGACAAGACAGTAGTTTGCGGAGTGTGCACTCTACAGTATTACCTGCGCCCGTCAAAAAATTCGCGCATCATGAATGCTTCTAGGCCTTCGTTATCTTCCATCCGCGCCGATAGGGTGATGGCGCGGCCGAGTTTGTGCGAGTCCCAGGTGAAATCGCCCTTGTAATGCGAGCGGATGAGTTCGATCATGCGGCGCACGATGGCGAGTTCGACGTCGCCCATCAATCCCGCGTCGACTTCGATGACTTCGCGCCACGAATTATTCCTGTCGGTCTTCCAGCCGTTGAACGAAAATTGGCCGATACGCGTCCCTTTGCTTAACACTTGAAATACGCCGCTGGTGCCGTCGCGTTTGGTCGTGAGCGTCGCCAGGTTGCGGTTGATATTGGCGGTGGCAATTTCGCCCGCCGTCGGCGCGCGGCTATTTTGCCCGTCGGGATTTTCCTGCGCCTGCCGCGCCGCGCGTTTTGCATTGAGCGCTGCCAACATGTCCAGCACCGGCGCCGGCGGGCTTTCTGCAATCGGCGGTGGCTGCGGCAAGGGGGTCGGCTCGGGCGGCGCTTGCGGCAGGGGCGGGGCGAAGGTGGGCGCGGTGATGACTGCAAAAGTGCGCTTCGGCGGTGTCGGTTTGCGTAGTGGTTTTGGCACGGGCGCAGATTGCGCGGGCGACGCGGCTGGTTCAGGGATCATCACCACATCAAAAGGTCTGTTGGATGATTGATTGGTAGTCGTCGGCCCGTGTTTTTGTGTTTGGAATAGGAGGAACAAAAATAAGATATGCAGCAACACCGAAACCACCACGCCCATCGCCTTGCTGCGCTGAACGCGGATTTGCATCTCGTCGTCAAGGCGCACCCAAGGCGTGAATAATGCTCGATGTGCAGGGAACGACATGGCTAAAATACAGCAAAGATAACAGTATAAGAGTTACGCTGAATCGGAAAGTTCATTTATTTAATTTTAGTGCGCTACATCCGCTCGCATCACAACGCAAATACCCACCCGTCTCATTCCAGTCCTTCAAAACAAAACGCTCGCAGGTTTTTCCATCAACATGATGTCGATGCAGCGCAGGCCGGTGCGTGTGGCCGTGGATCAGGCGCGGGTATTTGTATTGCCGCAGTAAATCATGCACGGCAGATTCGGTGACATCCATGATGCCCATGGATTTAATTTTTTTGGATTGTTCGCTTTGTGCGCGCATTTTTTCAACGGTGGCTTTGCGTTCGCTTAAGGGTTTGGCGAGAAATTGTTTTTGGAACTCCGGGTCACGCACTTGTTTGCGGAAGGCTTGATATTCGGTGTCGTCGGTACAGAGGGCGTCGCCATGCGTCAGCAGTGTTGGCGTTCCGTGCAGGTCAATCAGCAATGGATCGGATAATAATTTCGCGCCGCAGGCCGCGGCAAATTTTTCACCGAGCAGAAAATCGCGGTTGCCGTGCATGAAATACAGTTTCACACCGCCGTCGGAAATTTTTCGCAGGGTTTGCGCGATATTGTGGTTGAACGGGTCGGCGAGGTCGTCGTCGCCAATCCAGTATTCAAACAGGTCGCCGAGGATGTAAAGGCTGTCGGCTTTGGGCGCGATGTCACGCGCGAATTGCAAAAATAATTCGGTGACGCGTGGCTGCGTAGAGCAAAGATGCAGATCGGAAATGAATAGGGTATGCGACACCAGCATCACTCCGCAGCAAGCTCTGCTTTAGTCCGATATCGTCGCAATACGTCGTTGCTCACAAAAAATAACTCCTTACATAGGGAAACTATGCGGCGTCGTTATTTTTTGCTCGCGCCTGGTCTTGCGTAGATCTCGAACTAAATCCAAACTTCCTCGGTGTATCCGATCCCGGATAAAAAAACGAGAAACCGGTTCTTATGTAACTATTTGATTATATTGAGTTATTAGCAAACTTCGGCGCGCTGAATGATGACGTCTTCTATGGGTACATCGCCGTGCATGCCACGCTGCGCGGTCTTCGCGCCTTTGATTTTTTCTACGACGTCCATGCCATCCACGACTTTACCGAACACGGCGTAGCCGAAACCTTGTGCGTTGGGTGCGCTGAAATTGAGGAAGTCATTATTTTTGACGTTAATAAAAAACTGCGCAGTGGCGGAATGCGGATCGCCGGTTCGCGCCATGGCGACGGTGTAGTTGTCATTTTTCAGACCATTACCGGCTTCATTCTGGATCGGGGCTTTAGTGGTTTTTTCTTTCATGCCCGCGCCGAAGCCGCCACCCTGAATCATGAAGTTACCGATGACACGATGGAAAATGGTGCCGTCGTAGAAACCGCTTTTGGCGTAGTCGAGAAAGTTGGCGACGGTGGCTGGTGCTTTGGCAGCATCAAGCTCGAGAGTAATGACGCCGTGATTGGTGTGCAGCTTGACCATGGGTTGAGTCCTTTTGTCGGTGGAGGAAGAAGTGCAGGTGGCCGAAGCCGAAGGCTTGGCAGCCGTTTCCGTTTTTGCTACGGGTTTTGTGGCGCTGCCTGCGGGGGTATCGGCGGCGCACGCGGGTATGCTGATCAACGATACTACAAAAGCAAATTGAACTAGCCGCTTGATAATGGCTGATAAAATGAACATGTCAACTCCAGAATAAAAATTTGCGGCAGGACGCCGCGATGAAAAACTAAGCCGAACCTTCGTAAATAATTTTCCAGCCCGAATTTTCCCTCACCCAGTATTGGCGTTTACGTGCCTGGGTGCTGAGGTTGTTGCTGCCGTATTCCTGATCGTAGTTCACTACGATCATGTCTTTCACGCCGGGATAACCGAACAGGCTCATATTGTTGACGCCGACTCTGACCCAGGTTTTGCCGGTGGTAACGGCGCGTTTTTGTTTCGCCCATGCGTCGAATTTTTTGCCGTCGCTGGTGAAGTTAGGCGAGTAGTGAGCCAGGTATTTTTCCACGTCCAGGCCTTCCCAGTCACTTTTCCAGCGATTGAATGATTTGCGGAAGCCATCACGCTCATCTTCCCAGTCGCTATTTTCCATCCATTCGACGCGGTCGGATATGACCACCGGCGTGTTGCCGATTTGCACAAACTTGGACAAGTTAAGCAAATCCTGGTTAGTCAGCACTACGCAGCCGTTGGAAGCGCGCGGCGGCCGGCTGTAGGTGTCTGACGGCACGCCATGCAGCCAGATGCCGGAACCGTCGCGGCCTTCGAGCTTGTCCCAGTCGTTCGGATAATTGATGGGGAACGCGGCGTCGCCGTAAAAATCGGACAAGGTTTTTTTCGGCAGGCTGGCGGTGACATGATAAACGCCGATAGGGGTTTTCTGATCGCCTTCGCGTTCCTTGTCGATGCCGTTGAGGCCGATACTGATGTAGTAATCGGTGAGGTATTTCGGCTTGCCGTTATCGTTGGAATATACGTACAGGCGCGAGCGCGATGCATCAATCAGCATGGCGTGTTTTTGCGACGGCGCCAGTTGCATCAGGTATTTTGGCGTGCGGTTTTGTGCCGGCGGCGCGTCGAGATAGCGCTCGAGACGCACGCGCGCTTCTTCCCGCAGGTCTGAAATAGTACGCGGCTGCGCGTCCGGTACATCGCCGAAAGTGCTGATGGGTCGGTAACGCGCCTTGAGCAAATCACCCTTGATCAAATGGCCGAGACGGAAGTTAGGTCTTTTTTCCAGTATCGCGTCGATTTCTTTCAGCGCTAAATCAACGCGGTTATTGCGCAACGCGAGCAGGGCTTTGACTAAGCCGCCTTCGACGCCAGATGGGATGGTGCCGATGACTTCGGGCAATTTGTCCTGTATTGCCTGCGCCGGTGTGCGCGAGGGCGACCAGGCAAAGCCGGGCACGGCCATCAGTAGAACCAGGCAAAGCGAAACATTCCTGATCAGCGGCGAGCGCTGTGCGGGATGTTTTTTATGATTCATTTTTGCGGATTTCGAAGGCATTTGTTTTTCAAGTATTGAGGTCGTAATGCCCATCAACCGCCGGCTTGTTCTTTGGCGATCAACCATTTGCCGCCGGACTTTACCATGCGCAGGGTCTTGGTATTTTGCGATTTCAGCGTATTGGAACTATACGTCTGATAGAACTTCACGGTAGCCGTGTTGGCATCGTTCATGGTGACTTTGGTATCGGTGATGGTCACTTTGATGAAGCTCGGGCGCGAAATACGATCTTTACGCGCGGCTTCCCATTCTGTTTTCGACTGACCGCTGCCCGGGTCAAATTGCGATGCATAGTGGCCGAGGTAGCCAGGAACATCCTGATCCGACCAGGCTTTCGACCAGGCGAATACCGCGCTGACCACATCGTCTTCCGATCCTTCACCAGCCTTAGGTTGTTGAACAGACGCTAGCGGCGGAACAACTACTGGCGCAGCGGTAGGTTTTGGTGTCGCTACAACAGCAACCTGCGTTGGCGCCGGGGTGGCTACGACAGGCGCGGGGGTTGGGGCTTTAGTAGGAACTGGGGTCGGTACGGGTGTTGGGGCAGGAGTAGGCACTGGTGTGGCGACGACAGCAATTTTGGTCGGCTCAGGCGGCTTCGGCGTAGCCACTATGACTGGCGGTGTCTTGGGTGCCGAGGCCACGACTGCATTGGTGGTCTTGCCGCCAAACAATTCCTTGATCATGGCCAACTTGTTTTGCGCCGCGGAGTTGGTTTTGTCGAGTTGCAGGGCTTTGTCGTAGGCACGGCTGGCTAGTTGGGCGTAAATGTCGCCCAGGTTTTCGTGCGCTGTGGCGTAGCTGGGGTGGGTGTGGATAGCCAGTTCAAGCGCGGTCTTCGCCTTATCGTATTGGCCTTGCGATGCGTAAAGTACGGCGAGGTTGTTATACGGCTCTGGTAATTCTGGGTAATCTTCTGTCAGCGTGGTGAAAACCGCGATGGCCTCATTGGGCTTTTTTTGATCAGTGAGAATCAGCCCTTTGAGGAAACGGCCCTGTGCGTCTTTGGGTTTGCTGGCGAGGTGTGCGTTGACCTTCTCCAGCGCCGGGCCGTTCTGGTTTTGCTTATACAGGGCCTGGGCATCTTTGAGTTCGTCGCCGTTGGCGGCGTAGATGGCCGCACTTGATGCGACCAGTGCTACGGCGATGAGTGCAGTGCCCCAGTGGAATAGCTTCATTATGATATACTCGCGAAAAATGACGTAACGGCCTATATTCTAGCAAGTTTTTGCTTTTTCTCAAACAAACCGTTCAAATTTATTTCAAGATATTCAGGGGCTTCCGTGTACCTGTTCAATTCCGCCTAAGCCTAGACGCTGGCCAGTTTTTGCGCTGCATCATCGGTAAGCCGCGTAAATCTTCAAAAACACCCCGAATATCCCATACAGCCTAAGCCATTCCTATGCTGAAAATCTATAACACCTTAACCCGCCAAAAGCAGGAATTCACCCCCATTACCCCCGGAAAAGTCGGCATGTACGTGTGCGGCCCGACGGTATATGACTTTATCCACATCGGCAACGCACGGACTTTTACCGTATTTGACATGGTCTATCGCTGGCTCGACGCGTCAGGTTACGACGTGACTTATGTGCGCAATATCACCGATGTGGACGATAAAATCATCATCCGCGCAGCGGAAAATAAAGAGCCGATAGATGCGCTAACCACACGCATGACCGCCGCGATGGAAGAAGATTGCGCGCGCCTTGGTATGGCCACGCCCTCTAAGCAGCCGCGCGCGACGCAATATGTCACCGGCGACGTACAAAGCATGGTGGCGATGATCCAAACCTTGATCGACAAAGGCTTGGCCTACGCGGCGGGCAATGGCGACGTGAATTACGAAGTACGCAAGTTTCCCGGCTACGGCAAATTGTCGGGTAAGTCGCTCGACGATTTACGCGCGGGCGAGCGCGTCGAAGTCGATAAACTTAAGCGCGACCCGATGGATTTCGTGTTGTGGAAAGCTGCCAAGCCAGGCGAACCGTTCTGGCCATCGCCGTGGGGCAATGGCCGCCCCGGGTGGCATATCGAATGCTCGGTGATGAGCGAAGCCACGCTCGGCGAACACTTTGACATCCACTGCGGCGGCGAAGATCTCACCTTTCCGCATCACGAAAACGAAATCGCCCAAAGCGAAGGAGCGCACGGCCACGGCTTCGCCAATGTCTGGATGCACGCGCGTTTTCTCAATATCGACAACACCAAAATGTCCAAATCGCGGGGCAATTTTTTCACCCTCCGCGGTGTACTGAAAAGTTTGGGCGACAGGCAGCAAGCGCTGCGGTTTTTCCTGTTGCGCGGGCACTATCGCAGCCAGGTGAATTTCAATCCTGATGCGTTGAAGGAGGCTGAGCAAAATTTAGCGACGATGTATACCGCGCTACGCGATTTTCCCTCGGTAAAGCCGGGGAAAATTGATTGGGCTGATGCGCACGCTTCACGTTTTCGCGCCGCTATGGACGATGATTTCAATACGCCGGAAGCGTTTGCCGTCTTGTTTGATGTAGCGAAAGAACTGAATAAAAATAAGGCGGAGCAAACTGCAGGCCTGCTGAAAAGCTTGGGTGGTACGTTGGGATTGTTGCAGGGCGATGCGAATGCGTATCTGCAGACTAGCTCCATTTCGGGCAACATAACAGAGGGTGCTGATATAGCCCATGGTGTTTTGACAGTAGTTGAAAGCGTGAGAGCAGTTGAAAGCTCGGATGCGAAAGTAACTAATGAAAAAATTCAAACAATGATTGATGCTCGCATGGCGGCCCGCGAATCCAAAAATTTCGCCGAATCAGATCGCATACGCAAAAAGCTGGATGATGCTGGTATTGTGCTTGAAGACTCACCAACAGGCACAACCTGGCGTAGAAAATAATTTAATATAATCAAATAGTTACAAATACTCGCTTCGGTTCGTTTCTACGTCAAAAAATCTCCAATCCCACTGTCATTCCCGCGCAGGCGGGAATCCAGTGGGGTTAAGAACGAATGCCTTTTTGTTTTTGCTGGATTCCCGCCTGCGCGGGAATGACGATAGAAGGATGTGGGGGCCGTTGTCGAATCTCAAACTTGCAGTCCACTATTTTTGACGTTCAAATAAAACAACTAATCGTGCCCAACCTCTCATCTCAACTCGCCGAACTAGAAGCACAAAATCTGTTACGCACGCGCCAAACAGCGGGCGGGTAGGGTGCGCCATGCGCACGCGTTAGGAGTTATCAGCCATCGCTAATGTTATTAGCCGCCTTACGCGTGCGCACGGCGCACCCTACGCACTGTCATTCTGAGCGACAGCGAAGAATCTGCTGCGAAGCGCGTCCAATCAAAACTGAAAAGCAGATCCTTCGCTCACGCTCAGGATGACAAACTGATTTTCTCTTGGCGGTTGGCGTTACTTAAAAAACGCTCTCATTTGTGGTCTCACCGTAACTTTACGCTACGCGAAAAGTTAGTCTCACCCTAAAAGGCGCCCGTTTTTCATTTGAAAAACGCCCGCATCTTGTCCATAAACCCCTTCGCGCGCGGATTATGCCTGTCGCCGTCTGCCTTATTAATCGCGTCGAGTTCGCGCAGAAGTTCTTTCTGACGTTCAGTCAATTTCACCGGCGTTTCTACGGCGACATGACACATCAGGTCGCCATAGGAGGAACTGCGTACGCCCTTGATGCCCTTGCCGCGCAGTCGAAACGTCTGGCCGCTTTGAGTTTCGGCGGGAATTTTTATTTTGGCGTGGCCTTCTAATGTGGGGATGTCGATCTCTCCGCCGAGCGCTGCGGTGGTGAAACTGATCGGCATTTCGCAATGCAGGTCGTTGTGGTCGCGCGTGAATACGTCATGCGGCGTGATTTGCACCACGACATATAAGTCGCCTGGCGGACCCCCGTTGGCGCCATGTTCGCCTTCACCGCTGAGCCGTATGCGGTCACCGTCATCAACGCCGGCAGGAATTTTCACTGACAGGGTTTTGTGTTTTTTCACCCGGCCGGCACCGCTGCAAGTGGCGCAGGGGGACTGGATCATTTTGCCGGTGCCGTGGCAGCGCGGGCAGGTTTGTTGAATGGAGAAAAATCCCTGTTGCATGCGAACTTGCCCTTGCCCATTGCAAGTGGTGCAAGTAATGGGCGAGGTACCCGGCTTCGCGCCGCTGCCTTTACACGTTTCGCATTCTTCCATCGCTGGAATGCGAATTTTGGTTTCGGTGCCGCGCGCGGCGTCTTCGAGATTGATTTCAAGGTTGTAGCGTAAATCCGCGCCGCGATACACCTGGCTTCTGCCGCCGCCGCGGCCGCCGCCGAAAATTTCGCCAAAAATATCGCCGAAGGCATCGGCGAATCCACCTGCTCCCGCGCCGCTAAAGCCGCCCATGCCCGCCTGTTGATCGACGCCGGCATGGCCATAGCTGTCATAGGCGCTGCGCTTTTGCGCGTCGGATAAAATTTCGTAAGCTTCTTTCGCCTCTTTGAAATGCGCTTCGGATTTGGGGTTATCCGGGTTGCGGTCCGGATGGTGCTTCATCGCCAACTTGCGATAAGCCTTTTTTATTTCTTCATCCGACGCGTCGCGGTTCACGCCCAGGGTTTCGTAGTAATCTTTTTTGGCCATGAAGTAAAGTCCGATGATTATTCGATGAATTGTCCAGCACGTTTGCCCGGCAGGAAATACATAATCGCCGGCAACACTAACAGCGCCAAAGCTAAAGGCACCCAAAACCAGGCGGCGATAATGGCAGCTAGATAGATATTCAGGCTAATCATCATCTTGCGATTCCTGTGTTCGCGCAACTCTTGAGCAATGTGGCCATGACTTTGTTCAATCGCGCGGCGTAAAAAAAGAAACGCTAGCGCAGAGGCAAATGCGACCACACTGTAAATAGAAACCGATAATCGCGTGAAATGATTTTCACCCATATAGCCGGTGACGAAGGGCATCAGAGACATGCAAAACAGCAGCAAGTTATTTAGCCACAAGACTTTGGCATTGACTCGTTTGAGCTCATGCAAAAGATGATGGTGATTCACCCAATATATCGCGACGATGAGAAAACTCAGCGCATAGCTGACAAACACTGGCCAGAGTTTCAGCAGGGCCTCAATGTCTGGGTCATGTGGGACTTTCATTTCCAGTACCATGATGGTGATGATGATGGCGATCACGCCGTCACTGAAAGCTTCCAGCCTATTCGTTCCCATACGTCACCGTTCAAACTGTTATAAAAACAAACAAGCGCAGAGTTGCCTGTGCGCTTGTAAGTATTTGATTATATTAAGTTATTTACGCTTTCTTTTCTTTCGGTTCTTTCACTTCCTCAAATTCCGCATCGACCACGTTCTCGTCTTTTTTCGCGCCGCCATCTTTGGCTTCGCCGCCTGCATCAGCCGTTTGTGTTTTCGCTTGTTCAGCGGCGTACATTTTTTCCGCCAATACATGCGAAGCTTCGGACAAGGCCGTCACTTTAGATTCAATCGCGTCTTTGTCGTCGGACTTCAGCACTTCTTCCGCTTCTTTCATCGCTCCTTCAATTTTTGCGATTTCATCGGCAGAAAGTTTGTCTTCGTGGTCTTTCAACATTTTTTTCACCGAGTGCACCAGTTGCTCGCCACTATTGCGCGCGGTGACTAATTCCAATGCCTTCTTGTCTTCGTCCGCGTGTTCTTCCGCGTCGCGCACCATGCGTTTGATTTCGTCTTCGCTCAAGCCGGAGCTGGCCTTGATGGTGATTTTGTTTTCTTTGCCGGTGGCTTTGTCTTTCGCGTTCACATGCAAAATGCCGTTTGCGTCGATGTCGAAGGTCACTTCGATTTGCGGCATGCCGCGCGGAGCAGGCGGAATATCGCTCAGGTTAAACTGCCCGAGGCTCTTGTTGCCGTTCGCGACATTACGCTCGCCCTGCAGCACATGGATGGTTACCGCATTCTGGTTATCGTCGGCAGTGGAAAACACCTGCGACGCTTTGGTCGGTATTGTGGTGTTTTTCTGGATCAACTTGGTCATAACGCCGCCCATGGTCTCGATGCCGAGCGACAACGGTGTCACGTCGAGTAACAACACGTCTTTCACTTCGCCTTGCAACACGCCGCCTTGGATCGCTGCGCCGACGGCGACCGCTTCATCCGGGTTCACGTCTTTGCGCGGCTCTTTGCCGAAAAATTCCTGTACCTTGGCTTGCACTTTCGGCATACGCGTTTGACCGCCGACCAAAATCACGTCGGTGATGTCCGAGCCTTTAACGCCCGCGTCTTTCATCGCGATGCGGCAAGGTTCCATGGTGCGCTCAATCAATTCATCGACCAGGCTTTCCAGTTTGGCGCGCGTGAGTTTCACTGCCAAGTGTTTCGGGCCACTCGCGTCTGCGGTGATGTAAGGCAAATTCACTTCGGTTTGTTGTGACGATGACAATTCAATCTTGGCTTTTTCCGCCGCTTCTTTCAGGCGTTGCAGCGCGAGTAAGTCTTTGCGCAGGTCAATGCCCTGCTCTTTTTTGAATTCATCGGCGAGGTAATCCATGATGCGCATGTCGAAGTCTTCGCCGCCGAGGAACGTGTCGCCGTTGGTCGAGAGCACTTCAAATTGGTGTTCGCCTTCAATTTCGGCGATTTCGATAATCGAAATATCAAACGTACCGCCGCCCAAGTCATACACGGCAATTTTGCGGTCGCCTTCTTTTTTGTCCATGCCGAATGCCAACGCCGCCGCAGTCGGCTCGTTGATAATGCGTTTTACGTCGAGACCGGCGATGCGGCCCGCGTCTTTAGTCGCTTGGCGTTGTGAATCGTTGAAATAAGCAGGCACGGTGATCACGGCTTCGGTCACTTCTTCGCCGAGATAATCTTCAGCGGTTTTTTTCATTTTTTGCAACACAGCAGCGGAGATTTCCGGCGGTGCCATTTTCTTGTCGCGAACGGTGATCCATGCGTCGCCATTCGGCGCTTTCATGATGGTGTAAGGCACCATCTTGATATCTTTTTGCACCATTTCTTCGTCGAACTTGCGGCCGATTAAACGCTTCACCGCGAACAAAGTGTTCTTCGGGTTGGTGACGGCCTGGCGCTTGGCCGACGCGCCACACAACACTTCGCCGTCTTCCTGATACGCGACGATGGACGGCGTGGTGCGCGCGCCTTCGGCGTTCTCAATCACTTTCGGCTTGCCGTTTTCCATGACGGCGACGCACGAGTTGGTGGTGCCTAAATCGATTCCAATAACTTTTCCCATGATGGTTTCCTCTGTTTATTTCCGCCGAGGCGGGTTAATGATTAACTTGCTAATTAGGTGGGGGTATAGCCACTGTTTTCAATACCATCCGGAATATTTTTGTCCGTATTTCTGTATTTTTGTGCTTAAGAGGTTTCGGGCTCCGCAGCTTTAGCCACCGTTACCAGCGCAGGGCGCAACACGCGGTCGTTCAACAAATAACCTTTTTGCAGCACGCTCACCACCGTGCCCGGCGCAAGCTCCGATTCCAACATCGAAATCGCCTGATGCTTATGCGGGTCAAACTTTTCGTTAGCCGGATTGAGTTCAGTAATATGGAATTTCTCGAACACCTGCTTCAGCTGGCGCATGGTCAGCTCCATGCCGCTTTTGTAGCTCTCCAGCGTCGCGTTCTCAATTGCCAGCGCGGCCTCCAGGCTATCTTTCACCGCCAGCATTTCGCTGGAAAAACCCTCCACCGCAAATTTCCGCGCCTGCGCCACATCAGCAATCGCGCGCTTGCGAATATTCTCTCCCTCGGCCTTCGCACGCAGCCACGCGTCGTGATGCTCGGCGGCTTTAAGCTCAGCCTGGCGAACCATCTCTTCCAGGCTCGGCATAATTTCGGGGGGGCTTTCATTTATCTCGGCTTCGGGCGTGGCGGCGGCAGCATCGTGCTGCTCCAGCTCGGCGGGGGGTTTATTTTCTTCCTGCATGGGGATGACTCCTGATGAACTGTTTACGATATGGGGGTGGAGTGGGCATTTTCAAGAGTAACCAGTGAAGTTTTTGACAAAATTCTTATCAATTGAAAGGTTTATAACTATTTGATTTAATTAAATATTTATAATGATTAGTTTTATGCAAAACAATACGTTGGAAGATTCGATAATACGAGGGAAGGCTTTATGAGCAAACAGGATTTGATATTAGTAACCTAATAGGTTATATTTGTGCATGGAGAAAAAGAAGCCACATTACCCATTAGTCGAAGCTCAACGCGTTGTTGAAGATCGTGGCGTCAATGCTTTTACCGCCACCGCGTTAATGGGCGCAGCCGAATTAGGGCTTTTAAGCGAGCAAGCCGTGGCGGTGGTTCTGGCGCTAAAACAAAAAGATTTGTTCAAAAGCATGACCACTCATGCTGATCATAAAATCTAGCAAGACGTGTACCACGCAACATTACGTCCGGGATTGATAGCCTATATCAAGGTCACCCTGCGTGATAACGGAACCGTGGTCATTCAGTTTAAGGAGAAATGAAATGAAACACCTGTGCTTGAATTGCGAAAAAGGCGACATGGTTCGCGACAAACAAGACCGCGAGTTCGAATATCGTGGTCATAGCGTAACGGTCCGTGCGGTGGACGGCTGGCATTGCCCCGAATGCGGGGAGACAGAATTCTCTGGCAAAGAAGGCGCGCGCTGTTCAGAAGCATTAGAAAAACTTCGGCTGAAAGTCGATTTAGACGAATCAGCCGAGCTTGCACGCATCCGCAAAAAACTCAAAATCTCCCAGCGGCGCGCGGCTGAGATTGCCGGCGGAGGAGTGAATGCTTTTTCCCGATATGAAAATGGCAAAGCCAGACCCGTTGCGGCAGTGATTAATTTGTTTCGTTTGTTGGATAAACATCCGGAACTGATTGATGAGATCGCTGCTTAACTCGCAATGCTTTTGACAAGTAGGGCGGAAGCCGATAGGCGTTCCGCCGAAGGAAATTTGAAATATTTATTTGCGCTTCATTCGTTCTATAAACATACGTCGAAACGCTTGAAGGCTTTCGACCTACGCGAGCTATTTCAATGGAGCAGGTAAATTCTACAGCCCAAATTTTATCCAAAATTAGAATGTGCAATGGCAGACCTTCCAATTCCAAGTAATGCCCGTTATGTCGGCCAATGTATCTATTGTGGCAAAGTTGGCGGTAACTTAACAAAGGAACACGCGATCCCATATGGCTTGAATGGGCCTTGGACGCTCCTGAGTGCGAGCTGTGACCGGTGTGCTGGCATAACGAGCCGTTTCGAGCAGGATACTCTTAGAAACTTCCTGCTGCCCATTCGCACTGTACTTACCATGCAAACTCGCCGCAAGAAGAAGCGGCCAGCAGCCATGCCTTTGGGTTTGGAATCGGAAGGTAAGGAATGGACTATTAGTGTTCCACCAGAGGAGTTTCCTCTATAACTTCCGACGCTACAGTTTCCTCCGCCGGGGATATTGGCGGGATTGCCGCAGTCCGCGGAAATATCCGCTCAGTTTAATTTTCTACATATCGCCGGCCCAACCTTTGAACAAGTTCAGCAGCAATATGACGTCGACTTTGTGGGCGCACGTCTGAGCTTTAATCCTCAGGATTTCGCGCGCACCATAGCAAAAATAGCTTTTACCGCTGCGATCTATGTAATCGGGATTGCGCCGTTTAAGAGCTCCCCCATTCGTCGCGTTATTCTCGGTGAAGACCCGTGTGTTGGACATTGGGTTGGTTCGTGCACTGGCGAACCTGTTAACGAGCCGAAAGGACTGCATGGTGTGAAGATAAAAGCTGCTGGATCAAACGTACACGTCTTCCTGCGCCTTTTTGCTCAGTTCGATGCTCCTGAATATCACGTAGTATTAGGCCCTGCTGATCCAGACTTCGTCAAATCTGAAGATTGGCCGTGGAAATAATACTCAACCTTTCGTAAAAGGACTTTCATTTAGATAGTTCACACTTATGTAGGTTCATTTCAATATTCGTTAGTTAGCAAGCCTAGATATCGTGTTTCTGAGTACTAAAACACGTCAACCATACAAGGCCGATTATGCAAAAATTACTTGTTCAGAAAGAAGGTATTTACGTATTATTTTTTTGCGCCTAAAGTTCGCGCTTGTTGGCTGCTGATCTCTGCTTGTTTCACAGCTTCAGTTTTATCCCAATCTTTACTCACCCATCCCCCCAAATTCTCCAACGCAATATCACACAGCGCGTGGATCCAATCGTCGCGTTCGTTGAGGCAGGGGATGAAGTTGTATTCTTTGCCGCCTGCGTGGAGGAAGGTTTCGCGGCCTTCCATGGCGATTTCTTCTAGCGTCTCTAAACAATCTGCCGGGAAGCCGGGGCAGATTACGTCCAGGTGTTTTACGCCTTGTTTGCCGAGTTGCGCGAGGGTGTCTGAGGTGTAGGGCTTGACCCATTCGGCGCGGCCGAATAGGGATTGGAAGCTGACGACGTATTCTTCTGGTTTGAGTTGCAAGGCTTCAGCTAACAATCTTCCCGTCTTGCGGCATTCGCAGTGATACGGGTCACCTTTGTCTAGCGTGTATTGCGGTACGCCGTGGAAGCTCATGAGCAATTTTTCCGGTCGGCCATTTTTCACCCAGCTGTCGCGTACGCTTTGTGCGAGGGCTTTGATGTACGACGGATGGTCGTGATAATTGCGCACGGTGCGCACGGCGGGGGAGTTGCGGTATTGTTTCAGCACGCTGAATAATTCATCTTGCGACGAGGCGGTAGTGCTGGAGGCGTATTGTGGGTAGAGCGGCAATAATAAAATGCGGTCGCAGAATTGTGCTTTGAGTTTGGCGACGGCTGAGGCAATCGACGGATTTCCGTAACGCATGGCGTATTCGACTACTACCGGTTGCTTGATACGTTGGCCGAGAAATCCTTTGAGCATTTTCGCTTGCTGTTCGGTGTGGACGCGCAGCGGCGAACCTTCTTTCATCCAGATTAGCGCGTATTTAGCGGCGGATTTTTTAGGTCTTGTGTTGAGAATAATGCCGTGCAAAATCGGCAGCCAGGCGAAGCGCGGAATTTCCACTACGCGTGGATCGCCGAGAAATTGTTTCAAATATCTTCGCGCCGAGCTCGGCGTCGGTTCATCGGGTGTGCCGAGATTGACCAGCAGAATGCCGACTTTGCTTTGTGTGCCGTGGGTATATTCGGGTTCGGGTAGATATTTAGGCATAGGTTTGGGGAAGCTTTGATTAAGTCCGATATCGTCGCAATACGTCGTTGCTCACAAAAAATAACTCCTTACATATGACACAATATGCTGCGTCGCTATTTTTCGTTCGCGCCTAGTCTTGCTTAGATCTCGAACTTAATCAAAGCTTCCCTAGTTTCGGTAAATAGCAATAGTTAGTAATAGCCACGCTGCTATGAAGGCAACGCCACCAATCGGCGTAATCGCGCCGAGCCAGCGTGTTTCGGTGATGCTCAATAAATAAAGACTGCCGGAAAAAATAACGATACCAACGAACATCAGCCAGCCGGAATATTTGAGCGATGTCGATTCGGGAATTTGTGTGGCGACTAATCCAACCGCAAGCAAACCGAGCGCGTGATAAAAATGATATTGCACACCGGTTTGAAATATCGCCAGCATGTCGGCGCTGAGTTCATTTTTTAACGCGTGCGCGCCGAATGCGCCGATTACAACGGCGAGCAGGGCGCTGACGCTGCCGAGTAATAAAAAAAATTTAGCGGTTGATTGCATATTATTGATTATATTGAGTTTTTTGTTAATTGCGCTATGAGATATTTCTGCGAATTTTGATTTAGTCCTTTGACAAGCTCAGTACGAACGGTGAGATGTTGATCCGTTCGTGGTGAGCTCGTCGAACCATGAACAAAATTAAATGCTCAAATTATGTTAATGATAAGACAACGCGCTCGACAATAATTTCGCTGTGATGTCCACGATTGGGATGACACGTTCATACGCCATGCGCGTCGGGCCGACGACGCCAACCGTACCGACGACTTTGCCATCGACTTCATACGGCGCGGTGACAACGGAGAATTCGTCCAACGGTGTCATGCCGGATTCGCCGCCGATAAAAATTTTGACGCCTTGCGCTTGTGCACTGATTTCGAGCAATTGCATCAGCGAGCTTTTCTGTTCGAATGCGTCGAATAATTTACGCAGGCTCGCCATGTTCGACGACAACTCATGTACGTTGAGCAAATTTCGCTCGCCTGACAACACAATGCTGTCGCCTTCACGCTGCGCGTCCTGGCCTGCCACGACTACCGCTTGCATCAGCTGCGAAATATCGCTGTGTAATTGATTTAGTTCTTTTTTAACTGCATCGCGCACCGCTTCAAATTCTCGTCCCGCGTAATGCTGATTCAGATAATTACCCGCTTCGATCAATTGCGTGGGCGAATATGATTTGTCGGTGATGATAATGCGGTTTTGCACATCGCCTTCAGCGGTGACGATAATCAACAGCACACGTTTTTCCGACAGACGCATGAATTCCACATGTCGAAACGCCGTACTGCGACGCTTGGGTGTCATCACCACGCCGGCGAACTGGGTCAGCTCCGACAGTAGATGTGAGGCAGAAGTAATCAGCCGCTGCGGGTCGTCAGGATGTAATTGATTTTCGAGTTGGCTCACTTCGGCTTGTTCCAACGGCTTGATAGTGAGCAGGGTATCGACAAAAAAGCGATAGCCGAGCGGCGTAGGGATGCGTCCGGCGGAAGTATGCGGACTGGTGATGAATCCCATTTCTTCCAGGTCGGCCATGACGTTACGGATTGAAGCTGGGGAGAGTTCCATGCCGGAGAATTTCGACAGCGCGCGCGAGCCGACCGGTTGTCCCTCGGCAATATAACGCTCGATCAGGATTTTCAACAGGGATTGGGCGCGGTCGTTGAGCATGGCGTTATTTTACACGACATTCAGTTGGTGCGAGGGTTCGGCTGGAAGTGAATCCGATTCATTTTTATGGTTTAATTCACCTATGAACCAACAATTCAAAACCATAGGCCTGATTGGCCGCCCCGACACCCCGACGCTTGCCGACCACATTAAATCGCTAATGCAGTACCTCGCGACGCGCGATGTGGCGGTACTACTGGAGAAAAACACTTCGACGCAAACCGGCATAGGCGCAAATACCGCGCTTGAGTTGAAACATCTATGCGGGCAAGTGGATTTGGTGGTGGTGATGGGCGGCGACGGCACCATGTTATCCGCTGCCCGTGTAGTCGCGCCGTTCAATATCCCCATGGTCGGCATCAACCTGGGTCGGCTGGGTTTTCTTACCGACATTCCTATGCAGGACACGCAAGCCATGCTTGGTGGCATTCTCGACGGCGATTACACGTCAGAAAAGCGCCTGCTGTTGAATGCGCATGTGTTGCGCGGCGGCAAGCAGGTGTTTTCCACTATAGCGCTTAACGATGTGGTGGTCAGCCGCGGCGCGATGGGCAGCATGATCGAATTCGAAGTGTATGTGGATGATCTGTTCGTGTATAACCTGCGCTCCGACGGATTGATTCTCGCCACGCCGACCGGTTCCACGGCGTATTCATTGTCGGCAGGCGGGCCGATCCTGAATCCGCACCTCAGCGCGTTTGCCCTGGTGCCGATCAGCCCGCATACCTTGTCCAATCGCCCCATCGTGCTGTCAAGCGAATCGGAAGTCACGGTCAAATTGATACGCGGAGCCAATGCGCGGGTCAATTTCGATGTGCAATCCTTTTTCGACATCCATGACGACGACGAAGTGTTTGTCAAAGCCAACGACAATCCCATCCGACTGATTCATCCCAAGGGCCACAGCTACTACGCCATGCTGCGCGAGAAACTGCATTGGAGCGAAAAGCTGTAAATGTTGCTTTCGCTTTCCATTCTGGATTACATCATTGTCGATACGCTGGAGCTGGAATTCCGCGACGGCTTTACTGTGCTTACCGGCGAAACCGGCGCAGGTAAATCCATACTCATCGACGCGCTTTCACTCACGCTGGGCGAGCGTGCCGAAGCAGGCGTGGTTCGCCCCGGCGCAAGCAAAGCCGAAGTCAGCGCGGAATTTGATGTGGCGAAAAATTCGCTGTTACGCGATTGGCTGATACAAAACGATTTCAATGCTGACGAGCAAACCTGTCTATTAAGAAGAGTCGTCGATGCCGCAGGCAAAAGCCGTGGCTTTATTAACGGCAGCGCCGCGACGCTCGCGCAAATGCGCGAAGCGGGCGAGATGCTGATCGACATTCACGGCCAGCATGCGCATCAATCATTATTAAGGCCGGATGTGCAGCGCGAACTGCTCGATGGGTATGCGGGGCTTCAGGCGCAGGTGCAGGACGTACGTGCGCTGCACAAGGTTTGGCATAACCTGCACCAAATGCGCATTGCACGCGAAAAAAACGCCGCCGCATTTGCCGCCGAACGCGATGGCTTGCAATATCAAGTTAAAGAATTGGTTTCATTGAATTTTTCGGCAGATACGTGGACGGAGTTACAGGCCGATCATGCGCGTCTCGCGCATGCTGCGAGTCTGATTGAAGGCGCGCAACAAAGTCTTGATGAGCTGGAAGAAAACGACAACGCGTTGGTGTCGCAAGTGACTTCGCTGACGACAAAGTTGAGTCAGCTAGTCGAATACGATCCGCAACTGAAAGAGGTCATCGACGTTTTGGAACCGGCGCAAATTCAATTGCAGGAAGCCGCTTATGCGTTGCGCCACTATGTGCAAAAGCTTGATCTTGACCCGGCGCGATTGAAACAAATTGAAGCGCGTATGGATGCGATACACAACGCCGCGCGCAAATATCGCGTTAAGCCTGATGGCCTGGCAGAATTATTGCTGAAGTCGCAAGCGCGCATGGAAGAACTCGGCGGGGACGAAGGCGATGAAGAGCAAGGCAAAAAAGAATCCGCCGCGCACGCAAAATTTCTCGAAGTGGCGAAAAAATTATCCGCTTCACGAAAAAAAGCCACCAAAGAATTCAGCAAAAAAATCACCGACGCTATGCAAACCCTGGCGATGGAAGGCGGCTCCTTTGACGCCGCGTTGATTGAACTCGCCGAGCCCAACGCGCACGGAACCGAGCAAATCGAATTCCGCGTCGCCGCGCACAAAGGCATGACGGCTGGCTCGTTGGCGAAAGTCGCCTCAGGCGGCGAATTGTCGCGCGTCAGTTTGGCGATCCAAGTCATCGCCAGCAAAGTCGCCGCCGTGCCGACGCTGATCTTCGACGAAGTCGATGCGGGAATCGGCGGACGCGTAGCGGAAATCGTCGGACAAATGTTGCAGACTTTAGGTAAACAATTTCAAGTGTTGTGCGTCACGCATTTGCCGCAAGTCGCCGCCTGTGGCGACCAACAATGGAGCGTAGCCAAGTCGTCAGCGAATGGCGCTGTGCGTTCGCAAATTACAGTTTTGGATAAAAAGTCGCGTGTCGAAGAAATAGCCCGGATGCTGGGCGGGGTGAAAATTACCGAGACCACGCGGAAACATGCTGCGGAGATGTTGGGGAAATAGATAAAGCGGTAAGAGTTCCAGCTAACGATTTGCTACGTTTCATTCAGCTTACGCTTACGTATATCGAAAGGCGCATGAGTTATGAAAAAAAATCCTTACAACTTCTTTTGCCGCGCTATTTGCGTAAGTTGTTTTTTCTTCGTCTTGATTTCGTGCGCCAGCGACTCACAAACTGTGCCGCCAAACTACGATTATATTATTGGCAAAAATTTCAGCGAGTCTATTCCTAAAGCTAGGTACGTTTATCAGAAAGTCAGGGAGACGGATGTTGTCGAAGAATATGAATGGCGAAGGAATGAAGACGGGTGCATTCTGGTATTTGGCGTTGGAAAACGGGATGATATTATTGAATATTGGCGTGTAGATTCCGGTTTGGATACTTGCAAGTCGAAACCCCCTAGACCTAACATGTAAAATTAGAGCTCGTAGGCGGGGCTGATAAGCCCAGCCTACTTTACTTTCAAATCCAAATTAAAACACCGCGTAGCTCAAACACGTTCTCGCCAACGGCCCCCGATAGCCAGCAAAAATAGTGGCGGCGCAGATGGGTGAGCTATTCTTTCTTCGAATCAACGCCGAGATTAAATTGAAACAATCGGTAGGGTGCGCCATGCGCACGCGTTGCAATTGCTCAGTCATGTCCAATGTCATTTACAGCCTTACGCGTGCGCACGGCGCACCCTACGCCTGTCATTCTGAGCGATAGCGAAGAATCTGCTGTTACGCGCTTTAAATCAAAAGCGAAAAGAAGATCCTTCGCTATCGCTCAGGATGACATATTGGTAGCATGCGCCGCGCTCACGCCTAACGTCGTAATATATTGATTATATTGAATTGTTTAATGAGCAGGCCACAACAAATTTCGCTCAATCGTTACGAGTTACAAGCACCTTCTTTTCCCGTCGTAAATCCAGTACAATCACAGGCTTTTCACTGCTGGCATTTCACCGCCGGTTTTTCGTAGGCCTTGCTCCACCGTCCGCATAACGGGGGGCTTTACCCATAAGGAGATTCATCTATGCGTCATTATGAAGTGGTTTTTATCGTCCATCCGGACCAAAGCGAGCAGGTGCCAGCCATGGTGGAGCGTTATCGCGCCATGGTTACGCAACACGGCGGCCTGATTCACCGCTTGGAAGATTGGGGTCGTCGTCAGATGGCTTACCCTATCGCCAAGGTACACAAAGCTCATTACGTGTTGATGAACATCGAGATTCCTCAGGAAACGCTCGATGAACTCGAACACGCATTCAAATTCAACGACGCGGTTTTGCGCCATCTCATTATCAGCGTGGACGAAGCAGTCACTGCGCCTTCCATTATGATGAAAGAGGAAAAGTCGAAGTCGCTGACCAGTGGCCCGGCAGCGGTGGAAGAAGCGCCAGCGCAATCCGAAGCGGCTTAATGCCGGTGTGGACGAACGCAACCAGGTAACGTTAAGCGGCGAGGTCATAGGCAAAGACACATTGCGCACCACCCCGGCGGGAATCCCGATTATCGAATTCCGCCTCAAGCATAATTCGCAACAGCTGGAAGCGGGAATGCAACGGGTAGTGCAGTGTGAAGTGGCAGTGATGGCCTTAGGCGAAGTGGCGCGGGAGTTGGGAAATATTTCCAACGGAGAACAGATCGCGGTGCAAGGATTTTTGGCCAGCCGCAACCGCCTGAGCGATTACCCTGTGTTGCATGTGAATAAATTCAGGAAAACGAACGAGGTTTAATATGGCAAGAGCACCCAAAGGTAAAGGCAAAGGCAAATTCGCCAAAAAAGACGGCGCACGCCGCCCAGGCGGCATGTTCCGCCGGCGTAAATATTGCCGCTTCACCGCAGAGCGCATTAAAGAAGTCGATTATAAGGACATCAACATCCTGAAAGATTTTATCAACGAAAACGGCAAGATTATTCCTGCCCGCATCACCGGCACCAAGGCACGCTTCCAGCGCCAATTATCCGTGGCAATCAAACGCGCGCGATTCCTCGCGCTGATGCCTTACACCGACCTGCATATTGCGTAAGGAGCACACCATGCAAATTATTCTATTGGAAAAAGTGGTGAATCTCGGCGGCCTCGGCGACGTGGTCAAAGTGAAAGACGGCTTTGCGCGTAATTTTTTGATTCCGCAAGGCAAGGCCAAGCGCGCCAACGAAAAAAACCTGGCAGAATTCGAAGCCCGTCGTGTCGAGTTGGAAAAGAAACAGACTGACGAACTCACGGCAGCGCAAGCCCGTGGCGAGAAGCTCAGGGGCCTGATGGTGCAAGTGACGCAAAAAGCGGGTGATGATGGCCGCTTGTTCGGTTCCGTCACCAACACCGACATTGTTGACGCACTGAAAGCGCAGGGTTTTGAAGTGGCGAAATCGGAAGTGCGTTTGCCAAACGGACCGCTGAAGCAAATCGGCGATTTCCCCATCACTCTTGCGCTACATCACGATGTAACTGCGGATATCACTATTTCGGTGTTGGGCGAAAAGTAGAAAATCTATTTATAATCAAATATTTGCAGCATATTTTAAAAAGGCGGTTTACCGCCTTTTTTCTTTTTGCAATTAGATGTTTATGAATCGGTAGTGTTAAAGATATATCATAAACTGTAGAATGAATTTTCATCGCAACAACCGACAGCCATGGCCAACCCCGTCACATTCCTGCAAACCGATACGCAAATTGATTCACTCAAATTGCCGCCACATTCATTGGAAGCGGAGCAATCGGTGCTGGGGGGCTTGCTGCTCGATCCGCATGCGTGGGACAAGGTCGGCGACATCATCAGCGACAAGGATTTTTACCGCGCCGATCATCGGCTGATTTACCAACACATTGTCAAACTGCTTGAGCAAAATAAAGCCGTCGATGCGCTGACGGTTTCCGAATCGCTGCAGCTTTCCGCCAAGCTCACCGAGGTTGGCGGCCTCGCCTATCTCGGTTCGCTGTCGCAAAACACACCGAGTGCCGCCAACATCCGCCGTTACGCCGAAATCGTACGCGATCGTTCCATGATGCGCCAACTTGCCGTGGTTGGCACGGACATCGCCGACAGCGCCTACAATCCTGCGGGCCGCGAAGCGCGGCAGTTGCTCGATGAAGCGGAATCAAAAGTTTTTAACATCGCCGAGCTGGGCGCAAGGTCGCAGCAAGGTTTTGTCGAAATACCGAAGTTACTTAGCAGCGTGGTCGAACGCATCGATCATCTATACAGCCGCGACAACCCGAGCGACATCACCGGCGTGCCGACGGGCTTTGGCGACCTGGATGAAAAGACTTCCGGCCTGCAGCCCGGCGATTTGATTATCGTTGCCGGCCGCCCCAGTATGGGCAAGACCGCGTTCTCGCTGAATATCGCGGAAAATGTCGCGCTCGATAGCGGCTTGCCGGTCGCCATATTCAGCATGGAAATGGGCGGCACCCAACTCGCGTTGCGTATGCTGGGTTCCGTCGGCAAACTGGATCAACACAAACTGCGCACCGGCAAACTGCGCGACGACGACTGGCCGCGCCTGACTCACGCCGTCGGCAAACTCAACGACGCCCCCATACATATCGATGAAAGCGCCGCGATCAATGCGCTGGAACTGCGCGCGCGCGCGCGGCGCTTGCATCGCCAATGCGGCAAGCTCGGCTTGATCGTGATCGATTACATCCAGCTCATGTCGGCCAACTCCAGCGGCGAGAACCGCGCAACGGAAATATCAGAAATCTCGCGCTCGTTAAAAGCGCTGGCAAAAGAACTGGAAGTGCCGGTTATCGCCTTGTCGCAGTTGAATCGCAGCCTGGAACAGCGGCCGAACAAACGCCCGATCATGTCCGACCTGCGCGAATCCGGCGCGATCGAGCAGGATGCCGACTTGATTCTGTTCATCTATCGCGATGAAGTGTATAACCCCGACTCACCGGAAAAAGGCACGGCCGAGATCATTATCGGCAAACAGCGTAACGGACCGATCGGCACCGTGCGCATGACCTTCCTCGGCGAGTACACCCGTTTCGAAAGTTTCGCAAATGCCGGTTATTATTCTCCCTCTTCTCCGGCACCTGCACGTCTTGAGCACAATTCTCCTAATTATCTGCCCACAAAAGTTGACCAAAACGACTATACAAAAAGATAAATAAAATCAATAAGTTATATTAAATATCGCATATTCAATGACTCGCCCCCTGCAGGCCCGAATCCACCTTTCCGCATTAAAAAATAACCTCGCTGTCGTGCGCCGTCATGCGCCGCAATCCAGAGTCATGGCGGTGATCAAAGCCAACGCGTATGGCCACGGTTTGCTGCGCGTTGCGCGCGCGCTCGACTCCGCCGAGGCGTTCGCCGTCCTCGAACTTGAAAAAGCAATTCAATTACGCGATGCGGGCTTCCGGCAAACCATCATCATGCTGGAAGGATTTTTTAATGCCGGTGAGTTGCCGCTGTTTGCCGAGCATGGGCTGACCACGGTCGTGCACAGCGCCGAGCAGATTGACATGCTGGCCAAAACGCCTTTGCCGGTACGGCTCGACGTTCATCTGAAAATCAACACCGGCATGAATCGCCTCGGCTTTGCGCCGCAACATTATCACGCTGCGCTCGAATCACTGACGCGGCTGAATAACGTCGGCAAAATTACATTGATGACTCACTTCGCCTGCGCTGACGAGACCACCGGCATCGCGGCGCAAATGCAGGAATTCCGCTCCTTGGTTGGCCACACCGCTTTACCACGCAGTCTCGCCAATTCCGCCGCGATATTGCGTTACCCGGAAAGCCAGGCCGACTGGGTTCGGCCCGGCATCATGCTCTATGGCTCGTCACCATTCGCGGATAAAAGTTTTGACGAATTCGCTTTGCAGCCGGCAATGACCTTCGAATCGGAAATCATTTCCATGCAGCGCCTGATGCCGGGAGCAAGCGTCGGTTATGGCGCAACCTTCAAAACCCAGCAGGAAAAATGGATCGGCACCGTCGCCTGCGGCTACGCCGACGGTTATCCGCGCCACGCACCAACCGGCACGCCGGCGTTGGTCAACGGCAAGCTCACCCGCCTGCTGGGTCGCGTGTCGATGGACATGCTCGCCGTCGATCTCACGGGCATCGCCAACGCCGGCATAGGCAGCAAAGTCGTGCTGTGGGGACAGGGCCTGCCGGTGGACGAAGTCGCGCGCGCGGCGGGGACGATCAGCTATGAATTGTTGTGCGCCGTGGCGGGGCGGGTAAACATCGTGGAAGAAATATAAAGTGGCAAAAGCCAAAACCATTTACACCTGCACCGAATGCGGCGGGCAGGCGCCGAAGTGGCAGGGGCAGTGCCCCGGCTGCGGCGAATGGAATACGCTGGTCGAAACGGTTGCGGAATCGCAGACGAAAAACAGCCGCTTTCAATCGCTGGCGAAACCGAGCGAAGTGCAGTCGCTGGGCGATGTTGAAGCGAGCGAAGTGCCGCGTCGCGCGACCGGCATCGCGGAATTTGATCGGGTGCTCGGCGGTGGCTTGGTAGAAGGCGCGGTGGTGTTGATTGGTGGTGATCCGGGCATTGGTAAATCGACCTTGCTGTTGCAAGCCTTGTGTCATATGGGTGATAGCGCGAACGTGCTGTATGTGAGCGGGGAAGAATCGGCGCAGCAAATTGCCTTGCGAGCCAAGCGTCTTGCTCTCAACGCCAAGCCGGTGCATTTATTGGCAGAAATCCAATTGGAAAAAATTATCGCGACTTTGGCTGAGCGCAAACCGCAGGTGGCGGTGATCGATTCCATCCAGACTGTTTATTCCGACGCGCTCACCTCAGCACCCGGTTCCGTCGCACAGGTGCGCGAATGCGCGGCGCAACTGACTCGCTTCGCCAAACAGAGCGGCACCTCGATAGTGTTGGTCGGCCACGTGACCAAAGAAGGCGCGTTGGCCGGGCCGCGCGTCTTGGAACATATCGTCGATACGGTGTTGTATTTTGAGGGCGACACGCATTCGTCATTTCGCTTAGTGCGCGCATTCAAAAATCGTTTCGGTGCGGTGAACGAACTCGGCGTATTTGCCATGACGGAAAAAGGGCTGCGTGAAGTGTCGAATCCGTCGGCATTATTTTTATCGCAGCATGGCAAGGAAGTCGCAGGATCCTGCGTGATGGTGACACAGGAGGGCACGCGGCCTTTGCTGGTGGAAGTGCAGGCGCTGGTCGATGAAGCGCATGCGCCGAATCCGAAACGACTCTCCGTCGGCCTGGAACAAAACCGCCTCGCCATGTTACTCGCGGTGTTGCATCGCCATGCCGGCATCGCGTGTTTCGATCAGGATGTGTTTGTGAACGCGGTGGGCGGCGTGAAAATCACCGAACCTGCGGCGGACCTGGCGGTGCTGCTGGCGATCGTATCTTCGCTACGCAATAAACCTCTGCCCGAAAAACTCGTTGTATTCGGCGAAGTCGGTCTCGCCGGTGAAGTACGCCCCGTGCAGCGCGGGCAGGAGCGATTAAAAGAAGCGGCCAAGCTCGGCTTTACCCACGCCATCATTCCCAAGGCGAATAAACCCAAGCAAGCCATCACGGGAATGGAAGTGATAGCGGTGGAGCGTGTAGAGGCAGCGGTGGAGTGGAGCCGCAAGCGCTGAACCAAAAACTGCCATCAGGCTTTCTTTTTTTCTTTCCACATGGCAATTGCGGCGCCTGTCGGGTCGGTAATAATACTCATGAAACCGAAATCGCCGACCGGCATGACATCCTGTATTACCTTTGCGCCGAGCTCCTTGGCCTTTTTGGTTGATGCGTCAATGTCATCCACGCCGACATAAGCCATCCAATGCGATAGCGTTCCCGGCACCTGATTGGTCATCATGCCGCCGCCGGTGCCTTCGCCCACGCTGATCATGGTGTAACTTCCACCCGGAATGGGCATATCCTCCAGCTTCCAGCCGAATAGTTTGGTGTAAAAATCCCGCGCTTTTTTCATGTCGTTGGTGTGCAGTTCAACATGAACAAATGGATTTGCCATGGCAACCTCCTGAAAAAATAAATAAATCTCGCACTTAAGGCGTTCATGAACATACGCTACGAATCGTGATTTAGTGAGTCAAATAAATTATAGGATGGAAACCGGCGGGCGCAAGGCGGTCTGGTTAAGCCAACAATGCGTATAAGAGCAGAATTACTAATAGTATCTTTGTCAGTATGTAAGCGGGCTTACTGTATTGCTTGAGCTGTTTGCGCCATTCATCGAGCTGATGAAAGAGAGCGAAGAATTTATTCAGCGCACCGACTTTTTCCCCTTCAAAATTTTGTGTCACGGTGGCCTTGCCGAGTTGTCGCGCAATGAAGCGGTTGAGGACGCGCATCGCGCCGGTTTTCAACGGGCGTTCAATATCGGCAAATAAAATGATGCGTGTGACGTCGGTTTTGTTTTCCGCCCAATGCACATAAGTTTCGTCGAACATGATGTCTTCGCCGTCACGCCAGAAATATTTCTCGCCATCGACATGGATATTGCAGTCGGGCGAATTAGGCGTGACCAAGCCCAGGTGGTAGCGTAGCGATCCGGCGAAAGGGTCGCGGTGCGGATTGAGTTTGCCGCCGGGCGGTAGCAGGGCGAACATGGCAGATTTGACGCCGGGCGTAGCCTTCAGCAGCGCGACGGTTTTCGGGCATAAAGTTTCCGCCGAGGGAATCGATTCGCCATACCAGGTCAGATAAAACCGCCGCCAGCCTTCTTTGAAAAATGAATTAAACCCCGCGTCGTTGTGTCCCGTCGCCGTTCGGATGTGGCCTTCGCTGGAAAGTGAAATCGCTTCGTCGCGGATGATTTGCCAGTTGTCGCGCAGGCTATGTAACTCTGGAAAATCTTTGGTTTCGAATAAAGGTTTGTCCGGCGCGTTGGAAAATAAATACACCAGCACGTTGTATGGCGCGAGCAAGGCGGAATGGTCGGTAAGCTGACGGACAAATTTCAGCCGTGAATGCCCGCGAAAATGCACATATAAAATGGGCAGCAGGAAAAAAAGTATCAGCAGATATTTGAGTGGCGGTAATGACATGGTGGGTATCTTACGCCTTATGCCAATTGTTTTTGCAACCAGGTGGAAATATCCCCGATCTCTTCCAGGCAAACCGAGTGAGGCATTGGGTATTGATGCCATTCCAGCGTGTAGCCGTGTTTCACTAGAAAGTGGCATGATTTTTCAGCAATGGAAAAATCAATCACGTTGTCTTGTTCACCATGGGCCATAAAAATCGATATGGATTTATTTTCAGCCGATGCTTCTTTTTCCAGTGAATCCGCTAAAGCAAGATACGTTGATAATGCCATGATTCCATTTAATTTTTCATTATATCTCAATCCGGTCTGCAAGGCGATAACACCACCCTGAGAGAACCCGGCGAGAATGATCTTGTCAGAACCAATACCGCGAGAAATTTCCCGCTCAATCAGTTTTTCAATTTCTTTTTGCGCTGCGCGGATATCGTTTTCGTTTGATTGTAACCCTGTTGCGCCTTGAGCCAGGTCGTACCAGGCACGCATGACAAAGCCACCGTTAATGCTCACCGGGCGCATCGGCGCATGAGGGAAAATAAACCGAATCGGCAGCGAGTCGGGCAATTTCAATTCGCGCACTACGGAGACAAAATCGTTGCCGTCCGCGCCGAGGCCGTGCAGCCAGATGACGCTGGCAATAGGTTGATGGCCGGTTTGGAGTTCGATAGCAGGGAGCAGGGATGTCGACATGATTATTGGGGCCAAGGTTACAAGTTCAGTTTATCAGGCTATAATTTTACTTTGAACTCCCGTTAAAGTGCTGGAATAGTGAACAAAATCAAAATAGTTTTCTATAGGATCTTTTTTTAAGGAGTGTGACATGAAAATTTTTTCTATGATGTTAATTTTAACGGCTGGTTTACTGTTACAAGGATGTGCGCAGCTACCTGCAAGCGATACAGCCGTCAAGCCGGATTACGATGTAGGCAAAGTCGCAGCGATTGAACGCTATGCTCTGCAAAACAATATGCGGGTAATCTGGATTAACTTCCCGCAGGCTCGTAGTAAATAATTCGTTTCATTACGCAATGATTAAATTCCAAGTCCGACTAACAGCCGGCAATGAATATTGTTTTTGTCAGTGTAAGGTAAAGGAGGCAACCATGAAGCGTAGACATTTTTTAATGGCAGCAGGTCTGGCGCCGGCCGGGATGCTGTTACCCAAACAGTTATTTGCCAACGCAACTCCTGCTGCGAATAAATCATGGCGCATATTCGAAACCACCACCAGCGTTGAGGTGCTCAACCCGGTCGGACCGACAAAAGTCTGGCTGCCATTGCCGCTGATCAACGACACAAATTACCAGAAATCCCTCGGCAACCAATGGAATGCTGAAGGTGGAAAAGTCCAGGTGGCGAATAACTCGGCGCAAAATGCGGGCATTGTTGCCGCAGAATTTGCTGAAGGCACCCGGCCATTGCTCAAACTCAAAAGCCGCTTCGCGACAATGGATAGGTCAACCGATTTTGGCGCGCCCCGTGTCGAGACAGTGGAAGAATTATCGCGATTTTTGAAATCGACTGACCTCAAACCCACTGACGGCATTGTCAAAACCACGGCTGACAAAATCACCCAGGGCGTTAGCGGCGACGTGGAAAAAGCCCGCGCCATTTACAACTGGATAGTCGACAACACTTTCCGCGACCCGAAAACCCGCGGCTGCGGCCTCGGTGACATCAAATACATGCTCGAAACCAATAGCATGGGCGGCAAGTGCGCCGACATCAACGCGCTGTTCGTCGCGCTCGCGCGTGCGTCGGGCATCCCCGCGCGCGATGTGTACGGCGTGCGTGTGGCCGATTCCAACAACGGTTACAAGAGTCTCGGCAAAAGCGGCACCATTACCAAGGCGCAACACTGCCGTGCCGAATTTTATGCGGCGGGTTTGGGTTGGATACCTGTGGACCCGGCCGATGTACGCAAAGTGATGCTGGAAGAAGAGGGTGGCCTGCCCGCGACGCATGAAAAAGTGATCGCTGCGCGAAAGTTTTTATTCGGCAATTGGGAAATGAATTGGCTTGCGTACAATAATGCCTATGACGTCAAGTTGCCCGGCTCGGACAAAAAACCGATAGGCTTTTTGATGTATCCGCAATGCGAAACCGCAGAAGGCCGGCGCGATTGTCTCGACCCTGACGCCTTTAAATATGAAATGACTTCGCGTGAAATCATTGTTTAGTAAGTATTTGATTATATTGAAATATTTACCGGCTATGTTATTGCTATCCTGCGTCGGTTTATCGATTGCGCAGGATGCATTTCGCTTCAGGCCGTGGAGCGGCGATACCCCGCCACTGGTGTTAAAAGATCTCGACGGCAAACTATTTGATCTGAGTAAATATCGCGGCAAAGTTGTCATCGTGAATTTTATGGCGACCTGGTGCGGTCCGTGTGTCGAAGAAATGCCTTCACTGCAAAAATTGCGTGAACAATTTCGCGGCAAAGGTTTGGAAGTGATTGCAGTGAACACCGGTGAAAGCGAAGCCAAGGTCAGCCAATTCGCGCAAAACTTGCGTATCAAATTCCCCGTGCTGCTCGACCCGGATGAAGAAGTGAAAGCCGCATGGAAAGTCTATGGCATACCCGCCACGTTTATCGTCGGCACCGACGGTAAAATCGCTTATCGCGTGCTCGGCGAAATCGATTGGTTGGAGGCAGAGTCAGTGAGCTTGATTGAAAGCCTGCTACCCGAAGAACAAAAAATTAAACGTGCATCCACTGCCTACTCAATATCGGTCGGCATTCGTTGATCAACACTTCGCAGATGTCAGTTCAGTAACATTCGTTCATTTTGGCGGCGCCGGAAACAGCACATAGGGCGGACTGGGTTCCTTATCTGGCGGCACATAAGCCGGCGCTTCTTTTCCCCCGGGCTCAGCGATTTGATAAATTGATACAGCGCGCGCAGATCCCGCTCTTCCATTGCATGCACAGCAGGCCACGGCATGGGCGGCCGCGGTTGAAAAGTATGCGCGACTTTTACCCATTCATTTTCGGTTATCCCACTAAAGTACGATCTGAGGTTGCGCCCATAAGTCGTGCCCCAGGGGCCGTGCCAGCCGAGTTTTGAACCGGACAGCCAGTCTTTCTCCGGCACCCTGCCGTCGGTTTCGATGTATCCCTGAGTATGGCAGTCGTTGCAGCCGGCAATTTTTACAAGATACCTCCCGCGTTGTACTTTGGCGGCATCGGTGGTTTTCATGGCAATTTTCTTTATCTGCGGCGTATCTTCAACAGCATTCGATACTGCCGGCAAAAACATGGCAACTATAAATAACCCCACGAAATTTTTGAGAATTAGCATGATTATTCTCCTTATTGAAAAGCCAACCCTAGTCATCTAGGTTGAATGAACTGAGAAGAAAAGTGAGTTCAAAGCCAGAATGACATCTCCTGATAATGGATAACGTGTTGCACGGGATGCCGGCTTAATAAACCGCGGAAAGATTTCCAGCTGCGAATACTTTTTTAACTACGTAATTAATTCATAGACCATTCGCGCAGCAGAATCAAATTGATTTTTTGATCGGGGATCAAACGACAACCGTGCCTAGAGATATTGAGCAGAAGAAAAAGAAAATGACAGATCGATAACCACATGTCTGTCTGAGTATAAAGGTTTGAGTTTTATTGCTGTCGCGTATGAGCAGCTTTGAAATAAAAATGCTGCTGCGCAAAAATCTTAAGCAGTTTTGGGCGCACGTATGGCCGACTTCGGCCTGTGCGCCCTGATTAATTCTTCGTTGGTCTCAATATACGGCCCGCCGATTAGATCGATGCAGTAGGGCACAGCGGCGAAAATTCCATCCAGCGTTTCCTTGATCGCCTTCGGCTGCCCCGGCAGATTGATGATAAAGCTTTGTCCGCGTATCACCGCCGTTTGGCGCGACAGGATTGCCGTCGGGGTGTATTTCAAATTATTCATGCGCATCAATTCACCGAAGCCGGGCATCTCGCGCGTCGCCACCGCTAGCGTGGCTTCGGGCGTCACGTCGCGCGGCGCGGGGCCGGTGCCGCCGGTGGTCAACACCAGTGAACATTTTTCCTTGTCGCACAATTCTTTCAGCGTTGCTTCGATTAACGGTTGTTCGTCGGGGATGATGCGCGTGACGATGCGCATCGGATTTTTCATTACTGCTTTCAACCACGCATCGAGCGAGGGGATGCCTTCGTCCTGATAAATGCCCTTGGAAGCGCGGTCGCTGGTGGTGACTAAACCGATAGTTATTGCGTCATATTGTGTGGAACGAATCATAATTATAAGTATTTGATTAAATGGAGTATTTTGTCACTGTCGCGAACAGCTCGCGAAACAGATTTCTGAAATTGGTCAGCGGCCGTTTGGTTTCAATTTCGTGGCGTGAAGCACGCAACAGCGTGCGCAGTTGTTGCAAATTCGCTTTCGGATAATCGTTGGAAAATTTCGTCAACGCCTCATCGTTATCGAGCAATTGATCGCGCCAGCGTTCGGCCAAATGAAACAGCGCCGCCTCGCGTCCCGCCTTGCCGCCCCATTCCAGCATTTTCGCACGTATTGGTTCGGCATCCACACCACGCATCAGTTTGCCAATGTATTGCTGTTGCCGATTCAGCGCGCCGTGTTTGGTCATGCGTTTTGCGTCATTGATGGCTGCGAGCAATTTTTCCGGTAAATCAAGTTGGTCGAGTTTGTCCGCCGGCAGCTTGATCAGCGCCTCACCGAGCTCCTGCAAATCCTGCATTTGTTGTTTCTTTTGCGTTTTGCTGACGATTTCAATTTCGTCATTTGTGTTGTCTTGGTGTTCGGTCATGGCTCAGTTCAAAGCTTCAAAATGTTATGATATTACAATTACAACGATTAAGAGTATTTCATGTCCAGCCAGTTCTCCCATTCAGACGCCGACCTGCGGCAAATCGCGCAGGACATGTTGCGCCACGCGCGCGCGCAAGGCGCCAGCGCCGCCGAAGCCGAGGTGAGCCAGGGCATCGGCCAGAACGTCTGTGTGCGCATGGGCGAGGTGGAAACCATCGAATACACCCGCGACAAAGGCTTAGGCGTGACGGTTTATTTCGGCAAGCAGCGCGGCAACGCCAGCACGTCGGATTTCTCAGCACGCGCGATTGAAGACACGGTCAAAGCCGCTTGCAGCATTGCCAAATTTACCGCAGCAGATGAATTTTCCGGTTTGCCGGATGAAAAATTTTTGTTTCGTGGTGAATTGCCCGAACTCGATTTATATCATCCGTGGTCGCTCAGCGTAGAAGAGGCGATAGAAGTCGCTAAACGTTGCGAAGCGGCGGCGATGGCAGTGGATAAGCGCATCACCAACTCGGAGGGCGCGTCGGTTTCTACCGGCGAATCGTCGTTCATTTACGCCAACTCGCTCGGATTTATCAACGGCTACCCTGGCTCGCGGCATGACATCGGCGCATCGGTCATTGCCGAACAAAACGACGCCATGCAGCGCGACTACTGGTACACCACCGCGCGTGATTACAACGATCTCGAATCGGCAGAAACCGTCGGTAAGCGTAGCGGTGAGCGCGTTATCGCGCGCCTGAACGCAAAGAAAATCGGCACCATGCAGGTGCCGGTGCTGTTTGAAGCGCCGATTGCTTCGGGACTCATCAACAATTTTGTCAGCGCGGTCAGCGGCGGCAGCCTGTATCGCAAATCATCTTTTCTGCTCGACAGCATGGGCAAACAAATTTTTTCGCCCAATGTCCAATTACGCGAATCGCCTTTCATCAAAAAAGGTCTCGCCAGCGGCGCGTTCGACAACGAAGGCGTCGCCACGTATGAGCGCGACGTGATCAAAGATGGCATCGTGCAAGGCTATTTCCTCAGCACTTATTCCTCACGCAAACTCGGCATGCAAACTACCGGTAACGCAGGTGGCAGCCATAATTTGATTTTGCAAAGCAGCGACCTCGACTTCAAAGCCCTGTTGAAAAAAATGGGCACTGGTTTAGTCGTCACCGAATTACTCGGGCAGGGCGTCAACATGGTCACCGGGGATTACTCGCGCGGCGCAGCGGGGTGCTGGGTGAAAAACGGCGAGATCCAACACGCAGTAGAAGAAATCACCATCGCCGGCAACCTCAAGGAAATGTTCAAACAAATCGTCGCCGTCGGTAACGACGTCCTAGTCCGCGGCTCGGTGCAATGCGGTTCGATATTGATCGAGCGCATGACGGTGGCGGGGGATTAAAAATGTAGCCTGGATTCAGGGTAGCGGAATCCAGGGAATTTCTAGTTTGTATAAATTCTTCTTCCCCGGGTTCCGCTACGCTTCACCCGGGCTACGCTTGCTAAAGGCACAATAAAAAACCCCGCATCGCGGGGTTTTTTATTGAGAAAAATAAAATCACTTCTTCTGCGTAAAGACAAAATTATCAAAAGTATTCTCCGCCACGCGGAACCACAAGTATTGTTCGTCGCGGAATTTCTTCCAAGGCTCGTAGATTTTCTTGAACTTGTCGTTTTTTGCCGCGGTTTCGTCGTATAGCTCGAACGCAGCTTTGTAGCTGGCTTCCAGGATTTCTTTCGAGAACGGATGGATTTTTGTCCCGCTGGAAATCAGGCGCTTCAATGCGGCCGGGTTTTTCGCGTCGTATTTGGCCTGCATGTCGACGTTGGCTTCGGCGCAGGCGGCTTCGAGGATGGCTTGATAATCTTTCGGCAAACTGTCCCATTGTTTGTCGTTCACATACAGCGAGAGTTGCGGTCCGCCTTCCCACCAGCCCGGGTAGTAGTAGTGGCTGGCAACTTTGTTGAAGCCGAGTTTTTCGTCATCGTAAGGCCCGACCCATTCGGCCGCGTCGATGGTGCCTTTTTCCAGTGCCGGATAAATATCGCCGCCGGGAATTTGTTGGGCGACCACGCCGAGTTTTGCCAGTACCTGTCCGGCAAATCCGCCGATGCGGAATTTCAGGCCTTTGAGGTCTTCAACGGTTTTAATTTCCTTGCGGAACCAGCCGCCCATTTGCGCGCCGGTGTTGCCCGCCGGAATCTGGTGGATGTTATAGCCCTTGAAAAATTCGCGCATCAGTTCGAGGCCACCGCCGTGATACATCCAGGCATTTTGCTGGCGCGCGTTCAATCCGAAGGGAAGGCAAGTATCGAATGCAAAGGTTGGGTCTTTGCCGACAAAATAATAGCTGGCTGAGTGGCCGCATTGAACGGTGCCGTCTTTGACCGCGTCAAGCACGGCGGGGCCGGGCATCAGCTCACCTGCCGCGAACACCTGAATCTGGAATTTGTTATTGGTCGCGGCGGCGACGCGTTTGGAAATCAATTCTGCTGCACCGTAAATGGTATCCAGACTTTTTGGAAAGCTCGACGCCAGGCGCCATTTAATTTCCGGTTGGGTTTGCGCCAGCGTGGGCGTGGCTGCGGCTCCTACGGCTAAACCTGCTGCCGCTTTTTTCAGGAATGAACGTCTTTGCATGATTTCTCCTCGTGAAAAAAAATGAAATTGCTTTATTAATATAACTATTTGATTATACTAAATATTACATGTCGCAAAACCGTGAAGCAACATTGATGGTTCATTGTAAATCAAACTACTTATTATTCTTGATCGATTCCTGCAAGGCCCGCTCGATCGCGCTGGCGGCGTCATCGTTTTCCGATTGCGTTTTTTCTTTGCCATTATTTTCCTTGTTGAAGTCGCCGGCATTCGGCGCAGGCAAATTCAGTTCAATTTTTGCCGGATCGATGTTCGTTTTGTCCAAACGGCCTGTAACCATTTGCGGTAACGCAATCACCAGCCCGATCATGATGACTTGTATCGCCACAAATGGCACCGCGCCCCAATAGATGTCCGTGGTCTTGACCGACTTGGGCGCGACGCTGCGCAAATAGAATAGCGCAAATCCAAACGGTGGGTGCATGAAGGAAGTTTGCATATTCACGCCGAGCAACACGCCGAACCAGATGAGATCGATGCCGAGTTTTTCCGCGACGGGACCGAGCAACGGCACGACAATAAACGACAGTTCAAAAAAATCCAGAAAGAAGGCCAGCACAAACACCAGGATGTTGACGACGATAAGAAAGCCCAATTGTCCGCCGGGCAGGCCGCTTAGCAAATGTTCCACCCACACATGGCCGTTGACGGCGTAAAACGTCAGGCTGAATACGCGCGCGCCAATCAAAATAAAAACAACGAATGTCGTTAGCTTGGCGGTGGTATCCATTCCTTGCTTGAGCAATTTCCAATTCATGCGTTTTCGCGCCATGGCCATAAGCAACGCGCCCATCGCGCCCATCGCGCCGCCTTCGGTCGGCGTGGCGATGCCGAGAAAAATCGTGCCGAGCACGAGGAAGATTAATGCGAGGGGCGGGATAAGGACGAAGGTAAAACGCTCGGCCATCTTCGACAGTAGTCCAAGCTTGAATAATTTATTTGCTGTGGCAAAAATATAAGCCACGGCAGACCAGGCAACCAGCGCGAGCACGACCAGTTCGTCGGTTTGCGCGACGGGCAAAGTATTCTCGCGGCGAATGGCGGCTAATATTTTGGCGGGCAAGTCGGTATGGCTAAACCAGATCGCCAGCACGGTAGCGCCTACGCTGAGCGTCAATAAGGAGAGCAGGCCGTTCGACCCATTCGGCTCGCGCAAGGTGCGCGCCTCCAGCGGCAGGGCGGGCGCCCATTTCGGTTTGAGCAGCGTCACGCCCAACACATATAGAACGTAAAGCCCGGTGAGGATGAAGCCGGGGATGAACGCGCCTTTATACATATCGCCGACGGATTTGCCGAGTTGGTCGGCCATGATGATCAGCACCAATGACGGCGGAATGATTTGCGCCAGCGTGCCGGAAGCGGCGATGACGCCGGACGCCATGCGCTTGTCGTAACCATAACGCAACATGATGGGCAGCGAAATCAGGCCCATGGAAATCACAGATGCGGCGACCACGCCGGTGGTCGCGGCGAGCAGCGCGCCGACAAAAATCACGGCGTAAGCCAGGCCGCCGCGTATCGGGCCGAATACCTGGCCGATGGTTTCGAGCAAATCTTCCGCCATGCCGCTGCGTTCGAGTATCAAACCCATGAAGGTGAAAAACGGCACGGCAAGCAGCGTGTCGTTACTCATCACGCCGAATATGCGTTCGGGCAAGGCTTGGAATAACGCCGCGTCAAGCAAGCCGAGCTTGATTCCGAGCAGTCCGAACACGATGCCATTGGCGGCGAGGGAAAACGCGACCGGATAACCGACGAGCAAAAACCCCACCAGCGAAATAAACATCAGCGGCGCCATATTGGCGATGAGAAAAGCCGTCATGGTTTTTTGCCGCCCGCTAAATCATCGTCAACCAGTTTGCCTTCAGCCTTTAATTTCTCGGCTAATTCTACCGCGAGCAATTCTTCCGCCGTCGGCTCTTGACGTTTGATGCCAGGGTCGGGGATTTTGCCTTGCAGAAAGCCGATACGTTTGATCAGTTCCGACAGCCCCTGCAAGGAAAGCATAAAAAACCCGACGGGCAATAATAATTTTACTGGCCACACCAACAGTCCGCCGGCGTTGGAGGAATGTTCGCCGCTGTTTAATGAGCTCATGAACATGGGCCAGGAAAGCCACATGATCAATATCGCCATCGGCAACAAAAAAAACAGTGTGCCGAAAATATCAATCCACGCCAGCACGCGCGGCGAGAAGCGCGACGAAATGACGTCTATGCGGACATGTTCGTTTTTGTACAGGGTGTAGGCGGCACAGAGCAGGAAAATGCCGGCGAACAGGTACCATTGGATTTCGAGAAAAGCGTTGGAGCTGGTGTTGAAGACTTTTCGCACCACAGCATTGAGGGCGCTGATAAATACGGCCAGCAAAACCAGCCAGCGGGCGAAAAGGCCTATGCGCTCGTTAATACGGTCAACAATACGGGAAAACGATAGCAGTGATTCCATTGGCTCCTCAACCGTCATTCTGCGGAATCAGCGTGCCTGGCCAGTCGTTAGCTTGGCGGGTCACTTGTTATTATTGGTAGAGGGCACTATACCCACTTTTCCATGGGAAGGGCAAGATTCCAGGGCCGGGATTTCAGCGGGGTGGGCAGGTGCATTGAAACAGGCTGACATGTTATAATGCCCGGCGAAGAATTATTTATTATCATCAAGTTAGCGGAGAATATTAAATGGCGGTCGAATGTACCCTTTCCATCATTAAACCTGATGCCATAGCCAAAAATGTCATAGGGCAGATTTATACGCGTTTTGAAAACGCCGGCCTTAAAATTATCGCCGCACGCATGCTGCATTTGTCCCGCGCCGAAGCGGAAGGCTTTTACATGGTGCACAAGTCGCGGCCGTTTTTTAACGACCTGGTGACCTTTATGATTTCAGGTCCGGTGATGGTGCAGGTGCTGGAAGGCGAGAACGCCATCCTGAAAAACCGCGACCTGATGGGCGCGACGGATCCGAAAAAAGCCGACAAAGGCACCATACGCGCTGACTTTGCCGATAGCATAGACGCCAATGCCGTGCACGGTTCAGACGCTGCGGACACGGCGAAAAATGAAATCGCCTATTTCTTTCCCGCGCTCAACGTCTATTCACGTTGAGCATTGAAATTTAGGTAAGGGCTATGGCCGTTAACCTGCTCAATTTTAATTTGCCGCAACTGGCCGCCTACCTCGAGACTCTGGGCGAGAAGCCGTTCCGCGCCAAACAATTGCTGCGCTGGGTACACCAAGCGGGCGAAACCGATTTCGCGCGCATGAGCGATTTGTCCAAATCGCTGCGGGAAAAACTCGCGCAGCACGCCGTCATCGAGGCACCCAAGTTGCTCGAACAGCAAATTTCCAAAGACGGCACGCGTAAGTGGTTGCTCGAAGTCGGCGGCGGCAATGCCATCGAAGCGGTGTTTATCCCGGAAGAAAATCGCGGCACGCTATGCGTCTCGTCGCAGGTGGGCTGCGCACTGGAATGCACGTTTTGCTCTACCGGCCGTCAAGGTTTTAACCGCAATCTCACGGTGGCGGAAATCATCGGCCAGGTATGGTGGGCGAACAAGGCACTCGGGCATGAGAGTGGCGGAGAGCGCATTATCAGTAATGTCGTCATGATGGGCATGGGCGAGCCGCTGGCGAACTATGACAACGTAGTGACCGCCATGGACATTATGCTCGATGATTTCGGTTACGGTTTGTCGCGCCGCCGCGTCACGCTTTCCACCACCGGCATTTTGCCTGCGTTAGAAAGACTGCGCGAGCGTTGCCCGGTCGCGCTGGCGGTTTCCCTGCATGCGCCCAACGATGCATTGCGCGACGAGCTGGTGCCGATTAACAAAAAATATCCGTTGGCGGAACTGATGGCAGCGTGCAAGCGCTATCTGGAAAATGCGCCGCGGGATTTCATCACGTTTGAATACGTGATGCTGGCAGGCATCAATGACACCGCGCAACACGCGCACGAATTGGTGAAACTGGTCAAAGATATTCCGTGCAAATTTAATTTGATACCGTTCAATGATTTTCCCGCTTCGGGGTATAAGCGCCCGCGCAATGATATCATACGCGAATTTCGTAACATATTGATTAATAACAATATTATTGTCACGACGCGCAAGACGCGCGGCGACGATATCGATGCCGCCTGCGGCCAACTAGCCGGAAAAGTAATCGACAAAACCAAACGCACTGCGCATAAAACTGTGGAGTTCACGCGATGAAAAAAACAGCTTTGGTGGGCGCCATGTTGATGGCGGCAATGACGCTCACGGCATGTGTATCGACTTCCAGCGGCTCGGCGCCGCTGACTAAACCCGACCCTGCGGCCCAGGCAAAAGATATCGCGCGCGTGCATACCGAGTTGGCGTCGGAATATTATTCGCGCGCGCAATTCGGCGTGGCGCTGGAAGAGCTCAACGAAGCGCGCAAGGCTGACCCGAATTACGTGCCGGCTTACAGCCTGACGGGGCTGGTTTACATGGAACTGCGCGAAGACGCGCTGGCAGTGAAAAATTTCGAGCAGGCCCTGCGTCTCAACCCTGCCGATTCGGATGCCAACAATAACTACGGCTGGTATTTGTGCAACCGCGGGCAGGAAGCCAATTCGATTAAATATTTTCTTACCGCGCAAAAAAACCCGCTTTACACCACTCCGGAGCGTTCATTTCTCAACGCCGGAATTTGCTCGCGCAAAATGGGCGACGATGTGGCGGCAGAAAACTATTTGCGCAAAGCCCTCGCCCAGCAGCCGGATTTGCAGCAGGCGCTGTTTCAGCTTTCGGATCTGAATTACAAACGCAATAATCTGGCTGAAGCGCGCGCCTACATGGGCCGCCTGATGCGCAACAGCAACCCCAACGCGGAATACCTTTGGCTCGGCGTGCGGATTGAGCGCAAGCTGGGTAATCGCGACAATGAGCGCGGCTACGCTGAACAGTTACGCCGCCGTTTTCCCAACGCCATTGAAACCCAGGCATTATTGGCAGGAAGGTTTGAATGAACGATTTTCCCGAACAACAAAGTTTGCCCGACATAGGCGCTACTGCCGGTGCCACGCTTGCCGCTGCTCGGCGCAAAGCCAATATGAGCGTCGCCGAAGTGGCGACTCAATTGCGCCGCGGCGTGAATCAGGTCGAAGCGCTCGAAGCGGACGATTACCCGCGCTTGCCGGGTGCGACATTTGTGCGCGGGCTGATCCGCAATTACGCCAAGCTGGTGAATATCGATGCTGAACCCGTGATCAAATCCTACGAAGCGGCTGTGCCGCGGGAGGCCGTGCCGAAAATCGGCCTCGAGAGTTCGCACATCCGTTTTCAAGGAGCAGGGCATGGGATAGTCATGCCGCAAATCAAGACGCCGACACCTGGCGTCATCGGTATGGTTGCGGTTGGCCTGCTGGCAGCCGGCGCGCTGTGGTTTTTTTCCGGCGATCGCCTGCCCAAGACTGCAGAATCGATCACCAATGCCAGTTTGGAGCAGAAATCCCCCTCTGCTGACGCAGGGTCCCAGCCTGGTTTGAAACAAGACGCACTCACCGCGCAAAGCGCGAATCCCGCAGCCGCAGCACCTGTAATTGCAGATAAGACACCGGCTGAAAAGGTGGCGGACGCCCGCGCAGTGGTAGAAAAACTGGCGCAGGAAAAAGCCGTAGCGGATAAATTTGCGGCGGAAAAAGCGCAGGAAGAAAAACGCGCGGCAGAAAAAGCGGCGGCGGAAAAAATCGCAGCGGAAAAAGAAGCGGAAAAAACTGCGCGCGTGGCAGCGACTGAAAAAGCCGCCGCTGAAAAAGCCGCCGCGGAAAAACAGGTCGCCGACTTGGCGGCACAAAAGGCAACAGAAAAAGCGGCGGAAAAAGCGACGGCTGAAAAAGCTGCGGCAGAAAAAGCCAAACTGGCGGAAAAAGCCGCCGAGGCGGCCAAAGCCAAGAGAGTGACGGCCACTGCGGTCATGAAATTCAGGCGCGAAGCCTGGGTGGAGGTGACGGATGTCCGTGGCAGGATTATTTACTCCGAGCTCAATCCTGCAGGCTCATTGAAAGAAATCAGTGGTGCGCCGCCCTTACGTTTTACCGTCGGTAACGCCGAAAACGTCAGCATTACTTTCAACGGCAAGCCAGTGGACATGTCGCAGCACACAGGCCGCGAAGTCGCGCGTTTTACTTTGCAATGAGTTTGTTCGCCGATAATATTCCCCGCCGTATAACTCGCATGGTGCGCGTGGGCGAAGTGCTGGTCGGGAGCGAAGCGCCGATAGTCGTCCAGTCGATGACCAACAC
Source organism: Burkholderiales bacterium (assembly GCA_049695115.1). GTDB lineage: Bacteria > Pseudomonadota > Gammaproteobacteria > Burkholderiales > JBEEJL01 > JBEEJL01. The sequence goes on along the minus strand of JBAVRP010000046.1, from coordinate 12,408 downwards.
CGACACCGCCGATGCGGAAGGTACGGCCAGGCAAGTCGCCGCGCTCGCCGGCGCCGGCTCGGAACTGGTACGCATCACGGTCAACAGCCCCGAAGCTGCCGCGCAAGTGGCGCGCATCCGCGACCTCCTGGACAAAATGAATTGTGCCGTGCCGTTAGTAGGCGACTTTCATTTCAACGGCCACAAACTGCTGACCCAATTTCCCGAATGCGCACAGGCATTGGCGAAATACCGCATCAATCCGGGTAATGTCGGCGCGGGCAAAAAGCGCGACGAGCAATTCAGCGTCATGATCGAAGCCGCGGCAAAATATGGCAAGCCGGTGCGCATCGGCGTCAACTGGGGAAGTTTAGACCCCGCGCTGATGGTGCGCATAATGGATGAGAATGCCAAGCGCGCCGCGCCGAAAGACGCCGACGAGGTGATGCGTGAGGCGCTGATTACCTCGGCGCTGGAATCCGCCGCCCGCGCCAAGGAAATCGGTTTGGGCCGCGACAAAATTATTCTGTCATGCAAGGTTTCCGGCGTGCAGGATTTGATCGCGGTGTATCGAGCGCTGGCGCAGCAATGCGATTATCCGCTGCATCTTGGCCTCACCGAAGCGGGCATGGGCTCCAAAGGCATAGTCGCTTCCACCGCCGCGTTGTCGGTTTTGTTGCAGGAAGGTATCGGCGACACTATACGCATTTCGCTCACGCCGGAACCGAACGGCGACCGCACCAAAGAAGTTATCGTTGCGCAGGAAATTCTGCAGACTATGGGCTTGCGTTCGTTTACGCCCATGGTCGTCGCCTGTCCCGGCTGCGGCCGTACTACCAGCACCTATTTTCAGGAGCTGGCGGAAAATATCCAGAGCTACTTGCGCCATCAAATGCCGCTTTGGAAATCTCAATACCCCGGCGTGGAAGATTTGCATGTCGCCGTGATGGGTTGCGTGGTAAACGGCCCCGGTGAATCCAAGCTCGCGCACATCGGTATTTCATTGCCGGGCTCCGGTGAGCGGCCGGTTGCGCCGGTGTATGTCGATGGCGAAAAAACCGTGACGCTAAAGGGCGACAACATAGCCGAAGATTTCAAGAAAATTGTTGAGCAATATGTCGCGCAAAACTATGCCGAAGGCGGCAAGAATCGCGTTTTACGCAGCGAAAAAAAAGTGATTAAAATTAAAACATTGGCGTAATTCGGGTGGTTCATTTTCAGCTGCAATTATTACAGTCCTTAAATCACACTAAAAAATTTCAATGAACCAAACTATCCAAGCCATCCGCGGGATGAACGACATTCTGCCGGACGATGCGCCGCTGTGGCAGTTCGTCGAAGACACGACGCGCAAAGTGTTCGAGCAATACGGCTATCGCTTAATGCGCACGCCCATCTTAGAGCCGACGCCGCTGTTCGTCCGCTCTATCGGCGAAGTGACCGACATAGTCGAAAAGGAAATGTATTCGTTCGAAGACAGCATGAACGGTGAAAAACTCACCCTGCGGCCGGAAGCGACGGCGGGGATCGTCCGCGCGGTGATAGAACATAATTTGATTTACAACGGGCCGCAGAGGGTGTGGACCCACGGGCCGATGTTCCGTCACGAGCGCCCGCAAAAAGGCCGCTACCGTCAGTTCTATCAGTTCGACGTGGAAGCGCTGGGATTTTTCGGGCCGGATGTCGATGCCGAACAAATCGCCATGCTGTGCCGTTTGTGGAAAGAACTTGGCCTGCAGAATGTCGAGTTGCATATCAATAGTATCGGCGATGCGGAATCCCGCGCGCGCCATCGCCATGCGCTGGTGGAATATTTTCAAGCCCACGCCGAACAGCTAGACGGAGATGCCAGGCGCCGCTTGCACACCAATCCGTTGCGCACGCTGGATACAAAAAATCCGGCGATGCAAAAGCTGGTGGAAGCGGCACCGAAGCTTGCAGATTTTCTCGACGACGAAGCAAAAATCCATTTTGAAGGTTTGAAAAAACTTCTCGTCACCGCTGGCGTGCGCTATCACATCAACCCGCGGCTGGTGCGCGGTTTCGATTATTACAACCGCACGGTGTTCGAATTCATCGGCAAAGGCCGCGATTTCGAACTCACCCTTTGCGGCGGCGGACGTTACGACGGACTCATCGGCCAACTTGGCGGCAAACCTGCGCCGGGCTGCGGTTTCGGCTTCGGCGTCGAGCGGGTGCTGATGATGCTGGCGGATACGAATCTCAAGCTTGCCATGCCCGATGCCTATGTGATTTTTTCCGACGATGCAGCAACAGAAGCTTGGCGCGTTGCGGAACAAATCCGTGACGCGGGACTGGTTGCCGTGCTGCACGCGGGCGGTAGCAATTTCAAGGCGCAAATGAAGAAAGCCGATGCAAGCGGCGCGCGCTTTGCTATTATTCTCGGCGAAGATGAAGTGCGCGCCGGCGAAGTCAGCGTCAAACCGCTACGCGTAGCGGGCGAGCAAACCCGTATGAGCACCCAAGCGGCCATCAGCCATATTAAAAGCTAAATATAATCATATAGTTACACTTTACGAATTTGAGGAAGAATTATGGCGGCATACGATCTGGAAGAACAGGAAAAGCTGGATGCGATTAAAGACTGGTGGAAAGAAAACGGGAAAGTCGTGATTCTTTCCCTCCTAGCTGGGCTGTTGGCGTTCGGCGCCGTCAAGGGCTGGCGTGTATATAAACAAAATTTAGGCGAATCTGCGGCCGTGTTGTTCGATAACGTGGAAAAAGCCGGCAAGGAAAACGACGCGAAAAAAATCGCTACTGCCGCGGACGCGCTGAAAGCCCAATTTCCCGCATCGGCTTACGCCGCACGCGCTGCATTAGTTTCAGCGAAGGCCAGTTTTGAAGCCAAGGATACCGACGCGGCCACGACGCAATTGAAATGGGTGGCGGAAAAATCGGACGACGCCGCATTTCGCAATCTAGCGCGCCTGCGCCTTGCCGGTGTGTTGCTGGACCAGAAAAAATACGACGATGCGTTGAAATTGCTTGATGAAGTGAAGGACGAAGCCTCGATTCCGCGTGTGCAGGATTTACGCGGCGATATTTTCGCCGCCCAGGCCAAATTACCGGAGGCCCGCGCTGCTTACCGCGCCGCGCTGGCAAAAGAAGACGCTCGCTCATCCACCAGGCAGATTACTCAGATGAAACTCGATCTTATTGGGGACGACAAGTAATGCGAAGATTCAGCCCGGAAAAAAAACTCAGCCAGCGCGCCCTGGTGTGCGCCAGCGTCGCCATCGCCCTTGCTGGCTGCGGCCTTTTCAGCGGCAGCAAAATACCCGCCCTGCCAGATTTCACTTCCAGCGGCAATATTAAGACCCTGTGGCAGTCTTCTGTAAGCGGCAGCGACGATCAGGTATTCGTGCCTGCGGTTTCCGGTAATTCAATTTACGCCGCAGGGAAAAACGGCGAAATCATCGCTTTCGACGCGACTAACGGCCGCCAACGCTGGCGCATCGATGCCGGGCAAAAACTCAGCGGGGGAGTCGGTGCGGGAGATGACATAGTCGTCGTGGGCACCAGTAAGGGAACGCTGCTCGCCTACGACATCAATGGTAAAAGCTTGTGGAGATCCGAACTCGCCGGTGAAATCGTTTCGCCTGCTACAGTGGACGGGCGAGTGGTCATCGCGCGATCCGCCGATGGCCGCCTGTTCGGGCTCGATGCGGCGGACGGCAAACGCAAATGGGTGTATCAGCGCGCCACACCTCCGCTCACTTTGCGTACGCCTGCCGCACAGGCTGTGTCGCGCGGCGGACTGTTTGCCGGATTCCCCGGCGGTAAATTGGTCGCGCTGGACATTGCCAGCGGCGGCATAGGCTGGGAAGCCAGCGTGGCATTGCCCCGTGGCGCCACTGAGTTGGATCGCGTAGCCGACGTGTCGAGCACACCGCTGGTGGACGGAGAGCGAGTGTGCGCCGTCGCCTATCAGGGCAAACTCGCCTGTTTCGAGATGCAAAACGGCAATGTGGTTTGGTCGCAGGACGTGTCCAGCAGCAGCGGGCTGGTTGCCGATGACAAAAACATTTACGTCAGCGATGACCGTGGCACAGTGCAGGCATTCGACAAAAAATCCGGCGCGAGCTTGTGGAAAAACAGCAAATTAACCGGCCGCCGACTGAGCGCACCTGCGATCGCTGGTAACCGGATTCTCATTGGGGACGTGGAAGGTTATGTCCACGCCTTGTCGGTGACGGATGGTGCATTGCTCGCCCGTTTGTCCACCGACGGCAGTGCAATTTCCGCCGCGCCGCAGGCGGGCGCCGACGCGATCATTATGCAAACCCGTCGCGGTGGCGTGTACGCTTTCGCCGCGCAATAATTTTTCGTTCTTGCCTGTTCGCCAGTTGCGTGCAACCGGCGCTTTGTTTTTTCACCCAAGCATTATGTAGGTTGAAAGCAGTTCTATGAAACCCACCGTCGTACTCGTGGGCCGCCCGAACGTCGGCAAATCCACTTTGTTCAACCGGTTGACCAAAAGCCGCGCTGCCCTGGTGGCGGATTTGCCCGGGCTGACGCGCGACCGCCACTACGGCCAGGGGCGAGTGGGCGACAAACCGTTTATCGCCGTTGATACCGGCGGTTTGGAGCCGGTGACCAAAGAAGGTATTTATCATGAGATGGCCAAGCAGACTTTGCAGGCCATAGCCGAAGCGGACGTCATTATTTTTCTGGTCGATGTGCGCCAGGGCGTCACGCCACACGACCGCCTGATCGCGGCTGAATTGCGCAAGGCCGGCCGACCGGTGTGGCTGGTGGTCAACAAGGCTGAGGGAATGCGTGCTGCCGTGGTCACTGCCGAATTCCATGAGCTGGCATTGGGCGACCCGCTGGCGATTTCCGCCGCCCACGGAGAAAACGTCAACGAACTGATGGAGTTGGTACTCGAAGGTTTTTCCGCAGTTGACGAAGAGCCTGAGGAAACCGATCATCCGAAAATCGCCATTGTCGGCCGTCCCAATGCGGGCAAATCCACGCTGGTGAATAGTTTGCTGGGTGAAGAGCGCGTTATAGCTTTTGACCAGCCGGGCACGACGCGTGACAGTATCTACATAGAGTTCGAGCGTGAAGGCAAACCCTATACGCTGATAGATACAGCGGGGATCCGCAAGCGCGGCAGGGTATTTGAAGCGGTGGAAAAATTTTCCGTCATCAAAACCCTGCAAGCGGTGGAAGATGCCAATGTGGTGGTGCTGGTGCTGGATGCCAGCACCGAAGTGTCCGAACAGGACGCCCACATTGCCGGCTTTATTCTCGAGGCAGGGCGCGCATTGGTTGTTGCAGTGAATAAATGGGACGGATTGGTAACCTCGCGCCGCGACACAGTGAAAAATGATATTTCGCGCAAACTGGATTTTCTGTCTTTCGCCAATTTTCATTACATCTCCGCGCTCACCGGGATGGGCGTGCCGGCTATGTTCAAGTCCGTCGATAGCGCCTACGCCGCAGCCATGGTACGACTGCCTACGCCGAAGCTGACACGCGCGTTAATGGCGGCAGTGCAGCAACACCAGCCGCCGAAAGCAGGTCCGTTCCGGCCGAAGCTGCGCTATGCCCACCAGGGTGGCCATAATCCGCCGCTGGTAGTGGTGCATGGCACAGCGGTGAACCACATAGCCGACACTTATCGACGCTATCTGGAGCATAGATTCCGCGACGTGTTCGAACTACGCGGCACGCCATTGCGAGTGCAGTTTAATCAGGGCGCCAATCCGTTCGCGGGACGAAAACCCCCGCCGCTGACGGAAAAAGAAGAAAATACGGCCCGCCGAAAGCGCCGTCGTGGCCGCAAAATGTTTGGTGGATATTGATTCCCAGCAGTGAGTTATCTCAAGGAAACAAAAATTTAATTGTCCTAAAGTAAACTTTGTGGGTTAATCATAATCCAACTCATTCTAAAACCAAGCTTGAATTGGGCTTGCTTATCCCCAAATAGCTTCTAATATTAAATATCCGAAATAACCCGGCCGCCCCAGCGGTTAACAATATGGAGAATAAAATATGAGTACCAAAGGGCAATTGTTACAAGACCCATTTCTGAACGTGTTGCGCAAAGAGCATGTTCCTGTTTCGATTTATTTAGTCAATGGAATCAAGCTACAAGGACAGGTTGAGTCATTTGACCAATATGTGGTTTTGCTCAAGAATACGGTTACCCAGATGGTTTATAAGCATGCCATATCCACTGTGGTGCCGGCTCGTCCTGTCAGTGTTTCATTTGAACCCCCGGCCGATTGACCCGCAGCACGCGTCTGTTTCTTTTGCGAATTCGCCCGCTTGGGAATTGGTAAAATAGGCGCATGCCCACAATCTGCAACTTGAATTTTCTGCAGCCCAATTCCACCGGCACTGCGGCCAGCATTGCCTATGTTTGATCGCCCGAATGGAGGGGACAAGGCCGTACTGGTGAGTCTCGACTTCGGCACCCCCGATCATGCTGACAGCCTCGACGAACTGAGGCTTCTTACGCAGAGCGCAGGTGTGGAAGTATTGGGTGTGCTGACGGGCAAACGCGCCAAGCCGGATACGTCCACTTTTATTGGCAGCGGCAAGTTGCTCGAAGTGGGCGAGGCCGTCGAAGGCCTCAAAGCCAATCTGGTGATTTTCAATCACAATATTTCTCCGGTTCAGCAGCGTAATCTCGAGCGTGATCTCAACGTGCGCGTGCTGGATCGCACTAATCTGATTCTGGATATTTTTGCCCAGCGCGCACGCAGCCACGAAGGCAAATTGCAGGTCGAACTGGCGCAGCTCCAGCATTTGAGTACGCGCCTGGTGCGCGGCTGGACACACTTGGAGCGGCAAAAGGGCGGTATCGGCTTGCGTGGCCCTGGCGAAACCCAATTGGAAACCGACCGGCGCCTTATCGGCACGCGCATCAAATTCCTACAGGAGCGGCTGAAAAAAGTCCGCCGCCAGCGAATTACCCAACAGCAAGGCCGTCGCGATGGCAAGGTGCTGAATTTGTCTCTGGTGGGTTATACCAACGCGGGCAAATCCACGCTGTTCAACAAGCTCACCAAATCGAAGACATATGTGGCCGACCAGTTATTCGCCACCCTAGATACAACGACGCGCAAACTTTACCTCGACCCGAAACATTCTGCCGTAGTCTCCGATACCGTCGGTTTCATCCGTCACTTGCCGCATACTTTGGTTGCCGCATTTCGCGCCACGCTGGAAGAAACCGCCAGCGCGGATTTGTTGTTGCATGTCGTCGATGCCTGCAATCCTGCACGCGAGCAGCAGATCGAGGAGGTAAATTCCGTGCTGGCACAAATCGGCGCGGCGCTTATTCCTCAAATCCTGGTTTATAACAAAATCGACGCACATCCCGAATGGCAGCCTGGGGTGGAACATGACGAATATGGTAGAATTACCGCCGTTCGTGTCAGCGCCCTGAGCGGCGCGGGAATAGAACTGATTCCCAGGGCTTTATTGAGCTGGGCAGAACAAGCAACGCAAGGCAATACGCATACAGCCAAATCAGTAACTAATCAAAAATCCGCTTTACGGGTAGCTGACTGAATTCAACTTAATCATCTTCGGATATACCATGGCGCTCAATGATCCCCAATGGGGAAAGAAAAATAACGACGGCCCGCCGGACCTGGACGAAATCTGGCGCAAGTTTACTGACAAACTCGGCGGTCTTTTTGGCGGTAAGCGCAGCGGGCCTCCGTCAAGCGGCAATGGCTCCAACACGCCCAGCATGAAACAACTCGGCGGCGGCGCCGGCCTGATCGCATTCATAGTACTGGGGGTGTGGCTCGCCAGCGGATTTTACATCGTGCAGGAAGGTCGTCGCGGCGTGGAACTCACTTTCGGAAAATATCGCGGCGTGACTACTCTGCCTGGCCCGCGCTGGCACTGGCCCTATCCCATAGAGTCGGTAGAAGTGGTGGACGTGGCACAAAACCGCACGGTGACCATCGGTTATCGCGGCACCAAGCAAAAACAGCCGCAGGAATCATTGATGCTGACCGATGATGAAAACATCGTCGATGTGCAATTTTCAGTCCAATTTACGGTGAAAAATCCTGAAGATTTTTTGTTTAAAAACAAGACATTACCGGATGACTCGGTACGCCAGGCGGCCGAGACATCTATCCGCCAGGTGGTGGGCAAAAGCAAAATGGATTTTGTTTTGCAAACCGGACGAGAAGTCATCGGCGACAGTACGCGTAATTTGATGCAACAGATTCTTGACCGCTACGAAAGCGGTATCAAAATAGATCGCGTCAATATGCAAAGCATACAGCCGCCTGAACAAGTGCAAGCCGCGTTCGACGATGCGGTAAAAGCCGGCCAGGACCTGGAGCGGCAGAAGAATGAAGGTCAGGCATACGCCAACGATGTAATCCCGCGCGCGCGCGGCAATGCCTCGCGCCTGATTGAAGAGGCAAACGGCTATAAGCAACGGGTAGTGGCCAACGCCGAAGGCGAAGCGAGTCGCTTCAGCCAAGTGCTGGCCGAGTACGAAAAGGCCCCGGTAGTGACGCGGGAGCGAATTTATCTCGACTCCATGCAACAGATGCTTTCCAATACCAGCAAGGTGATGATCGACCAGAAATCCGGCGGCAATAATCTGCTATATTTGCCTCTGGATAAATTGATGCAGATCAGCGGCTCGTCGTCCGAAACCGTTGCGTCCAGTATTTCCACGCCGCCGTCTTCTTCCGCCGCTTTGCCTGATACCCGCCCGCGTGACAGCAGAAGCCGTGATCGGGAGGGCCGCTGATCATGAATAGATCCCTGCCCATTATATTGATTGTTGCCTTGATTCTGCTGGTGCTCGCCAGCCTGAGCCTTTATACCGTCAAACAAACTGAACATGCCTTGGTATTCCAGTTGGGCGAAGTGATTGATGTCAAAACCAAGCCGGGCTTGTACGCAAAAATACCGCTAATTCAAAACGTGCGCTTTTTCGATATCCGCATTCGCACTATGGACAGCGGCGAATCCGAGCGCTTCAATACACTTGAAAACAAGCCGGTGCTGGTCGATTCCTTTGTTAAATGGAAAATCGACGACGTGAAAAAGTTTTATGTTGCCAACCGTGGCGGCGACATTCTCAGCGCCGAAACGCGCTTGACCCAAACCGTCAACAATGACTTGCGCGCCGAGTTCGGCAACCGCACGGTGCATGATCTGGTCTCCGGCGAACGCGACAAGGTAATGGAAATCATGCGCGAAAAAGCCGACAAGGACGCTACCAGCATCGGCATCAAGGTGATCGACGTTCGCCTCAAGCGTGTGGACTTACCGACCGACGTGAGTGAATCGGTTTATCGCCGCATGGAAGCCGAACGCAAACGCGTCGCCAACGAGTTGCGTTCGACCGGCGCCGGCCAGGCGGAAAAAATCAAGGCCGATGCGGATCGTCAGCGCGAAGTGATACTGGCCGAAGCCTATCGCGATGCGCAGAGCACTAAAGGTGAGGGCGATGCCAAAGCAGCGGGGATCTATGCCAAGGCGTTTAACCAGAACCCCGAATTCTATTCCTTCACCCGCAGTTTGGATGCGTATCAAAAGGCTTTCAAAAATAAAAGCGATGTGATGCTGCTCGATCCAAACTCGGATTTTTTCAAATACCTGAAAAACGCCGGAAAAGCGGCGAAGTAGGGCGGCATGAGCAATTGGCTGATTGGGCTCGCCTTCATGTTGATTGTCGAAGGACTCGGCCCTTTGCTTGCGCCGTCCGGCTGGCGTGAAGTTTTCCGCAAAGCGCTGGACATGAAAGACGGCCAACTGCGTTTTATGGGGCTGGCATCCATTGTCGCCGGCTTATTGCTCCTTCTGTTTATCAACTGATTTTTCATTTTCCATGCGTAATTGGCTGTTACCCGAATACCTCGAAGATATCCTGCCCCCCGAGGCGCAGCGTATCGAACATGTGCGCCGTGCGTTACTGGATTTATTTCACGCCCACGGTTACGAGCTGGTCATGCCGCCGTTACTGGAACATGTCGAATCGCTGCTGACCGGCACCGGGCGCGACATGGATCTCGCCACTTTCAAACTGGTCGATCAGTTGAGCGGCCGCCAGATCGGTATCCGCGCCGACATTACTCCGCAAGTCGCGCGCATAGACGCGCATTTGCTCAACCGCAAGGGCGTCACGCGCCTGTGTTATGCGGGCAGTGTGCTCCACACCTTGCCATCAGGTATTGCGCAATCACGCGAGCCGCTGAAAATCGGCGCGGAGTTGTACGGACACTCAGGCATCGAGAGCGATGTGGAAATCCAGCGGCTAATGCTGGAAGCTTTGCGCTTGAGTGGTGTGAAAGGCGCAACTTTGGATTTAGGCCACGTCGGGATTTTCAGAACGTTGGCACGCCAAGCTTCGATATCCCCCGAGCAAGAGGGTGAAATGTTCCGCGCTTTGCTGGCAAAAGATGTTCCCGCGTTGCGCGAGCTGACGCAGGCCTTGCCTGCAGTCTCGCGCGATGCGTTGCGTTTGTTACCGGAGCTTTACGGCGACCAGCAGGTTCTGGACGTAGCGCAGAAAAAATTACCGGCTTTGGCGGATATATCCTCCGCGTTAAATGATTTGAAATCTTTGGCGCAAAAACTGACCGGCAGCGTGGATCACATCAGTTTCGACCTGGCGGAATTGCGCGGCTATCATTATCACAGCGGCGTCGTGTTTGCCGCATACGCGCCGGGTTATGCCGATGCCATCGCGCGCGGCGGACGTTACGACCAGGTCGGCAAAGCATTTGGACGCGCACGTCCGGCAACCGGATTCGATATGGACTTGCGCGAATTGGCGCGACAATATCCGGCAAAAATTATTGCTCGCGGCATACTCGCGCCCGCCTCGGATGATGTTAATTTATTAAATATAATAAAAGAGTTACGTGGTAAAGGTGAAGTCGTCAAAGTTGATTTGCCGGGCGGTCTCGCCCATCGCGCTGAATTGGATTGCGACCGTGAGTTGGTGTTGGTTAACAGTGCGTGGCAAGTCAAAAAAATCTAATCGAACTGAGCATGTGACATGGCAAAAAATGTAGTGGTAATCGGTACGCAGTGGGGCGACGAAGGTAAAGGCAAACTGGTGGATTGGCTGACCGATCACGCCGACGGCGTGGTGCGGTTTCAAGGCGGACATAACGCTGGGCATACGCTGGTCATAGCCGGCAAAAAAACCGTGCTGCACCTTATCCCGTCCGGCATTCTGCGCGCGGGTGTGGCGTGTTATATCGGCAACGGCGTGGTGGTGTCGCCGGAAGCATTGTTGAAAGAAGTCGACACGCTTGAGGCGATGGGCGTGAGCACTGCGGGTCGTTTGCGTATTTCCGAAGCGTGCCCGCTGATTTTGCCCTATCACGTGGCGCTCGACATCGCGCGCGAAGCCGCCAAAGGCGAAGCCAAAATCGGCACCACCGGCCGCGGTATCGGTCCGGCGTATGAAGATAAAGTCGCGCGCCGCTCCATTCGTTTGCAGGATTTATTTTTCCCCGAACGCTTTGCCGCTAAACTGCGCGAGTTGCTGGACTATCACAATTTTGTTTTGAAAAATTACTTCAAAGTCGATACGATCGATTTTCAGAAGACTCTCGATGACACGCTGAAGTTCGCTTCGCGCCTCAAACCGATGGTGGCTGATGTGCCGCGCCAACTGTACGACATGAGCAAAGCCGGCAAAAACATTTTGTTCGAAGGCGCGCAAGGCACGCTGCTCGATATCGACCACGGTACCTATCCGTTTGTCACTTCCTCCAATTGCGTCGCCGGCGCAGCGTCTGCGGGCAGCGGCGTCGGCCCACAGATGTTGCATTACGTGCTTGGCATCACCAAGGCTTACGCCACCCGCGTCGGCAGCGGACCCTTCCCGACGGAGCTTGACGACGAAATTGGCAAACATCTTTCCACCAAAGGCAATGAATTCGGTGCGACCACGGGGCGTGCGCGCCGCTGCGGCTGGTTCGACGCCGCGGCATTGAAACGCTCGATACAAATCAACGGCGTGTCGGGTTTGTGCGTGACCAAACTTGACGTGCTGGATGGTGTCGAGGAATTGCAGATTTGCGTCGGCTACAAAATCGACGGCGTCGCGCACGATATTCTGCCCTTCGGTGCCGAAGCAATCGAACAATGCGAGCCGGTGTACGAAATGACGCCGGGCTGGAAAGACAATACGGTCGGCATTCGTGAATTCGGTAAACTGCCCGCGAACGCGCAGGCGTATCTCAAACGTATGGAAGCCGTCTGCGGCGTACCGGTCGATATGGTGTCCACCGGGCCGGATCGCGATCAGACGATTGTATTGAGACATCCATTTAAGGAAGCTCTGATTAAGTGACTGCGCAAAAATATTTTGTTGAAACCAAAATCGTCATGGTCGAAATGATGGCTAAAGATGCGTAATTCGTTATTGAATTCAGCTTTGGGTACGGGTTATCC
>JBAVRP010000045.1:0-3271 GCA_049695115.1 Burkholderiales bacterium | reverse complement strand
GCGTATTTGTCGAATCCGGCAGTGGCAAAGGTGGTCTGTTTCATCGTCGTTCCTCCCTCGTATCCCATCATTCAAATATTACATTTGTTCGATTGGATGCGGGGACTTAATCAGAGTTTCCTTAAGTCGGTATAGGTGAATAATGCAGAAGCTGCATAGCCACAAAGACAAGCGCTCGCTAGTGCTGCGCCTGAAACGAATTGAGGGTCAGCTACGCGGCATCCAACAGTTGATCGAAAGCGAAGTAGACTGTGAGGCGATTGCGCAACAACTTGCTGCCGCGCGCCGTGCGTTGGACAAGACTTTCCATGTCATGGTGGCCTGCGCGCTGGATCATCAACTGGCGAATCAATCCGGCGTTACGCCGGGTTTGCAAAAAAAGATCGAACATATTTCCGCTATCCTGACTCGATATGCGTAAATCAAAATAAAATAAATAATTGATTATATTGAATTATTTTATACCCACTGTCAGTGATTTCAATTCGTATGTAAAGTCGTCGCTGTCGGCGGATGCTGTTGCGGGTATCATTACGGCGTTACTAATTATTCCGCAAGGCGTCGCGTTTGCGTTGCTTGCAGGCTTGCCGCCGCAAATGGGTTTGTATGCGAGTGTGATTGGGCCTGCAGCCTACGCGTTGTTCGGCACCAGTCGTACTCTGTCTGTTGGCCCGGTGTCAGTCGCTGCAATTATGGTGGCGGCAGCGCTGGCGAATAATCAACTTGGCGCGGATGTCACGCAAAACGCCACATTGCTCGCGCTGGAATGCGCAGCAATATTTGCGTTACTTGCCATATTGAGAGCCGGCTGGCTGGTCAATTTGGTGAGCCATCCGGTGTTGTCCGGTTTCACTACTGGTGCTGCGGTGCTGATACTATTTAGCCAGGTGCCGCAGCTTGCCGGATACCAGGGCCCAAAGGAAATCCACGGCTGGCAAAGTTACCGCGAAATTGTCTCTGGCTTGGGACAATTGCAGTCCGTGACCCTCGCTTTGGGTGTGGCGATGATCGCTTTGTTACTAATCGCGGCAAAACCTTTTGCCGGCCTGCTCAAAAAAACCGCTTTGCCTGTAGCCGGTCAGAACGCCATCATCAAATCCATACCATTAGTCTTGATTGTGCTTTGCGCCTTGGCTGCTTATGCGTTCGACTCGTCCGATTTAGTTGCGCGCGTCGGCGTCATTTCTTCTTCTTTGCCAACATTCAGCTTCGCGCCGTTACAGAGCCGCGATTGGCTGACCTTATTGCCTGCCGCGTTCATGATTGCCGTCATCGGTTATGTCGAAGGCATCGCCATCGCGCAATCGTTGGCCAGCCGCGCGAGGGAAACCATCAACCCGGACCGTGAATTCGTCGCGCTGGGCGTGGCGAATGCTGCGGCCGGTTTTTTCGGCGCTATGCCGGTAGCCGGCGGACTAAGCCGCACCATGGTAAATTATTCGTCAGGCGCAAAAACGCAAATCGCGTCCATCGTGACGGCCGTCATTGCCGGACTGTCGTTGCTGTTGTTCGCCAAATGGTTCGCGCATATTCCTAAAACTGCGCTGGCCGCTATCATCATGGTCGCTGTGTTGCCGTTGATTAATGTACGCGGCTTCTTGGATATATTGCATACCGACAAAAGTGACGCGTTGATTTTCGCGCTGACAGCCATTCTGGTATTGGTGCTGAGCATTGAGCGTGGATTGCTCGCGGGAATCGCCGCCTCCATTTTGTTATTTTTGTGGCGTGCTGCCCACCCGCACATGGCCGAAGTCGGCCGCGTAAAAGACACGCAGCATTTCCGCAACATCAAACGACACGAAGTGGAAACCTGGCCCGGCCTGCGGATTTTCCGCGTCGATGAAAGTCTCAGCTTTGCCAACGCTGCTATTGTGCGTAATCAGTTAACAGAAGCTGCGCAAAAATCAACACGAGATGTTGTCTTGCTTTGCACGGCAATCAATCACATCGACAGCACGGCGTTCGAAATGCTGGAAAGTGTCGCGCATGATTTATGCACCGCCGGCGTCGGTTTTCATTTGGCCGAAGTGAAAGGCCCGGTAATGGACAAATTGCAGCAGGCGAATTTTGCGCAGCACTTGTTGCCAGGAAAAATATTTTTTCGGATTGATGAAGCCATAGAACAATTGCATCATATTTAGCGTCACGCATACAGATGCGTTGTATAATAACTATATGATTATATTGACTATTTATGAGTTATGAATTCGGCAGCATTGAAGCCAGCGAAGAAGCAGGCGTGCGCTACCTGCACTTCGGTTCTGACTGGATTCAAGGCGCGATGCGCATACGCAGGCCCAACGCGTTAGAACTTGCCTACACGCGCGAGATGATGGCGTGTTTATTATTGCGCAAAAATGAAGCCTGGCCGAAACATGTTCTGCTAATTGGTTTAGGCGCCGGGTCGTTACTGAAATTCTTTTACCACCACTTGCCGCAAACGAAAATCACTGTCGTCGAAATCAACCCTGAAGTCGTTCCAGTCGCGCGGCATTTTTTCAAATTGCCCGAAGATCCGCGCCGAATCAAAATCGACATCGCCGACGGCGTTGAATATATTAGCCGCAAAGGACGCAGGTTCGACCTCATCATGATCGACGGCTTCGACGCCGACGCCAAACCAGGACAGCTGGACTCGATGCCGTTCTACGAATCCTGTCGCGCGCGCCTCGCTGATAACGGCATGCTGGTGGTTAATCTGCTTGGTGGCAGTAAAGTGCAGAAGGCCAGCATGGAGCGACTAAACGATGCCTTCGAAGGAAACGTGATTTCGTTTGCCTCTGAAGACAAAGGCAACCTGATCACGTTTGCGGCCGAAGGTGAACTGGATGAAGCAACGAAAGTAGAAATGAATTTAAAAGCCCGGTGCGTGAAAGCCGACACCGGGCTGGATTTGTTGCCGTCATTAGCGCGGTTGCTGATAATAAATCCGCTCAATTGCGATATGAGCTAAGTGACTTTTCGTGGAGGAAAATTTCTGAATTAATAGTTTAATATCAAGAGGAAGCAATGAATTTATGTGTTGATTAGACAGGGTAGCAGGCTAATCCCATGAAAAAACTCTGTTCGCCATGACTACTTCCGAGGCAAGAACTGAGAATATCAAGGTCGGCAAAATGAAAAAACTTCCACGAAATGTCAGTTAGGGAAACTCTGATTAAGTCCCCGCATCCAATCGAACAAATGTAATATTTGAATGATGGGATACGAGGGAGGAACGACGATGAAACAGACCACCTTTGCCACTGCCGGATTCGACAAATACGCC
>JBAVRP010000044.1:0-22113 GCA_049695115.1 Burkholderiales bacterium | reverse complement strand
CGTATTTGTCGAATCCGGCAGTGGCAAAGGTGGTCTGTTTCATCGTCGTTCCTCCCTCGTATCCCATCATTCAAATATTACATTTGTTCGATTGGATGCGGGGACTTAATCAGAGTTTCCTTAAGTTTGTTTGTTGGGGCCGGCGACGGGTCAAGCCTGCGTCGATACCGTCTTCCTCGTCAAGCCAACCTAACTTCAATAGGAGATGCAAATGACAAAATTCAATGAGATGTTCTGCGCGGTCTTGATTATAATTGTGTTGATTTTTGCTATATCCAGCTGCCAAAAACAGGAAGGCCCCGCAGAGCAAGCGGGCAAGGAAGTTGATAAAGCGATGGGAAACATTGGACAGCAGATGGAAAAAGCTGGCGATAGCATCAAGGACGCCGCAAAAGGCGGCAACAAAAAGTAATCGTTGCACGGAACGCCATGGTGACGGCTCGAATTGAACGTGATTCGCTCGGTAGTGTTGAGGTTCCGACCGAGCGGCTATGGGGTGCGCAGACGCAGCGCTCGCTAAAATATTTTCATATTTCACACGAACGTATGCCGGATGAGCTGATCCTGGCATTGGCCTTGGTAAAACAAATCTGCGCAAAGGTTAATGGCGAATTAGGTCTGCTTAATGTTGACAAAGCGTCGGCCATCTCTCAAGCGGCCGAAGAGGTCTTGGCGGCACGCCACGCAATTGAGTTCCCGCTTTCAGTTTGGCAGACTGGTTCGGGCACTCAGACCAACATGAATATGAACGAAGTACTCGCCAACCGAGCTTCGCAGTTGCTGGGCGGCGTTGCTGGAGAAGCCCGTTTGGTGCATCCAAACGATGAAGTCAATCTGGGCCAATCATCCAACGATATTTTCCCTACCGCGATGCATGTGGCCGCTGCGATGGCTGTCTCCAATAGACTTTTGCCTGCCTTGCGTACGCTACGCGCCACGCTCGAATCCAAATCCAACGCTTTCAACGATATTGTCAAAATCGGTCGCACTCATTTGCAGGATGCGACGCCGCTGACGCTCGGACAGGAGTTCTCCGGCTATGTGGCCCAACTAGACCATGCGCAGGCAATCATCACGGCTGCCATTCCTGCTCTATGTGAACTGGCAGTCGGCGGCACGGCGGTGGGCAACGGTCTTAATACGCACGCGGGGTTCGGTGGTCTTGTAGCGGCAAAACTGGCAGCGGAGTGCAACTTGCCATTCCGCAGTGCCAATAATAAATTCGCTGCACTCGCCGCGCACGATGTCCTGGTAGCCGCCCACGGCGCGCTCAAGACACTTGCAACCGCGCTCATGAAAATTGCCAACGATGTGCGCTGGCTGGCCTCAGGGCCGCGCAGCGGGTTAGGAGAAATCAGTCTTCCCGAAAATGAGCCGGGAAGTTCAATCATGCCGGGCAAAGTCAATCCGACCCAATGCGAAGCGATTACCATGCTGTGCTGCCAGGTATTCGGTAATGACATTGCGCTCACTGTGGGCGCAGCCTCGGGTAATTTCGAGTTGAATGTGTTTAAGCCTCTTATCGCCTACAACTTTCTCCAGAGCGTGCGGCTGCTGGCCGATGGAATGGCGAGTTTCGAAGAGCACTGCGTGCGCGGCATTGAACCTAACCGCGAACGGATAAGAGAACTGTTAAACCGCTCGTTGATGTTGGTGACCGCTTTGACCCCGCATATCGGGTATGATCGTGCTGCCGAGATCGCTAAACGGGCGCACCGCGATGGCAGCACGCTCAAGAATGCGGCGATGACCTTGGGCTATATTACGGAAAAAGAGTTTGACCAATGGGTGCAGCCCATAGAGATGGTTCGCCCCGGTGCCAGGCAGCAAGTAGATATATAGCAAACCAGTTAACAGGAATTTATGTACGAATCGCGCAAGCACCCACCGCTACCGCGTAAACATTTCATCCGGCGCCTTATGCTGCATGCCGCGGGCGCTACGGGTCTGCTGCTCGGCTCTCTTTTGATTGGCATGATGGGCTATGGCTACTTCGAAGACCTGGACTGGCGTGATGCGTTTCTCAATAGCGCCATGCTGCTCGGTGGCATGGGGCCTGTAGATGCGCCGAAGACGAATGGCGGGAAAATATTTGCCGGGATGTATGCGCTCTACGCTGGCTTGGTGTTTATCGTCGTAGCCGGCCTCGTGTTCGTCCCCGTGCTGCATCGATTGTTGCACAAGTTTCATTGGAACGAAAACCAATAGCGGCTGGCTAAGCTATTTCATCCTCGTCCACTTTAGGGGAGCCCGTATCAATATTGCCCAGCAGTAAATCCGATCTGGCACGTTCGGCCAGTCTTTGGTATTTGGCGCGTATGCGGTCCAACTCTTCTTCTTCCAATTGCTCCAAGTCCAAAAGCGCGTTATGCGCCCCTTCGCTTGCGCGGATCAGTTCGTCCAACTTGACTTGCACGGCCTCGGATTCAAGGTTCTGGGTATTCTGAATCAAAAATACCATCAGGAAAGTGACTATGGTGGTGCCGGTATTGATTACCAGCTGCCATGTATCGCCAAACCCGAATATTGGACCGGTGACGATCCAAACGAAAATAACCACTACAGCCAAGCCAAAAGCGGAAGGTCTGCCAGTTGCCCGCGCGGTCCATTTTGCAAAATGGGTAAACCAGGATTTGGACTTTGTCGGTCGCATGCTATTGCTCCTGGGTTTTTCGGCAGCATAAAACAACCACTCACCTGAACTAAAGGCAAAGCGATTGTCGGCGTACCCCTTCCGTCGTCTCGCCGAATTCGGCAGGACGATAATCGCCTATCCCTCTACCTGCTCCGGACCAGTCCAAATACAAGCGAAATAACGAACAACAGGAGAAAAATATAGAACAGGATTTTGGCGATCGCGACTGCGCCGACTGCAATGCCGGTGAAGCCGAATAGCGCAGCGATCAGAGCGATCACCAGAAACACGACGGTATAGTGGAGCATTTTATTTCCTTTCAATAAATGGCCGATCCCTCGGCCAGTGTTATTTGCAGGCTCAATCAATCTTTACTTGAGCCGCATGTCATTCTTCACTGACTTTACGCCTTTGACGCCACGGGCTACTTCAATCGCCTTATTGATGTCAGCTTGGGAGCTTACAAAGCCGCTAAGCTGCACCACGCCTTTGAAAGTCTCGACGTTGATTTCGGCAGACTTCAGGGTGGGCTCATTGAAAACCACCGCCTTCACTTTCGTCGTCAATACCGTATCGTCAATATATTCTCCCGTCCCTTCCTGCGTAGGCGTCGATGCGCAACCGGCAAATAAAACAACCAGTGCAGTCATAAAAAAAATGGGTAAGCGTTTAAGGTAAGTCATGATTTTGTTCTCCAATTAAATTAAGAATTTAAGCTATTAAAAAATTAAATAAAATCAATTAGTTACGTTAGTCCTGTTTCACTGCAGTATTAACAAAAGTAAAGCGCGCAGCATTTCTTAAAGCAATATGAAACTAAGCTAGATCAGATATCTATATCCTGCCCATTAGCAACAGCACTAACAGGATCACCACGATTAGACCAAGACCGCCGCTGGGACCGTAACCCCAGCCCTTGCTATGGGGCCAAGTTGGAATCGCGCCAATCAGCATCAACACCAGAATAATCAGCAGAATTGTTCCTATGGACATTTTATTTCTCCTTTAGCCAGTCGTAGCGGCACTGCCTCCGAGAAAACTCTCGTGCGCGCCTATGCTGCTTTCTTCAGCGCGCCAGCAAAAGCAATATATGCATTCCGGCATTTGTTCCTTTGAAACGAAGTTTCCTTATTAGGCTATGCCGTAACCCCTGTTACTCAGGGTGTCACCATCACGTCCTTATGAGGAAGCATACTCGCAGGACAAAAGCTGTCTGTACGCCAGCGTACAAAGCCGGATAGTTTTTCAAGGCGTATCGCCATCCTGAACGCCGCGGCATTGCAACGAGACTTATCAAATCTTGCTCAAGCTATAGTCGATTAATTCGTTTATCGTCGAGCGGGGCTAATGTGCGATAACGCACAGACCGTCTTTGACATAAGGGCTAGGTTTGCTACTTGATTGCGCCTGGCAATGGAATAAATACGCCCACGCGTTGCGCGAACGCAGCAATGATTTACGAATTGGTCGTGACTAAATTAGTTGGTGGACAATTCTCATAATTTATTTCAAATATAGGGGGTTGATATGAGTTGGATTGCGGCCGAAGGGAATTGGAAAATTATTGAACGCAACTGGAAGCAGTTCAAAGGCAATGTAAAAGCGCAATGGAGCAAGCTAAAGGATGACCAGATAGAAGTGATTGCTGGCAAGCGGGATTTGCTATCCGGGAAAAATACAGATTGCCTATGGCTTCACCAAAGAAGAGGCTAACGTGCATATAAGGGGATTTGTAGATCGCAGCACGGACTATAGAACGAGGGATTTTTACTAGATGCATTTAGCCATATGTGTTTGGCCTCGATTTACTGCAATCATAGCTGGCGCACGCTCAGGAAGATGTATTGCTCATTTTACGGTGATCGATCAGTGGCGCCTAAGGATAAGTCAATGAAAAAACAGATTTTGAACAGCAACACTCATACTGTTGCATCAGCATTTGACAGTCTAGGCGCTCGTTTCCAGGCTAATTTTTTTAACACCCACGCTGAGGCTCAACAAGAATTCGTTCCTGGCTTGGACAATGCCAGAATACATCAGGCGAACTTGGAGTTGGCAGGCCTGAAGAACGCGCTTGCATCAAGCCAGCAGGAGTTGAGAGACGCTGAACT
Source organism: Burkholderiales bacterium (assembly GCA_049695115.1). Lineage (GTDB taxonomy): Bacteria > Pseudomonadota > Gammaproteobacteria > Burkholderiales > JBEEJL01 > JBEEJL01. The sequence goes on along the minus strand of JBAVRP010000044.1, from coordinate 17,367 downwards.
GCAAATTGAGACGCTTGCCGCCGCCAATGCTCGATACAGGAAGAAGCTGGTACTGCTAGCGTACAGGGCCGCTGAAGCGCGCCACTTCGCTTACCACGACGAGCTTACCGGCTTGCCCAATCGCAGGCTGCTGTTGGACCGGCTCAAGCAGGCAATGGCACAGGCAGAGCGGCAACATAAGCAAGTGGCGTTGCTCCTGCTCGATCTGGATGGCTTTAAAAATATTAACGATAAATACGGACATGAAGCAGGGGACAAATTACTGCGGCAGGTAGCAGCTCGTTTGGCCACCTGCGTGCGGACTAGCGATACCGTCTGCCGCTACGGCGGAGACGAATTTATCGTGATGTTGCCGGAAATTGATGGGCAGGAAAATGCGGAGTCAGTGAAAGAGAAGATACGCACCAATCTTGCTGCGCCTTATGTGATTGATGGGAAAATCATTACAGTGATGTCAAGCATTGGTTTCGTGCTGTATGAAGGAGTGGGGAAATACTGTCTTGATCTGATCAGAGACGCTGACATTGCAATGTATCTGGCAAAGTCGCTCAACAAGGCGCGCTCAAATACACATCAGCACCAAATGAGTAGCAAAATTCAATCGGTCGTCCGGTGTGACGTCATTTTTGTCGGCCACCAGTCAATCCATACCTAACGCCTATCCATAGGCGCGACTTTGGCGCACTCATCATCTGCCGACTTGTTTTATCTTGGGCGAGCATAAGTTTATGTGCGCCACCGTACCGACAAGATATGGGTTGAAGGCCATTCTTTATAACACGAGCTTGAATCTAGCGAGTTTATGTTCACTTGCCGTTCCATTCCTTGCCTAAATGAGATCGGCACAAGATCGTTAAAGGCACGCAAATTGAAAGGAAGCAAAATGAACACAACCTTCATCAAAAAATCACCCCATCCGTTGATATGGGCGACAGGTGTAGCAATTATCTTTTTCTGCATGGCTGGCCTGGCGGCACTTATGGGTTGGATACCCACCTCTATAGGAAGCCCATCTGACCCAGTCAAGATTACAAAGGCACCGGAAAAGACAATCGCGGCAAAGCCGCACAAGGCGCCGGTGAATACGGCAAGTGCCAATAGCAAACCCGTTTGCCAGGAATGTGGCGTAATTGAATCCACGCGTGAGGTTGATACGGGCGGAACTGCCAGTGGTATCGGTGCAGTGGGCGGGGCAGTGCTAGGTGGTGTGCTTGGGCACCAAGTGGGTGACGGTCGAGGTAAGGACGTGGCAACCGTGGCAGGCGCAGTAGGTGGGGCCGTAGCCGGTAATGAAATCGAGAAACGCAGAAATACTACCAAGAGCTATGAGGTCACTGTACGCTTTGATAACGGATCGAGTCGCGTATTCAATGAGGCCAGCTCAAATTGGCGCAACGGCGATCATGTGCGCATTACAGACGGCGTGATTAGGCCAAACGGCTAACACATCGCTTTTCCACAGCCGCCGCCATGGGAACCAGCATTCCTGTTGCCAAATCAGGGAGGCAAATGATGTCAATATTTATTTGGGCTGTGCTTGGGCTATCCATCGGTTTTATAGCCAACAAGCTTATTAACCATCAGGGCGGGGATTCCCCTCTCAATATGATACTTGGTATGACGGGAGCCATAGACGGGGGCTTCATGGTTAATTTTCTGGGAATTGAAGGTGTCGCAGGGCACTCTGTTTACGTTTTGCTCTTGGCAGCCACAGGCGCGGCAGTCCTGGTCTTTGTTTGCAACATACTTATTTTTGGCGGTAGTTTCGCCAAGCACATGAAATTGAATGGGCAAGGCAGAAATTAACGTCCTTGATGGCCTGCCAGCCCGTAAAAATATTTTCATCATTTATTGCCAGAATTGTTACAGGAGCGGTTATGAACATTCCATTTAATAAAACATTACGTAGTGTGGCTGTGTTTGCCTTGTTCATCATCGCAAGCAGTAGTTTCGCAGTAACGGAGGACGATCGTGAATTGGCAAAAGCAGCCATACCCGACATCACGCCGCAGGAGTTTTACATTACCGCGATAAGCGAGGCTGGCGGTGCTTATAAAGAGGCGCAAAAAGAATGTAAGGCCTTGCCCAAGGCGGAGCGGTCAGTTTGCTTGCGGGAAGCGAAAGTCCAATATGACCGCGACATGGCCGAAGCGCGCGAGATAAAACGCAATCGCAGCCAACAGTGATTTGAATATCATTAAGGCAGGATTGGTTAAGTAATAAATGCACAAAGTCTTCTCAACAAGAGACAAATATGTCGAAAGCAACTACGCCGACAGATGTAAAAATTTTGCGCAAACACGCTAGGCAAAATATTGGCGAAGGTGCGGTAACCGTTGGCTACAACGCGGACCGCGAAACGGTGCTTAAGCTTTTAAACGAATCGTTGGCAACCGAAATTGTCTGCGTGTTGCGCTACCGGCGACATTATTTTATGGCTAAGGGCAATCATTCCAAAAGCGTTGCTGACGAATTTTTGCTGCACTCGAACGAGGAACAAGGGCATGCGGACGAGATCGCCGCACGTATCGTCCAACTTGGTGGTGAGCCAAATTTTTCGCCTGACGGCTTATCGGGCCGCAGCCACGCCGAATATGTAGAAGGTGTTTCACTGGTGGATATGATTAAAGAAGATCTGGTAGCAGAACGCATCGCCATAGATAGTTATCGTGGTTTTATTCAGTATCTCGACAATAAGGATCCGACAACGCGACGCATGCTGGAATCCATCCTGGCCGTGGAAGAAGAGCATGCCGATGACATGGCGGACTTGCTGCAAGGCATGGCGTCGGGAAAAAAGTAAGGTCACCAACAACCGGGGGGAAGCGAGCATGAAGGCGATCTCGCCTGTTACTGCCGATATCGGAACAGAGGCGTCTACCCCTGTTACAGGCTCTGATTTGGTTACGGACCCTACCCTTCCCACACCTCTGCAGACGCGCCAAACACCTATATCACTGGGTGTGGGAATTCTCGCGGTCATTGCGATTACAGCCGCCCTATATCTTGCCCGTGGGTTTTTTGTTCCTCTGCTGATCGGCATCCTTGCAAGCTATACCTTGCACCCGGTCGTGGACTGGTTAAGTGCTCGTCATATTCCGCGTGCGGCTGGCGCGGCTTTGGTGTTGGTGGCGCTCATGTCAGGCACGTTCTGGGCTTCGTTTTCGTTGGGCGGTGACGCCACTGCCATGATAGAAAAACTTCCCGAGGCTGCGCGCAAAATACGTCAACAGGTCATCACCGCGCAAGAAGGCGGGCCGACCGCGCTGCAAAAAATACAGGAAGCCGCCACGGAGCTGCAGCGAGCCGCCGCGGATGCGGCGAGTGAAAAAAAATCTGCAGGGCCGACCTTACCCATAGAGAAAAGCCGAGAAAGCGAGTCCAGTGTCTGGCTGCGCGACTACTTACTTACCCAGTCCGCGTTGCTGTTCACGGTTATTGCACAAGCCCCGATTGTTGTGTTACTCACTTATTTCTTATTGGCCTCAGGCGCCCACTTCAGGCGCAAGCTGGTGCAATTAGTAGGGCCGTCGCTATCACGCAAGAAGGACGCTGTGCGGATTCTCGATGAGGTTGACCTGCAAATCCAACGCTATCTGCTCGCCATGTTGGGCTCGAATGTGCTGGTCGCCCTTAGTACCTGGCTTGCGTTCAGCGCACTGGGAATGGAGCAGGCAGGCGTATGGGGAATCACCGCGGGCATACTCCATTTTATTCCCTACCTTGGTCCTGTAGTGCTTGCTATCGTAAGCGGCATGGCGGGTTTTATGCAATTTGGCACAGCGCTTCAAGCATTGACTGTTGCAGGTGTGTCGCTGCTGGTGGCAACAGCCGTAGGGTCTTTATTCATGACATGGCTGCAGAGCCGCTTTGCGCGTGTCAATGCCAGCGTCCTATTCATAGCCTTACTGTTCTTCGGCTGGATGTGGGGAATCTGGGGCTTACTGCTTGGAGGACCCTTGGTGGCGATTGCCAAAGTCATTTGTGATCGCGTCGAATCGTTGAGGCCGTTAGGCGAATTGCTCGGCAAATAAACTTTATCTCTCTGTACGCTGGCAGACATACTCAAACTACAAATTGCTTTATGTTAGAACTCTAAGAGCAGCTGTCTTAGAACTCATTGCCGCAACCATGTTCGTTTTAGCCAAGGTCGGTAGCGAGAATCATTTGGCCAACAATTTTTTGCTGGCCCGTAATCAACCATTGAAAGGAATTCAATCATGAACTGGGATCGTATAGAAGGTAACTGGATGCAATTCAAGGGCAACGCCAAACAACAATGGGGCAAGCTCACGGATGATCAAATCGAAGTCATCGCCGGCAAGCGCGACCACTTGATAGGCAAGATCCAGGAAGTTTACGGCATCACCAAAGAAGCGACTGAGAAGCAAGTGAACGATTGGTTGGGCAACCAGAAAGATACCGACCAAGTCAAACAAGATAAGCTTAACTGAAAAAATGCGGGGCACAGCAAGCTGTGCCCCGCACCAACAAAATACTACGTAGGAATTCACTTCGCTATAACCACTGGCAAGTCTATGAGTGCGCGAGAGCTCAACAAAAATCACTCGCTCGCGTTCTTTGTTCTGATATACGCCATGAGCGCCCCTTTTTGGCTCGTCAGCACCTATCTCGGTGGGAGCGGATTGCCTGACAATATTCCCTTGACCGATATTGGCGCGACACTCAGTCCCGCCATTGCCGCATGCCTATTAATTTACGTGGAAAATGGCAAAGCAGGCTTGATGCAGTTTCTCGGCCGCGTTTCTGACTACGGCAGGATAAAAAGAAAAAGGTGGCTGATCATAGGCATATTTTTATTGCCCACGCTATATATCATCACTTATGCCGTCATGCGGCTCGCTGACTATCCGGTTGCGCCGTACCTCAATCTTTCCCCAGCGCTAATGAGCGCCTTGGCGATGTTTTTTATCGCCGCAACACTGGAAGAGATCGGTTACTCAGCCTACGCGACCGATGCGTTGCAAAAACGGTTTTCAGCCCTCACTACCTCATGCTTAATTGGCGTGCCTTGGGCGCTGTGGCACCTGCCATCCATGATAAAGATGGGGCAAACTTGGCAACTTATTGTTTGGGGACTTCTGGCGACAGTTGCATTCAGGGTGATAACTGTGTGGCTCTATAACAATACAAATTACTCTTTGCTCGCAGTAATGCTCGCGCACGCAGTGGGCACCGCGGCTCGATCTGCCTTTCCCGGCGGGCGTCATGGTTATGAGCTCGCAGATGGGGCTATGAGTTATGCCATCATCATCTTCACAGCAGTTCTCGTCACGATTTTTTGGGGCAAAAACACTTTGAGTGATTTTCTCGGACAACAATCGCATGGCGGTCACGCCGATGCCTAACACCAGTTCAAGTTGACACGTAACGGCATGCTGACGGGTGCAGGTCAACTCGTCCTTCGGACGTGTGCTTATGATTAGAGTGAGCGACAGGGTGGGTCAATTTAAGACATACATATTCGCTATTAACAATTTCATCCTGTAACATTAATATCTATTGAATATATTAAAATTTATATTAATCAAATAGTTATAACAATATTCTTAATTCTCAATTATTCTTTCCTACTTAAATTTTTTGCGTAAACGCAGTGCGTGTCCTAGACTGGATTTCGGATAACAAGAACACGCGCTGGATTCATGCAACCACTGGTAGCAAAAATTAAATTCCTGATCAGTCGCATAGCCGAAGCGTGGCAACTACTGCGGCTGACTCTGTTCAGCGCGGTGCTCGTGATATTGGGCGGGATATTTTTGGTGTGGGTTCCGCAGGGGCAGGATTTATTGCGCATTCTTGCTGGCGAAACGCGGAATCCATATTTCCGTCAGCATCAAATCTTTTTCGTGATTGCTTCACTTTGCTGGGCGCTGGCTGCCTGGTATTGCGCGCGCGTGTTGGTGACGCGGCGCTTGCCCACTACGCCACCCGACAATCTGTTTCAAGTGCGTTTGCGTATCTGGCTGCCGCGTATTTATGGTGCGCTGGCACTGTTTGTGTTGGCGCACGGTTTTTGGCAAGTTGGTGAGCGCAGTTGGACCTTGGCTTATTCAATTCTTACCATCGCGTTTTTAATCTTTGTGGTGAAGCGCCGCGCGTGGTTTGGCAATTTCCCCGGCACGGTGAAAACTCAAGTTGATAGCTTTCCTCCGACTACACGCAAGTTGGTCTACTCGTCGCTGGCCCTGTCTTTTGTGTTGCTCGGATTGTTTGTGGCGTTTCCGGTCAGGCCTGCGCAGATGCTGGGCGCGATGGCGGTTCTGTTGTTTGCGATTACGTCATGGATTATATTCGGCAGCTTCGTGTTGGTGTTGTTGCCGAAAATTTATGGCTGGCCATCGTTGGCCTTGTTGCCCTTATTTTTCTTTGTTGTTTTTAGCCCGTTTAATGATAATCATGTGGCACGCGCAGTTGCGCCGCGCGGTATGCCCGATTGCGCTAGCATTGAGCGTAATAACACGCGCTGCCTGAATGTGTCGCAGCATTTCAGCGGCTGGTTGAAAGCAAGGCTTAAACAACATCGCAGTGCCGATCCATATCCGCTTTACATCATGGCGGCAGAAGGCGGGGGCATCCGCGCGGCGTATTGGGCCGCCAGCGTGTTGGGGCGCTTGCATGAGTGCGATGCGCAATTCAGCGAGCATGTTTACGCCATCAGCGGCGTCTCCGGCGGCGCCTTAGGCGCCGCAATCTATACTACGCTGTTGACGGAAAATAACTCTCCCGCCATAACGCAGGCGCAGCCTTGCGGCAGCGCAACGTTTGGCTCATTCACCAGAAAGACACAAACTATATTATCGCAGGATTTTTTATCGCCGTTGCTGGCGTACTTGCTCTATCCCGACATGCTGCAGCGTTTTTTGCCGCTACCGATTGCCCGCTTTGATCGAGCCCGCGCGCTGGAATTGTCGTGGGAGTCGGCCTGGCGTACCCAAGTAGGTAACGGAAAATTCGGTGAAAGTTTTTTTTCCTTGTGGCAAAACCCATCGGTCGCACCTGCGCTGTTTTTCAATTCCACCGTCGCCGAAACCGGCAAACGCGTCATCATAAGCAACCTGCGCGTCGAGCCAAATGAGTTTCACGATGCGCTCGACGGTTTTGCCGATCCACTGCGACTGCCCGAACCGGCGTTATCGACCGCGGTGCATTATTCCGCGCGCTTCGCCTATGTGAGCCCGGCCGCACGCGTTGACACCGGGCAGGGCACGCTGCACCTTGTCGACGGCGGCTTTCACGAAAATACCGGCGCGCAGACCGCTGCCGATATTTTGCTTGCCGTGCAGGATACCGTTGAGCGCGAGCATCTTAATGCGCGCCCGATAGTCGTGGTGGTTCGCAATCAGCCGAAAGGCGAGGAAGTTTTCGGACACAGCGAATTCCTAGGGGAAATATTGCAGCCGCTATCGGCTTTGTTAAAAACGCGCCAGTCGCACACGGCATATTATCTCGACACCCTTGAGGAAGCGCTTAACCGGCCGGGCCAGGTGCAGCAATTTTTCATTGTGCAACCGCGCGCCACCGCCAAGCATGCGCCGCTAGGCTGGTTCATGTCTCGCACGTCGACGGATGCGCTGGACGATAGTTTGAAAAATAGCGCCACGCAGGAAAAGCTTAACGATATTCTCAAGGTTCTCAAAGCACCACCTTCACCGATGCAATCTAAACATAAGGAGACACGACCATGAAGCTTTACCAGAGCGAAGACACCATGAAATTTGATGACCGCGTACCCGATATGCTTGCAATAGGGGATTCGTGGTTTTCCTATCCGCTGCCGCCGCATGGGAATATTCTCAATCAGCTATCGAACAAATTTTCTGGCAGCAAAACCTTACTCAACACCGCTATAAATGGCGCTAACATTATCGACATCATCAATAAAAGCAAAAGTTGCCAAACCTTAATTGATAATTTGAGTGGTTACCCCACTATCAAGGTCTTGTTGATTTCGGGAGGTGGCAATGATTTATTGCATGGAGTGGTGAGCATGCTGCTCAACGATTGCTCTGCCGCGCTGACTGCTGCTGATTGCTTTGCTCCCGGCCAGCCGGATTTGTTGCTGGATAAAATCAAGAACGCTTTTCGCGATTTGGCCTTGTTGCGTGATACCCATCGACCCAATGCGACAATTGTGGCCCACGGTTACGACTATGCCAAGCCAAACGGTTTGAGCTTTTTGCTGGGACCTTCATTGAAACCTGCGCTGGATCATGTCAAGGTGCCGACGGCGCTGGGAGAGAGCGTCATCCGGATTTTAATTGACGGCCTTGCCTTGCGCTTGGCGCAAATGGAAACGGAAACGAATCATTTTATTTTTGTGCCGACGGCGGGTACGCTGACGCAAAATGACGATTGGGCAGATGAGAGGCATCCCTCTCTGCAAGGAATCAAAAAGCTGGTAGCCAAAATCGAACCAGTGTTGCAGCCGTTTTTGTCGCTTTGAGGGTCTGTGAAAATAAAAAACGGCAGCCGAGGCTGCCGTTTTTTTTAATTCAAAAATCAGAAGATTATTTTGCCACTTGCCGTTCGCGCAACTCATCCAGCGTTTTGCAGTCTATGCATTGCGTTGCCGTCGGGCGTGCCTCGAGGCGCTTAAGGCCGATTTCCACGCCGCATTTTTCGCAATAGCCGTATTCGTCGGCCTCGATTTTGGCGATGGTTTCGTCGATTTTTTTGATCAGCTTGCGTTCGCGGTCGCGGTTGCGCAGTTCCAGCGCCATGTCGGTTTCTTGCGTGGCGCGGTCATTCGGGTCGGCGTAAATCGTCGCTTCGTCCTGCATGGTGTGCACCGTGCGGTCAATGTCGTGCGACAATTCGGTTTTCCAGTCGTTGAGCAATTTGCGGAAATGGGCAAGCTGCTTGGCGCTCATATAGGCTTCACCCTTTTTTTGTACATAAGGCGTGAATGATTTGGTAGCGGTTGCTTTAGCTGATTGGGCCATGGTTAAAAGATTTCAAAAATGGTTGATCGGAGAACGTCATACTGAACCATAATGTGAAATTATAACATATCAAGCTACACTGGAAGTAACAGGGCAGGCTGCCACACTGTAACGGCTTTAGTCTTTCAGAATACGAAAAATAACAAGGGAATAGGTACATGATTATTAACAATATTATTTTATGCCTGGTTGTCCCTCTCGCTATGGCAGGCGCTGGCGCCGTGGCAGCCCCTTTTGCCTATGTGCCTAACGAAAAATCCGGCACCGTGTCGGTAATCGATACCGAGACGGACAGTGTGGTCGGCGAAATAAAGGCCGGCGATAAACCGCGCGGCCTGGCGATCTCGGTGGACGGAAAAAAATTATACGTATCCGACCAACCGAATAATTCGCTGGTGGTAATTGATTTGGAGAAGCGCGAGCATATCAGCAAAATAGACCTGGGCGAATCGCCGGAAGGCGTAGGCATTTCCAGAGACGGCCGTTGGGTGATCGCGGCAGTGGAATTAAGCAACAGTGTCGCATTCATGAATGCCAAAACCGGCAAGCGCGTATTTAATGTGAAGACCAAAGGCAAGAATCCCGAGCACGCTGTGTTCAGTCCCGACGGCAAATGGGTGTATGTCAGCGCAGAGGAAGCGGAGCAAGTCGACGTGGTCGACGTGAAAAAACGCAAACAAGTCGCGGCGATTAATGTCGGCAGGCGACCGCGCGGCATCGGTTTCACGCCGGACGGTAAATTGGCGTATGTGGCGTGCGAATTGGCGAATACGGTTTACGCCATCGATGTGAAAAGCAAAAAAGTCATCGCCACGATTGCGGCAGGGAATTTTTCCAACGGTGTGACTGTTGCGCCGGACGGCAAGCGCGTATTTATTTCCAACGGCAAAGACGGCACGGTGTCGGTTATTGATGTTGCGACTAATCAAATCACTTCAACCATTCCGGTCGGCAAACGCCCGTGGAATATGGCGATCACGCCGGATGGAAAAAAACTCTATGTGGCAAATGGGAGATCAAATTCCACTTCAGTAATAGATACAGAAAATCTCAATATAATCAATGAGATAACTGTAGGCGAAATACCTTGGGGCGTCGTGATTAAATGAAAAACCCCGCCGAGAAAAAATTGGTGATGAGCGAAATAAAAAAATATAAACTAGTCGCGATATTTTTACATTGGCTGTTGGCGGTGTCCATCATCGGTCAAGCTGGATTGGGTGTGTGGATGGGCGACATCCCCAAAGGCACGCCGGAGCGTACATATTTTTTCAATCTGCATAAATCGATAGGCTTGGTGATTGCGGTGTTTATATTGTGGCGCATCGCCGTGCGGCTGAAAAATTCCCCGCCAACCTTGCCACCGATGCCGGATTGGCAAAGGATCGCCGCCAAAGCCAGCCATCATATATTGTATGCGTGCATGATTATTTTGCCGTTGACGGGTTATATCGCTTCGAACTTCACCAAATTCGGCGTAAAGTTTTTCGGCTATCAGATCGCACCCTGGGGACCGGAAAACAAAGCCATTTACCAAGTGCTCAACACAGCCCACAGTGTTACTGGGGATGTGATTATCGCAGTTATCGTGATTCATGTATTGGCCGCACTCAAACATTGGTTGTTTGATAAGGATACGGTCATGCAACGCATGCTCCCCTAGCCAATAGGTTCCAAAACTACTGCGCGGGCAGATTTTGAGTCTGCGGTGCTCAACGTATTAATTGTACGTCTGCGCGCCTCAACTCAAACTCGGCCCGCTCGCTACGTTTTTGAACACATTGCCTATTATTCTGATGTTCCAAAACTACTGTGCGGACAGATTTTGAGTCTGTCGTGCTCAATTATTCCGTTGCCCCGGCATCAAGCAATATTATTATAATTTCGGTGTGACCCGCTTCGCGTGCCATGGCAAGCGCGGTTTTAGCGCGATCATCTTTTGCGTTAACAACTGCGCCGCGCTTCAAGAGCAAACGTGTGGTGTCTGCATGCCCCTGCGCCGCTGCCCACATCAACGCGGTCAAATTATTCTCATAGACTGCGTCAGGCTTGATACCGGCCGCCAATAGTTTTTCCACACTGGAAGTTTTGCCTTGTCCGGCGGCGTAAATCATCGCAGTTTTTTTAATTCGGTCGACGGCGTGGATATTTGCCCCAAGTGTAAGTAATTTTTCTACCAGGGCGTCGCGCCCTTCGTAGGCTACGGCCATTAGCGGCGTGACGCCCGCCACGTTAGCGAGATTGGCGTCGGCGCCTTTTTCCAGCAATTGCAAAGCCAATGCGTCGCGACCCTTTTTAATCGCCAGCAACAAAGGACTGTCGCCCAAGCGATTGCGCGAGTTGGGAGCGGCTCCTTTTTCCAGCGCACGCAGGACCGCGGCGTCATCGCCGTTTTTCGCGGCAACTAATAACTGGGCATTCAGGCTGATGTTCTCTGTTTGGGCGAAAACCGGAAATATTCCGCACAGCAGCAATAACAAAGCAAAAAATGATTGTAACCGATTGATTTTCATAATGACTCGATGTGTAAAGCAAACAAACCCGAAAAAAACTTGTAAACTTAAGTCGCTAGACTATATTCTATTCAAGGAATGGCTTAAACCTAATCAAGATCGTTGCTTTACGTTGGCATGAATAATATCAAACTTCAGGAGGGTTACATGAATCAACAATTTCTTTTCTCTAAACTTTTTATTGCCGTAACGCTGGCAGCAACCGCTTCGTTAGCGACGGGTCAGGAAATTCAGAATACCGCGACTACGACTGGCGCTCCGATGTCGTCGAGCTTGGTTCCCGTTTCACAAAGCATGTTGGATGCATCGCTTGGCGATGGCAATAATTGGCTACATTCCAACGGTGATTACACGCAACAACGCTATTACGCCGCCACGCAAATCAACGCCGACAACGTCGCCAAACTCAAACCGGCTTTTATTTTTCAGACTGCCGTAATGGAGTCGATGGAAACTGCGCCGCTGGTGGTGAATGGCGTGATGTTCCTTACCACTTCGTTTAACCATGTGTATGCCGTTGATGCGGCGACCGGCAAAGAATTCTGGCATTACAAACATAAGATGGGCCCGATCACCACGTTCTGCTGCGGACCGAACAACCGCGGTGTCGCGGCGTATAACGACATGCTCTACATGGGCACGCTCGATGCCAAGCTGGTCGCAATCGATGCGAAGACCGGCAAGCTGGTATGGGAAAAAGAAATCGCCGATCCGGAAAAAGGTTATAGCGAAACCATGGCGCCAACGGTTGTCGATGGCAAAGTACTGATCGGCACCAACGGCGGCGAATACGGTATCCGCGGTTTCGTTAAAGCTTACGACGCCAAAGATGGCAAACTGTTGTGGACCTTCTACACCATTCCGGAAAAAGGCCACGAAGGTGTGTGGGCGGTGAACGACGCGACCAACCGTAATATGTTGCGCGATATCAACGCGGAAAAAGCGACTTTGGCTGCTAAGGGCGGCGGTTTTTACCAAACCCTGGGTGGCGGTGTGTGGATGACCCCGGCAGTCGATCGCAAAAACAAACTTGTGTATTTCGTCGTCGGCAATCCGTCGCCTGATTTGTATGGTGCCGAGCGCCCCGGTGATAATCTTTATACCGACTCGATAGTTGCGGTTGATCTCGACACCGGCAAGTACAAATGGCATTACCAATATGTTGCGCACGACGTGTGGGATCTTGACGCTGTGAGCCCACCGATACTCGCCGATGTCAAAGACAAAAGCGGCAATATGGTTCCTGGCGTCATGCATGGCGGCAAGACCGGCCATGTGTATGTGCACAACCGTTTGACCGGCGAATTGCTGCGTTTCTCCGATGCTATGATCCCGCAGGAAAACATGTGGGTCCTGCCGACTGCTACCGGCGCGCGCATGTTGCCAGGCGCCAATGGCGGCGTGGAGTGGAGCCCGATGGCTTTCGATCCGAAGTCCCGTCTCGCTTACGCGGCCAACCTGCATCAGCCGATGACCTATCACGTCGAAGCTTCGCAATATCCTAATGGCAAGTTGTGGTTGGGCGGCGCGTTCAAGACTATCGCGTCGGAAAAACAATGGGGACGTTTGTCAGCAGTCAATGTGGACACCGGCAAGATCGCCTGGGCATACGATACCGAGCAACCCTTGATCGGCGGCGTGCTGGCGACGGTGGGTAACTTGGTGTTCAACGGCGAAGGCAACGGTTTGTTCAAAGCCTTTGATTCGCGTAGCGGTAAAAAACTGTGGGAATTCCAATGCGGCGCGGGCGTGAATGCACCGGCGGTTTCCTACACCGTTGGCGGCAAGCAATACGTTGCCGTCGCAGCGGGCGGTAACACACAGTTAGATTTCAAGCGCGGTAACAGCGTAGTGGTATTCGCTTTGCCTTGATCGAGCGTTGTGGTGAACAACGGCCGCCGAGGGCGGCCGTTTTTTTTGGTAGAATGATTGCATTGAAATACTTTATCCGCATAAAATAAAACTAATTGATTTTATTGAATTATTTAAGGATTGCCATGAAGAGTTTTATTGCAAAAATTTTGTTGGTGGTCATCGCGCTGATGGCATGGCCCGTTCATGCCGACATTGAAGCCGGACGCAAAAAAGCCGAAGCCTGTGCAGCGTGTCATGGCGTTAACGGCGATTCAACTATTACGGCGTTCCCCATTTTAGCTGGCCAGACCGCGCGCTATATTTATTTGCAGTTAAAAGATTTCAAAGGCGGACAACGCAGTGACCCGGCCATGTCGCCCATGGCCGCCGATTTGTCAAAACAGGATATGCTCGACCTCGGTGAATTTTTTGCCGCGCAAAAACCTAAGCCGACTACGTTCAAAGTCGATGGCGACAAAGTGAAAAAAGGCGCGGCCAAGGCGGAAGAAACCCTGTGCACCATGTGCCATCTCGGCGGCTTCACCGGGCAAAACGATATTCCGCGCGTGGCCGGGCAACACCCGGATTATGTGATCAAGCAACTCAAAGCCTTCAAGGCGCGCACCCGCACCAACGACGCCGGTAACATGACCAGCGTGGGACAGACCCTGACGGAAGAAGATATCGAAAATATTGCGCATTATCTGGTCAACCTGAATTGAGCTCATGCAAAAAAAACTTTTTTACGCTAACAATAAAAAATCCTTTTATCGTTTCACTGCCGCAGTTGTGATTGCACATGTTTTGCCTTCATCCGCGCAGGCCGAGGACGATGCGCCAAACAAAGCATCAGTATTGGAAGTGCCAAAAATAGAAGTGATCGGCACCACGCCGCTGCCGGGCATCGGCGTGCCGTTGGAGAAATTTCCGGCGAATGTGCAAAACATCAGCGCGGAAAAAATCGGCAAACAAAAAGCCTTGGGTATCGCCGATTTCATCGACCAGAATTCCGGCAGCGTGACTGCCGGCGCGGGGCAGAACAATCCGTTCCAACCTGACATCAGCTTTCGTGGTTTCGCAGCGTCGCCGTTGCTGGGTACGCCGATGGGATTGTCGGTTTACATGGACGGCGTGCGCATCAATGAATCCTTCGGCGATGTGGTCAACTGGGATCTGATTCCGCAGTCGGCCATTTCCAGCGTGCAATTGATACCCGGCTCCAACCCAGTGTTCGGCCTCAACACTTTGGGCGGTGCGCTGTCGATCAATACCAAAAGCGGTTTGCATTATCCGGGCTATCGTGCGCAGGCCTACGCCGGTTTATTCGGGCGCCGCGCATTCGAGTTCGACGCCGGTGGACGTGACGATAAACTGGACTATTTTGTCACGGGAAATATTTTCAGCGAACGCGGTTGGCGCGAGCACAGCACCAGTAGCGTAAAACAATTATTCGGCAAATTCGGTTACGAAGATGACGATACCGATTTCGATTTGTCATTCAATTTTGCCGACAACACTTTGGAAGGCGTGCAAGCCTTGCCGGTCTCCATGCTGAATAACCCACGGCAGGCTTATACCTATCCGGACCGCACCAATAACAAACTTGCGACCGTGAATTTGAAAGCCAGTGATTTTATCGGCGGCAATGAAGAGCACTTGATTGCGGGCAATATTTATTTGCGCAAACTCAAAAGCGATACCTTCAGCAGCAATCTCAACGCAGATTACGACGGTTCGCCTTACGACGGTACACCCAATTCGATTCAGGCATTTAACGACACCCACGTTGTCGATCAAACCGGCTATGGCGCTGCGTTGCAATACACCAGCCTTGCGCCAATTGGGAATTACCAGAATCAGTTGGTCGTGGGCGCCAGCGCGGATGTTGGCCGCGCCGATTTTACCCAATCAAACCAACCGGCGATATTCACAGCGGACCGCGGCACTTCGGCGACAGTACCATTCCGCATTGACACGCTGGCGAAAACCCGCAACGATTATTTTGGTTTGCTTTTCACCGACAGTCTTTCCATCGACAAGCAATGGACGCTCACCCTGTCGGGCCGCTACAACCAGGCGAAAGTAAAAATCGAAGATGTCAGCGGCACGAATTCTGCGCTGAATGGCAATCACACTTTCCATCGCTTTAACCCCGCGGTCGGGATGAATTATTCGCCATCGTCCGCGCTCACTGCCTATGCGTCGTACAACGAAGGCATGCGGGCGCCCAGCCCGGTGGAACTCACCTGCGCCGACCCTGCCGCGCCGTGCAAATTGCCGAATAATTTTCTCGCCGACCCGCCGTTGAAGCCGGTCATTTCCAAAACTATTGAGACAGGCGCGCGCGGCAAACTGGGGAACGGCGCGCAGTGGAACCTCGCTATATTCCGCACCGATTTGTCAGATGACATTCAGTTCATCAGCAGCGGCGGCGCAATCAATGCAGGATATTTTCAAAACGTCGGTACGACGCGGCGGCAGGGCATGGAGTGGGGAATCGCGGATAAGTTCGGCGCGCTGGATTTGACGGTGCGTTACAGTTTTATTCGCGCCACGTATGAGTCGGCGTTTACCGCTCACAGCCCGAATAATTCTTCCGCCGACGCAAATGGCGATGTCGCAGTACAGCCGGGAAATAAACTCACTGGCATTCCGCAACAGGCGTTCAAGTTTCGCGCCGAGTATAACTGGGACGAAAATTTTTCCATGGGCGCAAACTGGATAGCCGTGTCATCGCAATATCCGCGCGGCAATGAAAATAACCAGGATGCGAATGGAAAAATTCCCGGCTACGGCGTGATCAATTTCGATGCGCGTTACCAGGCCAATAAAGAATTAAATTTATTTATTAAAATCAATAACTTACTGAATAATAAATATTACACCTTCGGCGTACTTGGCGAAAATTTTTTCACCGGCCCGGGCAATACTTATGATCTTGCGAATACGCGCCCCGAATTATTCGTCTCCAGCGCAGCGCCGCTTGGCGCATGGTTCGGCGTTGAATATAAATTTGGCGGGACTTCTTCAACCAAAAAATAGTTCTTTGCGTCGATCAATTGTTTGAATCAAGCCCTGTTGCAAATAAAACGGCAGGATAACCCGCCGTTTTTTATTTTCAGTAGTTCAACTTTGGGTTCTGCTATCAAAGTACGGTATCTAATTTTGCCGACACTTTCTTCTCCACTGCCACAGCATATTCACTGCCAGCAACATTAGCAGGCTGATGTCGAGGCGGTCCTGGCCGTTGCCGCGGAACGCGCAGCCGCCGCCTGACGTGGAAGTCGATATATTGTCGATTTGCAGCGCGCTAACCGATGCGTTGCCGGCAGCCTGGGCCTGCGGCGGCGCAGGCACAAAGGAGTTGAGCACGTTGCGGGTGATTTGTTGCACCGCTGGATTCTCTGGCGCCGGATTGGTCCCAAATGTATTGAGACCATAATTCCAGTTCATTGAGCCGGTGGCAAACACGCCCGCGCCACTCACTGCTTGATAGTACGTCATGTTGGAATAGCGAGTTTCAGGTACCCCGTTTACGGTCACATTGTAGGGCGAGGCGCTGATGGCCTGGATATTGGCCGGGGAATAGACCAGGTCGGTTTTATCGACCTCGTAGCCGAGCATGCCCGCTAGGTGAGAGCCAGTGGTCAGGCCAGTGCCGCTGCATATCCAAGGGATGCAATTGGAGATGACGATGTCCTGGAAATTGACCGGGCTATAGTCGTACATGACTCCGACCAAGGCGGCTTCAGGACGGTTCACTGGTGCCAGACGGAACTGCGTCGTGGCTTCCGCCGGGTTACTGCCCGCCAGGGGGTCAAGTGCGGCGTCTTTGTAAGCGACGATTGTGCGGTATGGTTGGTTGCCGCCGGTCGTCGCGATGCTAGGATCAAGACGAATTTGCCAATAACCGGTATTGGCGCCAAAGAAGCCGAGGTTCACACCAAGATCCCGCGCTGATTCGACTGCATCGCGCATTTGTTTGGTCCAATATTCGTCGTGCCCCACCGACAGGAAGCCCTTGTAACGTGTTA
>JBAVRP010000043.1:0-21683 GCA_049695115.1 Burkholderiales bacterium | reverse complement strand
GGCGTATTTGTCGAATCCGGCAGTGGCAAAGGTGGTCTGTTTCATCGTCGTTCCTCCCTCGTATCCCATCATTCAAATATTACATTTGTTCGATTGGATGCGGGGACTTAATCAGAGTTTCCCTAATTATGTATATCGGGCGGTTAGCTCAGGGGTAGAGCACTGCCTTCACACGGCAGGGGTCACTGGTTCGATCCCAGTACCGCCCACCAAAATGTTTCGCGTCAAACCAGCTTCGCTTTATCGCGCAATAAAAATTTCTGGATTTTTCCTGTTGAAGTTTTTGGCAGCGTACCGAACACTACATGTTTCGGCACCTTGAAGCGCGCCATGCGCTCGCGGCAGAATTCGATTATCTCCTGCTCGGTTGGGCTGCCACCTTCTTTCAGCTCGACAAACGCGCATGGCGTTTCGCCCCATTTTTCGTCCGGCTTGGCGACGACGGCTGCTCCCATTACTGCGGGGTGGCGGAACAACACGTCTTCCACCTCTATCGACGAAATATTTTCGCCACCAGAAATAATAATGTCTTTGGAACGGTCTTTGATTTTTACATAACCGTCAGGCTGGATCACCGCCAGATCGCCCGTATGAAACCAGCCGCCGGCAAATGCTTCCTGCGTTGCCTTGGAATTTTTCAAGTAACCTTTCATAGTGATGTTGCCGCGAAACATAATCTCGCCCATAGTTTCGCCGTCGCTCGGCACGGGCAGCATAGTCGCGGGGTCGAGCACGGTCATGCCCTCCTGCATTGGGTAAGCCACGCCCTGGCGGCCGTTAAGCTCCGCACGCTGTTCCAGCGTCAGTTCATTCCATTCATCATGCTTGGCGCATACGGCGGCGGGGCCATAATTTTCCGTCAACCCGTAAACGTGGGTGAGATCGAAGCCCATGCGCTCCATGCCTTCTATCACCGCGACCGGCGGCGCGGCGCCTGCGACCAGGCATTTCACTCGATGCGAAATGCCCTGCTTATATTCCTGCGGCGCATTGATCAAAGTGTTATGCACAATCGGCGCGCCGCAATAATGGGTGACTTTATGCATGCGGATTAAATCGAAAATGAGTTTCGCTTCGACTTTGCGCAGGCACACATTGGTGCCCGTCATCACCGCTATGGTCCAGGGGAAACACCAGCCGTTGCAATGAAACATCGGTAGGGTCCATAAGTAAACCGGGTTCTGCGGCATCGCCCACGTCACAGCGTTGCACACCGCATTCAGATACGCGCCGCGATGGTGGTACACCACGCCTTTCGGATTGCCGGTCGTGCCGGAAGTGTAATTCAGCGCGATGGCATCCCATTCGTCTTGCGGCAGATTCCAGGCAAAATTCGCGTCGCCCTGCGCGATAAATTTTTCGTATTCCGTTTCACCGAGTAACTTTCCGCCTTCGTACATTATGTCATCTACATCGATGACGACTATTTTCCTATTCAACAACTGAAGCGCTTTTTCAATTACCGCGGAAAACTCGCGGTCGGTAAACAATACTTTCGCTTCGCCATGCTGGAGCATGAACGCAATCGCCTCCGCATCAAGGCGCGTGTTCAAGGTATTCAACACCGCGCCGGTCATCGGCACGCCAAAATGCATTTCGAACATGGCCGGCACGTTCGGCAACATGGCCGCCACCGTGTCGCCTTTGCCGATCCCGCGCGCGACCAAAGCCGACGCCAGCTTGCGGCAACGACGATACGCATCGGCCCAGGTGATTCTGCGTTCGCCATGTATACTGGCAATGTGTTTCGGATACACGGCAGCAGCGCGCGCGATAAAACTCAGTGGCGACAATGGCGTGTAATTAGCGGGGTTTTTGTCGAGATCGATCTCGTATTGGTTAGGCGTAGACACGGCAAACTCCGGCAAGGCTATTAATTTAATAATTCTACTACTTAGTTATGACTGGCGTGCACTTCTATTGAGATATTTGCGCTTAGCTGGGGCCAGCTCGAAGTGTCGAAGGCGAAAATAGGGCTTCCGAGTTTTCATTCAGTAATTTATCATCCATGAGTAAAGCAATTTCGCCTTTTTTATTGGTTTTAAATACCTGTTTTCCGGCTGCAGCAATAACCGTAACCGTACCGGCTACTCCTTCGGCAAAGTCTATTTCTACTTCATTCAAATTGCTCGGGATCAGCCCGCGTACATAAACGGCAAAAAACCTTTGATCGCATCCCTCGTTTGCGCCAACGCATCGGTCAAATAGCTATATCGGATCGGGCCATTCGCCGGTAAGATTATCTCGACAGTACCTGTCACACCCATAGAGTTTTTCTTCTGATTTGAGATAAATTCAGAGTTGTCATCCAGAAACGCTTTCAAGATCGGCACTTCAATCAGGCCGTCGTCAGTAATCGGAATCGGCCGGCTGTTTTTGTCGCCTACCAGATTAATTTTCACGTCGCTTAGTTTAATTTTTTTATCGCTGACGAAAACTCGCGTGCGCATAGCAATCTTGTCATGCGGTTTTTCCTTGATCATTTGGAAAAAGTCGTAGGCGTGTTTGTAAGGCATCATGCTAGGTGCACGCATGCTGCTGACTTCGATTTATTCCGCTTGCTGTGGCGCTTCTTTTGTTTACGCGAGAGCAGAAACAGAAATAACAGCGAAAAAAATAAATAGTGTAACTATTTGAATATATTTAACTTTTTTATAATGCGCGTGGATCCTTGAATTGCTCGGATTGATAGTCGCTGAACAAAGATTTCAATTGCAGCCGCTGATATTTCCCCGTGGCGGTAACAGGAACCTCCGTTCCAAACTTTGCCACCTTGGGCGCTTTTGCAAACGGCATATGTTTGCGGCAATGGGCCAACACTTGCTGTTCGCTGAGCGATACGCCCTCTTGTTTAACTACATACGCGCCGACTTCTTCGCCGTACCAATCGTTGTCGAACGCAATGGCCAGGCCGACTTTGACGCCGGGGCAACTCAGCAGCACTTCTTCAATTTCGAATGGGCTATATTTCACGCCGCCGCGATTGATGAGTTCTTTCAAGCGTCCGGTGATGAAATAAAACGCTCGCCCTTTTTCATCCAACTCAAAAAAACCTTCGTCTCCGCTGCGGAACCAGCCGTGCTTAAAGCTTTCGAGGTTCGCATCGTCGCGTTTGAAGTAGCCGAGCATCACATTATGCCCGCGCATAAGTATTTCGCCTTTCTCGCCCGCGTTCAATGCGCGACCATCCTGATCATGAATCGCCATTACGTTCACCGGCAACGCCACGCCTATCGACGGATAACCGTAATGGGTAAACCAATAACGATGCCGCTCGGGCGACAAATCCAGCGGAGTGAAGCAGGAAAAGCTGGTGGTCTCCGACAAGCCGTATCCATGCATGACTTTGATACCGAAACGATCTTCGAAGCGCGTAACCAGCGACACTGCCAGCGTGCCTGCGCCGCAAATAAAATGCCTGCACGCAGATAAATCCATTGAAGAAATATCCTCGTTCGCCTCGCACAAAAACTGCAATATAGTCGGCACTACCGACACGATGTGCACGCGCTCGGCAGCCACGCGCTGCCAGAACGTATTGGCCTTAAAACTGCGATTCAACACCACGCTGGAACCGACCAGCATCGGCAACACATGGGTGACATTGATGCCATTCATATGGTGCAGCGGTAAAATGCACATCATGCGCGACGCCGGCGTCATGCCTTGCCACCCGGCCATGGCCTTGCAGTCGGCGAACAGATTGTATTGCGACAACACTACGCCTTTCGGCGCGCCAGTGGTGCCGCTGGTATAAACCAGCATACACTCGTCTTCCAACATATTGGCAGCAGGCGCGATGAAAAGGTCAGCCTGTGTGTCGAGTCGCTTTTGATACGCTCCATCCAACGATACAATTTTTCTTACACATTCAGCGTTGGCCTGGATCGCCTCGGCACGTTCAAGATATTCGGGCATCACGAGCAGCACTCGGCAAGCGCCGTTTTGCAAAATAAAGGCGATGCGCACGTTGTCTTCGCTGGCGTTTTGCGGCGTGGCGACAGCGCCGATTTTCCAGCAGGCGAAGAATATCAGCATGGTATCGGGATGGTTGTACGAAAGAGTCGCTATCCGCTCGCCGCGCTTAACACCCAATTCATCGCGCAAATAATTCGCTACTTGATTCACGCGGCGATTGAACGCCGCATAAGAATATTCACTGCGTGCGCCGGTTTTATCCTCGTAATATATAAGGTAAATTTGTTGCGGCGTCAGCCGCGCCCGCTCGTCGAGAAGTTGCGCGAAGGAACACCACGGCGTTTCATATTGCTCCGGTGCAATATCGCGCAAACTACGCGCTTTGCGGATATTCGCAGCAATAAGCTGGCTTTGTTCGCCTTCCATTTTTTAATTACTTGCGACTAATCTTTCGGCCGCTTCCAGCGTATTACCCAACAACATAGTAATCGTCATCGGACCCACGCCTCCTGGCACCGGGGTAATGTAACCGGCAACTTCTTTCACGTTTGCATAATCAACATCGCCCGCGAGTTTGCCTTCCGGCGTGCGGTTCATGCCGACGTCGATGACGACTGCGCCGGGTTTGACCATGTCGGCTCTGAGCATATTGAGTTTGCCGACTGCGGCGACGACGATATCGGCGCGGCGCGTGTGTGCTGCAAGGTCGCGGGTTTTGGAATGGCAGATAGTGACAGTCGCGCCTTCGGCCATGAGCATCAGTGCCATGGGCTTGCCGACAATGTTGCTGCGGCCGACGACAACAGCCTCCTTGCCTTCAAGCTTGATGTTTTCGTACTCGAACATTTTCATTACGCCGTAGGGTGTGCAGGAACGCAGGGTCGGCTCGCCTATCATCAAGCGCCCGACGTTGTAGGGGTGAAATCCATCGACGTCTTTTTCCGGTTTGATGAGTTCGAGGATTTTTTGTTCGTCGATATGCGAGGGCAAGGGCAACTGCACCAAAATGCCGTGTATGGCGGGATTGTTATTCAGGCCTTCGACGAATTGCAGCAGCATGGCTTCTGTCGCGTGTTCGCTCAGTTCATGCACTTCGGAATGCATGCCTATGTCCTGACAGGCTTTGTGCTTGTTGCGCACATAAACTTGCGACGCAGGATTGTGGCCGACAATGACGACAGCGAGTCCGGGTGTGATGCCTTTGGCTTTAAGTTGCGCAACTCTATTTGCGTAATCGGTGCGTAATTTTTTGGAAATGGCTACCCCATCAATGATTTTTGCTGTCATATTTAACCTTTTGATTATATTGATAATTCTGTTACAACCGTATTTACCTTCATGTCATGCGGCAACGCCGGAACGCTGATCGCAAGCTGCATCGAATAGGCGGCAGCCACGAGGAGAATTTTTTTGTCGCGGCTGGCAAGTAGCTTATCGTAATAACCACCGCCGTAACCGATCCGATGTCCTGCCGCATCGAAAACCAAACCGGGCACCAAAATAAAATCCACTTCATCGATGGAAATTCGTTGGCATTTATTTTCATCCGGTTCGGCAATTCCCCATACGCCGTCGCGCAATTCCGTGGCAGGATTCTTAACTAGATAGATATCGAGGACTTTTTTTACCTTGTTCACTTTGGGCAATGCGAGTATTTTACCTCTCGCCAACACATCGCGTAAGAATTCCGCTGTGTCGAATTCGCTGCCGATATTCATGTACGCCAGAATGGTTTTTGATTTTACGTATTCAGGCAAAGCCAGCAATTTACCTGTGATGCTTCGGTTAAATTGCGCACGGACATTTTCGTCCAGAGCATCTCTCCTGTCGAGCATGGTCCAACGGAGCTGCGCCTTTTGCTGAGCGATTGAATCGGGGGAATTCATCAAAATATCCCGCTAACGGGCCGTCCGCCAAATCGTTGAAAAATGTACGGCACCGCCTTGGACAAGTGGCCGCGTGTTGATTCCAGCCCCGCCATAATAAAATGTTGCCCCGCGCCTGGCGGCGTCAGGCTATAAACGTTTTTAGCCAACTCGCGGTTGCCGAGCCTATATCGTGGTAATAGTTGAGGCGGCAATTTCCGGGTAACTGGCATCACCGAGATACTGTCGTTGATCAAATTATTTTCCATGTGATCAGAAATGAAAGTTTCTGCAGCAATATACACCATGATGGAACCGCACGGGCGCACGAGGTCGAATGCATTAATAATTTTCCTATTCAGTCAGGAATTTTGACTTCTCGACCAAAACCCTTTCCCACGCCGAGGAGGAAGGCAAGGCACTCACCTCCTCGCAACTCTGCGAAAACGCCTGAGCCTGCGCCGCCATGCGCGGTCTGAGTGCCGGCATCATCATTGGCGATGCCAGCGTGGGTCATCGATACGCAAGGTACGCCATTGATGGCGCCGAACCCTATCCGTATACGTTTGGCGATCGACAAGCCGATCCGCCGATGCCGGGCCAACCATCGCGTGGGCGCGCGTCGCCATTTCCAAATAATTTGACTGGTTCATCATTAATACAGATTGATTCTGATTTCCCATCGACTTTCAAAAACATCTACATCTATTTTCAAATAAATCTATAACGTATTGATTATATTTCACTGATGCGCGCCCGCCAAGTCAATTTTCCTTGGTAATGCCGCACATACACTTGTCGCGGAACAGCGCAGAGGTTTTGTTGTTATGATCAATAATGACTATGTCGTGAATGCCTGCGCAACCGGCCCACACTTGCTCTTGCTCTTTACGGTGTCTGCGTCGGCATATTATCTAATTTTGCCAATGCGAAGCATTCAATGCAGCGACCCGCCGCGACGGTGTTAAGGTTACATCTGTCGGCAGCATGGGGAAATGTTGTCTCGCCTCGGGTGAGATTGTCCCCCGTGGAGAATTTTGCATGCCAAGATTATGTAAGTATTTTATTATTTTGAATAATAAATTAACCCCAGAGGCATAATGACACAACAGAAGCAAAATCAAACTTCTCAGTGCTTCTGTCTCCTTTGGTAGATTTTGACGCGGAAAGTTCTTATTCAAGCACGGGCTTCCCGCTACGGCGGGAATGACATCAAAAAAGGAAACCACCATGGCCTACGAAAACATACTCACCGAAACCCGCGGCAAAGTCGGCATCATCCGGCTCAACCGCCCTGCCGCGCTGAATGCGCTCAACGGACAATTAATGGACGAGCTCAGCGACGCCGTCAACGGCTTTGAAAAAAATCCCGCCATCGGCGCGATGGTGATTACCGGCAACGACAAAGCTTTTGCCGCCGGCGCCGACATCAAGGCGATGAAAGATTCCAGTTACATGGACGTCTATCTCGGCGACTTTATCACCGCCAACTGGGAGCGCGTGACAAGCGCGCGCAAACCGATTATCGCTGCTGTCGCCGGTTATGCGCTCGGCGGCGGTTGTGAGCTGGCGATGATGTGCGATTTTATCCTGGCGGCAGACACTGCCAAATTCGGCCAGCCGGAAATTAACCTGGGAACTATTCCCGGCGCGGGCGGCACGCAGCGACTGACGCGTTTTGTCGGCAAATCGAAAGCCATGGAAATGGTGTTGACAGGACGCATGATAGACGCCGTCGAAGCTGAACGCAGCGGACTCGTGTCGCGCATCGTGCCCGCCGCAGATTTGGTGGAAGAAGCGATCAAGACCGCGGCGAAAATTGCCGACTTGTCATTACCTGCTGTCATGTTGGCAAAAGAAGCGGTGAATCGGGCCTACGAATCGACGTTATCGGAAGGAATAAGATTCGAACGCCGCGTGTTTCATTCCACGTTCGCGCTGGAAGACCAAAAAGAGGGCATGGCAGCGTTTGCGGAAAAACGTAAACCGAATTTCAAAAATAAGTAAAATAATTAAATGTAATCAAATAGTTATAAATATACTTCATAACGCAAAAACGGTGAGTATGTCTGTCATATTTCTGTAACAATCGGACGGCATGATGCACTTGTCTTGTAAACGACATGGAGCCAAAGATGAAAGTTACTCACCGCATAGCACTTATTACCGCACTTGTCTTGACCGCCGCCTCCGCCCAGGCCGTCGATATCACCGGCGCAGGCGCGACATTTCCTTATCCTATTTATGCGAAATGGGCCGAAGCCTACAAGGCCAAAACCGGCAGCAGCGTCAATTACCAATCCATCGGCTCCGGTGGCGGGATCAAACAAATCAAAGCCAGGACGGTGGACTTCGGCGCATCGGATAAACCGCTGACACAAGAAGAGTTGACTAAAGGTGGCCTGTTGCAGTTCCCGGTCATCATCGGCGGTGTGGTCATGGCCTTGAATCTGGAAGGCGTGCCTGCGGGCAAGCTCAAACTCAGCGGCCCGCTGATTGCCGATTTGTATTTGGGCAAAATCAAAAAATGGAATGACTCTGCCCTTGCGGCACTCAATCCCGGCATTAAATTGCCGGATGAAAATATTACCGTGGTACGTCGCGCCGATAGCTCGGGCACGACTTTCCTGTTCACCGATTATTTGTCCAAGGTCAGCCCGGACTGGAAAAGCAAAGTCGGCAGCGACGCGTCAGTGGCGTGGCCGGAAGGCGTCGGTGGCAAAGGCAATGAAGGCGTCGCGTCGTATGTGCAGCGTATCAAAGGTTCGATAGGCTACGTGGAATACGCCTTCGCCAAGAAAAATAAAATGAATGTCGCGCAACTGAAAAACCGAGATGGTAATTTTGTCGAAGCCGATAACTCTGCATTCCAGGCCGCGGCTGCATACGCCGATTGGGCCAAGACACCGGGCTTTTACGAGATACTCACCAACGAGCCGGGCAAAAATAGTTGGCCGATTACCGGCGCGAGTTTTATCTTGATGCACGCACAGCAAGCCGACCCAGCCAAGGGCAAAGAAGCGTTGAAATTCTTTGATTGGGCGCTAAAAAACGGCGGCAAAATGGCGGAGGAACTCGATTACGTTCCTTTGCCCGCAGACGTTATTAAGTTGGTAGAGCAATCCTGGCAGGATAAAATCAATGATGGCACTGGCAAACCGTTATGGCCGTAATCGCGCTAAAAAATAATCTGCCGGCACCGCGTCGGGCCAGGCGTTTGCACGTCTGGCTCGACGCTACATTTGAAACCATCGCGCGATTATTTGCGCTGCTGGTTTTACTCTTGCTGGTCAGTATTATTGTCTCGCTCACCATCGGCGCGTGGCCGGCGTTTGAGCATTTCGGTTTTGGCTTCATAGTCAGCGCCGATTGGAACCCGGTGACGAATAAATATGGCGCGTTAAACGCCATCTACGGCACTTTAGTTACTTCATTCATCTCCATGCTCATCGGCATACCGATCAGTTTCGGCATTGCTGTTTTTCTCACCGAGCTCTGTCCTACCGCGTTACGCCGACCGCTCGGCACGGCGATCGAATTACTCGCCGGTGTTCCCAGTATTATTTACGGCATGTGGGGATTATTTGTGTTTGTGCCGCTGCTATCCGAATACATCCAACCCGGTTTAGCCAAGATTTTTGGCAGCATACCGTTCATCGGTAAATTGTTTCAGGGTGCGCCCAACGGCATCGGCATCCTCAGCGCCGGATTGATCCTGGCCATCATGGTGATTCCGTTTATCGCTTCGGTGATGCGCGATGTATTCGAAATCGTGCCCAAAGTCTTAAAAGAATCCGCCTACGCATTAGGCGCCACCACTTGGGAAGTCATGCGTCATGTGGTGCTGCCTTACACGCGGGCGGGTGTCGCGGGCGGCATCATGCTCGGCCTCGGACGCGCGCTGGGTGAGACCATGGCGGTGACCTTTGTTATCGGTAACAGCCATAGAATCAGCTCATCGTTATTCGAAGCCGGCAACAGCATCAGCTCGGTGCTGGCGAATGAATTCGCCGAAGCTTCGAACGATATGCACATCGCCTCGCTCATCGCCTTGGGGCTGATTTTATTCTTTATCACCTTTATCGTGCTGATCTGCGCCAAATTATTGTTGGTACAACTGTCGCAAAAAGATGGGCGGACTGCATGACCACAGCCTTGCCATCAAACGCCAAGCTGTCGGGCAATCCGATTTACCGCCGCCGTTTGTGGATGAATCGCCTCGGCTTACTACTCTCCATGTTGGCCATGGCGGTAGGCATGGCATTTTTGCTGTGGATTTTATTCACCATTGCGTACAACGGTTTTGGCGCGCTGAGTAAAACCCTGTTCACCCAAATGACGCCTTCTCCCGACGGTACCGGCGGATTGCTCAATGCCATTGTCGGCAGCGTGATGATGGTGGGTATGGCTACTCTGATCGGCACCCCCATCGGCATCCTGGCCGGCATTTATCTGGGCGAATTCGGCCAGCGCGGCTGGATAGCCCCCGCGACGCGTTTTCTCAACGACGTATTACTTTCTGCGCCGTCGATCATTATTGGCCTGTTCGTGTATGCCGTGTATGTGGCCAAGGTGCAGCATTTTTCCGGCTGGGCCGGTACTCTTGCATTGGCATTGTTGGTGATACCGGTCGTCGTGCGCCAAACGGAAAACATGCTGCATTTAATTCCCAATAGCTTGCGCGAAGCGGCCGCTGCCTTGGGCGCGCCACGCTGGAAAATTATTTCATCGGTGACACTTCGCGCAGCAAGAAGCGGCGTCGTCACCGGAGTGATGCTGGCGGTGGCGCGCATCAGCGGCGAAACCGCGCCGCTGCTATTCACGGCACTTAACAACCAATTCTGGAGCAAAGATCTCAATGCACCGATGGCCAATTTACCAGTGACGATTTTCCAATTCGCCATGAGTCCTTACGCAAATTGGCAAACACTGGCTTGGGGCGGCGCATTGCTGATTACACTCGGCGTTCTATCGCTCAATATTGTGGCCAAATTTTTCTTCAAAGAGAAGCCGGTGACTTAATAAATAATTAACTATAATCAAATACTTATGATAAATCCCAAAATCATCATCCGCGACCTGAGTTTTTATTACGGCAAATTTCATGGTTTGAAAAATGTCTCGCTCGATATCGCGCCACAAAAAATCACCGCCTTCATCGGACCATCCGGTTGTGGCAAATCGACGCTGCTGCGCACGATGAACCGCATGTACGATTTATACCCCGGCCACCGCGCGGTCGGCGAGATTATGCTCAACGGTGAAAATATTTTGAAGCCCGGCATAGACCTCAATGCGCTGCGCGCCAAGGTCGGCATGGTGTTCCAGAAACCGACACCCTTCCCCATGTCAATCTACGACAACATCGCCTTCGGCGTGCGTCTGTACGAAAAACTCGGCAAGCGCGATATGGATGAGCGTGTTGAATGGGCGCTGCGCAAAGCGGCGCTGTGGGACGAGGTCAGCAATAAGCTGCGTCAAAGCGGCTTGAGTTTATCCGGCGGGCAACAACAACGCTTGTGCATTGCACGCGCCATCGCGGTGAGGCCTGAAGTATTGCTGCTCGACGAACCGACCTCGGCGCTGGATCCGATTTCCACCGCGCGCATCGAAGAATTATTGGCGGAACTGAAAGCCGATTACACCATTGTCATGGTCACGCACAATATGCAGCAGGCGGCGCGAGTATCGGATTTCACTGCATTTATGTATCTGGGTGAATTGATCGAGTTTGATGAAACGCAAACCTTGTTTATCCGCCCGAACAAAAAGCAAACCGAAGATTACATCACCGGCCGTTTTGGTTAATCGCAAGAGGTAAAACATGAACGAACATACATCGAAACAATACGACGCCGATCTCGCCACTATACGCAGCACGGTATTGAATATGGGCGGCCTGGTGGAAACCCAGGTCAGCCGCGCCATCGAAGCGCTGAAATCCGAGGAAGTGGATTTGGCTGAGCATGTGCTGGCGGCCGAAGCGCGCATCAATCGCCTGCAAGTGGAAGTGGATGAACAATGCGACCAGATTATCGTCAAGCGCCAGCCGACAGCCGTCGATTTGCGCATGGTGATGATGTTTATCAAAACCGTGAATGATCTGGAACGTATAGGCGACGAAGCGAAAAAAATCGCCCAGAAGGCGCAGAAAATCCACACTTCGGAAAGATTGGCGCTGGTGCGTTTCCATGACGTGAGCCGCGCGTCGGAAATTGCGCGCCATATGCTGCAGATGTCGCTCGACGCGTTGGCGCGGCTGGACGTGAATGCGGCTGCGGAAGTGGTTAGCCGCGATAAAGCGCTCGATCAGGAGTTTGTCGCCATTTTGCGCCAGCTCGTCAGTTACATGATGGAAGACCCGCGCACGATTTCATCTGCAGTGGAAATCGTCTTCATTGCCAAATCGATCGAGCGCATCGGCGATCACGCAAAAAATATCGCAGAATATGTGGTGCATGTGGTCAAAGGCAAAGATGTGCGCCACGCCACGGCGGAGGAAATCCGCCAGAAAATCGGCAGCTAATTCATGGCCGCGATGATCCTGATTGTCGAAGATGAGCCACCGATACAGGCTTTGCTCGACGTGACGCTTCGCCACGCTGGCTACCGCGCTGAATGCGTGGATAGCGCCGAAGCAGCCAAGGCAAAAATCCAGCAAGCGCTGCCGGATTTGATCTTGCTGGATTGGATGCTGCCGGGGCAAAGCGGCATCACCCTGGCGCGGCAATTACGCGGCGATACGCGCACGCGCAATGTGCCGATTATCATGCTCACTGCGAAGGCACAGGAGAACGACAAAATCGCCGGGCTGGAAACCGGCATCGACGATTACATGACCAAGCCGTTTTCCCCGCGTGAATTATTGGCGCGAATTAAAACCGTATTGCGCCGTTCGGCGCCAGAGGCCACGCTCGATCCAAAAGAATTTGCTGGATTACGTCTCGAGCCGCAAAGCGTCAAAGTCAGCGCCAACGGTGAACCTATCTCTGTCGGCCCGACCGAATTCCGACTGCTGCATTTTTTTCTTTCCCATACCGACCGCGTTTACAGTCGCTCGCAATTGCTCGACATGGTATGGGGCGACAATGTATTTCTTGACGAACGAACCGTTGATGTGCATATCCGGCGTTTGCGCAAGGCGCTCGAGCCCAGTCAACACGATAAATATATCCGCACCGTGCGCGGCAGTGGCTATAGTTTTTCTTCTTCCCTTGTAGCCGATCATTAGCCATGCATAAACGTGACGTGTGGCTGCGAGGTTTGACCGCCCCCGGCTTGCTTGCCCTGGTCGTCGCCATCCTCTGGTGGCTGGTGAGCGAAACTGCCGCTCTTTGTTTACTCGGGATCGGCGCCGCATTGATACTGGCATATCATATATATCATTTGGCGCAGTTTAATCAATGGGCGAACAGTGGACTGGAAGCTGCCGTACCTGAAGCAGGCGGGGTGTGGGACACCGCTTTCTCTGCGCTGTATCGGCGCGTAAAAGAACGCCGCTCGCAACAACGTGATCTTGCCGATGCCTTGCAAAAATTACGCAACGCTGCTGAAGCCATGCCCGACGGCATGGTTATACTCAATCCGAAAAAAAATATCGAATGGTGCAACCGCGTTGCGGAGGATCACCTGGGTATTAATTTTTTTCAGGACTTCGACCAACCGATTGCCAATATCGTCCGCCAACAAAGTTTTGTCGATTTTCTAATGGATAAAGATGCGTCCAAACCCTTGGAGCTGCACCCCGAGCGCGAAGGCACACCGGCGCTTTCCTTGCAGTTGATACCTTACAGCGAAGGCCGCAGCTTGTTGCTGACGCGCGATATCTCGCGCTTGGAATCGCTGGAAACCGTACGCCAGGATTTTATCGCCAACGTGTCGCACGAATTGCGCACGCCGCTGACGGTGTTCAGCGGATTTCTGGAAACTTTCGAATCGGCGCCGCTGAATTCCGACGAAGCAAAAAAATATATCGGCTTGATGAAAACCCAGGCGGAAAATATGCAGCATCTGGTGGAAAATCTGCTCACGCTGTCGTCGCTCGAATCAACTGATAATCAGCCTGATGTGCAGAAACTGGAAATAGCAGCCCTTATGGCGCAATTGCATGCCGACGCTCTGGCGCTCAGCCACGGCCGACACAACATCAGCCTGGAAGCGCCTGCGGACGCAACGCTGACAGGCAACAAGTCAGAAATTTTCAGCGCCTTGGCTAATCTGGCTACCAACGCGATACGTTATACGCCGGACGGCGGCAATATTTTATTGCGTTGGGCTGACGCGTCCGGCGGGGGAATTTTCGCAGTAACCGATAACGGCATCGGCATTTCTGCCGAACATATTCCGCGCTTAACCGAGCGCTTTTATCGCGTCGATCGCGGACGTTCGCGCCAAACCGGCGGTACAGGTTTAGGGTTGGCGATAGTGAAACACGTCGCCATACGTCATGGCGGACGGCTCGAAGTTGAAAGTGAATTGGGAAAAGGCAGCACGTTTCGTCTGATTTTCCCCAGTAAGCAACGCAAATCAGATTTTGATATTATTATATAACTAATTGATTAATATTAGATTTTAATTACTTGTTCCAATTTGATTAGTGTCGCTTTCCAGAACAGTTTCATTTTTTTCGCGGTTTTTGCATCGGCTAATTTTTTATGCTGCACCACGACCTGGGTTTTGCCTTCACCTTTCGCGACAAACTCAACGCTGAGGCTTGTCATGTCATCGCTCCAAGTGATGCGCAAGGATTTTTCCGGCGTGGCTTTGCGGATAGCAATCTCATTTTTCAGCCACTGCCGCCTCATTTTGTTGTCATGCCATGCATTAAACACCAATGCGCGCGGCAAATGGATGGTTTTACTGACACTGATTTCAAAGCCCTGTGGTTTTTCGTGTGCTTGTCGAATGCCGCGTGATTGCTCATAAGTCACGGCTACCATTTGGCTCCACCAAGCCGGCATGGCATATTTTTTCGCCACCAGCGCAGCAATATCTTTGTGCGGCATTTTCTTGCACCCAGATTTATCGAGCAAGTCGAACCATTCCTGCCAGGTCTTGCCCGTGGCGTTGAAAACAGCTTCGTCGCCGATTCTCTGTTGCATGCCGCTTTTTGCTGCCATTGACGCTCCAGGGTTCTAGGTTGGACAAGCCGCCTGCGCTCGCCTATGATTCGCACATCGAGCGCAAGCTCCTCTATGATAAATGACGGAGAAAAATATGCCAGCCCCCCGCCTTTTGCTATGCCTGTTGCTGAGCGCCGTACTGTTCACCGCCTGCGGCAAAAAAGACGCCGATACTTCCAAGCAAACCAGCGATGCCAAAGCGCCCGCCGCCGCGCAAGGCGCGAAGACTTTGGTTTTTTGCTCGGAAGGCAGCCCGGAAGGTTTCGACCCCGGACAATATACGACCGGCACCACGTTCGATGCCGCTGCAGAGCCGGTTTACAATCGCCTGACGGAATTTGAGCGCGGCACGACGACAGTCAAGCCCGGCGTTGCGGAAAAATGGGATGTGTCGGCCGATGGCAAAACCATTACGTTTAATCTACGCAAAGGCGTGAAATTCCACACGACGGATTTTTTCAAGCCCACGCGCGAGCTGAATGCTGATGATGTCATATTCACTTTTGAACGCATGTTGAAAAAAGACAACCCGTTTAATAAAGCCGCGCTCAAGGGTTTCCCCTACGCCGAAAGCATGGAAATGCCGAATAGCGTGAAGGCGATTGAAAAAGTTGATGGCTTGACCGTGCGCTTCGTGTTGAATAAACCGGAAGCGCCGTTTATCGCTAACGTCGCCATGCCATTTGCGTCAATCATGTCCAAAGAATACGCCGACCAGTTGCTCAAGGACGGCAAACCGGAAAACTTGAATCTCGCGCCGCTGGGCACCGGGCCGTTTATGTTCAAGAGTTATCAAAAGGATAGCCAGATTCGGTACGAAGCTTTCAAAGATTACTGGGGCGGCAAACAGCCGATCGACAAGCTGATATTCGCCATCACCACCGATGCGTCGGTGCGTATGCAAAAACTCAAGACCGGCGAATGCCATGTGACGGCATATCCGCGCCCGGCGGACATCGCCGGATTGAAGGCCGACACAAGACTGAATGTGTTGGGACAGGAGGGATTGAATGTCGGTTATCTCGCTTTCAACGTTGAGCATAAACCGCTGGACAATAAACTGGTACGCGAAGCCCTATCGCTGGCGATCAACAAAACGGCGATTATTGAAGCGGTGTATCAGGGCGCCGGACAAGCTGCGACCAATTACATTCCGCCGACCATGTGGTCTTATAACAAAGGCGTAAAAGACATTCCCTACGATACCGCCAAGGCGAAAGAATTGCTGACCAAAGCCGGCTTGCCCGACGGGTTCGAAATTTCACTCTGGGCGATGCCGGTGCAGCGCCCTTACAACCCGAACGCCAAACAAATGGCAGAAATCATCCAGGCGGACTGGGCGAAAATCGGCGTCAGGGCGAAAATCGTCAGTTTCGAATGGGGCGAATATATCAAGCGCTCCAAGGAAGGACAGCACGACGCATTGTTACTCGGCTGGACCGGCGATAACGGCGATCCCGACAACTTTGCCGCCAACCTGCTCACTTGCGAAGCCGTGAAAAACGGCGAGAACCGCGCGCGCTGGTGCAACAAGACATTTGACGAAGCGATACTTAAGGCGCGCAGCAATAATGACATGCAGGTACGCACAGCGGAATATATGAAGTCGCAGGAAATTTTTAAGCAGGAAATGCCTTGGGTCACCATCGCCCATTCGTACCAATACCAACCGATACGTAAAGAAGTGAGCGGCTTCAAAATGAGCCCCTTCGCATTGAATAATTTTACCGATGTGGACATTAAGTAAAATATTCAATAAAATCAAATAACTAATACCCGGCGCAAGCCGAAGTCGGCACAATAGTAAAAAATTGTGTCTCAGGTGCTTGTTTGTTATTAGACTCTTGTTTACGCTCGCAGCATTCATTGAAATATTAACGACCCATGTCTGAACCTATCACGCCTGATTTCGCCAAACCGGAAGCGCTTGATTCGCTAGCCGTTGCGCCATCCGGAGGCACTGTCTTTTGCCGTAGCTGCGGCAAGTCAATTCAGAAGACAGCATTATCCTGTCCGCATTGCGGCGAGCCAACTACAGAACCCAAGGCGCAGAAAAGCAAACTTATTTCTTTATTGCTCACAGCCGGGCTGCTGGTTTTATTGGTTGGCGGCGGTTTTGCCGCGAGCATTTTTTACCCGCAATATGAAGCCTCGCGCGAACAAAGCCGCAAGTATGAAATCGTCACTATTTCGCAACTTGCAACAGCGAAAGTGGAAAAATATTTCCGTGAAAAAGGCGGCGTGCCGAAAACGCTTGAAGAAGCCGGCAGCAATTCCAAGCCAGCGACCAGCACGGTGAAATCAATGGTCGTGCATCCGGAAAAAGGCACCATCACCATTGTCCTCAATTACGGCAGGGCCGACGGCAAAAGCCTGCTTTACACGCCGACCATAGACGACAAACAAATCATTTCCTGGAATTGCACTACCAAAGACGTGCCGGAAAAAATGCTGCCGCCTGGCTGCACGGAAGAAGTACGCAACTAACAGCAAGCAGGGTTCCTTCCAAGAAATTTCCAATCCGCTACAATAAGCGGATGAACACAAAAAAATACGACGCAATCGTTATCGGCGGTGGCCATAACGGCCTCACCTGCTCCTGTTATCTCGCTGCCGCCCGGCTAAAAGTCCGCGTACTTGAACGCCGTGGCGTAGTCGGCGGCACAGCGGTGACGGAAGAATTCCATCCGGGCTTTCGTAATTCCACCGCCAGCTACACCGTCAGCCTGCTCAATCCCAAAATCATTCGCGACCTAAAACTATATGAACACGGCCTCAAAATCATCGAGCGGCCATTGGCAAATTTTTTGCCGTTGCCAGACGGCAGATTCCTGAAACTCGGCGGCGGTATCGAGGCAACGCAAAAAGAAGTCGCCAAGTTTTCTAAAAAAGACGCAGAACGTCTGCCCGCTTACTACACCATGCTCGAATCCGTCGCCAATGTGTTGCGCAGCATGTTGCTGCTGACGCCGCCCAATGTCGGCGGCGGCATTGCCGATGTTGTGCGCGCGCTGCAGCTTGGCGGACAGTTAAAAAAACTCTCCATGACCGAGCGGCGCGACCTGATGGACCTGTTCACCAAAAGCGCAGGCGACGTGCTTGACCAGTGGTTTGAGTCCGACCCCATTAAAGGACTGTTCGGCTTCGACGCCATTGTCGGCAACTTCGCCAGCCCGTATTCGCCTGGCTCCGCCTATGTGTTATTGCATCATGTGTTTGGCGAAGTGAACGGCAAGCAAGGACAATGGGGCCACGCCGTCGGCGGCATGGGCGCGATTACGCAGGCGATGGCGAAAGAAGCAACTGCGCGCGGCGTGGAAATCACCACCGACGCTGCGGTAAAAAATATCGAAGTGAATACAACAGGCCGCGCGACCGGCGTGACATTGGAAAACGGCGAACAAATTTCCGCCCGCTGCGTTGCGTCCAATTTGAATCCGAAATTATTGTTCCAACAATTAGTCGATGCGAAACATGTGCCACCGGATTTCACGCATCGTATGCAAGCGTACAAATGCGGCTCCGGCACCATGCGTTTGAATGTCGCGCTATCCGAGCTGCCCGACTTCACCGCCCTGCCCGGCAAGCACACACAAATCCATCACCAAGCCGGTATTTTTATTTCACCTTCGCTGCAATATCAAGAGCAAGCGTATTTCGACGCGAAACAAAATGGCTGGTCGCGCGTTCCCGTGATCGAAATGCTCATCCCCAGCACAGTCGATGATTCCCTCGCGCCTGCGGGCAAGCATGTGATGAGTTTGTTCTGCCAACATTTCAACCCGCAATTACCAAGCGGAAAATCCTGGGATGATTGTCGCGAGCAAGCCGCTGACGCGATCATCGACACAGTCAATCAATACGCCCCCAATTTCAAGGCAAGTATTTTGGGCCGCATGATCTTGTCTCCACTCGATCTCGAACGTAAATTTGGCTTGGTCGGCGGCGATATTTTTCACGGCGCCTTAAGCCTTGATCAATTGTTCAGCGCACGGCCGGTGCTGGGTTATGGCGACTATCGCTCACCAATTAAAAATCTATATATGTGTGGCTCCGGCACCCACCCCGGCGGCGGCGTCACCGGCGTGCCAGGACATAATGCTGCGCGAGAAATAATTAAAGATCTTAAGTGCGGCAAAATCGGCAAATAAAGTATTTTGCAGTTATTCGTGGGGCCGGTTACACCCGCCAGAAAAAATGCTTTGCGAAGCACAGCAAAAAGTTTTTTGACTTCACAAAACGCGCTCACACCCGCAAGGAGTATTATGCATAAAATATTGATTATATTAACCTTATTCGCAACTCTTCTCACTACGCCAAGCATAGCCCAAACCGTGCAATCCGACGTTCCCGCAGCGCAGACATCCACAACACAAAACGATAACAGCCCCGTCGCCATTCCAATCGCATCAGAAAAAGCCTTGTCGTACTACAACACAAGAAATTTCTGGTGGGGCTTCGGCATCATCTGGGGACTATTCATCCCCGCACTATTTTTATTCACCGGCTGGTCGGCAAAAATCCGCGATATCGCGCAACGCTTCGGCAAAAAATGGTTTTTTGTCATCGGACTTTATTCGATCATATTTACCGTGATCACTTTCCTCATCGACTTACCGATAGATTATTTCAGCAATTATTCGGTCGAACACACCTTCGGCCTATCCAACCAAACCATAGGCAAATGGCTGCAGGATAATTTCACCAGTCTGGCAATTGGCTGCGTGATGAGTTTTTTGTTTTTGTGGATTCCGTATCTATTAATCAAAAAAAGCCCCCGACGCTGGTGGCTCTACACCAGCATCCTCGCAGTTCCGTTTATCTTCTTGATGATATTGGTACAACCATTGTGGATAGATCCATTATTCAACAAGTTCGGCCCGATGAAAGACAAGGCACTGGAAAGCAGAATCCTCGCGCTGGCAGAAAAATCCGGCATCGAAGGCAGCCACGTATTTGAAGTCGCCAAAAGCGAAGACACCAAAAAAGTAAACGCCTATGTCACCGGCTTCATGGACACCAAACGCATCGTGCTATGGGATACCCTCACCGCCAAGCTCGACGAAAAAGAAACGCTATTCGTCATGGGCCACGAAATGGGACATTACGTGTTAGGCCATGTCTGGAAAACCATCGCCGTTTTCTCGCTCATCATCCTTGTCACGCTCTACATCACTCATCGTCTAGCACATTGGATGATCGCGAAATATAAACATCGTTTTGGCTTCACAGAATTAAGCGATATCGCCTCGCTGCCTTTATTGATATTACTCGCAGGCTTAGTTGGTATCATCACCCCGCCGATCATCAACACCTTCACCCGCTACAACGAACATGAAGCCGACCGCTTCGGCCTTGAGCTGACCAAAAACAATCACTCAGCTGCAACAGCCTTCGTCAAATTACAACAGGAAAACCTCGGCAACCCAAGACCCGGCTGGATAGTCAGAGCCTGGCGCGGCAGTCATCCTTCGCTGGCGGAGCGGATTGAATTCAGCAATGAGTACAAGCCTTGGGTGAAAGGCGAGGCGTTGAGGTATGGGGAGTTGTTCAAGCTAAAAAAGGAATAGATGATGCAAGTAAAAGAGCACTACAAGAATACAAAAAAGCTGATTGGTCAAATATCGCCAGATGAAGTTGCGACTTGGCTCCTCGAGCAGGGCTATTTTCCAGAGAGTTATGTTTTACCGCCCTCTTTTAAAGTATCTGAATTTAAGCTAGGCAAAAAGCCATTCAATAAAAAAATTTTGGCACTCGCCAAAAGGCAACTAATAAATATTTCGTATCCTAAAACTCTTCTAACTTCTCGCACTTTTGGCATACAACACCCTTGGAATTATCACGATATTGTTTTAATTTTAAAAAATAATTGGAGCGCACTTTTAGAACACCTTTTTCATAAAAATCAAAAAAGTTATTCATACAGTTTTCCAATACCCGTAAGTGCTGAACATCAAGGAAGTTAAAGTAACCTACGCGCAGGGAGGATGATATATGAATGGATTGAAATGGCGGAAAAGGATTTAATAGTTGACGCCAGTAACTATAAAGTTATCGCCCGCACAGACATTACAAATTTTTACGCCTCGATCTATACCCATAGTATTGCATGGGCATTACATGGCAGAGACGCGGCATTTTTAGATAAAAAATGTGCGCTTTTCGGAAATAAAATTGATAAGTTAATTCAGCAGTCAAATGATGCACGTACAAATGGTATTTCTGTTGGTTCAGCCGTTAGTGACTTAATCGCTGAAATAATATTAGCAAGCATTGATCGAAAAATATCTGAGAGCATTAAAAATTTAGACTTTGTAGCCGTCCGATTTAAAGATGACTATAGAATACTTTGCCAGAGTGAAGTCGATGCAAAGAATATTTTAAAAACTATATCAATCGAGCTGTCCTCTTATAACCTAACGCTAAATGAAAACAAAACGTCAATCTTAAATCTACCTGATGGTCTTTATAGAAAACATGACCGGGAATATTTTCCCCACTCCTTACGTGAAAAAAAGAATGTTAGTTTTAAAGTTTTTGAGCATACCTTATTAATTGCTTTGGATATTCACCGAAGTAATCCTGGCACAAGCATACTAGAAAAATTCATTTCTGAAATTTTGAACAACAGCAAAACATTGAAAATGGATTTCTCAGTATCGCCTATCAAAAAAGACCAACAAATAAAAAAAATGATAAGCCTTTTATTTCTTTTGAAAAGGGAGTCGGAAAAACTACTTTGCCACGTTTTGTCTATTACAGAACAGCTGTACAAGAG
>JBAVRP010000042.1:0-48771 GCA_049695115.1 Burkholderiales bacterium | reverse complement strand
GTAGTTTGTTGCGGCGGAAGCTAACTTTTTGCGGAGCGAAAGTTATGCTGGAGCCACAACGTGGGTAGTTTGTTGCGGCGGAAGCTAACTTTTTGCGGAGCGAAAGTTATGCTGGAGCCACAACGTGGGTAGTTTGTTGCGGCGGAAGCTAACTTTTTGCGGAGCGAAAGTTATGCTGTAGCCAAAGCGTGTGTAGAGTCTTAGTGAAAAGCATAACGGAGAGGTGGATGAGCGGTTTAAGTCGCACGCCTGGAAAGCGTGTGTAGGTTCATAGCCTACCGCGGGTTCGAATCCCGCCCTCTCCGCCAAAATAAAATTGCCCCGTGAGGGGCATTTTTATTTTGGCATAGGGCGTATGGACCAAACCGCCCCGGGTTCGACTAAGCGAGCAAGCTCGCTTGGACGTTTTTGCGCCTAAGCGCACAAACGGTCTTTTGCAGCATGCTGCAAAAGATGGCTGGCTCGCGCAAAGCGAGACAGCCACAATCCCGCCCTCTCCGCCAGATAAGTAAAGATGCCCCGCGAGGGGCATCTTTACTTATGCCGCTCGAATCGTAAATCGCTGGTGTGCCGGGGGTATAACGAAAATCTTTGAAATGAAAACTGGCGAAGGCCGACACCGGCGCGCCGGTCGTGCGTTGGCAGATTTTGCAATGGCAATATGCAACATCAATAGGCAGCGCGTTCGCTTCAAAACGCAATTTTCCAAAAGCGCAACCGCCGGTAATGGGTAATTTGATAGGAGAGTTCATGTGAGCAATTCCAATTAAACGGCGTCGTGTGTTAAATAGCCAATGCCATCATGCCATGTTAGACTTTTTAAAATCAATACCAACTAA
Source organism: Burkholderiales bacterium (assembly GCA_049695115.1). GTDB lineage: Bacteria > Pseudomonadota > Gammaproteobacteria > Burkholderiales > JBEEJL01 > JBEEJL01. The sequence continues at coordinate 47,932 of JBAVRP010000042.1, read as the reverse complement.
AGAATGACTATGAGCGATCACAGCTTCGCATTTCTAAGCGCAGGCACATTTCTCAATGTCCCTGCGCGCAATACTGACCGACCCTACGGTGTCGCAGGTGTCGCCTACGATGGTGCAGTGACCAATCGCCCTGGCGCGCGATTCGGCCCCGACGCCATTCGCCAGGCGAGTAAAATGTTGTGCGATGCGATCCATCCGCATTTCGATACTTCGCCGCTAGATGTCTTGAGCGACGACGGCGACCTGCGCTTGCCCAACACCAGCATCGACTCGATGCGCAAAGAATTGGAAAAACTCGCGCCAGCCTTAATCGCCAAACAACATATGTGCTGGCTCGGCGGCGATCATTCGATCACTCTGCCGTTGTTGCGTGTATATCGGAAGCATTACGGCAAGCCGTTGGCGATAGTGCATTTCGACGCGCATTGCGACACATGGAAGGACCACTTCGTCGAGCTGTCCGGCCACGGCACATGGGTATATGAGGCGTTGCAGGAAAAACTCATTGTCCCAAGTGCGACGATTCAGATTGGCATACGTTCATCCGGCGTAAAGGAAGCGCGCGAATATGTGAACAGCGTCGGCGGAAAAATTTATACCGCGCGCGAATTGCGCGGCATGGAGAATCCTCAGCAACTTGCGCATGTGATTGCCGACATCAAACAACGCTTTGTTGCAGCAGGCAATCCGCCTGCTTATTTAACTTTCGACATTGATTGCCTCGACCCCGCGTTCGCGCCGGGCACCGGCACGCCGGAGCCCGGCGGTCTCACGACCTCGCAAGCGCTGACTTTGGTTGAAGGCCTGCACGACATTCCATTTGTCGGCATGGATTGCTGCGAAGTGTCGCCGCAATACGACCACGCTGAACTCACGAGCCATGCTGCGAGCGTAATGGTGTGGACGTACCTATGCGGCCAAATCGCTCGTGCAAAATGATAAATAATTGAATATAATCAAATAGTTAATTTAACATCAAGAATATGATCGCATCCGAACTCGAACTCACGCGAAAAAATTATTATCACCTTGGCGTGCCGCGCGAACGCGAGCACGCGCCGCTCGTGGGCGAGCAAACTGCCGACGTGTGCGTGGTCGGCGGCGGACTCGCGGGATTATCGGCGGCGATGGAACTCACCGATCGCGGTTACAAAGTCATTGTGCTCGAAGGCGAGCAAATTGGCTGGGGCGCATCGGGCCGCAACGGCGGGCAATCGCTGGCGGGCTTGGCGTGCGACAACAGCGTGGTGGAAAAAGTTGCGGGGTTTGATACCGCTAAACACGCATGGGATATTTCGATTGAGGCGCTTGATCTCGTTCGCTCGCGCATCAAGCAATACAACATCCACTGCGATTACGTCAATGGCTATCTGTCACTTGCAGTCAATCAACGCAAAGCCAACGAACTCAAGCAATGGCATGAAGACATTAAAATACGTTACGGTTATCCCCATACCCAATGGATAGCGCCGCACCAGGTCAAGGAGTGGATAGACAGCCAGCGTTTCCATTCCGGCGTGCTCGACACCAATTCCGGTCATTTGCATCCACTGAAATACGTGTACGGTATAGAGAAAGCCGCGCTGGCAAAAGGCGTGACCATACACGAACACACGCGCGCATTGCGCGTAGAGCAGGGCGTGCGCGCAAGAGTCATCACCGAGAAGGGCGCAGTCACCTGTGATTTCGTCGTGCTCGCCGGTAACGTCTATCTCGCCGACACCATGGCGCAAGTGTCCGCGCGCATCATGCCGGTTGGAACTTACATTGTGGCAACTCAACCGCTCGGCAACGAACGCGCCGATAATCTGATTAAAAATCGCGTCGCCGTGTGCGACACCAATTTCATCCTCGATTATTTCCGCGTTGTCGCCGACCATCGTTTGCTGTTCGGCGGCAGAGTGAGCTATTCCACCATGACGCCGCTCGACATGGCGCAAAGCATGAAGCAACGCATTCTCGCCGTGTTCCCGCAACTCAGCGACGCCGACATCGAATTCGCCTGGGGCGGCTTCGTCGATATCACCATGAACCGCGCGCCCGACTTCGGCCGCATCGGCAACAATATGTATTACCTACAAGGCTTCAGCGGCCACGGCCTCGCCCTCACCGGCATGGCCGGCAAACTCGCCGCCGAAGCCATAGCCGGCCAAGCCGAACGCTTCGATTGGTTCAGCAAAATCCCCCACCACAACTTCCCCGGCGGAAAATTATTGCGCACCCCGATGTTGGTGATGGCGATGGCTTATTATCGGTTGAGGGATTTGGTTTGAAAAAACATTATTCTTAATTATTATGCAACAATTGATGTCATATTTTACGTAGGGGCTTAAGTCTAATGACAGTAAATCTCTTTAAACTTGATGAACACCCAAATCGGGTTGCTGTGAGTAAAATCGACTTTTTTGTCGATGGCGGATCGTTTTTTCTCGACTTTAGTCGCCCTATACAAACAGGCCGATGGTTCATCGTTGCAAACCGCTGGGCTGGTTTTGCAATCAACCTGCTTGTCCCGGTGGTTCACCAAGGCGAGGAACACGGCGGTTATGTGATTGGCATACATCGTAGCGATCCCTCCTTCGCCAATATTAGGACGCTTTGGAAAAAGCACTACCCTTCGATTGAAGTCCCAATGAGCGGTAAAACTAATGGACTAAGGATCATTGAGGACTTCGCTACACAATTTCCAAATGACAGCCAATAACTTGCATAGCAAACGTCCCGTCTTGGCGATGGGTTATTCCTGAACAAGAGATTTATCGTAACGAATTCCCCAATATTTTTGAGGGCAAGCTTTGGTGAGTGAAGTGCTAATTACAAAATTTGATTCATCCAGGCTACATTTCAAAAGAAAATTTGCCTCCCATGCGCAAACCCGTCGAACTCGCCAAATCCTACCGCCTGTTAAACCACGGCCCCACTGTCGTTGTCACCAGCGCCCACGCAGATCGCAGCAATGTGATGGCGGCGGCGTGGGCTATGGGCTTGGATTTTGATCCGCCCAAGGTTACCGTGGTGATCGACAAAAATACTTTTACGCGCGAGTTGGTCGAGGCGTCGGGGGAATTCGCGTTGAATGTGCCGTCACGCGCGATTGCGCAGGCGACGCTGGCGGTGGGATCGGTGAGTGCGCGCGATGTGGAAGACCAGAATAAATTCGCTGCGCTGGGTGTGAAAACTTTTGCCGCCGAGAAAATCGCCGCGCCCTTGGTAGAAGGTTGTGTTGCGTGGCTGGAATGCAAAGTCCTGCGCGAGCCGCATAACGAAAAAACCTACGATCTATTCATCGGCGAAGTCATCGCCGCCCACGCCGATTCGCGCGTATTTTCCAACGGCCATTAGCATTTTGGCGACGATCCGCTGTTGCGCACGATTCATTATGTGGCGGGCGGGACGTTCCTGAGTATTGGTGATGCTTTCGAAGTAAAAAAGTGATTCCAAGCTGATTCAGGCTGCACTGTTGTATTGAATGAATGAATCCTATTGCTAAGGAATAAAGCGAGTAACATTTACTCCGATATTGTGACATCTGGATCTTGAGCCCAACTAAATTAGGAGAGTGAAATGAGTGAATTTTACGGCCCTCAGCAGCGCGCCCTTCAGCAGCGATTCGAAACACAAGCTTTGGCTGACCGCGTGGCAGCAGTAACCGTCCATGCGGACGTACAAGAGCAGGACAAGCTTTTTATTGAAAGCCGGGACATGTTTTTTTTATCAACGGTCGATGCGCATGGACAACCAACCTGCTCTTACAAGGGCGGCGAATCTGGTTTTGTGCGCGTCGTCGATGCCAAGACAATTGCATTCCCCAGTTATGATGGCAATGGCATGTACCTTTCAATGGGCAATATTGGTTCTAGCGCCAAAATTGGTATGTTGTTTCTCGATTTCGAAAAGCCTAATCGCTTGCGCCTTCATGGCGTTGCTTCTGTTAAAGCAGACGACCCGCTGCTTGCAGAGTACCCGGGTGCAGAACTCATTGTCCGAGTGACCGTTTCAGAAATTTTCGTCAATTGCCCGCGTTATATTCATCGCTATCAAAAAATCTCATCATCAACTTACGTTCCTAAGATTGGCCATGAGGTGCCGATGGCACAGTGGAAACGCATCGACTTACTTCAGGATGTGTTGCCGCAACGCGATGCAATGAAAATGGATAAGGCAGGCGGCGTCATCAGTTTTGAAGCCTACGCCGGCAAAGTGGCGCGAGGCGAGGCTTAATGTATCTGTTGCAAGGATCGTTATCTTGAGCACGCTCGGACAGGAAAAATTAAAACTCTTCTCCGCGCCGCTGAGCATGTTCGGTATGAAAGTGATCATCGCTGTGCTTGAAAAAGGCCTTGAATTCGACTTGACCATAGTGCCGTATAGCGCGACTGACGGCTATTCGCCCAAGCATCCCGAAGTTCTGCGCATCAACCCGAAGCGGCAGGTGCCGATATTGATTCAAGGTGACCTGGAAATTTTCGATTCGACACAGATCTTTGAATACCTTGAAGACCTGCAACCGAATCCTGCGCTATGGCCGCAGGATATTCGTGCGCGCGCTAAGGCGAGGTTGCTTGAACACAAGTCTGATGAAGTTTATTTTCCGCACATCATCCGTTTGATGGGCCTGCAGCAGAATCTGCAAGACCCAAGCGCAATTACTGCAATTGAAGCCGCGACAGGGTATTACGGCGCGATGGAACGTTTGTTGGAAAACAATGACTATTTTGCTGAAACTTTTTCGTTTGCCGATATCGCCTTCTACATGGCGCAGATATTTGGCGAGCGCATGGGTGTGCCGATGACCGACGCGACGCCGCAGTTGCTAATGTGGCGAGAGCATATGACTGCCAGGCCCTCAGTGTGTACTGCTGTCAGTCCTATGGTTGCATATCTGGCGGCAAACAAGCGCCCAGTGCCTAATTTTTTGCGAAACTTTCTCGCCGGTACGCAAAGCTGAAAGCCACTATGACGGGTTCGAACGATATGAAATTTTCCACTCCCTTTTATTTTCTTATCGCGCTTATACCACTTGGTTTGTGCGCGAAGGTGTGCCGCGCGGAAGAATTAGCTGCCACACCCTATCGTCCAAGCGCCTCTACGCCCGCCGCGTTGTCCGCGCCAGGCTGGTTGGAATTAGAGCTGGGCGGGCAACGCTTAAAAGACGGCGATGCCCGACGAGACAGTATTCCATACACATTGAAACTTGCTTTCACGCCGGACTGGGGCATTCGCGTGGGCGGCGAGGCCAGCATTCGCGATCGCAGCGCTGATGGCAGCACAACTACGGGTTTTGGTGATACCAGCGTGATTGCCAAGTATCGCGGCTCGATCAGCGACGCAAGCGCGTTTGGCATTGAAGCCGGTTTCAAATATCCGACCGCGCGCAACGAACTGGGTAGCGGCAAGTCGGACACTTTGTTCAATTTTATTTATAGTGCGGACGATGGCTCTTATCATGTCGATGTGAATCTTGCGACGACGCGTCTTGGTGCGTTTGATAATGGGCAAAGCCGCTGGCGGACAGGCTGGGCAGCCGCATTGTCGAATTCTCTGAATGACAAATGGGGTGTGACGGGAGAATTTTCCGGCACCTATCAAAAAGGCGCGGCCTCGACTTTGCAATTTCTCGCTGCGTTAAGTTATGCGGCGAACAAGCGCACGGTGTTTGATGCGGCAGTCGCCAAAGGTTTGGCGTCAGCCGCTACCGATGTGAGTTTATTTTTTGGTGTAACATTTTTGGCGGCTAATGTTTGGTAATGGATATTGAGATAATATATTGATTATATTGAATAATATGAAATATATTAGCGCGCCATCCACCACGCAAATTTCCCCTGCATCATCATTGCACTGGACTATCAGATTGCGCGCTTTGCATCGTTTGCTGATTGCAATATTCATTGCCGTGTTGGTTGTGGGTGCGTTGCAGATTACGACTATGGATTTGACGGCGCGCCTGCTTGCAGGTTGGGATGTTGGCGCATTGGTGTATTTGGCTTTGGCATGGCTACTGGTGTCGAAGTCAGACACCAACGCGACACGCATTCGCGCGCAGACGCAGGACCAAAACGGCTTTGTGATTTTCCTGATTGTCATCACGGCGGCAATGGCCAGCATTGTGGCGATTGGTTTCACTATGCAGGGCGTGAAAGAAATGTCGCTGTTACCGAAGGCTTTACATTTAACGCTCACAATCATTGCGTTGATTTCTTCCTGGCTACTGATACAGACTGTGTTTGCTTTTCATTACGCCCGGAAATACTACGGCCTTGGAAAAAAAACTACCCGGCAATCCGGTGGACTGCTTTTCCCCGGCGACCAACCGCCGGACTATCTGGATTTTATTTATTATGCTCATGTCGTCGGCATGACGTCGCAAGTGTCCGACGTGGTGATCACGTCACGCCACATGCGCCGGCAAACTTTAGTGCATAGCGTGCTGGCGTTTGTTTTCAACATGGCTATTCTGGCGTTGAGCATCAATATTATTGCCGGAGCGTTTTAATTTATGCGCGGATCCGTTTGTCGGCGTCCGCTGATAATTAGCAGGCCAAATTCCGTAAGCCCTGCCGGAATACCCATTGATTTTGGCGCGCGCCTGAGCAATTCTTGCAATCGATTCCTGCCGGGGCAGTTGTCATGGCGCAAATGCAGCTTGGAAAAATGGGATGTAATCCGGATTAATTCCCCGGAGTCCGCTACGCTACTTCCAGGCTACGATTTCTGATTTGACTTTATCTTTGCTATGCGTGAAGGTAGGCGTTGGGTCACGCATAAAGTCATTTTCGAATGCCTTCCGCACATATAGGAAAACATAAAGGATACAAAATGAGCAAGTCTAAAAAATGGGTTAATTTCATAATATTTGGCGTGGCAATCTTATTCAGTTTGCCGACGATTGCCGTAGAGGAGGGAAGTGCCATGTCAATTTGCCTTAAATCCTGAAGCACTCACCCTTTCGGCACTGACCCAAAATTCAAGACGCTCAGCACATCGGTTACGGTTTTCGGCATCGGCAAATATACTATTGATTCAGAAGTGACTGATGCGCCGGCTTTGGTCATGATTAACCCCGGCGTCAATGTCATGGGTGGCCGCACCATCAAAGCGCATTGCAATGTCCATCTCGCCTCTGCGTCAGAAGGCGCGACGGTATTGGAATCAAACCCCGATCAAAATAAAGAACAAAAGGGCGTGACCGTGTTGGGGTCGTCAACGGTAGAGCGTGTCGGTTGTAAGTGACCGCTGAGATTGAATAGCACCCGCTGTGCCTGATGTAAAAACCAAAGGAGCCACCATTTTCATGCTGCCGGAGGGGAAGGTCCAGAGGCTTGCCAGCCCAATATTCTAACCCAACCCCGCCTTCACCACATTCGCCAGCAACCTGCCGTAAAAAACGATTTTCTCCGGCGGTACGTAGGCATAACCGACGACCAGGCCTTTTTCGCGTCGTTCCGACAAGTAATAGGTTGATAAAGCGCGCACGCTGATGTCGTGTTCCGCCGCCATGGCCGACATTGCGACGTCGTCGGCGTGTTGCGGCAATTCGATGACCAGATGCATGCCAGCGGCGGCGGGGGAGAGCTTGATGTTACCGCCCATCGCGCCGTAAAGCGTTTTTTGTAGCAGCAACCTGCGGCGCCCGTAAATCAAACGCATTTTGCGCAGGTGCGTGGCGAAGTAGCCGAGTTCGATAAAATCCGCCAGCGCTGCCTGCAACATCATTTGCCCCGGTCGTTGGAAATCATACAATCCGGTTTTGAACGCTTCGACTAAATCCGGCGGGACGACGATGTAGCCGATTTTCAAACCGGGGTAAAGCACTTTGGCGAAAGTGCCGAGGTAGAACACGCGGTCGTGGTGATCCATGCTTTGCAGCGACGCCAATGGGCGGCCGGCATAGCGGAATTCGCTGTCGTAATCGTCTTCGAGTATCCATGCGCTTTTGCGTGCGGCGATTTCCAGCAGCAAGCGCCGCCGCGCCAAACTCATCACCACGCTTTTCGGATATTGATGCGAAGGTGTGAGGTAAATCAGGCGCGGGTTTTTTCCCAAGTCTTCCGCGCCGGGATTCATACCGTCGTTATCGACCGGCACCGGATGCAGTTTTAATCCATTGGCTTCCAATGCGCGGCGCGCGCCCCAATAGCACGGGTCTTCCACCCACGCGGTGTCGTGATGGTCGGCGAGCAAATGCGCGCACAGGTCGAGCGATTGTTGCGTGCCCGCCGTGATCAAAACCTGATCGACCGTGACGCGCACCGAGCGCGATACGCGCAAATAATCGGCGATGGCGCGGCGCAAGGGTAAGTAGCCACCAGTCACGCCGTAATCCATCAGCTCGGGCCTGCCTGCGCGCCAATATTTGTTTTGTAGGCGCTGCCACAGTTTGAAGGGGAACGCGGAGTAGTCCGCGTCGCCCGGTGCGAAGGGTTGTACCTCAAACATGCGCCCGCCGGCGACGGCGCTCATTTCTTCGCCGCGCGAAGAAAGTTTGCGCGACGAGTTGCTTTGCGCATCGGTAGCAGATTTTTCTGTGGAAATATTTTCCGTCGATGGCTGCGCCAATTGGTCAGGCAAGGTGTCGGCGACAAAGGTGCCGCTGCCGGTTTGCGCGTTGACATATCCTTCAGCCAGCAATTGCTCGAACGCTGACAACACGGTGTTGCGCGACAGCTTCAGTTCCTTGGCCAAATCGCGCGTCGAGGGCAGTTGGCTGCCGAATGGCAGTTGGCGGCTGAGTATCGCGCCGCGCAGTGACTCGTAAAGCCGTCTATGCTGGGGTAACTTGGTATGGAAATCCGTGCGGGTGATTTCCGTCAGTAGCAGTTCGGAAACAGGTAATTTCACAATGGCACCATAGATTTGGCAAAAGTGGTTCTTCCCAGCATACCAAAGTAATCCTATGCTGTTTAGCCTAAGTGCAGGATTTAACTATGTTTTCAGCTGCTTTGCAGCAATAGTCCTGACGGATATAAAATATTTAATATAATCAAATAGTTGCTTAAATTGATGTTTCCCGTCAGTTTTAATTGGCTCCGTCGGAAGATATAAATATTAGTAATATTGGAGCCGTTTATGTTGGTTGGTGTAACCAAAGAAATCAAGAACAACGAATACCGGGTCGGGCTGACCCCCGCCGGAGCGAAAGAACTGTTATCGCGCGGGCATACGGTATTAGTGGAAACGCGGGCTGGTTCGGGCGTCGGTTTTGACGACACGCAATATGTTGCCGTCGGTGCGCGCATCGCGCCGAATGCCGACGCAATCTTTGCCGAAGCCGAGATGGTAGTCAAGGTAAAAGAGCCCCAGGCGGTGGAATGCAAAAAATTGCGTGCGGGCCAAGTGTTGTTCACTTATTTGCATCTCGCGCCGGATCCCGAGCAAACAAAATTATTGATCGCGTCCGATGCCGTCGCGATTGCTTACGAAACCGTGACCGATGACCGAGGCGGTTTGCCGCTACTGGCGCCGATGAGCGAAGTGGCGGGACGCATGTCGGTGCAGGCGGGCGCGCATTCGCTGGAAAAATCGCAGGGTGGTTCCGGTGTTTTGTTGCCCGGCGTACCCGGCGTGCCAGCAGCGAACGTCATGGTACTCGGCGGCGGCGTAGTTGGCGCAAATGCCGCGCGCATTGCCATGGGCATCGGCGCGCAGGTGACGATTTTCGATGTGTCGCTGGCGCGCTTAAAAGATCTCGACGCCATGTACGGTCCGCGCCTGACGACGCAATATTCTTCGGCGGCGGCAATTTCCGCCGCGCTCGAAGAGGCCGACCTGGTCATCGGTGCGGTGCTGATTCCCGGCGCCGCAGCGCCAAAACTGATTACCCGCGACATGCTCAAACTGATGAAGCCTGGTTCGGTAATTGTTGATGTGGCGATAGACCAGGGTGGTTGCACGGAAACCAGTAAAGCGACAACGCACGAGAAACCTACTTATATAGTGGATAACATTGTGCACTACTGCGTTGCCAACATGCCCGGCGGCGTAGCGCGCACTTCGACCCTTGCGTTGACCAACGCGACCTTGCCGTTCGTGTTGCAACTGGCCGACAAGGGTTATCGCAAAGCAATGGAAGGTAATAAACATTTACGCAACGGTTTGAATATCCATCGCGGCAAAGTGACCTATGAGGCAGTCGCGCGCGATTTGGGCTATGCTTATACGGAGGCAATTTAATTAATTCATTGCCTCGCCAGGAACCAATCATGTCACACATATCGAAACCCGTCGTACTGATCCCCGCCTGTAGCAGGGATATCGGCGCGCATCCCTATCACGCAGTGCAAAAAAAATATGTGGAAGCCGTGCTGCTCGGCGCCCAATGCACGCCTATTCTTCTGCCGCCGATTGGTATGGATGAAGATGTAGAGGAATTACTCGACCGCGTTGACGGCATTATGCTCACCGGCTCGCCGTCGAATGTGCATCCCAGTCATTTTTCCCAGCCCGTGCGCAACCCTTCCTTGCCGCTCGACCCTGCACGCGACGCGACGACCTTGCCGCTGATCAAGGCGGCATTGGTGCGCGGTTTGCCCTTGTTTGGCGTTTGCCGCGGTTTTCAGGAAATCAATGTCGCGTTGGGCGGCACCTTACATCAGGCAGTGCAGGAAGTTGCGGGAATGCGCGACCATCGTGAAAATAAAAACGCAGACTTTGACACACAGTACGCGCCGGTTCACAACGTCGAACTGCTAGCCGGCGGACTGATGCAAAAAATATTCGGCGAGACGACGTCGCTGCTAGTGAATTCCCTGCACGGCCAGGGCGTCGATAAGCTCGCGCCGGGCCTGCGGACTGAAGCCCTGGCCGACGACGGTTTGATCGAAGCTTATTCGGTGAGCGGCGCAAAAAACTTCGCTCTCGCCGTGCAATGGCATCCGGAATGGCAAGTGATGCGTAATCCTGATTCTCTGAAACTTTATCAGGCGTTCGGCGACGCTTGCCGCAAGCTTCGCGTAGCCGGCGCAACAAATATCAAACGCAGTGCTTAATTGAATCGAGTTGCATTATGAAAAAAATTATTTACTGGACCAATCCATCGTGGCTGTATCAGCGCGGAACCAATCAAATCCCGTAGCAGTACGTTGTAAAACTACTGCGCGGGCTGATTTTGAGCCTCCGGTGCTCAACGTATAAGGCATACGTTTCCGCTCCTCGACTCAAGCTCAACCCGCTCACAACGTTTTTCAACGCACTGCTGCGAACTTTATGAATCATGTTCGCGTTTTGTGTGCAATCAATAATCTAATAAAATCAAATTCTTACAGAATAGAGAATCTATCATGTCTTTACGCGAGAACTTTTCCTACAGCGACATGGAGCGCTGGTTAAACGACAAACGGGTCACCGAAATTGAGTGTCTGGTGCCCGACCTCACCGGTGTGGCGCGCGGAAAAATCTTGCCGCGCGAAAAATTTACCGAAGAGCGCGGCATGCGTTTGCCCGAAGCGGTGCTAGCGATGACGGTGACCGGCGATTATCCGACCGATAGCGAGGCCTATGACGAAGTCATTTCAGTCACCGACCGCGACATGATTTTGCGCCCCGATCCTTCCACGGTTCGGCTGGTGCCGTGGGCGGTTGATCCGACGGCACAGGTGTTGCACGACTGTTATTTTGCCGACGGCGCGTTGGTGGATTTTGCACCGCGCTCGGTATTGCGCCGTGTGATTCAACTCTACGCCGATAAAGGCTGGTCGCCGATCGTCGCGCCCGAGCTGGAGTTTTACCTCATCGCTAAAAACACCGATCCTGATTTGCCGCTCAAACCGCCCATAGGCCGCAGCGGCCGTGCGGAGACCAGCCGCCAAGTTTACAGTATCGATGCGGTGAATGAATTCGACCCGCTGTTCGAGGACATCTACGATTATTGCGAACTGATGGAACTGGACGTCGATACGCTGATTCACGAACTCGGCGCAGGGCAAATGGAAATCAACTTTTTGCATAGCGATCCGCTGGGTTTGGCTGACAAAGTATTTTTCTTCAAGCGCACTTTGCGCGAAGCGGCGTTGCGCCACGATATGTATGCGACCTTCATGGCGAAACCGATGGCGGGCGAGCCGGGCTCGGCGATGCATATTCACCAAAGCATCGTCGATAGCAAAACCGGCAAGAATATTTTTTCCAACGCTGACGGCAGCGAAGCGGAAACCTTTCATCATTACATCGGCGGGTTGCAAAAATATATGCCGTCGGCGATGGCCCTGGTCGCGCCTTACGTGAATTCGTATCGTCGTATCGTGCGCCACAGCGCCGCGCCGATTAACATCCAGTGGGGCTATGACAACCGCACGGTTGGTTTTCGTTTGCCGTTTGCCGATGCCGATTCGCGCAGGGTGGAAAACCGCGTAATCGGTTCCGATGCCAATCCTTATCTGGCGATGGCGGTGACGCTGGCTTGCGGTTATCTCGGCATGATTGAAAAAATCGAACCCAATAAAGTAACCACGGAAAGCGCTTACGAACTCGATTACCAGTTGCCACGCGGCTTGTCCGAAGCGCTGGATGATTTGCGCAATGCCGAAGCCTTGAAAAAAGTGTTGGGAGCGCGTTTTATTTCGGTTTACGCGGCGATTAAAGAGTTGGAGTTCGCCGAGTTCATGAAAGTGATCAGCCCTTGGGAGCGCGAACATTTATTGTTGCACGTTTGAGATAAATTATTTTTTGGAAAAATATCATGTCCAGACCTGTTGAGCATTTACCGCCCTTAGTCAGAAGTCACGCCACTTACGACACTGCTGTCTTGCAAGCGCAGGACGCCGCGCACTATATACACCCGTTCACCGACACCAAAGCTTTGGGCGCGAAAGGCGTGCGCATCATGGTGCGCGGTGAGGGTGTGTACATCTGGGATTCAGAAGGAAAAAAAATCATCGATGGCATGTCGGGTTTGTGGTGCGTGAACGTCGGTTACGGGCGCAAGGAATTATGCGACGCGGCGTATCGGCAAATGTCCGAGCTGCCGTTTTATAACAGTTTTTTCCAAACGACTAATGCGCCAGCGATCCAGCTTTCTACTTTGCTGGCGGAAATCTCACCCAAGCATTTCAAGCATGTGTTTTACACCTCGTCCGGTTCTGAAGGCAACGACACGGTGGTGCGCATGGTACGGCGCTATTGGGATTTGATGGGCAAACCGGAACGCAATGTCATCATCGGTCGCATCAACGGCTATCATGGCAGCACAATGGCCGGCGCGTCGCTCGGCGGCATGGCCGGTATGCATGCGCAGGGTGGCCTGCCGATTCCGAATATCACGCATATACAGCAACCGTATTATTTCGAACTCGGCCAGGGCATGACGCAGGAGGAATTCGGCGTCAAGGCCGCGTCGTGGCTGGAAGATAAAATTCTAGAAGTCGGCGCGGACAAAGTCGCGGCGTTCATAGGCGAGCCGGTGCAGGGCGCGGGCGGGGTGATTATTCCGCCGATGAATTACTGGCCGGAAATCCAGCGCATCTGCAACAAATACGACATCCTGCTGGTATCGGACGAAGTGATTTGCGGCTTCGGACGCTTGGGTCGTTGGTGGGGCAGCGAGTATCTCGGCGTGAAACCGGATTTGATGACCTTCGCCAAAGGCGTCACCTCAGGCTATATTCCCCTCGGCGGTGTTATGGTTGGTGATCGCGTGGCCGATGTGTTGATCGAAAAAGGCGGCGATTTTAATCACGGCTTTACTTACTCCGGCCATCCGGTTGCCTGCGCGGTGGCGATTGAAAATATCAATATCATTAAACGCGAAAAGTTAGTTGAGAAAGTCGATATCGACACAGGACCTTATCTGCGGGAGAAATTCACGCAACTTGCAGATCATCCACTGGTGGGGGTTGCGGAAACCCGCGGACTGATGGCGGGATTGGTGCTGATGAAAAATAAAAATAAAACGCCGGTAGAAATATTTGCACCGGAATTGGAAGTGGGTATGATTTGCCGTGGCTACTGTTTTGCCAACGGCGTCATCATGCGGGCCGTTGGCGACCGTATGATTATCGCGCCGCCGCTGGTGATTTCCCGTGCGCAGATCGATGAAATGATCACTCTCATCCAGCATTGCCTTGATCAGACGTGGCAAGAAGTAAAACAGCGCAAGCTAGTGTAATAATGCAACTATTTGATTATATTAATATTGCTATAGTTTGCTGTGAGGCGAAAATATATACGTCAGCAGGCGGTGCAAATGATGACAAAAATATTCTGCACCGTATGCCCCCATGCCTCATGACACGTTTACACCAACGCGGCCCTTTAACCGGTCGAGATTTTTTTACAACTGTTTGCTATTTCTGAGGAGAAGACGGCATGGGTAGTTTCACTAAATTTAAATGGGTAGGTGCGGCACTGGCGTTGGGCTTGGCGGTATCGTCGGCAGTCAGCTTCGCCGAAGAAGAAAAAGTCCTCAACATTTACAACTGGTCGGATTACATCGCCGATGACACCATCAAGAATTTTGAAAAAGAAACCGGCATCAAAGTCCGTTACGACAATTTCGACAGTAATGAAATTCTGCACGCCAAATTAGTCGCCGGTAAAACCGGTTACGACATCGTGGTGCCGTCAGTCCATTGGGGCAAAATCCAGATCGACGGTGGTTTGCTGAAAAAACTCGACAAGTCGCAACTGCCCAATCTCAAAAATCTGGACAAAGACGTGATGGCACAAGTGGCGACGTTGGACCCGAACAACGATCACCTGATTGTCTGGCTGTGGGGCTTTACCACCGTTGGCATTAACGTCGATAAAGTCAAAGCTGCCCTCGGTGATTTGCCTATGCCGGACAACGCCTGGGACTTGGTGTTTAACCCAAAATACATGTCCAAAGTGAAATCCTGCGGCGTGTCCTTCCTCGATTCGCCGTCGGAAATCCTGCCGCCTGCGCTGCAATATCTGGGCAAAAATCCTTTCAGCAAAAACGCCTCCGACTATCAGGAAGCATCCAAACTGTTGACGGCGATTCGTCCCTACGTAACTCTGTTCAGCTCATCGGGTTATATCAACGATATGGCCAACGGTTCTGTCTGCGTCGCTCTAGGCTGGAACGGCGACATCAATATCGCCAAAGCGCGCTCACTCGAAGCCAAGAACGGCAACAAGATCGAAGCGCTGGTGCCGAAGACCGGCGCCATTCTGTTCTTCGACACCATGGCGATTCCTGCCGACGCATCGCATCCTAATAATGCGCTCGCGTTCATGAACTACATTATGAAACCGGAAGTCCACGCCAGCCTCACCAACAAAGTGTTTTACGCCAATCCCAATGCGGCAAGCATGAAGTTTGTGAAAAAAGAAGTGGCGGAAGACCCGACCGTGTTCATCACCGACGACATCAAGAAAAAAATGATCGCGCCGCAATCAGTGAACAATGACATCCGTCGATTGATCACACGTCTTTATACGCAATTCAAAACCGGCCTGTGATGTAACACTTAACACCGGCTCCTGCGGGAGCCGGCATTTCCCCGAATGTGCCGTGCGCATCCGGGGAAATGCCTTAAAAAATAAGGCGGGCAACATGGCAGAGACCATTAGCACCAAAGAAAAACAGGAAAAACTAAACGGTGCTGCGCCTTTTTTGCGCATCCAGAATTTGACCAAAGATTTCGATGGCGTACTGGCCGTCAATGACGTTTCCGTCACCATCAACAAAGGCGAAATTTTCGCCTTGCTCGGCAGTTCCGGCTGCGGCAAATCTACTCTGCTTAGAATGCTCGCTGGATTTGAAACGCCGACAGCGGGAAAAATTTTTCTCGGCGAACAAAATCTGGCGGATTTACCGCCGCATCAGTGTCCCATCAACATGATGTTCCAATCCTACGCCTTGTTTCCGCATATGACAGTGTGGGACAACATCGCCTTCGGCTTGCGGCGTGAAAAAATGCCCGCTGCCGACGTCAAGACCCGCGTCGAAAGCATGTTGGAGCTGGTGCAACTGAAAGCTTACGGCAAACGCAAACCGCATCAGTTATCCGGCGGACAGCAACAGCGCGTGGCTTTGGCGCGCAGCCTGGCGAAACGGCCGAAGCTACTTTTGCTCGACGAACCGTTGGCCGCGCTGGATAAAAAATTGCGCGAGCGCACGCAACTGGAATTGGTGAATATCATCGAGCAAGTCGGCGTGACCTGCGTCATGGTGACGCATGATCAGGAAGAAGCGATGACCATGGCCTCGCGCATCGCGGTGATGAGCGAAGGGCGCATCCTGCAAATCGGCCGGCCGAGTGAAATTTACGAAACGCCTAATTGCCGCTTCGTCGCCGACTTTATCGGCAGCGTCAATTTATTCAAAGGCAAAGTGATAGTAGATGCCTCCGACCATGTGATCATCGACACGCCGGAATGCAAACATTACGTCGGCCACGGCATTACCGGCACCGAAGGGATGGAAGTCAGCGTCGCGATCCGGCCGGAAAAAATCCGCATCACCAAAGACCAGCCCGACAAGCCGCACAACTGGGTGCAAGGCGAAATAAAAGAGATGGCCTATCTTGGCAGCTACACTGTGTATCACATCAAATTGCCGTCGGGTAAAGTCATCAAGGCCAGCACCGCCAACGCGGAACGATTGCCTGATTGGCAACCGACCTGGGGCGATCAGGTGTATGCAAGCTGGGATGAGTATGCCATGGTAGTGTTGACGCAATAATATCATGCAAAAAATACTTCATATAATCAATAAGTTATTTACTGGGCGCGTAGGGGTGATCAGCGTGCCATATTTCTGGTTAATACTGTTTTTCCTGCTGCCGTTTTTGATCGTGTTGAAAATCAGCTTGGCGGAAATGGATATCGCCACCATCAAACCATTGCTCAGTTACGAAGAAGGTTTTGCCAAATTGAATTTGAAGCTGGGCAATTATGTTGCGTTGACAGAGGACAATCTTTATTGGAATACTTATTTACGCTCCATCAAATACGCTGTGATCACCACATTTTTTTGTCTGCTTATCGGTTATCCATTTGCCTATTTCATGGCGCGCTCGCCAAAAAGAAATCAGCCCGCGCTGTTAATGTTGGTCATGTTGCCGTTCTGGACTTCTTTCCTGCTGCGCATCTACGCCTGGAAAAGCATACTCGAGAACAAGGGTTTGCTGAATAATTTTTTGATCTGGCTGGGCGTGATTCACGAACCCATACACATGATGCATACCTCGTTTTCGCTGGTGATAGGCATGGTGTATGCGTATTTGCCGTTTATGATTTTGCCGCTGTACGCTAACCTGGTGAAACTGGATAACCGTTATCTCGAGGCGGCGTCGGATTTGGGTGCAACGCCGACTCAAGCCTTCTGGCGGATTACTGTGCCGCTGTCCAAGCCGGGCATTATCGCCGGCGCGATGCTGGTGTTCATCCCCTGCATCGGCGAATACGTGATACCGGAATTGCTCGGTGGCTCCGAAACCTTGATGATAGGCCGCGTGCTGTGGGATGAATTTTTCAGCAACAACGATTGGCCGCGCGCGTCGGCAGTGACTATCGTAATCATTTTGCTCATCATCGTGCCGCTGGCCATATTCAATAAATACGAAGCCGAGCAACTGGCGGGGAAAACGCGATGAAAAGCGGCGCATTGAGCAAATCAGTTTTATTTTTGGGCTATGCGTTTTTGTATATCCCGATCATTGTGCTGATCGTATTTTCGTTTAACGAATCCAAAATGGTGACGTTGTGGAGCGGTTTTTCGTTCAAATGGTATGCCGAAGTAATCCATGACCGGGAAATTGTTGAAAGCTTTGGGCGGTCGCTGAAAATTGCTTTTTTTGCCGCGACGGCATCTGTCGTGCTCGGCACTTTCGCCGCGTTCGCGCTGAATCGCTACAAGCGTTTTGCCGGGCGCACTCTATTTTCAGGTATGGTGAATGCGCCGCTGGTGATGCCGGAAGTGATTATTGGTTTGAGTTTGTTGCTGACCCTGGTGTCGATACAAAAATGGCTGGGGTTCCCCGAGCGCGGTATGCTCACTATCTGGATGGGCCATACTCTGCTCGGCATGGCCTACGCGGCAGTGGTGATTCAATCGCGTCTGAGCGAAATGGACAAATCGCTGGAAGAAGCGGCGATGGATTTGGGGTGCAAACCGGTACAGGTTTTTGGTTTAATTACTTTGCCGCTAATTGCGCAATCGTTGGCATCGGCTTGGCTGCTGACGTTTACTTTGTCTCTCGACGACGTTGTGCTGTCGGCGTTCTTGAACGGACCTGGTTCGACCACTATGCCGATAGTGATTTTTTCGCGCGCGCGCCTTGGATTGAACCCGGAAGTGAATGCAATTGCCGCAGTGACGATTTTTGTCGTCAGCGTATTTGTTATTGCCGGCAGTATTTATATGGCGCGTTCCGAAACCAGGCGGCAAAAAGAAATCGCCGCCGCATTCCGCGAAGCGAATCAATGAGTATGGTTCAAACGGTAGCAGAGTAGAAAAAGCAGTAGCTGTAAAAATATTTATAACTGATTTTAGTCTTAATAACTGAGCATGGAGGATTCAAATGTTTTGTACTCGTAAAATAGTCTTAGCCTTAGCCTGCGCATTTCCGTTTATCGCCAGCGCGCAACAAGATAACAGTGCCGTGAAACAAGAGCTGGATGCCATGAAAGAAAAAATCCGCCAACTGGAAGAGAAGATGCAAAAATCCGGCAGCGCGGACGAAAAAGCCGAAGCCAACCGCGTGCGCGTCAAAGTGGAAAGCCTGGAAGACGACCGCGAGGCGATGGGTTTCAAAGGTCTGAAAGTGTCCGGCTTTGTCGATCCCACTTATATTTATAACAAAAACGCCAACACCAGCAGCTTTGTGTTTATGAACAATTTCACTTCGACTGCACTGACGGATGAAATTTATACCTACGACAACGCCTACTTTGGCACCGCAATGATACGGCTGGAAAAAGAACTGGATAGCGGCAGTAAAATGTTCCTGGAGATCATGCCGCATAAGAGTTACGGTTCCGGGTTTAACATTGGTAGCTTAATTAACCAGGCGTATATATCCATACCCCTGACCTCCAGCCGGTTCAAGTTCATCGCCGGCCAAGTGGGCTCGTGGCCCGGTTATGAATATCAGCTACCTACTGCGAAAAAAACCATTACCAATAATCTGTTTTTCGATTTCACCGAGCCGACCTTTGTTACCGGCGCCGGCCTGGATTACACCGAAGGCAAGTGGCAATACAAAGGCATTATCGGCAATTTGAATTCCGGTCGCGACAACGTGACACGCGCGCCGGTGGTACATTACCGCGTCGATTACTCCAAAGGCGAATTCCAGGGCTTTGGTTTTTCCGGATTACACGGGCAGGCGCCAACGAACTTTGGCGCAGGTGCATCGTTTGACCCTACTACTACAAGCCTTGTGGCTACAGATTCACGTTCACACTTTGATTATTTTGAAGTGGATGGTTATTTTATTCGCGGCGATGTCACGATGCAGGGCCAACTGGATTTTGGCCGGCATAAAAAGGCGGCGTTCAACGGCGGCGATTCGCAATGGGCCGGCATATCTGTTTTGGGTGCGTATAAATTCACTCCGCGCACAGAAGGTATTTTGCGCGTTGATTATATGGACAACCACAAGAATGGTGGCGGGACGCCTAACGTTGGCTTGATAAGCTGTGGCGATTCTGCCGACTTGACTACCTGTGCTGCTACGGGCGACTCAGCAAACGGTTTTGGACCGGATTTGTCCGGTACCAATCCGGATGCCGATCCCAACCGGGGTGCCAAGCGTACGGCTATTACGCTGGGTATGAATTACGGTTGGAATTTGAATACCTTGCTCAAGTTTGAGTTGCGTCATGACCGCGCTGATTTACCGGTATTCCTCAAGAGTAAAAACGGCGAGTTCACCAAGTCGAATACGATTTTCGGTGTATCTACTGTCATGAGTTTTTAATTTCCGCATGAAATCTGGCCGGATGGTCAAACCAAACATTCCGGCCAGAGTCTATATTTAAAGTATCTCGAGCCAAGCTCGCATTTGGCTTTTTCATTGTTTATTAAATATTTAATTAAATCAAATACTTATGGATACATTACCACAACTCGTCAATCCGCGCCTGGTGCGCCAGCAGTGTTACATCAACGGCCAATGGCGTGACGCCCTTACGGGCAAAAGTATTACCGTTAATAATCCGGCCACAGGTGCGCAGATTGGCACGGTGCCCGACATGGGTGCGACAGAAACGCGCGAAGCGATACTCGCCGCCCGCGACGCGCAGATTTTGTGGCGTACGAAAACGGCGAAAGAACGCACGACGATTCTGCGTCGATGGTTCGACCTGATGATGAAAAATCAGGAGGACCTGGCGAAAATTCTGACCGCCGAGCAAGGCAAGCCGCTGGCGGAGGCGCGCGGCGAAATTGCTTACGGCGCGTCGTTCATCGAATGGTTCGCGGAAGAAGGCAAGCGCATCTACGGTGACACCATTCCGCAACACGCAGCAGACAAACGCATCATCGTGATCAAGCAACCTATCGGCGTGTGCGCCGCGATTACGCCATGGAATTTTCCCAACGCGATGATTACGCGCAAAGCCGGCCCCGCCTTGGCCGCCGGCTGCGCCATGGTGTTGAAGCCGGCCTCGCAAACGCCGTTTTCTGCGCTGGCGCTGGCCGTGCTCGCCGAAGAAGCGGGCATTCCTGCTGGATTGTTCAGCGTAGTCACCGGGAGCGCGTCACAAATCGGCGGTGAGATGACGTCCAATCCAATTGTCACCAAAGTCACCTTCACCGGTTCCACCGAAGTCGGGCGTTTGCTGATGAAGCAATCGGCGAGCACGATCAAGAAAATGGCCCTCGAACTCGGCGGCAATGCGCCGTTCGTGGTGTTCGACGACGCCGATCTCGATTCCGCCGTCGAAGGTGCAATCGTTTCCAAGTTCCGCAACACCGGCCAAACCTGTGTTTGCGCGAATCGTTTATTCGTGCAGGATAAAGTCTACGATGCCTTCGCCGAAAAACTCGCGCAACGCGTGAAACAACTCAAAGTCGGCAATGGCTTTGATGATGGTGTGGTGCAAGGACCGTTGATAGATAAAAACGCCCTGGCGAAAGTCGAAGAACATGTGGCCGACGTGATCGCCCAAGGCGGCAAAGTTGTCACTGGCGGCAAGCGCCATAGCCTCGGTGGCACATTTTATGAGCCGACGGTACTGGCGGGCGTCAAACGCTCAATGAAAATTTTCACTGAAGAAACTTTCGGCCCGGTGGCGCCGCTGTTCCGTTTCAAAGATGAAAACGAAGTCATAGAAATGGCCAACGACACCGAGTTCGGCCTCGCATCGTATTTTTACAGCCGCGACATCGGCCGCATTTTCCGCGTAGCCGAGGCGCTGGATTACGGCATGGTCGGCGTCAATACCGGTTTGATTTCGACTGCGGAAGCGCCGTTCGGCGGCGTCAAGCAATCGGGCCTCGGGCGCGAAGGTTCGCATTACGGCATCGAAGAATTTTTGGAAATTAAGTACATTTGCTTAGGCGACATCAACAAGTAGGAGAAAATCCGATTTTCGTCGCAATACTGCGTTGCTCGCAAAAAATGACTCCTTACATATAACCCATATGCAGCGTCGTCATTTTTTATTCGCTCCTTGTCTTGCTCGGAACTCAAATTTTCTCCCAAGCATTAAAATAGTTTTAGAGATGAAATGAACATGTACGCACAAGTGAAATCCTGGCACGACAAAGCGGCAAGTGCGAAATTCGACGGCCGTGCGTTTATCAACGGCAAACGAGTGCCATCCCAATCCGGCGAGACCTTTGATTGTCTGTCGCCCGTCGATGGCCGCAAGCTGGCGGATGCCACGCGCGGGCGCGAAGCGGATATTGACACGGCAGTGAAAGCGGCGCGCGCGGCGTTTGAAGACCGTCGCTGGGCCGGTATGCCGCCCGGCGAGCGCAAAAAAATCCTGATACGTTTTGCCGATTTGATGTTGGCGCACAGCGACGAACTGGCGCTGATGGAAACCCTCGACATGGGTAAACCGATCAAATACAGTAAAAGCGTCGATGTGAATTCTTCAGCAAATTGTATCCGCTGGTTTGGCGAAGCGATAGATAAAATTTATGATCAAATTGCGCCGACGGCGGACGATACACTGGCGCTGATCACGCGCGAGCCGATGGGCGTGGTCGGCTGCATCGTGCCGTGGAATTATCCGATGCTGATGGCGTCGTGGAAAATCTCGCCGGCTCTGGCGGCGGGTAACAGTGTCGTATTAAAGCCGTCGGAGAAATCGCCGCTCACCGCCTTGCGATTGGCCGAACTTGCCGTTGAAGCGGGCATACCCGCCGGAGTGTTCAACGTTGTGCCGGGTTACGGCAACGAAGCGGGCAGCGCATTGGCCTTGCACATGGATGTGGATTGCATCGCCTTCACCGGCTCCACCCGCGTCGGCAAGCAAATCATGCAATACGCCGGGCAATCGAATTTGAAACGCGCGTGGATGGAACTGGGCGGCAAGTCGCCTAACATCGTTTGCGCCGACACGGCGGATATTAACGCCGCGGTGGAAGCTGCAGTCGGCTCAATATTTTTTAACCAGGGCGAAAGCTGCAACGCCCCGTCGCGCCTGCTGGTCGAAGCGTCGATCAAGGACCAATTCGTCGAGCGCGCGCTGGCCCTGGTGCCGGATTATACGCCTGCCGATCCGCTCGATCCGAATACCATTATGGGCGCGCTGGTCGATGAAATTCAAATGCAAACCGTGATGCGCTATATCGAAGCGGGCAAATCCGGCGGTGCGAAATTATTGGCGGGGGGCGAGCAGGTACGACGCGAAACCGGCGGCTATTATGTGTCGCCCACCGTGTTCGACGGCGTGCGCAACGACATGACCATCGCGCGCGAAGAAATTTTCGGGCCGGTGTTGTCGGTGATTTCATTTAGCGACATCGACGAAGCGTTGAAAATCGCCAATCAATCCAGCTATGGTTTAGCCGCCGCCATCTGGACACGCGACATCAACAAGGCGCACCGCATCGCGCGCGCGTTGCGCGCCGGCACCGTGCATGTGAACAGCTATGACGAAGACGATATCACCGTACCATTCGGCGGCTACAAACAATCGGGCAACGGCCGCGACAAATCGCTGCACGCCATGGAAAAATATACTGAACTGAAAACCACGTGGATCAAGCTGTCGTAGGGCGCACCCTGCACGATAATTTTGAGGAAATTATATGGACATGAAACTCACTAACGCAGAACTGAAAGCCCGGCGCGAAGCGGCGACGCCGCGCGGCGTCGCGGTCATGGGTAATTTCTTCATTGACCGTGCGCTGAACGCTGAAATATGGGATGTGGAAGGACGACGCTATATCGATTTCGCGGCGGGCATCGCCGTGCTTAACACCGGCCATCGCCATCCCGCCTTGGTTGCTGCCATTGAAGCGCAATTACATCGCTTCACGCATTCCTGCTATCAAGTAGTGCCGTATGAATCCTATGTAACCTTGGCGGAAAAAATTAATGCGTTGACGCCGGGCACGCACGCAAAAAAAACGGCGTTCTTTTCTACTGGCGCAGAGGCCGTCGAGAACGCGGTGAAAATCGCGCGCGTCGCGACCGGGCGCAGTGCGCTGATCGCATTCAGCGGCGCGTTTCACGGCCGCTCGATGATGGCGGCGGCATTAACTGGAAAAGTGGCGCCGTATAAAGCCGGCTTCGGGCCGTTCCCGGCGGAAGTTTTTCACGCGCCGTTCCCGTGCGCATTACACGGCGTGTCGGCCGAGGATTCGTTGCAGGCGCTGGAATATTTATTCAAGGCCGATGTGGACGCCAAGCGAGTCGCGGCGATTTTCATCGAGCCGGTGCAAGGCGAGGGCGGTTTTTATGTCTGTCCGCCTGCATTCATGGCAGCGTTGCGCAAGTTGTGTGATGAACACGGTATTCTACTCATAGTCGATGAAGTGCAAACCGGCTTCGGTCGCACCGGTAAATGGTTCGCGTCGGAGCACTACGGCGTGGTGCCGGACATTATCACCATGGCGAAAAGCCTCGCGGGCGGCATGACGCTATCGGCCGTATGTGGCCGCGCGGAAGTCATGGATGCTCCAGCGCCGGGCGGGCTCGGCGGCACCTACGCCGGTAACCCGCTTGCCATCGCCGCGTCGCATGCCGTGATCGACATTATAAAAAAGGAAAATTTGTTAGACCGTTCGCAGATGCTCGGCGATAATCTGCAAGCGCATTTGAAAAGAATCGCACAGAACTCCCCGCAGATTGCGGAAGTTCGTGGATTAGGTTCCATGGTCGCGGTGGAGTTCAACAATCCTGCCACTAAAAAACCCGACCCTGATTACACCAAGCGCGTGCAGGCCAAAGCGTTGGAACAAGGATTGATTTTGTTGACCTGCGGCGTGTATGCCAATGTGATTCGTTTTCTGTATCCGCTGACCATAGATGAAAAACATTTCGATGAGGCTTTGGATATTATCGAAAAATCGATACGCACCGCGTAATGTAATTATTAAATAATTAAATATGATCAATAACTTATAAAATGACTCTTACCCCCAAGCAACAAAAACAAATCGACGCAGCGCGCAAGAAATTGAATGAACAAGGTGTGCAGTTTGTCATGGCGCAATTCACCGATATTTTCGGTGCGGCTAAAGGCAAGAACATTCCGTTGTCGCATCTGGAAGATATTTTTTATCCCGGCGCTGGATTCGCCGGACCTTCCATCTGGGGTACCGGGCTGCCGCGCTTCGGGCCGGATTCCGAATATTACGGTCGTGGCGATCTGAGTACCCTACAACCCATGCCGTGGTTGCCGGGCTATGCGCGCGTGGTGTGTGACGGTTTTGTCGATGGCAAAGCGTTTGATTTATGCCCGCGGCAGATTCTGAAAAAACAAGTTGCGCGCCTTGCCGAGCGCGGCTGGACGCTCAACGCCGGCTTGGAGCCGGAATTTTTTTTACTGCATAAATCCGACGACGACATACTGCCCGCCGACATCGACGACGTATTGGAAAAGCCGTCATACGATTACAAAACCCTGATGCGCCAGCGTGAATACGCCGCGCGCCTCACGCAAACATTACAGCAATGTGGTTTTGATGTATTCCAAGTCGACCACGAAGATGCGCAAGGCCAGTTCGAGTTCAACTATCACTACAGCGACGCGCTGCAAGCAGCCGACCGCTACATGCTGTTTAAAATGGCGGCGCATTCTATCGCCGAAGAAATGGGTATGATATTTTCCGTCATGCCCAAACCCTTTGCGCACATGCCCGGTAGCGGTTTGCATTTTCATCTTTCCCTCGCCGACAAAAAAGGCCAGGTGGTATTCGCTTGGGACAAAGACAAGCGTGGGTTGAAAATGTCGGAAACGGCGTATCATTTTCTCGGCGGTCTGTTGCATCACGCGCCGGCGTTGTGCGCATTCTCCGCGCCGACAGTGAATTCGTATAAACGGCTTGTTGTCGGCGAATCGCTTTCCGGCACCACCTGGGCGCCTGTATATATTTGTTACGGCGACAACAACCGCACCGCGCTCGTGCGCGTCACGCAAAGCAGGATGGAATGGCGCTTGCCCGACAGCGCGGCGAATCCCTATCTAGCGCTCGCCTCGTTGATCGCTGCCGGACTCGACGGAATCGACAATAAAATTAATCCGGGCGAACCGATCAATGACGATTTATACGAATGGTCGCCGCAACAATTTGTCAAAGCAGGCGTTGCCACGTTGCCGCAAAATCTCGGCGAAGCGGTGAGCGCGTTACGAAAAAATAAAATCATCGGCAAAGCCATGGGCGAAGATTTCATCGCTGAGTTCACGCGGCTAAAACAAATCGAATGGATAAGCTACAGCCGATATGTGTCGCAATGGGAAATCGAGCGTTACGTCGATAGCATGTAAGCAATTAATTAAATTGAAAATATATGAAAAGGCTAAGCAGGTTCATGGTTCGACATGCTCACCACGAACGTCACCAACAATTTGCCGTTCGTCCTGAGCCTGTCGAAGGAGTTATTCGAAACTTCTAAGTTATTGAGGATTATGAAATGAGCGCATCATCGATAGATATGTCGGCATTCTGGATGCCGTTCACGGCGAACAAACAATTCAAAACCACGCCGCGCTTGATGTCGAAGGCGAAAGGCATGTATTACACTAGCGACGATGGCCGCCAGATACTCGACGGCACGGCGGGATTGTGGTGCGTGAACGCGGGACATTGCCGCGATGAGATTGTCGATGCGATTCGGAAACAAGCCGCAACAATGGATTTTGCGCCGACGTTCCAGATGGGGCATCCGGTTGCGTTTGAAGCGGCGAGCAAGCTGGCGGAGATTACGCCCGCCGGAATGAACCGGATATTTTTCACCAACTCCGGCTCCGAGTCCGTCGATACCGCATTGAAAATGGCGCTGGCCTACCACCGCTCGCGCGGCGAAGGACAGCGCACACGTTTCATCGGGCGCGAGCGCGCCTATCACGGCGTCGGTTTCGGCGGCATTTCTGTCGGCGGCATGGTCAACAACCGCAAAGTCTATAGCGGTGCGTTATTGCCCGGCGTCGATCATTTGCCGCATACGTTTAATTTGAAAGAACAAGCGTATTCGAAAGGCCAGCCGACATGGGGCGCGCATCTCGCTGAAGATCTTGAGCGCATCGTGGCGTTGCATGACGCAAGCAATATCGCCGCCGTCATTGTCGAGCCGCTTTGCGGATCTGCCGGCGTGTTGGTGCCACCAAAAGGTTATCTGGAAAAACTGCGCGCGATTTGCGATAAGCACGGCATCCTGCTGATTTTCGACGAAGTCATTTCCGGCTTCGGCCGTCTGGGCACACCATTCGCCGCGCAATTATTCAACGTCACGCCGGACATCATGACCATGGCAAAAGGCCTGACCAACGCCGCTGTTCCTATGGGCGCAGTGGCGGTGAAACAAATAGTGTATGACACCGTCGTCAACGCGCACCCGGAAAACGCGATTGAATTTTTCCACGGCTACACATACACAGGGCATCCACTTGCAGCCGCAGCTGCATGCTCGACACTCGACTTATACAAAAAAGAAAACCTGTTCGCGCGAGCAAAAGAAATGGCGCCGTACTTCGAACAAGCCGTGCATTCACTCAAAGGCATGCCGCACGTCATCGACGTGCGCAACATGGGTTTGGTTGCAGGTATCGAACTCGAACCGTATCCGGGAAAACCATCAGCCAAAGCCTACGAAGTCTTCACCCGTTGCTATCAAAAAGGCATTTTGACGCGCTACACCGGCGACATTCTCGCCTTCTCGCCCCCGCTGATTATTGAGAAAAAAGAAATTGATCAGTTGGTTAATGTGTTGGCGGATGTGTTGAAGTCGATGCAATAAGTTCCTGTGTTTTTTTACGTAGATAAGATTATTTAAATTTGCATTCAGCTCATTTCTAGTTCTTCCATTGTGCCTTATGTGACCAAAAAACTGAGCGATAACCTCTTGTAATATACAGCAGATCTATTTTAGGAGTAACGTCGCGTGTCAATTGAATTTGGTGACATTATTAATCCAGCAGCTACGCTGATCGCTGCTTTCGCAGGTGCATGGTTTGCCTTTATCTATCAAAATAGACAGAAGACTGCCGACGAAGTCAGGCAGAACATTGCGGCAGGAAACAGAGCACTGGTAACACTCTTTCAACAGACGAACTCACTAAAGCTTTACCAAGTCGACATTATCGAACCTCACCGTGAAAGCCTTGGTCGACATTTACAAATGCGTCCTACATTACCCTTTCAGGAGGATTCGCTGTCATTCGACGTCAAGACCCTTGATTTTCTGCTCTTGCCCGAAACAGTTCAAGTAATACTAGACCTCATCTTGGAGGAAGCGAGATATCGTGAGGCGATGAAAACAATCAACGCCAGATCGTTACATCACTTCGATATTGTTCAGCCAAAGCTTGAAACCGCTGGAATCGTCGAAGGTGGTGAGTACTCCGACAAAGACTTTTTAAGCGCTCTTGGTGAGCATGATTACTGCCACTTGCAGCGGTTATCCGACGCTGTAGTGTCGCATGTCGATAGAACTGTCGAATCGCTGGTATCCATGAAGGAGCGCCTTCGGGCAGCACTTACCGGAAAGTATCCCAATGGTAAGTTTGTCAACTTTGAACTGCTTGAGAATCCCCCAAAATCAATTTTTCCCTGATACCTTAGTCATTCTTAGGTCCATATGCGCTTACGAATTGGGACGTATGAAACGATTACAACAAACAAGCCGAGTCAATGAACAAATATTTTTCCCTGCATCACACAACAGGTATAATTCCCCCCTACAGATTTTCATGTCCGTCATTTTTGTTATTTCGGATAACCATCAACGGCGGGCCTCCCCGCATTGCAGCGTAGTGAACCTGGTCAGGTGCGGAAGCAAGCAGCCACAGCTACACCCTGTAAGTGCCGGGGGTTAGGCTCGCCACCTTTTTTGTAATTTTGTGTTTGAGTATGGTTCAATTAGCGAAGTTATTTATTTTTGCTTTGTTAGTTTGCGCCAGCGCACGAGCCGATATTCCGATATTGGAATTGGGACGGGGCGCTGGCGTTAATTTGGGCCGCGTGGCGTTTCAGATTGATTCCGGCAAACGCTGGTTTACCGACAGTGAATGGCATGTGGCGGGCTATTGGGAGCCTGCAATAGGTTTTTGGCAGGGGAAAAGTGTTAAGGGCGATCCGAAAATTTATGAGGTCGCCTTCACACCGGTGTTGCGCCTGGAAAAAAAATCCTACAGCGGCTGGAGTCCTTATGCGGAAAGCGGCGTCGGCGTGCATTTGATCACTGGTCACCATGTGACGGATGACCGCGACCTCGGCAGCAACTATCATTTCGGCTCGTACATGGGGGCGGGTTTACGCTTCGGCAAACAAAATGAGTTTGATATAGGCTATCGCTTGCAGCATTTATCAAATGCTGGATTGAAGCAACCCAATCGAGGGATTAACTTCAATATCCTCCATTTCCGCTACTCTTATTAATTATTTGATTATATTGAATATTTTTTATGTCCGTTACAACAGTTCTTGCGCGTAAATTTCGCCCGAAAAATTTTGCCGAGTTAGTCGGGCAAGATCATGTCGTGCGCGCGTTGAGCAATGCGCTGGAGACCCAGCGTTTGCATCACGCCTATTTGTTTACCGGTACACGCGGCGTCGGCAAGACCACTATCGCGCGCATCATGGCCAAAGCCTTGAATTGCGAAACAGGCGTCACGCCAGCGCCGTGCGGCAAATGCAGCGCGTGTATGGAAATTGATTCCGGCCGCTTTGTCGATTTGCTCGAAGTCGATGCGGCGACCAATACCAAAGTCGAAGAAATGCGCGATCTGCTCGACAAGGCGCAATATATGCCGGCGTCGGGCCGTTACAAGGTTTACATCATCGATGAAGTCCACATGCTGTCGAAGTCGGCGTTCAATTCCATGTTGAAAACTTTGGAAGAGCCGCCGGAGCATGTGAAATTCATACTCGCGACAACCGATCCGCAAAAAGTCCCGGTCACAGTTTTGTCGCGCTGCCTGCAATTCAATCTCAAGCAAATGCCGCCGACGCTGATTGCCGAACATTTGCAAGTGGTGTTGAAGGCAGAAAATATTCCATTCGAGATTCCCGCGCTGCATATGCTCGGCCAGGCGGCGCAAGGCTCGATGCGTGATTCGTTGTCGCTGCTCGACCAGGCGATAGCTTTCGGCGGCGGCAAAATTACTACCGCGCAAATATCCGATATGCTCGGCACGGTCGATCAGGGACATTTATTCAATCTGCTTGATCAACTCGCCGCCAACGACGGCAAAAGCATGCTGGATGAAGCGGAGCACATGGCGGCGCGCAGCTTTTCGTTTGAGGCCGCGCTGCAGGACATCGCGGCGATTTTACATCGCCTCGCTTTGCTGCAAACCGTGCCGGCCAGCGCCAACAAGGCGCAGCCGATGTACGATAGACTGGAAAAACTTGCGAAGACTTTTTCGCCGGAAGACGTGCAACTGTATTATCAGATTGCGCTAAACGGTCGGCGCGATCTGGCTATGGCGCCGGATGATTTCGCTGGTTTCAGCATGACCTTGATGCGTATGCTGGCGTTTCGTCCTGACAGTGGAGGCACAAGTCAGGGAAATATTTCTACCCCTGTTGCGGCAAAGCTTGCGCCTTCTGTGGCAACTAAACCTTCAACTCAGACTGTAATGAGATCACCAGCGCCAGCCATGCAGGTTTCGGCACCTACACCTGCCGCGTCTTCAAATGCGACGGTAAAATTTGACGGTGACTGGCTAGCGCTGGTAAGCGAAATAAAACTCGGCGGCATGGCCGGTATGCTGGCACAACACAGCGAATTAAAATCATTTGAGGGCCGCAAGTTTGAACTGGTCGTTCCCGAAGCGCACAAACATTTGGCGGAAAAAAATTATCAGGACAAACTCAAAGCCGCGCTCGACGCGCATTTCGGCACAGCGGTCATGTTGAAAATTTCCGTCGGCGAAACCAGCGGCAACTCGGCTGCTATAGTGATTGAAAAAGAACAGCAGTCAAAACTGAACAGCGCGATTGCCGCTATCGAACAAGATCCGTTCGTGCGTGAATTGGTAGAAAATATGGACGCGAGGCTGATTGAATCGTCGATTAAGCCTATTGTATAACTAATTGATTAATATAAGGAATTTATCATGATGAAAGGCGGAATCGGTGGCCTGATGAAACAGGCGCAGCAGATGCAGGAGAACATGAAAAAAATGCAGGACCAGCTCGCGACAGTGGAAGTAGAAGGACAGTCCGGCGCGGGTTTGGTGAAAGTCATCATGACGTGCAAGCACGATGTGAAGCGCGTGACCATCGATCCGAGCTTACTCGCCGACGACAAAGATATGCTCGAAGATTTGATCGCCGCTGCGATGAATGACGCGGTGCGCAAAGCAGAGGCGTTGTCGGCAGAAAAAATGAGCGGCTTTACTGCCGGATTGAATCTGCCATCAGGCATGAAATTACCATTCTGATTTTTTCTCCGCTGAAATTTAATTCATGAAATCTTCCGTCAGCCTCGAAGGTTTAATCGAGGCGCTGCGCTGCCTGCCCGGCGTCGGACCCAAGTCGGCGCAACGCATGGCGTATCACCTGTTACAACGCGATCAACCCGGCGCAAAAAAACTCGCCGTAGCGTTAAGCCACGCACTCACACGCGTACGACATTGCAGCTTGTGCAATAGTTTCACCGAGTCCGAGTTGTGCGAACTATGTAGCTCGGAGCGACGCGACGCCAGTTTGCTCTGCGTGGTCGAATCGCCAGCAGATTTAATGATGATGGAACAAACCGAAAGTTATCGCGGTTTGTATTTTGTGCTCATGGGTCGTTTGTCGCCGCTAGACGCCGTCGGGCCGAAAGAAATCCATCTTGATCGGCTGATTTCCCGCGCCACCGACGGCAAAGTAAAAGAAGTCGTGCTGGCAACTAACTATACGGTAGAGGGCGAAGCCACCGCGCACTACATCGGCGAGATATTGCGTCCCAAAGGCATACGCATCACGCGCATCGCACGCGGCTTGCCTGTGGGCGGCGAATTGGAACATGTCGATGCAGGCACGCTTGCGCAAGCACTGATTGAGCGGCGCGAAGTTAAGTAATAAAAAGTAGCGTGCGTGCCGCACGCGAAACCTTTCAAGTCAATTTCGTGCAATCTCGATTTTCTTTATCTACTACCGATGCGGGAACGGGCAGGGCGGGTCACACCCGCCGTAAAAAAACAGGTTGTTCACTTCGTGTTTTGTTTTTATGGCGGGTGTTACTCGCCCTACGATGAAATAATAGCTAGATAGTTTTCTGAACTAAATCCGTTCCCGCCTCATGCTGCGCATGCTTATGTGCCGCAGTCCCGCCATCAAACGCATGATTAATGCGCGAGAAAATGGATTTGAGGGCGCGCCATAATTTCGGCAGTAACCAGATGGCGAGAATAATAAATATTCCCAGCCCGACGAGAAACACTGCCGGATGCGTGAACATGGTCCACAAACCGCCTACCACCAGCGCGTCCTCAGTCAGCGACGCGGTCCAATTGGTGACCGGTTCGGGTGAGGTATTGATCAGCGCGCGACTGCCGGCTTTGGTAAGGTGGCTGCCGGTCGCCATCGCGCCGCCGAGTATGCCGGCGACCAAAGTCATAACCGTGCTATCCGCGCCTGCCATGCTCGCGGCGAGCGCTGCGCCAGCGGGAATGCGGATAAAAGTATGTACTGCGTCCCAGATGGTATCGAGGCCGGGGATTTTGTCGGCGAAAAATTCGACGAACAACATAAAGCCGGTCGCGCCCATGAGGAGCGGGTGACTCAGCACCTGCATGCTTTGCGGCAGGACGGCCCAGCCCATTTTGCCGACCAAGCCGACGATGAATAAAACGGCGTAAAGACGTATGCCGCTTGCCCAGCCCAGCCCGGCGGCTAGTGCGATTGATTGCAAGTTATCCATGTTCCGTCTCCTGTGTAAGGGGGTTTGCTACCACTGAAATTCTATATTACATCAAGCTGAATGATTCTATCCGGCAGTGTGTCTAGCGCCTATGGTGGTAAAAAGTTGACATCCGAGGGCGATAGCCCCACAATCGCACCTCTACGAAATTGTAGAACACCGGGCGCGGGGTGGAGCAGTCTGGCAGCTCGTCGGGCTCATAACCCGAAGGTCACAGGTTCAAATCCTGTCCCCGCAACCAACTATTTTATGTCCTAAGCGCGTTATGCATCAAAGCAGCGCTGATGTGGATAGTCGATGACGCAAAACGCCCCAAACCATCAGGTTGGGGCGTTTTTTTTTGGCGCGTATCACCCAGCAATCGGTTATTGCACCAAGGGCGTAGCTGCGGCGTCGAGATTTACCCCTTCCATGCTGGCTTTTCCCGCCAGCACAAGCAAATATTGCCGTAGCGCTGTGACATAAGCCTGTTGGCGCAAAGTCATGGCGATGGCGCCTCGCACCGCTTCGAACGGTTGGACTACGCCCGGTTCCCGTTCCAGCACTTCCACCACATGCAAACCGAAACGGCTGTGTACTAGCCGTGGCAAGACGCCGACTTCGGCGCGGCCGAAAAGCTCACGCGCAAATTCGGGCGCGCAGTCCTCAGTACTCAACCAACCTAAATCACCGTCTAGCGCGCCGCTGGGGCAATTGGATAGCTCGCGCGCAGCTTGTGCAAACCCATCGCTGGCCTTGTCATCATGGCAACGCACGTCGAGCAAAGCGGCTTCCGCGCGCTGGCGCAACGCGACAACATTCACGCCCGGCGTTACCGCAAACAGGATATGCCGCACATGCGCTTTTTCACCAGTGCGGTAATGGCTTACATGCGTGTCGTAATGCCTGCGGCAAGTTTCCTGAGATGGTTCTGGCAGATTCAGGTTCCGCTCAAGCAGCTTTTCGATAGCGATAGTTGCTTCCTCGCTGATCACTCCATCGGACTGTGTAGCGTCGTTTGCGTAAAGCAGGCATTCACTAAGCGCAGCTTGGCGCAATAGCTCGGTGCAGGCGCGCTGGCGTAACGCCTCTTCCGGCAAAGTTTCGTCCGCCGTGTGCAGGGCAACGCCGTTGATGCGCACCAACGGAGTCGCTGAAGAAATAGTTTGGTTTTGCATCATGCACTCCTTAAACATTGCTGCCGGGCTGGTGGGTAAGTTTCGTTTCTGCCGGCAGGTTGAGCTTGCGGCTGCGCACTATCTGGTGTGGGCGAAACAGGAAGGCGATAGTGGCAAAGCCGCTCCACACATGCACCAGCCGGCTGAAGGGGAAGAGCAGAAAAATCGTCATGCCCAATACCAGATGCACTTTGTAGGGCCAGTCCAGTCCGACCAAACCTTCTGCTCCCCCCGCGCGGAAAGTCAGCACGCGTTGCGCCCAGTCGGACAACAGCAGCATCACGCCGCCATCAGAATGCGCTAGGGAGTACGGCAATGTGATCAGGCCGATCAGCAGTTGTATCCACAGGATCAATAAAATTGCGATGTCGGTTCGGTGGCTGGTGAGGCGGATGCGCGGGTCGAACAAACGGCGATATACCAACAAGCTCAAGCCGGTGAAACAAACCACACCGGCCGCGCCGCCCGAGTAAATGGCCACCAGTTGCTTGGATTGCGCGCTGATGAAATGTTGGTATAGCCAATGCGGGGTAAGCAGGCCGACAAAATGGCCGAAAAACAAAAACAAAATGCCGATATGAAACAGGTTGCTGCCCCAACGTAACGTCCCTGCACGCAGCATCTGCGACGAATCGCTTTTCCATGTGTATTGATCGCGGTCAAAGCGCACCAGGCTACCGAGTAGAAAGACCGCTAAGCAGATGTAGGGGTAGATGCTGAAAAAGAAAGTGTGGGTATAGGATAGCAAGGCGTTCATTTTGTCGCTCCTGATTAACGAAGGTTGCGGACTATATGTACCGGCTGCGGTTGGCCGGGTTTAGCTTGGCCTTTGGATGAGCAGCCGTCGAATACTGGCGGCTCAGCCCAGCTTTCATCCAGCGCTTCTTCGGACGCCAATTTCACTGCCTGCGCTTTTTCCCCGGCCAACTCCAGCAGCGCGCCGATCACGCTGGCGTAGGCGCTGTCGCGTTGTTGCAGCGCGCTGAAAATGGGGCAGAGTATGTGCGCGATTTCGCCGAGGAAAGCACGCGCCGCGTGCGGCGGCTGGGTGGAAGCAAACTCCAATACGACGGGCAGGTAATCAGGCAGTTCGCCCGGCGCTAGATAAAGGCCTGCTTTCTCGTAAGTCTGCGCCAGGTCGATCATTGCCGGGCCACGCTCGCGCGAGTCGCCATGTACGTGCTCGAACAGGTGTAGCGAAGTAGAACGACCACTATCGAACCATTGCACGTAATTCGCTTCGCCATCGAGCGGATCCTGATTCGACAACGTATCGATCAAAGCGATGACTTCAGACTGGCGGTCCGGCAACAAGGCGCGTTCGTTCGTCAGTATGTCGCGCATGTCAGGTAAATACGCGCGTAGCGTTGGGTCAGGATAACTCAACAGGGCCGCCAGTACCCGCAGAGTGTTGTCACATGCAGCGCCTGTGGATGACTTAAGCATATTCAGAGCACCGCCTTGATCGGAATAGTGCGTTTTTTCTCGCTGCCGAACAGGCTGGTTTCGCTAATGCCCTCGGAGCAGCCATTTCCGAACGAAAACCCGCAGCCGCCGCGCACGTTGAACGTGTTCTCGGCATATTCGCGGTGAGTGCTGGGGACGACGAAGCGGTCTTCGTAGTTGGCTATCGCCATTACCTGATACATTTCCTCCACTTCCTGCTGGCTCATGCCGACTTGTTTCAGTACGGCCGTGTTAATGCGCTGATCGACATGCTTGGCGCGCTGGTAGGCGCGCATGGCCAGCAAGCGTTCGAGTGCGTTGACCACCGGTTGCGTATCGCCGGCGGTGAGCAGGTTGGCAAGATACTTGACCGGGATGCGTAACTGATTCACATCCGGAATTTCGCCGTTGTGGCCCACATGGCCGGCATTCGCCGCAGCGGAGATGGGCGACAGCGGCGGCACATACCACACCATGGGCAGCGTGCGGTATTCAGGGTGTAGCGGCAGCGCCACTTTCCACTCCACTGCCATTTTGTAAACCGGGCTGTGACGCGCCGCTTCCATCCAGTTATCGGGTATGCCGTCGATGCGCGCTTGTTCAATTACCTTCGCGTCGCTCGGGTCGAGGAAAATGCTTAATTGGGCTTTGTAGAGGTCGCGGTCATGCTCCACGCTGGCGGCTTCTTCGATGCGATCCGCGTCGTAGAGTAACACGCCCAAATAGCGGATGCGGCCGACGCAGGTTTCCGAGCACACCGTCGGCTGGCCGGCTTCGATGCGCGGGTAGCAGAAAATGCACTTTTCAGCTTTACCGCTTTTCCAGTTGTAATAAATTTTCTTGTACGGGCAGCCGCTCACGCACATGCGCCAGCCACGGCATTTGTCCTGATCGATCAGCACTATGCCGTCTTCCTCGCGCTTGTAAATCGAACCCGAGGGACAACTCGCCACGCATGCCGGGTTAAGGCAGTGCTCGCACAACCTGGGCAGATACATCATGAAAGTATTTTCGAACTGGCCATAAATATCTTTCTGGATGTCGTCGAAATTCTGGTCTTTTGACCGCTTGCTGAATTCTCCCCCGAGTATTTCCTCCCAGTTCGGTCCCCACTCGATTTTTTCCATGCGCTTGCCGGTGATCAGGCTGCGCGGGCGGGCAGTGGGCGTGGCTTTCATTTCCGGCGCCGACTGCAAATGGTCATAATCGAAGGTGAACGGTTCGTAATAGTCGTCAATTTCAGGCAGATTCGGGTTAGCGAAAATGCGCATCAGCAACTTCCACTTGGCACCCTGGCGCGGCTCTATTTTGCCATTGGCCTTGCGTACCCAGCCGCCGTTCCATTTTTCCTGATTTTCCCATTCCTTTGGATAGCCGATGCCAGGCTTGGTCTCGACGTTGTTGAACCAGGCGTATTCCATGCCCGGGCGACTGGTCCAGACATTTTTGCAGGTAACCGAACAGGTGTGGCAGCCGATGCACTTGTCCAGATTGAGCACCATGCCGATTTGCGCGCGTATTTTCATGCTGATTCTCCATGGGCTTGTACGGTTGCGATGCGTTCATCGAAGGCCGGCGTATCCAGCCAATCGACCTTGGCCATTTTGCGCACGATTACAAACTCGTCCCGGTTGGTGCCGATGGTGCCGTAGTAGTTGAAGCCGTAACTTAGTTGGGCATAACCGCCGATCATGTGGGTGGGTTTAAGCGCGATTCGGGTGACAGAGTTATGGATGCCGCCGCGCGCACCGGTGATTTCCGAGCCCGGCGTGTTGACGATTTTTTCCTGCGCGTGATACATCATGACCATGCCAGGCTTGACGCGTTGGCTGACGACCGCCCGCGCGGCAATGGCGCCGTTGAGGTTGAATAATTCTATCCAGTCGTTATCGACTATGTCGGCATGCTTGGCATCGTCCTCGCTCAGCCATACGCACGGTCCGCCGCGGCTGAGGGTCAGCATCATCAGGTTGTCGGTATAGGTGGAGTGGATGCCCCATTTCTGGTGCGGGGTAATGAAGTTCAGCACAATCTCCGGGTTGCCGTTTGAGCGCAGGCCATGTATCCCTGCGGTGGTTTTTAAATCCACCGGAGGGCGGTAACTGACAAAACTTTCGCCAAAGGCGCGCATCCAGGGGTGGTCCTGATAGAACTGCTGTCGTCCGGTCAGGGTGCGCCAGGGTATCAGCTCGTGCACATTGGTGTAACCGGCGTTGTACGACACTTTTTCGCTTTCCAGCCCGCTCCAGGTCGGCGACGAAATGATCTTGCGTGGCTGCGCCTGGATATCGCGAAAGCGGATCTTTTCGTCTTCGCGATGGTTCGCCAAGTGAGTGTGATCAAGTCCAGTCTGTTTACCAAGCGCCTGCCACGCTTTTACGGCCACATGGCCGTTGGTTTCGGGCGCCAGCATCAGCACCACTTCGGCAGCATCGATGTCGGTCTCGATTTTCGGCATGCCCAAGGTCGCGCCTTCTTTTGTGGTCAGGCCATTCAGTTCGCCTAGCTGTTTCACTTCGTCCTGAGTGTTCCACGCAATGCCTTTCCCGCCGTTGCCCACCTTGTCCATCAACGGACCCAAAGCGGTAAAGCGTTTATAAACATTGGGATAGTCGCGCTCGACCACGGTGATCTGTGGCGCGGTCTTGCCGGGTACCAGATCAACTTGGTTCTTTTTCCATTCTTTTACCTCGAACGCTTGTGCCAGTTCCGCTGGCGTGTCGTGCATCAGCGGCGTGAGCACCAGCTCTTTTTCCACACCGAGATGGCCAACGCAGACTTCGCTGAATTTATTCGCGAAGCCCTTGTAAATATCCCAGTCGCTGCGCGACTGCCAGGCCGGATCGACGGCGGTGGACAAGGGATGAATGAAAGGATGCATGTCGCTGGTATTGAGATCGTTTTTTTCATACCAGGTGGCGGTAGGCAGCACGATGTCGGAATATAGGCAGGTCGTGCTCATGCGGAAGTCGAGCGTGACCAACAGATCCAGCTTGCCCTCCGGCGCCTTGTCATGCCACACCACTTCTTTCGGCTTGGCGTCGTCCGCACCCAGGTCTTTGCCTTGCACGCCGTGGCTGGTGCCCAGCAGGTGTTTGAGAAAATACTCATGCCCTTTGCCGCTGGAGCCGAGCAAATTCGAGCGCCACACGAACAGATTGCGCGGCCAGTTACTGGGGTGGTCCGGGTCTTCGCAACTCATTTTCAACGAGCCGTCTTTGAGCGCCTTGACCGCGTATTCCTTTGCGTCGATACCGGCCGACTGCGCGTCGCGTATTACCTGCAAAGGGTTGGTCTGTAGTTGCGGGGCGGACGGCAGCCAGCCCATGCGTTCGGCGCGCACGTTGTAATCGATCATGCTGCCGTTATACATTTTCTTGTCGGCCAGCGGCGAAAGTATTTCTTCCATGCCCAGTTTTTCGTAACGCCACTGGTCGGTGTGGGCGTAAAAGAAGCTGGTGCTGTTCTGCTGGCGCGGTGGACGGATCCAGTCGAGCGCGAATGCCAGCGCTGTCCAGCCGGTTTGCGGGCGCAGTTTTTCCTGGCCCACGTAATGCGCCCAGCCGCCGCCGCTTTGGCCGACACATCCGCACATCATCAACATGTTGATGACGCCGCGGTAATTCATGTCGCTATGATACCAGTGGTTCATAGCTGCGCCGATGATCACCATCGACCTGCCGTGGGTCTTATGGGCATTGTCGGCAAACTGGCGCGCCACGGTAATGAGCTGTTCGCGTGGCGTGCCGGTAATACGCTCTTGCCACGCAGGCGTGTAGGGCGTGTCGTCGTCATAATTTTTTGCCGCGAGTTCGCCGGGTAATCCGCGCGCCACGCCGTAATTGGCCACTTGCAGGTCAAACACTGTCGCGACCAGCGCCTCTCGTTTTTCGCCATCTACCCGGAGGACAATGCGGTGAACCGGCACGGTGCGCACCAGCACGTCGCTTTGCACATTGTTCTGAAAATGCTCGCTTGGGATACCGCCGAAGTAAGGAAAGCCGACTCTTGCCGTTTCAGCGTTCGACGCGTCGCCTTCAAGCAATGACAATTTCAGTTTTACCGCTTTGCCCGTTTGGGCTTCCTTGGCTTCGAGATTCCATTGTCCCTGGTCCGCGCGGCCATCCGGCCCCCAGCGGAAACCAATGGCACCATTTGGCAATACCACTTGGCCGGCCTCATCCAGAGCCACGGTTTTCCATTCGGGATTATTGCTTTGTCCCAAGGTGCCGTTTAGGTCCGACGCACGCACATAACGATCCGGCACCCAAATTTTTTCGCCGCTTGCCGTGGTGTGTTGTTTCAACATCACCAGCATTGGCAGGTCGGTATAGCGACGGGCGTAATCGTCGAAGTAAGTGCTGCGTTTGTCGATATAAAATTCTTTCAGGATCACATGGCCCATCGCCATGGCAACCGCCGCGTCTGTGCCTTGCTTGGGATGCATCCAGATGTCAGCCAGTTTCGCCACCTCGGAATAGTCAGGCGTGATTGCCACCGTCTTGGTGCCCTTGTAGCGCACCTCGGTGAAGAAATGCGCGTCGGGCGTCCGAGTCTGCGGCACATTGGAACCCCATGCGATGATGAAGCTGGAGTTGTACCAGTCGGCCGATTCCGGCACATCGGTCTGCTCGCCCCATACCTGAGGGCTCGACGGCGGCAAATCGCAATACCAGTCGTAAAAACTCATGCACACGCCGCCAATTAAGCTGAGGTATCTGCTGCCTGCTGCATAACTCACCATGGACATGGCGGGTAT
The DNA here is from genome assembly GCA_049695115.1 of Burkholderiales bacterium. Lineage (GTDB taxonomy): Bacteria > Pseudomonadota > Gammaproteobacteria > Burkholderiales > JBEEJL01 > JBEEJL01. The sequence continues at coordinate 8,132 of JBAVRP010000042.1, read as the reverse complement.
AGGCGAAAAACCGATCACCCGATCAGGCCCATATTTTTTTATGGTATAAACATTGGCGGCTGCGACTATCTCGTTGACTTCGTCCCAGCTTGAACGCACGAACCCGCCAAGTCCGCGCACGCTTTGATACTCGCGTCGCTTGGCATCGGATCCAACAATTGAAGCCCAAGCTTCCACTGGTTCGAGCGAGAGCCGGGCTTCGCGCCAACTCCTTAGCAATCTGCCGCGCACCATCGGGTATTTCACGCGGTTGGCACTGTAGAGATACCAGCTATAACTCGCGCCGCGCGCGCAGCCGCGCGGCTCGTGGTTGGGCATATCCCAGCGTGTGCGTGGATAATCGGTCTGCTGCGTTTCCCAGGTGACAATGCCGCCCTTGACGTAAATCTTCCACGAGCATGAGCCGGTGCAGTTCACCCCATGGGTGGAACGCACTATCTTGTCGTGAGCCCAGCGGTTACGATAAGCGTCTTCCCATGTTCGGTCCTCGCCTGTGACTACCCCGTGCCCGCCGGAAAAAATTTCTTTGCGGTTCGAGAAATAATTCAATCGATCAAGAAAGTGGCTCATGACAATCTCCGGACAGTGGTTGCGTGAAGAAAAATTTAATGGGTTAGCGCGCGCATCAGGGATTCTTCACATAGGCGCCCTGGCGCAGGTAAAACCACCAATTGAGCACCAGGCACAGCGCGTAAAAAATCGCGAAGCCGTACATTGCATATTCCGGTGTGCCCGCCTTGATCTGCGCGCCTATTACCACCGGAGCAATGAAGGCGCCATACGCCGCTACTGCCGAGGTCCAGCCCAGCACCGGGCCTGCCAGTGTGCGGTCGAAAATCACGCCGATGGTGCGAAAGGTCGAGCCGTTGCCGATACCGGTGGCGGCGAAGAGAAGCACGAACAGAACCATGAACACCAGGAAGTACTGTTCCGGCGCCGATGACTTGTATGCCAGCAACATGACATAACCCACCGCGGTGGAGGTAACCACCATCACCGCCGATATGACCTGAGTGACAATCGAGCCACCCACCTTGTCTGCGATCCAGCCGCCCACCGGGCGTATCAATGCGCCGACAAACGGACCGATCCAGGCGTAGGTAAGTGCTGAAGGCGTATTGGGATTCTTTAACGTGTGCTGCATGACGCCGGCGGCGTCTGGCACGTGGCTGACACCGAAGATCACCGTGATCGACAACGGCAGGGCCATCGAGAAGCCGATGAACGAGCCGAAGGTCACGATGTACAGCAAGGTCATCGACCAGGTGTGCTTGTTCCTGAAAATCTGGAACTGCTTCGCTATGTTCTCCTTCATCGTGCCGAAGGCCGTCAGCTTCAATACCAACAATGTACTAATAATGATGAGTGGCATGGCCACCCACATGTTCAGCCAGCCAAGTCCAGTGGGTGCGGGAAGATAAAGATACAAACCCAGACCGGCCGGGAGAAAGGACAAGGTGTACAGCCAGGTGATCTTGATAAAGGCAGCTATCGTGCCGCCGATGTTGGGAGATACCGTCAGCAAGTTGTTCATGCCGAACCAGCACAGGATCGACAGCGGCACCAACGAAACCAACCACGCGAATCCCGCGTTCTGGATGTACGTCGGCGTGCCGGCAGCTATTTTGCCGAAAATCCAGCCACTGTCCTTTACCAGCGTCATCGGTTCACCTCCCATGGCACCGAAAAGGCTCATCGTCATCACTAAAGGGATGATGACCTGCATGCTGGTCACGCCGAAGTTACCCAGCCCTGCGTTGATGCCCAGCGCCGTGCCTTGCAGCCGTTTCGGAAAAAAAGTGCTGATATTGGACATCGAGCTGGCAAAGTTGCCGCCCCCCACCCCCGACCATAGTGCCATTAACTGGAAGACCCACAGCGGCCAGTCCTTGTGTTGGAGCGCGATTCCGGTGCCGATGGCCGGCGCCAGCAGCATCGCCGTAGTCAGAAAAATGGTATTGCGTCCGCCTGCGAGACGAATCAGGAATGAAGCCGGAATGCGCATGGTGGCGCCGGCGAGGCCGGAGATGGCCGTCAGCGTGAACAGTTCAGCTTGGGTAAATGGGAAACCCAGATTCAGCATCTGCACCGTGATGATTCCCCACATGCCCCATATCGCGAAGCCGCATAAGAGGCTCGGTACCGAGATCATCAAGTTGCGGTACGCGACACGTTTGCCCTGCGTTTCCCAGAACGTGGCGTCCTCTACGTCCCAATTCGCGATATCAACCGGAGTGCGGTCTGCTTTGTTGTCGCTAACTGCCAAATCTGTCCTGATATTCATGATTGTTCCAATGTTCCCGGTCTTAGGAGGAGTGCTCGGGTTACCGAACGCTCGTTGCTTTTGGCAATGCTCATTGGCCGCACTTCGGTGAAATACATCCACATCAGAGATACCCACACGATGCCGAACATCAGCATGAAAGCCGAGGAACGTACGCCGGTCAGGTCTACCAGAGCGCCAAACATGATGGGCAGGATGAAGCCACCCATACCGCCCGCGAGACCAACGACCCCGGACACCACGCCGATGTTGTTGGGATAGTCGTCGGAAATGTACTTGAACACCGAAGCCTTGCCGATGGCGAAGGCGATGCCCATGGTGAACATGATTACGGTGAACACGACTGGATTAAGGCCGATATGAAAGTTCTTCGGCCCTGACACCGCATGAACGGTGAAATCCGTCTGTGGGTAGGAAAGAAAGAACAGGCAGACCAGACCTACCCAGAGCACCCACCACGTAATCGTGTGCGCACCATATTTGTCGGAAAACCAACCGCCTATGGCGCGCAGTAAGCCGCCGGGGATGCTGAAACAGGCGGCCAACAGCGCCGCGAACTGGATGTCAAAGCCGTACTCGGAAATGTAGTACTTGGTCATCCACAACGACAGCGCAACGTAACCGCCGAAGACAATGGAGTAATACTGGCTGTAACGCCATACAGTCGGATCCTTCAGCGCCATCAACTGTTCTCTTACTGTCACTTCGGCGGAATCCTCGATATGTGACTCATCGGTGAACGTGAAAAGCCAGAAGAGAATTGCGGCGATCAGCATAATCACGGCGTAGATCTTTGGAACCATCGTCCACCCAAAGGCCACCACGATGGTTGGCGCGACGAGTTTGGTTACTGCGGCGCCGGTGTTGCCCATTCCGAAAATGCCCATAGCGAGACCCTGGCGTTCTCTGGGGAACCAGCGCGCGCAGTAGGCGATGCCGACAGTGAACGAGCCGCCGGCCACGCCGACAAACAGCCCTGTGACGAGAAAGTGCCAGAACGCTGTTGCCTGCGAGATCAGCCAAATCGGAAACACGGTGGACAGCATGAGGATGAAAAACACAATGCGTCCGCCATAGCGGTCGGTCCACATGCCGAGTGGCAAACGAATCAGCGAGCCGGTGAGGACCGGCGTCGCGACCAGTATCCCAAATTGTGTCTCGTTAAGCCCGAGTGACTGTTTGATGGGAATGCCGATTACGGCGAACATCATCCAAACCATGAAGCAAACCGTGAATGCGGTCGTACTCGCCACCACCACTGACCATTGCCTATATTTCTCCGAAGCCGTCGCTTGTTTCCCTGTTCCCATTTCAGCGGTTCCACTTGTTTGTGTTCATACCTTAAGCAACTACTCGTTAAGAGGAATTGATCCAGATCAATATCAGTAGCGGTTATTTGATAGGAAGCATCTAGTGGAGTTACATCCTCCCGCCCGGACGGCTAATATTCTGAGAAAAACCAACGAGCAGTTTTATCTGCCTGATTTATATAATTAAACAATTAATCAATAGGGGGCGAGCTTCATCAGGGTCATCGCAAGCTAGAAGCTGAGAACTCGAAAATTATTTGATAGGCCAATACTTGATCAATATTTATTTCGTCGCTTGATCACAAATCAGCCGGCGCTACTAAAGCGATTGTAGGAAAGTTGCTAACCTCAAAACATATTGCTGATAGGATCCGCGGTTTTGGACGCTATTGCATAAATCATTCGAATCGGACAATCTTGGCATTATTTCAACATTGTGGGACTTTCCTCTTATGCACAGATCGCGTTTATCCGAACTAATCGAGTATCTTTGCGCTGGCCTGCTGGAACGCGGCACCCATGTGCGCCTGGCGTTGCTGGCGGCATTGGCGGGAGAGCATTTGTTGCTGATTGGCCCGCCGGGAACGGCGAAAAGCGATCTGGCGCGGCGTCTCAGCGGGGCTTTTACCGGCGCGGCATACTTTGAAAGGTTACTCACGCGCTTCTCGGTGCCGGAAGAATTGTTCGGCCCGTTGTCGCTGGCTTCTTTGGAGCAGGATCGCTATGAACGCAAGATTGAAGGTTATCTGCCGACGGCTTCGTTTGCATTTATTGACGAGATATTCAAGGCCAACTCGGCCATTCTCAACGCACTCCTCGCATTACTCAACGAACGTGAATACGACTACGGCGCCGGTCGTATTCGCACACCGCTGATTTCCGTCATTGGCGCCAGTAATGAAATTCCGCAGGAAGATTTTCTGGCAGCGTTTTACGATCGCTTCCTGCTGCGCTGTGAAGTCAAACCGATTGGCGACATCGTTTTCCCCGCGCTGTTGGCAATGAAGGAAACAGGCAAGCGGCATGCGGATCTATCGTTGCAGATTACGCGCGAAGAGTGGGCGAACTGGCACGCCGCACGTGACAAGGTGGGCTTACCGCAGGATATCATCGACATACTCGCCGATTTGCGCGGCTATCTGCGGCAGCACGACATTCACCTTTCCGACCGCCGCTGGCATCGCATCATCGGCCTGCTCAAGACCTCCGCTTTTACCAACGGCCGCGATGCGATAAACATTTGGGATTTGTGGCTGACGCAGTTTTGCGCCGTGGCCCGCCCCGAACAAGCCGAGCTGGTGCGGGAATGGTTCGGAGGCTTGCTCGGTACGCAAAAAGGGCTGAATCAGGAACGCTTCAGTCATGTGGTCAAAGCATTTGAAAGCCAACTCGAAGTAGAGCGCAAGGCTAACGATCTGGCCTTCGACAACAGCGGCAAAATCGCGCTGGCTGAATCGCTGCACGGCGGGGAGCAGAGCGAAGCCGCGCCGCGACTCACCGGATTTTTGCGCGGCAAGCGTTATGGCCATGCGCATATCAATGCGCGCGTAGCGCAAATTGATGATTTAATTATTCAATTAAATCAATACGTTATAAGTATAGATGAACAAGTCAAAAATGTTGCGCAAGAAGTGAAAAATCACCTATGGATTGCGCCAGAATATGCCGATGCGGCGCGAGCAACTTTGCATATCACCAAACAAAACGTCGAAGATTTGCATATGCGCTGCAAACAAGTACGCAAGGGTTTTGCCGATTTACCCCAACTGGAAACTGACAACGGCGCGGTGCCCGAACCCATCGCGGTGGATGGCGCATAAGTATGAGCGGGCCCTTCGACCCGAATGCGCTGGAATCGCCGCTGCGACCGCTCGACAATTTGCCCCGCGATCTGTGGCTGCAAAGCATTATTAATAGTGTCGGTATATTGCCCAAGCGCCTCGATGGCATCGCAGTCTTGCGAAAAAGCCTGCTTGCCGGCTTCGTGCCCGCCCCGCCCTTTGTCGGCTGGCCCAGCGGCGCGCTGACGATTCCATTGCTGCGCGTACTGCGCGCCCTCGAACTGGCACAATACTGCCATGGCAGCGAGGCCCTGACCGGCCAGGTGCTGCAAAGCCTGCTCTGGCACGCCGACCGCATTATCGACTTGCTGGACGAGTTCGACCCCAGCAGCGCCGCCGAAAAAATCGCCCAGGCTTTCGCCGCCGACTGGCGCGAGCGCACCGATGTGTTGCGCGATATACACTATATATTCGACGATCTGGGCAATTTGGACGGCCTGGACAATTGGGACACCAGCCAAGGCAAGCTGCGCAGCGAGGGGCGCGAAGTGCTGTTGCGCATCCGCAAATTGCTGGAGGATATGCCGGAAATCCGCAAAGTCGTGCGCAGCCTCGGGCGCGCCAAACCCAGAGAGGAACTGGACGACACGCGTCCGCCGTCGATACCGCTGATGGAAAAGAACCGCCAACTGGTGGCCGAGACGCGCGACATCCGCCTGCCCGACGCGGCCACCGAAACGCGCGGCATCAAGCGCTCAGGCAATCTGAGCCGCATGTTGCCGAGCGAATCGGTCTGGTTGGCGCACCCGCGCCTGCGCCTCGCCTGGTCGGCACGCCTGCTCGAACGCGGGCTGATGACTTATGAAGACAACGACATCGCACAGGAAACCGTCTGGGTCGAACGCGAGCAATGGCGCCCCAGCACGCAAACCCGGCCGGAAAATAAACTGGAAATGGGCCCCTTAATTGTCTGCGTCGATACCTCCGGATCGATGCAAGGAGGGCGCGAACAAGTGGCCAAGGCGGTGGTGCTGGAAGCTATGCGCCTTGCCAATTTGCAAAGACGTCCCTGTTATTTATATGCTTTCAGCGGGCCGGGCGAAGTTATAGAGCGTGCTTTGGCCCTGGACGCAGACGGGCTGGACGGCGTGGTTGAGTTCCTTAGCCAGACATTTCACGGCGGCACCGACATCGGCGACCCGATTCAACGTGCAGTGGAAAAAATCCACGAGGCCGACTGGGAATTGGCCGACCTGATTATCGCCAGCGACGGCGAGTTTTCCGTCACTTTGGAAGTCGAAGCCTCGGTCAAATTGGCACGCGATAGCCTAGGTCTAAGAGTGCAGGGGATATTGATTAACGAACGGCAGACAGCGGGCATGAAGCAGGTTTGCAGTGATATTTTCCGTTTCGACAACTGGCGGCGCTACGCCTTGGCCGAGGCCAACCCGCAGGCGCGCAAGAGTTTCACCGAGACTTATTTTCCCAACGCCTTGAGTCCGCCGGGATCGGTCGCCTGACTTCCGGGATATTGTGGCCATACTAAATTTTTGGTCTTTCAGAGTTAAGTAACATTTAGCGGAGGCGAAATTCTGAATTAATGGTTTCGGGAGGCTACGGATTTAAGCGTTGATTGGATAATGCGGCAGTCTAATCCCATAAAAACTCTGTTCGCTATGCATGCTTCCGATGAAAAGCGCGGAACATTTTGCTCGGCAGAAAGAAAACACCTCCACGAAATGTCACTTAGCTCATTTTTTACATAGATAGATTGACAACCCGCCTCAAGCCTCGGCATGATTCGCTTGCCCATGTCATTCGGCAGGGAGAACTGGATGAATCTACCCTCACAGAAGAGTTCAAAATATGCGCAATCAGATGAAAAAGGGAATGCTTAAGTCGGTAGTGGAATTGATATTTGAAATCGAAAGTAAAGTCGCAAAAACTTGGGCTTCATCAGCACATAAGCGACTATACCAGGCTCAATGGGGCCTAAAACCCCCACCTCAATGGTTTGATCATTCAATAGATGTTTATTATCTTTGGCCGACAACAAATATCCCCTTTTGGCTCGAAAGAGGCATATTTAATTCGCTCGGCCTAAAAAATGGCAGGCTACTTGAACTAACTTGCGGCGATGGCTTTAATACAAAGCATTTTTATTCTCATGGAGCAAAAGAAATTATTGCTTGCGATCTGGACGCTAGCGCTATCAAATCAGCAAAACAAAAAAACCCGGCCCCGAACATTTCTTATCAAGTCGCCGATATCATTTCAGGTATGCCCAATGGAAATTTTGATAATGTAATTTGGGATTTTGGGTGGAGATGGTGCGATTATTTTTCTGAAAATGAAGTTTCAATAATAGTGGGAAATATTAAAAGTAGATTATCAGAAAATGGCGTTTTCTCTGGGTATAACGCCCTATTTGGATCGCGCGAAATTGACTCTTTTAACGCTATTCAAAAACATGAAATCGACTTTAAGAATATTGATAGCTTAAAAAAATATCTATTAAAATTCTTTAAGAATGTAAAAGTAATTGAGACCATTTATCCTTCTCGGCACAATATGTATTTTTGGGCGTCCGATTCTGAAATTCCGTTTGGAGATAATTGGGGTCATATTGTTTAAGGAAACTCTGATTAAGTCCCCGCATCCAATCGAACAAATGTAATATTTGAATGATGGGATACGAGGGAGGAACGACGATGAAACAGACCACCTTTGCCACTGCCGGATTCGACAAATACGCCA
>JBAVRP010000041.1:0-11047 GCA_049695115.1 Burkholderiales bacterium | reverse complement strand
AGCAGGCATGAAGGGCTCCAGCGGGCAGGCAGGTGAAAGCGGCAAGGCGGGTAAAATGGCCGTCGAATGGACTGCGTTTGACATAAACGGCGACGTGCAGGGAGGCTGCAGCAAATACTTGCGCTGCGGCAACCAATAAGGGCCTTCACAATGCCTGGGCAAAACACAGGAGAAAGTGCGCGTGGCTGCAGGGATGCGGCCACGCACTGCTTCTTAAAACATACGCCACATCATTTTTGCAGCTAATACGGGTAGAAAACAAACACGGCAAAAAGTATTGTCGGAACCCTGTCGTCATAAAAGCCGCCAATGTCAGACGGCAAGGGCGAAGCGACCTTGATTAACCCGCTAAATTGTCCTATACCTATAAAAATACGAAAAACCGGCGCATTCATACGTCAATTGCAAGCTTGCGCATTGCCGAATCACATGAAAATAAAGCGAGTGGGGATAAGGGATGGATGTGAACAGTCGCTCGGAAGCATATGACGTCGCAATTGTCGGGGGAGGCGTTTCCGGAATCTACACTGGCTACCGGCTGCTTACAGGCGATATTAATCAATCGCCCCTGCTCAAGGCATGGGCTGGAAAAAATACGCGGCTCAAGGTCGCCGTGTTCGAGGGCAGCGACCGGATTGGCGGACGCTTGTTATCGGCACGACCACTCGGTATGCCGCATGTCACGTGTGAAATGGGGGGCATGCGTTACGTTTCGTCGCAACCCCTTATCCGCAATCTTATCGAAAATATACTCAAACTCGCGCGACATGAACAGATTGTGGACGACCCAAGAAACATCGCTTATCTGCGTGGCAAGCATCTCAAAGTTGCACAACTCCAGGATCCAAACGTTTTGCCGTACAGCCTTGAAAAGGATGAACAGGCATGGATGAAGGCGGGGAATACCGCCTCCACCCTAATGGGTTGGAGCATTGGTAAGTTGCTTCCCGAAACCAATTCGCTTCACGGTGACAAGTTACGCGCCTACCTACAATCCGCGACGATAGATGGAACACCGCTCTACCAACATGGGTTCTGGAACCTGTTGGCGCGCAGCATGAGTTTTGAAGCCTATTCCCTTGCACGTGCCACGGTTGGATACGACTGCCTCGGCGCCAATGCGAACGCGCTTGATTTGACCATGGAGTACTTCGACTTCACGCCAGATGTGAAATATTACTTGCTGGATGCTGGATATGAAGCAGTGCCTTGGAGTTTGGAAACTCGCTTTACTGACGCCGGTGGCGAAGTCGTTCGAAGTGCATGGTTAGACGGATTCGAGGCAAGCTCGCTGGAAGACGGGACTCGAGGCGTCCGCCTGCACTTCCACGACGGAAGCTTCGTAAATGCAAGAGCCATAGTCCTGGCCATGCCCAAACGTTCCCTTGAGTTATTGCGGCGCGATGGGCCAGTGCTGGGTTCTGGCGCACCTCCGCGCGTGAATTGGCTGATGGGTTCCGTGGAGGGTTTCCCCTTCGATAAACTCTTTATGGTTTACGACAAGCCGTGGTGGGAAAGCGCCGGTGTATCGCAAGGCCGCTCGCTGACGGATGCGCCGATCCGACAATGCTACTACTGGGCCGTAGAAGGAAAACAGTCGGGTGCCGACCCTGCGAATACGAACGCTGCCATCATGGCTTACAACGACGTTTCGAACGCGGAATTTTGGGGCGGTTTACGCGGACTTCCTCTCGGCCCGCACGATGCGGCGCAACTCGATTTTGCTTTGGGCCACAAAAACCAGGCCCGATCAGATCTGCGGCCGGATGCATTTCAGCGCAAGACCATACGTTTTGCAGGCAATGCCGACGATATTAACGAGTTTGCCTGGAGGCAGCGCCGCAACTGGGATGAACGCCGGGCTCCGCGTCAAATGGTCGCGGAAATGCACCGTCAGCTCATGCTCCTGCATAACCTCCGCGACGTGCCTGACCCACTTGATGCAGCATTCATGGATTGGACCGATGATCCGTTCGGCGGCGGCGTGCACTTGTGGAACCCCGGCTACAAGTCGTGGGAAGTGTGCGAAGAAATGACTCAGCCCGTGAGCGACTTCCCCTGCTATATTTGTGGTGAGGCCTATTCGACGACCCAAACCTGGGTGGAAGGAGCATTGGAAACAGCTGAATACGTTCTGCAAAAACGCTTCCAGCTGGGTGCGCCCAGTTGAGCAAGTTCATGAGATCGGCCAGCGCAAACGCGGGCAGTATGGTTAGGAGGTTGTAGATCTATGGATCCTGCTGCCGCAGTGGCGACCCTGGGCGTAGGATACTGCGTCCCTGATTCCATTCGTACTAACGATGATCCGATTTTTGACTGGCTCAACTCACACAGGGCGCCCAATACTGACATCTTCACTGGGCTAAAACAGCGACGGGTTCTCGTTCACGCCGGTGACGTTGTTGACATCATGGTTGCGTCCGCGCGCAATGCGCTAGACGACGCAAGAAAACTGTCGGGTGATATTGATCTGCTGATGGGTTCCGCTTCTGTCGGACAGTACTACGCGCCTAGCGACCTGGCGGCAGTACATGCTGCGCTGAAGCTTTCGGACAAATGCCGGATTTTTGCGCTGAACACGGAATACACCAATTTCCATGACGGGATGAAATTGTCCAACGATCTGATCAAAGTGGGTACGACCACATGCGCACTGGTAGTGTGCGGGTGTAACTGGACCCATCACGTGAACTACCATGAGTCGGTCGCACTTGCCGCATCTGACGGCGCCGGCGCTGCGGTCGTTGGTTGGACCTCCGATGAGAGCAAATTTCGCCTCGTCGATTGGGAGAATGTGACGCGTACTGAATGGTTCGGTGCGTTACGTATGGCGCAACGACCACTATCTGCGGCAATGAATACGCCGCCGGAAACCGGGTTGCCTGATCCTGGCATGTTCTCACTACCGCTCATGAAGCTTGATGATGAACGCGGCAGCAATGCAGTGAAGCAGTTTGGATTGCCGGAACCGGGGATTATTGTTAATCGCCTGCTCGAACGGAACAAGCTACAGGCACGGGACATCACTCTTATCGCTCATCAGACTTCAAAATTTGTTTATGACGCGTGGGTGAATGCTATACGGCCCGGCCAATACATCAGCACACTGGAGGAGTTAGGCGACATGGTCAGCGCTTCTGTCCCCGTGAATCTGGCGCGATGTTATTCCGATATACAAATGGATAAATTGGTATTGCTTGGAATAGGAATGGAAATGCGGGCCACGGCCCTTCTTTACAGCAGAGGCAAGGAATGAAAAAAACAATTGGCCACGTCACGCCGCGGGCATGGTTAAGCCAAGGGATTGTGTTTTTTCACGGCACATAAACAAGTATCGATTCGTTGTTGGCCTCACTCTTTAAGAAAGAACGAAAATGAGCACAGACCTTGGAAATAATTCCGTTGCGCCCCTCGGCGTAGCGTTTCGAATGAATCTCAATGTGGCGCAGCTCCTGCTGGAATATTTGAAGCTGGAGGGCGTCACCAAAATCTTCGGCATACCAGGCGGGGCAGTGATTTACATTATGGACGAGCTGAAAAAGCAATCTGACAAATTCGATTTTGTTATTTGTCGCCACGAGTCCGGTGCCGCCTATATTGCTGATGGCTATAGCCGTGTTACCGGTGGCTTGGGAGTTGTTCTCACTACCTCCGGACCGTCAGCGACCAACGCCTTGACCGGCGCGATGAACGCACAGGCAAGCAATTCCGCTGTGTTAATTATTACTGGCGAAGTACCGCGAAAATACTTTGGCATGGGATATCTTCAAGAAGGCGTTGACGCCAAACTTGATATCAACGGCATTTTTAGAAACGCCGTGCAGTACAGTGCGGAAATCGTCGATCAGAGTAATTTCCAGACGCTGTTTCAGCAAGCCCTGCGAGACGCGCGCTCCTTGCCTCCGCGCACTTCGCATATCAGTTTGCCGGGCGACGTGGCTGGCGCCTGTGTGATCGGCGCTCCCGCACTGGATCAAAACGGCAACAGAATTCCATTTCCAACTGCTACCGACAATTACCGGGCCAAGCCGAGTGGTACCGACTTGCAGAAAGTCGAAAACACACTGGACGATTTATTAAGCGCGCGCCGGCCGTTAATATTCCTTGGCAATGGTTGTCGATCCGCTCTGGAGTCCACTCAACGATTAAACGTGTTGCGCAAGTTTGTCGACCGATTTGGCATTCCCGTGATGACGACCCCCGACGCCAAGGGGATTTTTCCGGAAAGCAATGAATTATCCTTGCGTAATTACGGCATGACGGCGTGCGCCTGGCCTCAGTATTATATGAGACCTGAAAATGAACCACCCTACGATGTATTGCTGGTGCTTGGCTCGTCGTTGGGGGAGCTATCGACCACCTGCGCGGCGAAAGATCAATACAGCAAGATATTGGTTCCCGGCCGCGCTTGCATACAGGTAGATCTGGATCAAAGCGTAATCGGGCGTGACTTTCCCATTACGCGCGGAATAGTGGCAGAGGTCGGCGCGACCATTGATGCGTTTTGCGTAATGGGAACGAGTCGCGAACCCAGACAATCCGACGTTGGCGCGCGCAAGAAGATTATCAGTGGTATCAAACAGCAATATTCGCCGTTCGATGACCCTGAAGGCCGCGATTCCGAACGTGCGCCAGTCCATCCTGCAGCAATGATGCGTACTATCAATGAGCTGGTTGACGACGGTTATATTATTATCGATGCGGGAAACTGTGTGGGTTGGTCACTCAACTATTTGGTCGTCGATCCGCCTCTGCGATACCACAGCGCACTCGCCATGGGCCCCATGGGATTCGGTGTAGCGGCGGTTGTCGGCGCAAAGCTAGGGGCACCGGAAAAACCATGTATTGGCATTGTGGGCGACGCGGCATTCATGATGCATGGAGCGGAAATTTCGACGGCTGCCCAGCAACGGGCTGGGGCAATTTGGGTGGTGCTCTTCGACAACGACCTCAGCATGGTCAGCCAAGGCATGGCTGAACTGTTTCCGCCTGCACAGTCGTGGCGACAATACTACAAACTCGGTCAGCCTAATCTGGTGCAGTTCGCCCAAGGGCTGGGTGCGCGCGCGGTGGAAGTTTCGCCCCGGGACGGCGTTGCTTCTTTTCGCAATGCTTTGGTAGATGCCTTGAGATTTTCCCGTGAAACAAATCAGCCGCAAGTGATTGTTGTGTGTATCGATACCCAGCCTATGCCACCTTACGGTTGGCCAACACTGTCGTCGGTGGATTGCTCGAAGGCGCGATAATGACTATGCGGGCATTTCAATAACGGATATGATTTCTAACCTTTAGGGGAAAGGACTTCAATGTACGACGTGATTGTGGGGGGGGCTCGTTGCGCCGGAGCGGCAACTGCAATGCTTCTGGCACGCAAGGGCTACCGTGTGCTGTTGACCGATAAAGCGCGCTTCCCGAGTGACATGCCAATGTCAACGCATCTCGTGTGGCAAGCGGGCGCCGAAAAACTTAATCGATGGGGTTTGCTGGAATCTGTCAAGGCGTCCAATTGTCCGCCCATGACCGAGGTCAGCATGGATCTTGGCGTGTTCGCCTTGAAGGGTCGACCCACTCCGGCAGGAGAAGTCGATAGCGCCTTTGCTCCAAGGCGGATTGTTCTGGATAAATTGCTCGTCGACGCTGCAGTGGCGGCCGGAGCTGAATTGCGTGAGGATTTTACCGTAGCGGGAGTGCTGCGCGATGGCGATCGGGTTACCGGCATCCGGGGCGGAAGCTCCGGTAATAAGGATGTGCAGGAGCGGGCGCATTTGGTTGTGGGCGCAGATGGAACCAATTCACTCATCGCCCGTGAAGTGGGTGCCGCCGAATATAGCCAGGTGCCACAGACCACAGGATTCTATTTTTCCTACTTTAGTGGGGTACAACTCAGTTCAATCGAGTTCGTACCACGCCCCGGTCGAATGGTGTTTGCCTGGCGCACTAATGATGACCGTGCGCTTATCGGCATGGCGTGGGGGCTGAGCGATTACAACCAAGTACGCCATGACGTCGAAAAGAACTTCTACGCCGAATTGGCACAGCTGGCGCCAGATTTGCATTCAAGGGTACGAAATGGCAAGCGGGACGCGCCGTGGACCGGGGGCGCAGCATCCGGGTTTTTTCGAAATCCGAACGGCCCCGGCTGGGCATTGGTTGGCGACGCGGGGCTCACCATGGACCCGATAACGGCTGCGGGTATAACCAACGCATTTCGCGATGCTGAATTGCTGGCGGGAGCGATTGACGATGGTTTATCCGGAAGGAAACCCGTTGAACAAGCGCTTGCGCAATTCGCGCAACAGCGAGACGAGGCTACAACACCAATATTTGGTTTGACCAGTCAGATGGCCATGCTGGCAGCTCCGCCGCCGGAGATGTTCAGCGTGTTCGAGGCGCTTAGAAACAACCAAGCCGAAACTAACCGATACTTCGGTGTATTCGCGCAAACCGTTCCGGTCGGTCAGTTTTTCGACCCGGCAAATTTGCAGCGGATCGTCACCGGAAAATGAAATTGCCGCCGGCGCAGTCGGCTATCGACGCGAACCCATTGAATTGCAAATTGACGGCGAGGGCGAGTTCAACAGGTTTGCCGCTTCACGAATGTCCTTCGTGTCTTCGCCTTCAGGGAAACTCGCGAGCAGCGGGGCCAAAGTGGCCTGCGCTTCCTCGAATCGATTTTCACTTTGCAGCAGGCGAGCAAGCGATACGCCCGCTCGCAACTCCCAGCCTTTTGCCCCTTGCTTAGACGCGGTATCGATGGCTTGCCTGAAACATGCTTCTGCACGAATTTTGTCGGGGCGAAGCTGAGTTGCGAACAATGTGCCGCGTACGCGGTGGATCTCCGCTTCCTGCCAATGTTCGCCCCAACGTTCGACCTGAGCCATCGCCGCTTCGAGAATTGCCAGCGCTTCAGCATTTTGACCAACCTCGCCAAGCAGTTCCGCCAACATGGTCTGAAAATGCGGCACAACAATTTCCGCTCCAGTGGTACGGAACTTGGCCAGCCCAGCACGCATTTCCTCGATGCCCTCCGTACGCGCTCCACTTTGCCCCTGTACCCATCCCCGAGCCATCATTCCGATTGCCGCCGTATAGGCGAATCCGTGTTCCTCCGCGATATGAATCCCCTCGTTCACGGACTTAAGAAGATCCTGATAATCGCCCCGATAAAGCTTGGGCATGGCTCCCCAAGTCAGAGCCCATGAAAGCGAATAGGGGTGAGAAAGAGATCTTGCGATCGCATAGCACTCAAAGTTCTGCTTTAACGCCTGATTCGGAAAGCCCAAAATCCATAAGATTTGGGCGCCGTGCAGCCTTACTGTTAACCTTAAGTCAGTCGAAAAGTGACTGATCAGCGACAGGTCCTCTGCACTTGAATAAAGCTGGTCCGCGACCGCCCAGTGGGTTCGTGCTTCAGCGAATTTTCCCGAGTACATGCAAAGTTGTACTCCAAGCATGTGCGCGACCAGTCGTGCCCTCCGGCTGCCGGACTCGTTTGCAATATTCATAATGCGGATGCCGATACGACATGCATATTCGATTTCGCCCCGCACAAGATGGAAAACACAAATGCCCCAGAGAGTTCTAACGGCATCGTCCGGGTTTGTTAAGGACACGCTTAATTCGTTGGCGCGAGCGTAGGCATGTTCCACTTCCGGCGCCGCCCAACCTTTTGCCAGCATGTACGTCGTACCCAACGAGGCGTGCAAGTCAAGTTCGAGCCTGTCCCGCGCAATCGAGGGTTCCAGTGCAGCAACGTCCGTCATGGCGTTGTGAAGATGCGAGATTGCCTCCTTCAGCGCCATGCGCCGTGTTGCCTGCATGGCTGCTGTGCGCCAGAGGGAAATGGCGTTGTTCGCCTGGCCTGCGGCCGAAAAATGCTGCGCCATTATTTCAGGGACGGTCTCGCGTGCGCCGGGGTAATGTTCTTCGATTGCCGATGCGATGGTCGCATGCAGTTCCTTTCGCCTGCTCTTGAGCAACGAGTCGTATGCGACATCCCGCACCAGTGCATGTTTGAAGGTGTAAGTGACACCCGGTGACTGTCCTCGCTTGAAAACCAAACCGGAATTGACGAGTCGCTGCAGTGCGCGGCCCAGTTCGGCTTCGGATTTCGGCACGATGGTCTTTAACAGTGCGTAGCCGAATTCCTTGCCAATCACCGCCCCGATTTGCGCAATCTCTTTCGCTTCGGCGCTACGATCCAGCCGTACCATCAGCGAATCCCTCAGTGTCGCTGGAATGGCGAAGCTGGCGACTGCGTGGTCGTAAACGTAAGTATCGCCCACTTCACGAAGCCCGCCAGATTCCAGAACAGTTCGGGTGACTTCTTCAACGAATAACGGTACGCCTTCGGTCTTGGCGAGAATGCTTTCGAACAGCTCGTTCGGCAAAGTCTTGCCCTTGGCCAATCGGGATACCAGCAAGCCGCATTGCGCACGCGGGAGTTTTGACAGGTTAATCTTGGTTACATTGCTGTACCCATTCCAATTGGAGGTAAACTCCGGTCGGTGAGTAAGTATGAGCAGAAGCGGGACGTCAATTGCCTGGGCAATCAATTGATCCAACAATGCCAGGCTCGTGGGGTCGATCCAGTGTGCATCTTCGAACAGCATGACTACAGCTTGTTTCCGGGCAATTGCTTTCGTCAGGTCTACCAAGGCCCTGAAGGTTTCATCTTTGAAGCGTTGCGGCGCCATTGTCGTCGGACCCAAACTCGCTTCAGCCGGGATGGAAAGCATGGCAGCGATGTAACGTACGTCTTCTCTCGGCCTGGCGTATTGGCCGACCACCATCGCCTCAAGTTTCTCCAGTTTGGATTCATTCGTCTCCTCTTTACCAAACATCAATGCACGTTCCAGATGATCGATGAGAGGATAGAAAGCCGTATTTGCGTGATAAGGGGAGCACTGGAATAGCAGAAAGCCGGCACTTCGGCTCAGCAATTGCTCGCGCAAGGCGACCACAACGCGACTCTTGCCAATGCCCGGTTCTCCTGACAGCACCACTACCTGGCCTTCACCATGTTGAACCCGATTCCAACGGTCCGTTAACACGCCGATCTCCTGCTCCCGTCCTACCATGGGAGACAGGCCGCCAGCTATCGTCTCGGTGAACCGGCTGGAATTATCGCTCACACGTAGAATCCGGTGTGCGGTGGCCGGGTTGGAGAATCCCTTCAAGGTTTGCTGACCCAAATTTTCGTAGATGAATTTGTCGCCAGCCAATCGCCGCACGCTTTCGCTCACGACAACTTTCCCTATAGGGGCTTTTTCTTGCAACCGTGCCGCCAGATTCATCGTTTCACCGGTGGCCGAATTCGTCTTTGAGGACACCACCATGAGACCGGAGGCGATACCTATGCGCACCTGGATCCTTCCCACCACCGGCACATCGAGTTTCGCGAGCGAATCAATAATAGAGAGCCCGGCGTGAATGGCGCGTTCGGCCTCGCCTTCATGTACCAAAGGGAAGCCGAAATAGGCGACAATCCCATCTCCCAATCTCTGATAAACGTAGCCATCGTAGCGCGTGATACATGCCGCGCAGGTGTTTTCGTACGTACGGATGATCCCCTGTAATACTTCCGGATCGACGCGGGTCGACAATTCAGTGAAGCCGGCCATGTCACAAAATAACACCGTAAGTTGGCGGCGTTCGTCCTCACTTGAGATACGGGGCTCAACTGGTTTGCCGGACTGCGCATCATCTTGATGGAATACGGTCGAATTCGACGCACCATCAAGTCGGGCAAGGGCATTCTGGAGTAAGCGGCGCGAACCCAAGGATAGGCCTAGACTTTCCAGGTCGCCATCGCTCAACAATCGTAAGGCTTCGAAGTCGACGTCGTTCTCGGCAAACACGTTAGTGTATCGTTCGAGGCCGGCTGACTTAAGCAAATCAGAGAGCGTAAGCATGGTTCCCAGAATAGTTTTTTATTATCAACACTTCAAGTCGAGCACTAAGAGGCGCCCGCGAGTTGCAGGCTAATTTTGCACGATTTGAAGCTAATATTAATACGATTTTTTAGAATAGACTATTTTTCATATATTGATAGCTTGGCAAACTTTACCTTATCCGAAGTTATACAATTTAATGTTATTAATCAATAGATTATAAAAATAAGTCTATATTCTATATTAATAATAATCATGGCCTGGTTGATATAGAATTATGCGGTTCACAATCGAGTAATCATTAAGCAAAATCCGTTGAGGGTCGATCCTGTAACATGTCTAATAACTGTCCGGGGGTAAATTGTCTGCCAGCCATTCTTATTCTCCTGAAAAATTAAATGACCAGTTAGTCCAGGCCATCGCCGAAACTGGCGATATCCGGCACTTCCCCGCCAAAGCAATTTTTATCAATGAGGGTGACCATTCCGATTCGCTTTACATCATACTGTCCGGCAAAGTCAAAGTGTATTCCGTCAGTGAATCCGGCAAGGAATTGATATTCAATGTGCACGGAGCGGGCGATTACATAGGTGAAATGTCGCTGGATGGAGAGCCCCGTTCCGCATCTGCCATGACCCTGGAGCCGACAACTTGCTCGGTGGTAAATGGCAAGCAATTGCGTGAATTCATCTCCCTCCACCCAGACTTTGCCATTCATCTGATCTACAAACTGATACGTCGGTCGCGCGTAGTCAGCGAGAACCTGAAAAGCCTCGCCTTGCTCGACGTATATGGGCGTATCGCTCGGCTGTTGCTGGAGCTGGCAGAAACTGAGGGCGACAAAATGGTCATCAGACAAAAACTTACCCACCAGGACATCGCTGATCGGGTTGGTTCTTCACGTGAGATGGTGTCGCGGATTCTGAAAGACCTGACCGCCGGCGGCTATCTTTCCATGCAGGAAAAAATCATTACCATGCATAAAAAACCGCCGCCCGGTTGGTAGCCGCCCGGTCAGCATCCCGCCTTTTGGTGAATTTGTCACAAAATTCCCGGTAATTGTTCCTCGTTTTGATCTCTCCGTGAAGTTACATTGGTCTCACTGGATGCGGTTGTCGCTTCCGGGAAACCAAGGAGAGCAATCATGGTAAAAC
>JBAVRP010000040.1:0-155349 GCA_049695115.1 Burkholderiales bacterium | reverse complement strand
AACCCGTACCCAAAGCTGAATTCAATAACGAATTACGCATCTTTAGCCATCATTTCGACCATGACGATTTTGGTTTCAACAAAATATTTTTGCGCAGTCACTTAATCAGAGCTTCCTTAAAAATAAATAATAATAAAAATTGTCATGAAACTCGAATGCCGCCAACTTTAACACCGAACCGATCAGCTACTGTATCTATGAAATCATCAACACTAATGTTCTTGAAAAGCACTGGTGTCCAATGGGTGCTCGGTTGAAAAAATGCTCCGAGATTTGCTTCATAGATGTGCACTGCCAGCGCCCCAATGCCCGGAGTCTCGGGGGGTAAAATACTAAATTGAAAGCTGCCTCCGCCTACGCCGACCGACCGTAGAACACTCGTTGGTTCCGTGGTGTTTTCAACAGGGTGAAATCCAGACCCGGAAACATAATTACTGTAACGAAAGCCAATATTATTTGAATTACCGGGTGTTACGGTGACAACGAAGTTGCCTACTGAGGGATGCTTGTTACTTGCTATCAATTCTCTAAAAATACCCCCTAAGTGAAAGGAAAGATCATCGTTGAATAATGACTTATGTTCTGATATTGATTCAGCTAAGTCGAGTTCCTGGAAGCTTTTGAAGGCATCAAAGTCACCAATCCAAGTCGATAGAAGATCCATTTCAATTTTGCCCTCAGCAATTCTGTCGATGGCAACATGGGGGTGAAGGCTTGCGACGATAAAATCGTCCCTAGTTGTAGGCGGTCAGGTAATATTCACGCTGAACTCATAGCGCGATTGGATATTGGATATTGGGTAATGCGTAAAGGCGAAAATAAATATTTTACAGCGAAAACCAAACCCCCAACCAAACACATCCCACATTCACCAAACTAATTAACACCGCCGCGCTGCCCATATCTTTGGCGCGTTTGGCGAGTTCGTGTTGGCCGGGCGAGGCGAGATCGACTATGGCTTCGATGGCGGAGTTGAGCAGTTCGACGATCAATACCAGCAACACGCTGGCGATCATCAGGGCTTTGCCGAGCGCGCTGACGGGTAGAAAAAAAGTTAATGGAATCAATACTAAGGCCAGCCAGATTTCCTGGCGGAAGGCGGCTTCGTTTTTATACGCGGCAATGAAGCCGTCGCGCGAATAAAAAAATGCGCGCCAGACGCGCGCGAGACCTGTGTTATTTTCTGGCGGCATGGATGTGGGCTTCATAGCTTCCTGTTATTTTTTCCACACCAAATCAAGTTCCCGTGCGGCTTTTACGTCGTCGAGTCGGCGCACCGGCGTAGTGTGCGGCGCGGTTTTTACTATCTCAGTGTTACTGATGGCTTCGTCGCGCACTTTGATCATCGCTTCGATAAACGTGTCGAGGGTTTGCTTCGATTCGGTTTCGGTTGGCTCGATCAACAAACATTCGGCGACCAACATGGGGAAATACGTTGTCGGTGCGTGGAAGCCGTAGTCGAGTAATCGTTTAGCAAAATCCATCGCCGTCACGCCAGTGGTATCTTTGAGTTTTTTCAGCGTGATAATAAATTCGTGGCTGGCGCGGCGACGCGGGAAGGCCAATTCAAATCCCGCTTCGTGTAATTTCACCGCCAGATAATTCGCGTTCAGCGTGGCGAATTCGGCGACGCGGTTCATACCCTCGCGCCCGAGCATGCGTGCATACACATACGCGCGCAGCAGCACGCCGGCGTTGCCCATCCACGCCGACAGGCGGCCGATGGATTGTGGCAAATCTTTTTTGTCCGACCAGCGGAATTTTTCGCCGTCTTTGATCACGATCGGCGCGGGCATGAAAGGCTTGAGCCGCTCGTTGCAGCCTATCGGCCCGGCGCCCGGTCCGCCGCCGCCGTGCGGCGTGGAAAACGTTTTGTGCAAATTCATGTGCATGACGTCGAAGCCCATTTCACCCGGCTTCACGGTGCCGAGAATCGCGTTGAGATTTGCGCCGTCGTAATACAACAGGCCGCCTGCGTCGTGGACGATTTTCTGGATGTCGGCGATTTGTTGTTCAAATACGCCTAGCGTGGAAGGGTTGGTCAGCATCAGCCCCGCTGTTTGCGGGCCGACGGCGGCCTTAAGTGCAACGAGATCGACGTTGCCATTTTCATCGGTGGGAATTTCCCGCGCGGTGTAGCCGCACATTACCGCCGTGGCGGGGTTAGTGCCGTGCGCCGCGTCGGGCACAATAATTTCTTTGCGCGCAGTGTCGTTGCGCGAATCGTGATAGGCGCGAATCATCGCGATGCCGGCCAACTCGCCTTGCGCGCCGGCCATCGGCGTGAGCGACACGCCGGCCATGCCGGTGACGTCTTTGAGGATTTCCTGCAACCAGTACATGCACTGCAGAAATCCCTGCCCCGACGCGACCGGTGCGAGCGGATGCCGCGCCAGAAACTGCGGCAGCATCGCCAGTGTATTGCACGCGCGCGGGTTGTATTTCATGGTGCACGAGCCGAGCGGATAAAAATGGGTGTCGATGGAAAAATTTTTCTGCGACAGCCGCGTGTAGTGGCGGATTGCGTCGAGCTCCGACACTTCCGGCAATAGCGGTTTGCTTTTGCGCAAAAATTTTTGCGGAATGTTTTGCGCAGCTTCGGCCTTAGGCGCCTGAGGCGCGTTGCGGCGATTCGGTTGCGACAGTTCAAAAATCAGCATGGTATGTTCCAGGAACACCCCCGCTCGCGCGGGGATGGTGTGGTAATTATTTCAAAGCAGCTAAAGCCGCATCGTAATTCGGTTCGTGGCCGATTTCCGGCACCAGTTCCGAATGCAGCACTTTGTTATTTTCATCCAGCACGACGACAGCGCGTGCGGTCAGGTCGCGTAGCGGCCCGCTGGTGATATGCACGCCGTAGTTATCCATAAAGTCTGCGCCGCGGAATGTCGACAAGGACACCACATTGTCCAGCCCCTCGGTGGCGCAAAAGCGCTTCATCGCGAACGGCAGGTCGGCCGCGATGACCAGCACCACGGCGTTGTGCATTTGGCCGGCTTTTTCGTTGAATTTGCGTGTTGAAGTGGCGCAGGTCGGCGTGTCCAGGCTCGGAACAATATTCAGAACCTTGCGCTTGCCGGCGTAATCCTTGAGTGACCTGTCCGCCATGTCCGTCCCGCATAGGGAAAAGTCCGGAGCAATTTGTCCTTTTTGCGGCAGATTGCCCGAAACATTAATCGCCGTGCCGCGTTGCGTTACTGTAGCCATGTCGAATCTCCTGATGTGTTGTTAATTAAGGTTTTGCGAAAATCATTTGGCGGCAACCTGCGGTTTGTGCTGGGATAATAATACGCTTTCCAGAGCCTGACCATAACGTTCAATGTCTTCAGCTGTTTTTGTTTCGGTCGCGCATACCAGCACGCAATCGCTGAGTTCCGGATAAAAAGTTTTTAAATCCACGCCGCCGGCTATTCCTTGCGCTTCCAGCGCAGACAATACTTCTTTAGCAGAGATGGGCACAGACAAAACGGCTTCGTGAAATGTTGGTGCATCGAATTTGCGCGCGACGCCGCGAATGTTGGTTAACCGCTGAACAAGTTTTTGTGTGTTGTTGTGCGACGCTGTCGCGATATTGCGTAAACCCTGTGGCCCGACCAGCGACATATAGATAGTCGCGGCAGTGACCAGCAAACCCTGGTTGGTACAAATATTCGACGTCGCCTTGCTGCGGCGGATATGTTGCTCGCGCGCTTGCAAGGTGAGTGCAAAGCCGGGTTTGCCGTCGAGATCGACCGTGCGGCCGATAATGCGGCCGGGCATTTGGCGTACGAATTCCTGTTTGCAACACATGAAGCCGAAGTACGGCCCGCCTGATGACAAAGGCACGCCGAGCGGTTGGCCTTCGCCGACGACAATGTCCGCGCCTTTAGCCCCCCACTCGCCCGGCGGTTTGATCAGCGCGAGCGCAACCGGATTGACCACTCCAATCACCAGCGCATTTTTACTGTGCGCGGAATCTGTCAGTGCATCGACGTCTTCCAACGCGCCGAAAAAATTCGCCTGTGGAATGACTAATGCGGCGAAATCATTTTGTTTTTCCAACATGGATGGTGAAATGACACCAGTCGCCGAATCAAACGAAATATCATTTAAATCAATACGTTGCGATTTAACGATACTGCGCACCACTTCAACATAAAACGGATGCACAGTGCGCGGAATTAAAATTTTGCGCGACGATTTATGCGTGCGCACTGCCATCAAAATCGCTTCGGCCAACGCGCTGGCGCCGTCGTACATGCTCGCGTTGGATACCTCCATAGCGGTGAGCGACGCCATCATGGTTTGGAACTCATACAGCAATTGCAACGTGCCCTGACTTGCCTCGGCTTGATACGGCGTGTAGGCAGAATAAAATTCGCCGCGGGTCACGATCTGCCACGCTGCAGCAGGAATGTGATGTTCATAAGCGCCGGCGCCGATAAAATTCAACATCGGTTTATCGAGATCCGCGCGCTCGTGCATCAAGCGCGTGATGGCCATTTCGTCGAGACCTTCGGGAACCTGTCTAAGTCCCTTGCTGCGGATGGCGGCAGGAATTTCGTCAAACAGCGCATCGATGCTCGGCGCGCCTATGGCTTTGAGCATAGCTGCAATATCGTCATCAGTATGAGGAATAAAAGGCATGATTAAGCTCGATATCTTCGCAATACTTCGTTGCCCACAAAAAATTACTCCTTACATATCACTGCATATGCGGCGTCGCAATTTTTTGCTCGCGCCTTGTCTTGCTTTGATCTCGAACTTAATCGAAATAAGTTGTTATCAATGTCCATCAGCTTCAACTTGCTTTTGATATTCCGCCGCGCTCATCAGCTTGTCGAGTTCAGCTACATTGCTCGGTTTTACCTTGAACATCCAGGCGCCATAGGCGTCGGCGTTAATTTTTTCCGGCGCTGATTCCACGTCTGCATTCACGGCGATGACTTCGCCGCTGATCGGCGCGTACACATCCGACGCGGCTTTCACCGATTCGACCACCGCGCATTCTTCATCCTGTTTTAGCTTGCGGCCTTTTTGCGGGTTTTCCAGGAATACCATATCTCCCAATAATTCCTGGGCATGCTCGGTGATGCCCACCGTGACGGTGCCATCTTTTTCAAGCCGCGCCCATTCGTGGGATTTGGCGTAGCGCAATTCTTTAGGGAAATTCATGTGTCATTCCTTTATGTGTAGTGAATCGAAACTATAGGGACAAATAAAAATGATGGATTTTTTCGTCTGGCAAGGCGCGAGGAGGCAGCAAAGCAGGCTCTACGCAACGACGAGTAACGAAGGCAGGCGGGAAAAGACGCATTTCTATGTTCCTTTAATTTCGATTTACTACACTAATATTTGTCCATGCCGCACGAACGGCAATTTGACGATTTTAACGCCTAACATTTTGTCGCGCACTGCGACTTGCACAGCGTCACCAATCTTTACACCTGCGGGCACACGGGCGAAGGCGATGGATCGTTCCATCGTCGGGGAAAACCCGCCCGAGGTAATTTCGCCTTCGCCCAGTGACGTAACGATTTTCTGGTGCGCGCGTAACACGCCGCCTTTGTCGATCAGCAACATGCCGACCAGTTTTTTAACTGCAGTTTTTTGCAAGGCTTCCTTGCCGTTGAATATTCGCGGCGATTGTAAATCGACTGTCCAACCGAGGCCGGATTCCAGTGGATTGGTATTTTCGTCCATATCCTGGCCATAGAGATTCATGCCCGCTTCGAGCCGCAAGGTATCGCGGGCACCGAGGCCGCAGGGCGCGACACCGGCGGCGAGTAATGTTTTCCACAGCGACTCTGCTTTCGTCGCAGGAAGCAGGATTTCAAATCCGTCTTCGCCGGTGTAGCCGGTGCGCGCGATGAAATAGCCGTTAACATCCGCAGCGTTAAATGGCGCAAGATTTTCTGTAGCAGCTTGCGAACCGGCAATCACACTCCACACTTTGGCGCGCGCTTGTGGCCCCTGCACGGCGATCATGGCCAGATCGCGGCGCGGCGAAATCTGCACATTCAAATTCATTGCGTCGCGCTGTGCGTGCATCCACGCAATATCTTTTTCCGCCGTGCCCGCGTTGACAACTAGGCGGAAATTGTCGCCGCCCAGCCAATACGCAATCAAGTCGTCTATGACACCGCCTTGCAAATTCAACATGCAGGAATACAGCGCGCGGCCCGGTGTAGTGAGTTTATCGACGTTATTCGCGAGCACGCGCGACAAAAACGGTTTCGCCGCCGCGCCGCTGATATCGACCGCCAGCATATGCGACACGTCGAACATACCGGCTTTACGGCGCACCGCGCGATGTTCTTCAATTTGCGAGCCGTAGTGCAGCGGCATTTCCCAGCCGCCGAAATCGGTAAGCTTGGCGTGCAGCACACGGTGGGCGGCATTCAGCGGCGTTTGTTTAAGCATAAATTATTTACCGTTAATCTCGACAGCCGAAGAAAAACACGAGGCTGATAAGGCAAAAACCGTACTATTACAACTAATTGATTATATTAAATATTTTAAGGATAAAATAATAGCAAACGATACCCAGCAGGCTTCACGTCATGCGTTTTGAATTGCAGTTTGAGGTTGACTTCAGAATTCGGCGCGAAGCCTACCCTCTGCGCTTCGGGCGGTTTGAGATACGTTGCTGGCGTGATGATACGTTTGACCAATATTTCGTCCTGCGCATCGGTTAAATTAAAATCCAGATTGGGATAGGCTTGAACATGACGCGCCCGATTGCGCAGCGTGGCGCGCAATTCTATTTCATCGGGTCTTTGCGGATCCGCTACCAGATCGGAAGATTCAATACTGAGCAGTTCAGAATTCTGCGGCAGGCCGATTTCGCAATTCAAGAAACCGCAGGCCTGAACCATCAACGGCCGTACGTCAGGCAATGCTTGCGCCACCTCTACACGGAACAAATATAAAGCCTGCAGTGCCGCCGCGAAAAATAGCAGCATGCTTCCCAAGACCCACGACCAATGGGTTTTGGCGTATTTGTTCGCGGCATCGTCGAACAAAGTCGGGCCGTCAAAATCAATATCGTCGTCGGCATCCTCTTTGAAATAATCTATCAAAGGGTCGCGTGTATCTGCGTCCGCATCATCGGCGTAGCTCTGCGATATTGGCGACAAGGGAGGCGTTTTTTGCGTATGGGCCGGATGAGGAATCGGCGCGGCATAGGGCGAAAAGGATTCGATGCTGGCAGGATGTACTTTTTTCGGAGCAGGATCGTAGGCAGGCAGATCGGGTAAATCAACCACCGGATTATCCGGAAACGTTGGCTGAAATACGGAAAAAGATGAGTAGTCGGCGGGGACATCGGGTAAAAATTTATCCGGCAACGCCTTTTCCTTATAGTCTAACAGGGCAGACTGCGCCATATCGGGCAGGATAGAAATGGGGGGAGCTTCGACATCTTTTATTTCAGGAGTTTTCGGGGGAGCTTCAGCCGGCCGTTTAGGCAGCGACCGCTCTGCCAACGGCTCTATCGGCGTGCCGAGATACATGAAGCCGTTGAACACATGGGTGCAGCGTCCGCAACGCACTTTGCCCTCGCGCGCAGCCAATTGTTCGCTGGTGACGCGAAAACTGGTGCTGCACTTCGGGCAAGTGGTGTTCATGCTCATATTGGTTGGCTCATGCTGAATGGATTTTCAAACCGCTGAGACAGGCCCAGCCTTCTTTTCCTGCGTAGTGTGCCATATCGAACCACGCTTGGTAATAGGCGGCGACTTCGCGCCACTGCGGTTCGAGAATGCCGGAGAGTACTATCATGCCGCCGGGCCGGGTATGCGAAGCCAGCAATGGCGCCAGCACTTTGAGCGGGTTGGACAGGATGTTCGCCGTCACAATGTCGTAAGTTTGCTGATTATTTTTTTCCGGCAGTGAAAACCTGGCCTGAACGTGATTTTGTTCGGCATTATTTCTTGCCGCGGCGACCGCTTGCGGATCGATATCGATGCCGTGGGCCGATGCCGCGCCGAGTTTCATCGCCGCGATGGCGAGAATGCCGGAGCCGCAGCCGTAATCGAGTACGGTTTCGCCATTGCGGATATGTTCTTCAAGCCATTGCAGGCAAAGTTGCGTACTGGGATGGCTGCCGGTGCCGAAGGCGACGCCGGGATCCAGCGCGATATTCAGCGCCAGCTTATCGATTGGTGCATGCCAGGTCGGTACTATCCACAAGCGCTGGGAAATTTTAATCGGGTCGAATTGCGCCTGCGTGAGGCGCACCCAGTCCTGATCTTCTACAATGTTGACGCTGAAATTTTCAGGCGTAGCAATATTCAATTGCGTACACGCGGAGTGCAAAATTTCATTTGCATCTGCATCTTGTTCAAATAGCGCGACCAGTCGGCACTGGGGCCATAAAGCATCGGGCTCGGAGCCGGGTTCACCGAACAAGTCTTGTTCCTGCGTCGTGCCAGCCGCTGCGTCTTCAGTGCTCACTGACAGTGCGCCGAGTTCATGCAAGGCTACGCCCAGAGCGTCAGCAGTAGCCGCATCAACAATCAACGATAGGGATCGCCAGGGCAAGTTTATCTGCAGAAGGTAATCATAGGCACTATTTCGCTACCTTGGCGGCGGCGAGTTTGTCTTCCAGATAATGAATGCTGGTACCGCCGGTAATGAATGCCGCGTCACTCATTAATTCCTGGTGCAGGGGAATATTGGTCTGGATGCCTTCGATCACCATTTCCGACAATGCCGTGCGCATGCGCGCCATCGCCTGCTCGCGCGTGTCGCCGTGGGCGATGACTTTGCCGATCATGGAATCGTAATACGGCGGGACAAAATAATTATGGAATACATGCGAATCGACGCGTATGCCCGGCCCGCCGGGTACGTGGTACTGCGTAATGCGTCCCGGCGACGGGACAAAGGTGTAAGGATTTTCCGCGTTAATGCGGCACTCGATGGCGTGACCGCGCAGGACAATGTCTTTTTGCCGGTAACGCAATTTCAAACCGGCTGCAACGCGGATCTGTTCCTGCACGATATCGACGCCGGTGATCATTTCCGTTACCGGATGTTCGACCTGCACCCGCGTGTTCATTTCGATAAAAAAGAATTCGTTTTTTTCGAACAGGAATTCAAACGTCCCGGCGCCGCGATAACCGATTTTTCGGCACGCTTCCGCGCAGCGCTCGCCCACCTTGTCGCGCAGGCGCGCGCTCAGGCCGGGAGCCGGAGCCTCCTCAATAATTTTCTGGTGGCGGCGCTGCATGGAACAATCGCGTTCGCCGAGATAAATGGCGTTTTTGTGCTGGTCCGCCAGCACCTGGATTTCGATATGCCGCGGCGTCTCGAGGAATTTTTCCATATACACCGCAGGATTGTTAAACGCCGCCTGCGCCTCCGAGCGGGTCATGTTGACCGCGTTGATTAACGCCGCTTCCGTGTGCACCACGCGCATACCGCGCCCGCCGCCGCCGCCCGCCGCCTTGATAATCACCGGGTAGCCAACCGCCGCCGCGATTTTTTTCAATTCTTTCGGGTCGTCGGACAACGCCCCGTCGGAGCCCGGTACACAGGGGACGCCGGCTTTTTTCATGGTGTTTTTGGCGCTGACTTTGTCGCCCATGAGGCGAATGGATTCTGCGCGCGGGCCGATAAATACAAAGCCGCTTTGCTCGACGCGTTCGGCGAAGTCGGCATTCTCCGAGAGGAAACCATAGCCGGGATGTATCGCCTGGGCGTCGGTGACTTCGGCGGCGCTGATAATGGCGGGGACATTGAGATAACTTGCGGATGAAGGCGGCGGGCCGATGCAAACGGATTCGTCAGCCAGCAAAACATATTTGGCATCGGCATCGGCTTCGCTATGCACGGCGACGGTCTTGATGCCCATTTCGCGGCAGGCGCGCTGGATACGCAGCGCGATTTCGCCGCGGTTGGCGATAAGAATTTTTTCGAACATAGTGTGTTAACCGATGATGAATAAAGGCTGGCCGTATTCCACCGGCTGCCCGTTTTCCACCAGTATGAATTTCACTACGCCGGCTTTGTCCGATTCGATTTCATTAAGCAGTTTCATGGCTTCGATAATGCAGAGTGTTTGGCCTTCTGTTACCGTGTCGCCGATTTTGACAAAAGCGTCTGCGCCCGGCGCGGCGGAACGATAGAAAGTCCCAACCATGGGCGATTTCACCGTGTGGCCTTCCAGTACAGGCGGCGTTACTGGCGCCGGCGCTGCCAACGGGGCAGCAGGTGGCGCCATTGCCATCTGCATTTGCGGCGTCAAGGCCGGCATGGTTTGTGTGGTCATCAGTACTTGTTGAGTTTGCGGGCTGGTGCGGCTGATGCGGACTTTTTCTTCACCCTCGGTAATCTCCAACTCGGCGATGCCCGATTGCTCTACCAAATCAATGAGCGTTTTGAGTTTGCGTAAATCCATGGCTTATCCCTTTTTGATGATGTGATGTGCCAGTGCGTAAGTCAGCGCCAGTTGGTAGCCAGCTGAGCCAAGGCCCGTCACGACACCCACTGCCAGTGCGGACACATAGGACAGGTGGCGAAAAGCTTCGCGGGCATGGATGTTGGAAAGATGTACTTCGATAAAAGGAATTTCCACGCCAGCCAAGGCGTCGCGCAAAGCCACGCTGGTGTGTGTGAAGGCGGCGGGGTTGATGATAATAAAATCTACCCCGTCCTTTTTAGCCTGGTGTATGCGGTCGATCAGCGCGCTTTCGTCGTTGGTCTGAAAGCATTCCGCCGCCGCTTTGGCTGTTTGAGCTTGCGAAAGAAGACGCGCATTAATTGTCGCCAAAGTGTCATGGCCGTAGACATCCGGTTCGCGGCTTCCGAGTAGATTCAGATTGGGCCCATGCAAGATCAAAATCTTTTTCATACTCATAGTTTGCCGCGAATTGACCGAAGTTGTCTACTTTTAGCCGAAATAAAACATTACTGCCGACCTGGCGTTTGGGATGAGTCGGCGTTGCCCCCATAGACTTCAAGCTTATCTATCCTTATAACGCCAATTTTCGTTAAAATAAACAAAAATAGAGATAGATAGGGCATTTTAGGTAATTAATAAGGCCTGTTGGGTGCTTTTAGGTGCCGTTTGGCGCTGCGATCTTATTTCGGTAACTAATAATAAAATCAATATGTTATGAACTTCAGCCATCTAAGTTGATTAATTGTCCAGTCGCTTGGGGCAACCCAATAAAGACTATTTTATATAGTCAGGCACAGTGTTAATCATTTAGCCGAAGTTCACCAAGTTTCGGTTTAAGTTTTGCGGCGCAAATGGTAAATTAAAAACTGCGCAAGGCTGGAATCCCTTTTGCACTGGCCTGTCATATGCAAATAGCTGAGCGATTGCAATTCTCAACAGTCAATCTTGTTGGGTTAGCGAAGGTAGTTTTTATGCGCTATCTATTTTTTATCATGCTTTTGGCATTTCCTGTGCTGGAGACATATACCTTGCTTCAGCTAGCCGGCGAATTGCATTGGTGGCTGGCGGCGTGGCTGGTGTTTGCTGCTCTGGCAGGGGTGGCGCTAATCAAGGAAACCCGCTTTGCTATGCTAGGCCGCTTTGCCACGGCATTACAGGAAGGGCGATTTCCCTTGGGAGAAATGATGCATAGTGCGCGCAGTTTTGTCGCAGGGGCGTTGTTGATATTCCCTGGCATTGTCAGCGACCTGATTGCCCTGGCCATCCTGTTGATGCCGAACCGGCAGTTGGCGCCGGCCAAAGCCGAGCGCCAGGCTGTTATCGAAGGTCAATACCGGCGCGAGTGAGCCTAGGCGCGCTTCACGCTGTTCAAAAACAATTCCACTGACGGATATTTCAGGTGCACATGCAATTCGTCGATCATGCGTCGATTTTGCAAGCGACGCGATTCGCGCATGAATGACAATCCCGGCTCATCGATAACGCGTTCCGCTTCTGCGCGACTCACGCGAGGCGGTTTCTCCAGGCCGAGCGCCTCTGCAACCAGATCGAAATAATCCCCCATTTTTTTGGCATGGCCGTCGCAGATGTTGTAGGCGCGTTGAGGCAGGCCGCGAAACAACGCAATTGCGCACGCTTTTGCCAAATCATCCGCGTGTACGTGATTGGTAAAAACGTCTTCAGATTGGTTCAGCGCCGGAACACCTTTTTGCAATCGCTTCAACGGCAAACGTTCCGCCGAATAAATTCCCGGCACGCGTAATATAGACAGTGCGATTGAATTGCCGGCGCACCAGCCACGCAGGCGCTGTTCGGCATCCACCCGGCGTTGCGCGCGGGGAGTTTGTGCATTGACAGGTTGGGTCTCATCAATGTTTGCGCCACCGCAGTCGCCATAGACGCCGCTGGTACTGATATAGACTATCCGCTGTGGTAAAATTTCACCTTTGTTTAAGGCGCAAATCAAATGACGTGTTCTTGTGTCAAGTTTGCCTTGGTTCGGGGGCGGCGCAGCGTGTAACACGTAATGTGCGATACCGCCGAGCCGCCGCAAAGTTGCGGGCGAATCGAGATCGCCGACTATGGGTTGAATGCCATGGCTGCGCAGCTCCGCAAAATTTCCCGCGCTGCGCGTCAAGCCGAACAAGCGGAATTGTTTTCGCAATATTGGCGCGGCGCGTAATGCTACGTCACCGCAACCGATAAAGAGCAATCTGGGCACTGATTTCATAACACGATTCTAACGGATTTGAGCAAAGAAACTTTTCATGACACATTTGGTCACGGTACAACCCAGCGGGCATGTTTTTGAAGTGCAAAAAGACGAGACCGTACTTGAGGCGGCAATCCGCAACAATATCAATTTGCCCTATGGCTGCCGCAACGGCGCCTGCGGTTCGTGCAAAGGGAAAATCGTCGAAGGAAAAGTGGACTACGGCGACTACCAGCCAGGTACTTTGACCGATGAGGAAAAACGAGAAGGCAAGGCGCTATTTTGTTGCGCGTCGCCACTGACACTGCTAACGATAGAATGCCGCGAAGTCGGCGCGATGCATGAAATCCCCATCCGCAAATTGCCCTGCCGCGTACAAAAAATTGAACGTCCAGCAAAAGATGTTACGGTGCTGTCACTTAAATTGCCCGCCAACGAACGCCTGCAATTTTTAGCGGGTCAATATATCGACATCCTGATGCAGGACGGCAAGCGCCGCAGCTTTTCCCTAGCCAACGCGCCGCACGACGACGAGTTTTTGCAACTGCATATACGCAATTACAGCGGAACGTTTTCCACTTTTGTGTTTAATG
Organism: Burkholderiales bacterium; assembly: GCA_049695115.1. GTDB lineage: Bacteria > Pseudomonadota > Gammaproteobacteria > Burkholderiales > JBEEJL01 > JBEEJL01. Next base: position 142,157 of record JBAVRP010000040.1, on the reverse strand, counting down.
AACTGAAAGAAAAAGCCATACTGCGTTTTGAAGGACCGCTAGGCAGTTTCTTCCTGCGCGAGGATTCCGACAAACCGATGATCTTCATGGCCGGCGGTACCGGCTTCGCGCCGATTAAAGGCATAATCGAACACGCATTCCACAAACAGAACCAGCGCGAGATGGTCCTCTACTGGGGCGTGCGTGCGCGCGAAGATTTATACATGGCTGAGTTGGCGGACAAATGGCAGCACGAACATAAAAATTTCACTTTTATTCCGGTGTTGTCAGATCCGTTGTCCACTGATAAATGGCCAGGCCGAACCGGCCTGGTGCATCAGGTGATACTTGATGACTTCGATAATTTATCCGGCTACCAGGTGTATGCCTGCGGCGCGCCGGTGATGGTTGAAGCGGGGCATCGGAGCTTTACGCAAACGCGTAAATTGCCTGACGATGAATTTTATTCCGATCCTTTTACAGTATCGGTGGATCACACCAAGCCAAAATAGTCAGACATTCCAGCGAAATACAAGCGCCGCGAAATGCTTCGCGGCGCATGTATAAAAATTCAATATAATCAATCCATTAGAACAAACGTTACTTTGATGTTGACGCGGTAATCAACGATCTTGCCGTTCTTGATTGATACCTTTTGATCTTTAATCCACGCGCCTTGCACGCCTTTCAAAGTTTTGTTGGCGCGCTTGACGCCTACATTGAAAGCGTCTTCAAAACTCTTGGGCGATGAGGCGATAATTTCGGTGACGCGAGCGACGGAAGTAGCCATGGTGTTCTCCTTGTTGAGGGTAAACGTCGGAAAGATTGCGCTTGAGGGCGATACCAATGAAGTGATTCAGGTTCGCGCATTTCATGCTAGGCGGTGTAAGCACCTCTGTCAACCGCAGGCAATCACGGTTGAATGGCTACGCGTTTTGAGCGGCAGGGTCGAGAAAATGTTTGGCAAAGTAAGGGATGTCGCGGCAAAGTAAATGCGTGCCTTGATTGAAGTGGCCAAGTTGATAGCCAGCCGCATCAGCTAAGACCTGCAAACTTTGTTCGGAATGAATCGAAACATGTCCATTGCGCGGCCCGATATACCACCAGCTTGTTTTTACCGCTTCTATATTGGCTGGCTGCATTAAAGTCGAAAACATAAGCATGCCGCCTTGTTTCAGCATGCTTAGTACGTCTTGCGTAGTTTTTTTCGGGTCGGTGGTGTGTTCAAAAACTTCAAAGCTCACGATCAAATCGAATTGGCGCTTTGGTTTGACGGAATGTAAGGGAGAAAATGGATCGTACGTGGTCACGTCAGTAAAACCATTTTCCCTGAGCAATTTTTCCAGCGTGCCGTTACCACCGCCGTAATCGAGAACTCCTATATTTTTGAAATTAGCGAAAAGGTCGGCAATAAACCCGGCATTACTCGTGGGGCGGGCTTGCTTGAAATCTGGATCCACCAGAATATATTGGTCATTATAGATATGCTTGGAAAAATCATCGTTTGTAAAAGTATCAAAAAAAATAGTAAAAATGAAAGCACAGCTCTTGCACCGATAATAATAAACCGGGATGCCGGCAACAGGCAAAACGCCGGGGTTCCGGGGCAATTCACAATTTTTGTTGAAATCTGCAACATCGAATAATGCAGCTTCGCTGTTACAGCATTTGCATACTGTTTTCGGCGGCGTGATAGCTGACAGCGCGATACTCATGTTGATTTTCCGGACAGGGGCTAATCGCTGCTGGACGAAAATGACCTGCGGTTATGCCGTGCAGCTTCTTCCGGCTTGCCGGATTTTTCCAGTAAGCGCGTTATCGCCAGATGCGTTTCGCGCTTGGATTCAATGGCGAGGCTGGCTTCCAGATAACTCTGCGCCTTGCCCCATAATTGCAGATCGGTGCACAATTTCCCCAGCGCCAATAATAAATCCGGATCTTTTGGATTTTGTTTCAACTGCGCATCGGCCCACTCCACCTGTTTAAGCAAATCAGAACTGCGGCATTCGCCGTAGAGATGCACCAAGCCAGCGTCCCATTCCTTGCTCAAGGTTTGTTCAATAATGTTTTTCGCCTCGTCATGTCGTCCCGTGGCCATTAAGCTGCGCGCGGCGGACAATGCCAGGGTGACGTTGTGCTTATCTGCGGCAGGCAGTTGTTGCCAATAGGCAAGCAACAGTGCCGGGTCCTGGGTCTTGCGTTGAAGGTTGCCCAACTGTGCGTTGAAACGGTTCTGTGCAGCGTGTTGCGGCAAAATCGCATTTCGTTTTTCCAGCAAAGCAGTCAGTGCCAGCGCTTCATCCCAGTTTTTCGCCAGTGTTTGCGCCTTTAGTTCGAGTTTAATCGCGGTGATATTTTTTGGCGCTTCGCTACGCACGCGCTTTAGCACTTCAAGGGCGTCATCCAGGCGGCGCTCTTTCAAAAATAATTCCGCCTGGGTAATTTGCCGCATCAGGCCCGCTTCGGGCGAACGGTGTTCGGCCTGGCTCAAATACTCGTCACGTTTGTCGAAATCACCCAGTTGATGTGCCGAGCGCGCAGCAATCACAGACAGCAGAACATGGGAAGCGGGGTGTTTGAGCGCGGACGCTGCCGCTTTTTCGGCGTGGCCGTAGCGCCCTTCAAAAAACGAGGTCATCGCATCGTACATGGCGCTGAGGGATTTTTTCTGTGCTTGCCTATCACGATAGGCGCGTACTGTGGCAGGAAGGCGCATGGTATGAATCACTGCGCGGAGCAATAAATAAAATAGCGCAAATCCGGCGAGCAACAAGAATACGAATAAATTCAGCGACAGGTCGATTTGTTGTTGGCCGAACAGAAAACGCACAGAGCCGTTATTCTCATGCAGGAACAGCGCAGCGGAAACGGCAATGACCGAAAGTAGAATAATCCATAACAGTCTTTTCATTTTGTCGCTGCCTTTTCCCGCACCTGACGCGCGCGCTTGACCGTGTCAACCGTGCTGTCTAATTCCGGTAAGGCAATATTGATTACGTTTTCGGACAAGTGCTTGAGGGTATTCATCGCCGCGACCACCGGCTGCGACTGGGTATCAAAATATTTGCCCAGCAATTCATGCGCTGCATTCAAGTCGGCGCGGAAACTGCCTTCATCGCGGGAAAGCAGCGCGAGCCGTGCAGAGAGTAAATGCAGCTTGAGGTTTTCGCGCAGAAAATAGCTTTGCGACGGCGCATAAAACGCCGGGTCCGGCGCATCGAGTTTGCGCACTTTGACCAATTGTTTGGCTTCTTCCCAGACGCGCGCCAATAATCCTTCGACAGGTTTTTCCGCCGCCTTATCAGTCCGTGTTGCATCGAAAATCACAAACGGCAGCGCGTCGCATTCAAGAATCAGGTTATTGAGTTGCAGGTTCATGCCCACCATGTCTACCTGCGGCAAAGCCCTGAGTTTTTCAATATCGGCATTGATCGATTTGCGCAAGGCAATCCATTGCGGTTTGTCGTTGCGCGCCAGACGGCTATCGGCCGCCTGCAGCGCGATCAGCGCGGCCTTGGGATTGCCGGCGAGTTGCAACTGCTGGTTTGCGATGCCGATGGTTTGCTCCGCCTCGGCGAGGGAGATTTCATCCGGGTTGCGCGATAATTGCTGGTATAAGGCTTCCAGGGAAATATACTGGTTTTCCGCATCGCCCATCTTGTTTTCAAGCTGCGTTATACGCTGCTGAGTCTGCTCTGCCTGCTCACGCACTTTTTCCACACTGGCACGGACTTGCCGCGTCAGGTCTTCATCGGCGCTGAGGCGCTTCGCCACTTCCGCCTGCACGGCTTTGTACTGGTCGGTTTGTTCTTTGTAATGCCAGCCGCTGAATCCGAGCGCAGCCAGCGCCAAATACAACGCAGGGTTTTTCCACCAGGTATTGTGGATGGTTGCAGGGGTTTGCACAGCGGGCGAAGCCGAATCAGGCATTTACCGATTCCCGATTAAATTCAAGCTAGTAGTTTACCAAGAGAAAGCGCTTCTAGCACAGCCATCAACGCCGTATTACCTGGCAAGCTGGTAATTACCTGCGTAAAGCCTGCGTCCTTCGCCGCTTGTGCCACGCGCGGATGATGCGTGACCAGAGAGATCGATTTCAGTGCCGGTGCTGCATCGCCAGCCATTTGCAGCAGGTTGGACAGGCTTTCACTGCTCATCACATTGATAGCGTGAATTTTTTTTTGCTTTAGCCAGACAACTAACTTGTCCTCGGCAATGTTTGGCCGTAGCCGGCGATAGCATTCGCAGTAAGTGACCGTCGCACCGCGCGCAGTCAAAGTTTGCTTCAGGGTATCGCGTCCACCCTGGCCGCGAAAAATGACTATGCGGGAATTAATGACTGATTGAAATTCGGGTAATTCGAGTAGCGCTTCGCTGTCGAAACCTGCTTGGGGTGTAAGAATATTTTTTATGCCGCGTTCACATAACGCGTCAGCCGTCGCCATGCCGATGGCAGCGGCGGGCAATTCCTGCGGCCAGGAAGCAGATGAAGATAGCAGCAAAAAGGCTTTTTCCACCGCGTTGGCGCTGACGAATATGGCCCTATCAAAATTTTTCAGCGAGGCAAGTAACAGTTGCGCTGCGCGTGGATTATCCGTGTCGACGATTTCTATTGTGGGATACAACAGCGCTTCGCCGCCCGCGCCTTGAATCATTTGCGCCAGCCGTCCCGCTTGTCCGGCCGGGCGTGTGATCAACAAGCCAAGTCCGCGCAAATGAACGGTCATCGCGGCGCAGATTCCAGTTCGGCAAGGATTTTATCCGCGCCGAGCGTAAGCATTTGCTCGGCCAGCTTGGTGCCGATTTTTTCCGCGTCTTTGCGTTTGCCGCGCATACTCGCACGCAACATTTGCTTGCCGTCAGGCGTGGCGACAAAGCCGGTCAACATGATGCCATTTTCAATTATGTGCGCGTATCCGCCCAAAGGCACTTCGCAACTGCCCGAAAGACGCCGCGAAAATGCACGCTCAGCGAGCACGCACGCGTTGGTGGCAGAAGATTCAAAACATTTAAATAATTCAATATAATCAATTAGTTGAGACTCTATCTCGATTCCAAGTGCGCCCTGGCCGACAGCAGGCAAACTTTGTTCAAAGGTGAGTAAAGTTTTAATCCGACCAGCCAAACCCAGACGCTTGAGTCCGGCAGCAGCCAGAATAATCGCGGCATAATTCTTTTCATCGAGTTTGCGCAAGCGGGTTTGCACATTGCCGCGCAGCGATTGAATTTGCAGCTTCGGATAACGCGCGCGGATTTGCGCTTCACGGCGCAAGCTCGATGTGCCGACGATCGCGCCGGCAGGCAATGCGTCGAGCGAGTCGTATTCATTCGAGACAAATGCATCGCGCGCATCTTCGCGCTGGCCGATTATGCTGAGTGAAAATCCTTCCGGCAAATTCATCGGCACGTCTTTCATCGAATGCACGGCGATATGCGCACGGCCATCGTCGAGCGCGACTTCCAGTTCCTTGATGAATAAACCCTTGCCGCCGATTTTCGCCAGCGGCTGGTCGAGTATCAGGTCGCCGCGCGTAGTTATGCCGAGAATGCTGATGTTCATTTGCGGATATAATTCCAGCACGCGGTCGCGAATGTATTCTGCCTGCCATCTGGCGAGGCGGCTTTCGCGAGTAGCAATGACCAGTGTTTTCGGAACAGCCAAGATGTATATGCAACCTGATTTAAAAGACGATTTTATCACGCCGCCAGCCGCAACCCAGCGAAAGAAAAATTAAACCATCATGAATGAATTGCAAAACAATACCGAAGCCAAGGTGACTGACAAGGACCAGCCGCTGCGCGACGATATCCGCCTGCTCGGCAAATTGCTAGGCGACACTCTGCGCGACCAGGATGGCGACAAAACCTTCGACCTTATCGAAACCATACGCCAAAGCGCCGTGCGCTATCGCAAACATGCCGACGCGGATGAGCGACGGCAAATGGAAACGGCGCTGAACCAGTTATCCAACAGCAACACGATTTCGGTGGTGCGTGCGTTCAGTTATTTTTCCCATCTCGCCAATATCGCCGAAGATTTGCATCACAACCGCCGCCGCCGCGCGCATTTGATCGCCGGCTCCGAGCCGCAAGTCGGCAGCATGGCGCGAGCATTGGTACAGGCAAAAACTGTTGGCGTTGACGCGAAAGCCGTGCAAAACTTTTTCGCCCATGCGCTGGTTTCCCCGGTGCTGACCGCGCATCCGACGGAAGTGCAGCGGAAAAGCGTACTCGACTGCCAGCTGGAAATCGCACGGCTAATGAACGCCCGCGACCGCATGACGCTGACACCGGATGAAACCAAAGAGACCGAAGATGACCTGAAGCGTGAAATTCTCACGTTGTGGCAGACCAGCGAACTGCGTACTTTCAAATTACGTGTGCATGACGAAATTGAAAACGGCCTGTCGTATTACCGTTATACCTTTCTCAAAGAGTTGCCCAAGCTTTACGGCGAAATGGAAACGGCGTTACAAGCCGTTTTCGGCAAGCCTATCGAACTGCCGTCGTTTTTCCGTTTAGGTAGCTGGATCGGCGGAGACCGCGACGGCAATCCGTTTGTCACGCACGATGTCACCCTGCGGGCAATGGAACGGCATTCCTCCGTTGCCCTGCATTATTATTTGCACACCATCAACGAACTCGGCAGCGAACTCAGCCTGTCGGAAAAATTGGTCGGCATCAGCCCTGCCCTGCGCGCGTTGGCCGAAGCGTCACCGGACAAATCCACCAGTCGTGCGGAAGAGCCTTATCGACGCGCGCTCAGCGGCATTTACGCACGGCTTGCCGCTACCATGCGCGGTTTGTTGCGTGAAGAAATCAATCCGCCCGCAGTTGCCGATGCGCCCGCCTACACGACGCCGCAGGAATTATTGGGCGATCTCGACGTGATCGTTGATTCGCTCAATCAGCATAAGTCCCCCTGGTTGGCCCACGGCAAATTACGGCCTTTGCGTCGAGCCGTCGAGGTGTTCGGGTTTCATCTGGCGCCGCTGGACATACGACAGATAAGCGACACGTTAGAACGTACAGTCAATGAATTGCTTGCCCGCGCCGGTGTAGAAAAAAACTATTCGGCGCTGGATGAATCCGCGCGCGTGCAAACTTTGCTGAAAGAAATCCAGAGTCCGCGGCCATTGGTTTCGCCGCATATCAGTTATAGCGACGAGACTGCGGAAGAATTGCGTATTTACGGCGTAGTCGCTGACATACACCAACGCTTTGGCAGTGCGGCGATGCCCAATCATATTATTTCCAAAACCGCCTCGGTGAGCGACATGCTCGAAGTGGCGCTGCAATTAAAAGAGGTCGGTTTGCTCGAGCCCGGCGAGTCGCCAAAGTTACACATGAACATCATTCCTCTGTTCGAGACCATCGCAGACTTGCGAGGTGGCACGGCAATCATGGACGAATTATTTTCGCTGCCGTATTACATGCGGCTGCTGGCATCGCGCGGACGCACACAGGAAGTCATGCTCGGTTATTCCGACAGCAACAAAGATGGCGGATTTCTCACCGCGAATTGGGAATTGCACAAAGCCGAAGTCGATCTGGTGAAAATTTTCACCAAACACAAAGTCGAATTGCGATTGTTCCATGGTCGCGGCGGCTCCGTCGGTCGCGGCGGCGGGCCGAGCTATTTCGGCATCCTCGCCCAGCCGCCGGGCAGCGTCAACGGACAAATTCGTTTGACCGAACAGGGCGAAGTCATCGCCAGCAAATATTCCAATCCGGAAATCGGCCGGCGTAATTTGGAGACATTAGCGGCGGCGACGCTCGAAGCGACCTTGCTCAAGCGAGATGAAAGCGTCGAACATTCCGAAGAATTTTTCAAGGCAATGGAGACTTTGAGCGCCTGTGCATTCAAAGCGTATCGATCGCTGGTTTACGAAACCGAAGGCTTCACCAGATTTTTCCGCGAAGCCACGCCGATATCCGAAATCGCCGAACTCAATATCGGCTCGCGCCCTGCATCGCGAAAAAAATCCGATCGCATCGAAGATCTGCGTGCGATTCCCTGGGTATTCAGCTGGGGCCAAAACCGTTCCATGATTCCAGGTTGGTATGGATTTGGCAGCGCAATCATTGAATATAAACAACAAGTTACAAATGGTAGTCTAAGCCTCTTAAAAGACATGCATAAACGCTGGCCGTTTTTCCAAACCATGTTATCCAACATGGACATGGTGCTGGCAAAATCCGATCTCGGCATCGCCGCGCGCTATGCGGAATTGGTAAGCGATAAAAAATTAAGTAAAGAAATTTTCACGCGTATAGAAAAAGAATGGCACGCCACGCGCGACGCGTTACTGGAAATCACCGGGCAAACAGAATTGCTGGAAGCCAATCCGTCGTTATTGCGCAGCATGCGTAACCGCACGCCCTATATCGATCCGCTGAATCATCTGCAAGTCGAATTGTTAAGACGTTATCGTGCAGGCGATGCGGACGAAGCAGTAAAGCGCGCGATTCATCTGACTATTAATGGGGTAGCGGCGGGGTTGAGGAATAGCGGCTGAGCGAGGAACAAGCGCGTGGGAAACAAAAAGCGCACATGCAGTGCGCTTTTTCATTTGATGAGCCAGCAGCGGAGTTATTTTTTCGGCGCTTCGACGTAAGCGATGCACCAACCTTCCGGACTGATGTCCCCTTCCACTACTTTACACTGGCCCTTAGCGCCGGGAATATACAGCGAACAGTTGACACATTTTTTGCCGTCTTTGGGTTTGTCTTGATATTGAAACGCAGCCTTCGCTGCTTTGGGTGCTGCTTGCGCTAATGCACGGCGCGTTGCGGCTGTTCCCGCGATGGCGGCGCCGACGGCGAGCACGCCGCCTTTAAGTATTTGTCTGCGGCTGATTTTAATGGTCTTGGAGGGCATGATAGATTCCTTTCCGGAAAATTAAGCGTTCGTCGTTATGTTATAGCATCAGAACATTGAATGCGCATGAAGTTCACGACAAATTTTGTGCAGGTCCAGGAACGCGTTCAGGCCGAAGAAAATCATTACGCCGGTTTGCGAGGCTTGCGCGTGGTCTTGGCGAACACACGGTCGTACGCCCAGTTGGGTAAGTGACGCAAAATCAAAAAGATGCCGGCCATTTGCCACGGAATGGTCACATGGGACCTTTGTTGTGCGATGGCGCGGGCGAATTTTTTTGCAGCGGAGTCTGCGCTAATAATAAACGGCATGGGAAAGGGATTTTTTTGTGTCATCGGCGTGTTGATAAAGCCGGGGCAAATGGTGCAAACCCTGACGCCGCTGCCGTGTAACTCAACACGCAAACCTTCCAGATATGAAATCGCGGCTGCTTTTGACGCATTGTATGCCGTCGAACCGGGCATGCCGCGATATCCGGCAATGCTGGCTATGCCGACCAGGGTGCCGGATTTTTTTTCGCGCATGGGTGCGACAAACGGCTGGAAGGTTTTCACCATGCCCATCACATTGATATCCAGCGTATCCTGAAAGCGTTGCAGATCCTCGACGTGTTGCGTCAGATTGCCGACGCCGATGCCGGCATTGGCGATGATAATGTCGGGTACGCCATGGCGCGAAATGAAATCCTGCGCCGCAGATTGCAGCGCCGGGCTATCGCGGACATCAAGGGGATAAATCGAAACGGGAGAGGAAAATTCGGCGGCAAGTTGTTGCAGCAAATCCTGTCGTCTGGCTGCAAGGCCGAGGGTAGCGCCTTGATTGGCGTAGTGGCGGGCGAGTGCCTCACCGATGCCGCTGGAGGCGCCGCTGATGAATACCTTCAGCAGCGGCGCCATCAGGGATTATTGCGCTACGGCGACTTGCGCTTCTGCAGATTTATTCTTCGCCAAATGCCTGGTGGATTTTTTCTTGGCGACTTTTTTCCCGACTTTTTCTACCGGCTTGGCTTCGGTTTGCTCCGCTTGATTCGGCGCAGTTTCAACTGCGGCAGATTTGTTGCCGTTGATGAGGCGATCCGCCACTGCAAGCATGCCTTCATTCGTGCCACCGGCAGTCGTATTGGTAATCAGATATTTTCCGTTCACCACCATGGCGGGCACACCGGTTACGCCATAACCTTTGGTCAGTTCACGCGCCTTGTTGACTTTGGTCATGGTGGAAAATGAGTTGTAAACGTCCGCAAAGGCCTTACGGTCAACGCCTTGGGCGGAAACCCAGTCGAGCAATTTTTCCTGGCTTTGCACCATTAATTTATCGACATGGATGGCGCTGAATACCTTACTGTGTAAGCGCTCGAGCAGGTCCATGGTTTCCAGGGTGTAATAAAGTTTGGCGTCCGGCGCGCGCGATTCATCCCACATCACCGGCACGCGGCGGAATGAGACATCTTTGGGCAGATTCTTCGACCATTGCTCAATCGCAGGATCAAAGTCGAAGCAATGGCCGCAGCGATACCAGAACACTTCGACGACTTCGGTCTTGCCGGGCGTCTGCACTGCCTGCGGCGTTTTGATTGGCATATAGCCAACGGGCGCTGTTGCCTCGGCGTTGGCGGAGCCAATGCCAGCGAGCAGTAGCATGGCGACCGCAGCCAGCTTGATATATTTGCTCAGATTCATATCCGTCTCCTTACTCAAAAATTACAAAATTCGTTCAGCTTTTCGGCTTGATGGTGATGACGCTCGACGGCAATCCGTTTTGCGTCAGGTCGTCGCGGGCGCGCGACATTTCGTCGTGGGTTTTATATGGGCCCAAGCGCACCCTGTGCATCACCCCTTTATCCTGTACTGTGGCGGCTTTCACTTCCGCCTGCAGGCCAATTAACGCGATCCGCGCTTTCAGGTTGTCCGCATCGGTCTCGGAATTAAACGCGCCCACTTGTAAATAATATTTGGTACCCGGCTCTTCTGGGACAGGTTTTTCTATCGGTTGTGCCGCGACCGGTGCCGGATTCACTATAACATGTTGATTTTTGTGGGATTTATCTAGATTGGGCGTGGCAACTTTACCATCCGACAGGATTTGATGATAGTCGAAACGCGGTTTGTCCCCAACCACAGCAGCAGGTTTGGCTGAAGGATCGACCGGTTTAGGATCTTCCAGTTTGGCCGACGCCGGCTTTTCGATACCCTCGACTGGGTGGTTCATCCGATCTACATAGGGACTTTTTTGCTTGTTGACGAAAAACGCCACGCCCAAGGCGATGCCCAGCCCCAACAACAGGCCGATGATAATGCCGGTGACGGTGGAGCCGCGTTGTTGCAGGTGGTTCGGGGACATAAAAATTCCTGCAGGTGTTCCGTAGAAAATATTATACCCAAAGTGGGCCGGGTAACAGGCTATGGATGAAAGGTTTACATTTTATCCGGTGCGCTCACGCCTAGTAAACTCAGTCCCTTACGCAATACCGTGCGCGTTGCCGCAATCAGCGCCAGGCGCGCTAGCTTGAGTTGGTCATCGTCCACCAGGAAACGTTCCGCGTTGTAATAAGTATGCAGCTTGCCCGCAAGTTCCTTGAGGTAAAACGCCACTAAGTGCGGCGATAGTTCCTCAGCTGCACTTTTCACCAACTCCGGATAATCGATCAATTCCTGCAATAGCTCACGTTCATAGTCGCTGACGAGCGGCGTGAGATTGGCGTTGTGCAAGCCATTTACATCGCCACCCCATTGATTGAGCACGCTGCATATACGCGCATGCGCGTACTGGATGTAATACACTGGATTGTTTTCCGTTTGTTCGCGCGCGAGATCGATGTCGAATACCAGATGCGTATCCGATTTGCGCATGACAAAAAAGTAACGCGTCGCGTCGCGGCCGACTTCGTCAATCAAATCATGCAAGGTCACATAACTACCGGCGCGTTTGGAAATTTTCACTTCCTCGCCGCCGCGCATCACGGTGACCATCTGGTGCAACACGTAATCCGGGTAGCCTTTGGGGATGCCGATTTCGAGCGCCTGCAATCCGGCGCGCACGCGCGTGACCGTGCTGTGGTGGTCTGAGCCTTGCTCGTTCACTACACGGGTGAAACCGCGTTGCCATTTACTCACGTGGTAGGCCACGTCGGGCACAAAATAAGTAAAGCTGCCGTCGGACTTGCGCATCACGCGGTCTTTGTCGTCGCCGTAGGCCGTGGTTTTCAGCCACAGTGCGCCGTCCTCCTCGTAAGTCGCACCTTGGGCGACCAGCATGGCGACGGTTCTTTGCACTCTGCCGTCGGAGTAAAGCGATGATTCCAAAAAATAAGAATCGAACGCCACATCGAAGGCACGCAAATCCAAATCTTGCTCTTTGCGCAATTCGCGCACCGCCAGTTTGGTCATGGCCTCAAGGTTTTCGTGTTTTGTGTCCTGCGCAAATTCTTTTGCGTACTGAACGGCGATATCCTTAATGTATTCGCCTTGATAACCGTTTTCAGGAAACGGCGCAGCGCTGCCGTTCATTTCGCGCAGCCGCGCCTGCACGCTCAAGCCGAGATTGGCAATTTGCGCCCCCGCGTCGTTGTAATAAAATTCGCGCGTCACATTCCAGCCGTTCGCCTGCAACAAGCGCGCGATGGAATCGCCTACCGCCGCGCCGCGGCCGTGGCCGACATGCAGCGGGCCGGTTGGATTGGCGGAGACGAATTCCACTTGCACTTTTTCTCCGCGGCCTGCATTGCTGCGGCCATATTGTTCGCCGAGGGAAAAAATCTGGTGGACGACTTGTTGCTTGGCGCTTGGCTTCAAAAAGATATTAATAAATCCCGCGCCTGCAATTTCGGTTTTCTCCACTAACGACGAAACGGGCAGTGCCGCTAGCAATGCTTGAGCGAGTTCGCGCGGATTTTTTTTCAGCGGCTTCGCCAATTGCATGGCGAGGTTGCATGAGTAATCGCCGTGCGCGACTTGCTTCGGGCGTTCCAGTTGTATAGAGAGATTGGCCGCATCCGGCACGGCTTGTTTCGCCGCGACCGCGAACAATTCGGCGATCTGGGATTTGATATCGGGTGCGGCGGACATGAATAAAAAACACAATTAAATCAAAGAACAGCATTATAGCGCGCTCGCTCGCCTAAGAGCTATATATCCAGCGGATCCACATCAATAGCCCAGCGCACATTTTTCTTATTGTGTTCGCTCAGTGCCGCGTGCCACGCATTGGAAAATCTTTGCAACTTGGGCCGCGACGCACTTTGCGCCAGCAGGTGCATGCGCTCCTTGCCCGCGACGCGTGCGACCGGTGCCGGAACAGCATCATAAACGGTAATGCCGGGATGGGCCGCGCGCAAATCGCGCGCAAGTTTCGCGGCGAGACTGGCGAAATCTTCCACTGCATGCGCGTTCACCGATTCAAAACGCAGCAAGGTTTGGTAAACATATGGCGGAAAGCCTGCGCCTTTGCGTTCTTTCATCAGGGTATCGGCATAACCGTTAAAGTCATGCCGCATCAGCGCGCCGTATAAAGGATGATCGGGAATCTCGGTTTGCACCAAGACTTCGCCCGCCAGATCGGCGCGACCGGCGCGACCGGACACTTGCATCAGTTGCGCGAACAATTTCTCGCCTGCGCGAAAATCGCTGCTATAGAGGGCGCCGTCGGCGTTGATGACGCCGACCAAGGTGAGATTGGGAAAGTCGTGGCCCTTAGCCAGCATTTGCGTGCCGACCAGAATGTCGGCTTCACCCGAGTGAATTTGCGCCAGCATATCGCGCATGGCGTGCTTGTTGCGCGTGCTGTCGCGGTCGACGCGTAAAATCCTGGCGGCGGGAAAAAGCTCGGCCAATGCCGCCTCGATGCGTTGTGTGCCGTGCCCGGCCGGGCGCAGCTCGGCGTTACCGCAATCGGGGCACGCAGCCGGAATGTGCGATTCCGAGCCGCACAAATGGCAGCGCAATTTCTTGCTGCGCAAATGCAAAACTAATTTCCCGCTGCATCGTTTGCAGCCCGCCGCCCAGCCGCATTGATGGCACATCAGCGCAGGCGCGTAACCACGGCGGTTGATGAACAGCAGGCTTTGCTGGTTTTTTTCCAGCCGGGTCCGCAATGCGCGCACCAGTGATTCGCTGATACCGTCGTTGATTTTGTCGCGGCGAATATCAATCAGCTTGATGTTTGGCAAAACTGCGTCCTGCGACGCGCGCTGAGTCAATTGGCATAATTTGTAACGGCCCGAAAGCGCGTTGTGCCAACTTTCCAGTGACGGGGTGGCCGAGCCGAGCACGATAGGGATGCCGCGCTGGCTGGCGCGGAACACCGCCACATCGCGGGCCGAATAGCGCAAGCCATCCTGCTGTTTGAATGAGCTGTCGTGTTCTTCATCTACCACTATCAGCTTCAAATCCGGAATCGGCGCGAACACGGCTAGACGGGTACCGATAATAATGCGCGCTTCGCCGTTTTTCGCCGCCAGCCAGTGGCGTAGCCTTTCCGTATCGTTAAGATGACTGTGCAGGCTGGCGATGGAAACCAGGGGGAAGCGTTGGCGAAAAATATTTTCCAGCTGCGGCGTCAGGTTGATTTCCGGCACCAGCACCAAGGCCTGTCCGCCGCGCGCGAGGGCATCGGCGATCAGGCGCAAATAAACCTCCGTTTTGCCGCTGCCGGTTATGCCGTGCAACAGGGTAACCTGGAATTTATTTGTCTCCGCAGAAATGGTTTCCAACACCTGCGCCTGCTCCGCAGTCAGTATGGGCAAGAATGGCGTGTTATCCGGCAGCATGATGTGCAGCGCAGGTTTTGCCGGCTTAACCCATCCTCGTTCGTCAAACAATTTCAAGGCCTTCGTCGCGCTTGGTGATAGGGCGCGAACGCTTTCTGCGCTGACTGCGTTTTCGTTTTGCAGTTTTTGCAGCACGTCGCGTGCGATGCGGGCCCGGGAAGGCAAGAATGTCGCTGCGCTAAGCCGTCCTTCCGGCGTCAATGAGTAATGGGTCGGTGCAGATGGCGTAACGGGTTTGGGACGGCGCAGCAAAGGCGGCAAGGCATTAAGCATCACTTCACCCAGCGGATGGAGGTAGTACTGGCTGCAAAAACTGAACAACGACAGTTCCTCCGCCGAGCACGCTTCAATATCGCGGAAAATTATTTCAGCACGCTTTAGCTTTGCCACTTCGACAGCTGACTCAAGCACCACACCATGAATGATGCCGATCAGTTTGCGTTTACCAAAGGGTACCAGCACCCGCCGGCCGATATCTTTAACAGTAGCGCCGTCACAGCGGTAATCGAATACACGATTCAACGGCACATCAAGTGCAACTTGGATGATCATTGGGCGGGGACGGCAGCGCGAAAAATTCTGAAGTGGGTACTCATGCGCTGATTATCTCAGGAAAAAAATCAGTCGCGGAAGGTAAAATATTTTGCGGAGAATTCTAGTTTCGAGGGTTTCAAATAATCCCTTTACAAAATCGATTCCAGAAGAAATTCTCGGGCAGGTACGCCAAGCCCATGCTGGAAAAAGGTTTTTTAGTTAACCACAGTTATTGTGGATAACTTTGTTCATAAGCTTTTCAAAACGCACGAAGGGTGCGGAAATAACAGGATTTATGACAAATTGATGAAAAAAGAAGCGAATAAAAAATACAATATAATCAAATAGTTAGATATTCAGAGTATGGCGGGGTATGAATTGGTTTAGAGCAGGGGAGCCTGCGGTTTGAAGTGTGCATAAACACAAATATTTTCATCGCACCACATTGACAGCTTCTATTTGCCGTGATTCTTGGGGCTAAATTCATGAACCGCGGAAACCATGGCGGCCACATTTTCCGGTGGGGTAAATTGCGAAATACCGTGGCCTAAGTTGAACACATGGCCGCTACCCTCGCCGAAGCCATCGAGAATATTTTTTATTTCGCTGCGAATGGTGCGCACATCGCTGAACAACACCGCCGGATCGAGATTGCCTTGCAGCGCGACTCGCTCACCTACGCGTTTCCGCGCATCGGCGATGTTGATCGTCCAGTCGATGCCGACCGCGTCGAAGCCGATGCTCGCCAAATTCTCCAACCACAATCCGCCGCCTTTGGTGAACACAATGCACGGCACGATGCGGCCATTTTTTTCCCGCGTGAGGCTGTCGGCAATTTTTTTCAGATACGGCAAGGAGAATTCGTGAAACGCCGCGTGGGACAGCACGCCGCCCCAGGTGTCGAATACCTGTACTGCCTGCGCGCCAGCGTCGATTTGCGCGTTGAGATACGCGATGACACTGCGCGTGTTGATGTCGAGTATGTGATGCAGCAAATCCGGCCGTTGATACAGCATGGTTTTCACGCGGCGAAAATCATCCGAGCTCCCGCCTTCGATCATGTAACACGCCAGCGTAAACGGGCTGCCGGAAAAACCGATCAGCGGCACGCTGCCGTCCAATGCCTTGCGGATTTGTGTTACAGCATCGGTGACGTAACTCAATTCCGCGCCGATGTCGGGCACGCTGAGATTGCGGATTTCCCATTCCTCGCGCAAGGGCCGCTCGAACTTCGGCCCTTCGCCGTCGGCGAAATACAGACCGAGACCCATCGCATCGGGAATGGTCAAAATATCGGAAAACAATATTGCGGCATCAAGCGGAAAGCGGGCAAGCGGTTGCAGCGTCACTTCTGTCGCGTAATCCGGATTTTTACACAGCCCGAGAAAACTACCGGCACGCTTGCGCGTCTCGTTATATTCCGGCAGATAGCGCCCCGCCTGGCGCATGATCCAGATCGGTGTGTAGTCGGTGGGCTCGCGCATCAGCGCCCGCAGAAAGGTGTCGTTTTTGAGTTTGGGCATGCGGCATTTTACCGCATACGGGGGAAAACAAACGGGTTAGGTATTCCTACGCCGTGATTTTATGCTTTATGCTTTTCTGCAATTACTCTCACCTGCCCCGATGAACGACTCATGTGAGCCCGGAGTCTGCTCATCAAATCAAATACTGTTTTACCCATGCTCATATAAAGCTTGGAGTATTTCTTAATATAAGGCGGCCACTTATGCATATAGGGTTTTGATTCAATCACGGTAAAGCCCGCCTCGTTAAATATATTGCCAAGCGACATGGGGCTCCATGTGTAAAGATGGTTGCTTACATCGCCGGGTTTGTAATCTAGCGAAATGGCCTCGCTGGGGATGACGAATACTGCTTTCCCGCCCTTTTTCAATTTTTTGTACAGCACCTTCAATTCTTCCAATGGCGCTTCAGTATGCTCTAGCGCGTGGTTAGAGATGATGATATCGACATAATCGTCCGGCACATCCTCCGAGCGACCATATACTTCAACGCCGAATGATTTTGCCGTTTCTGCAGACTTTTTATTGGTTTCAATACCCACTTTTTTCTTGCACTTTATGGCGTTGAATAAAGTGGCATCATTACAGCCGAAGTCAAGAACCACATCATTGTCAGAAATAAAGTCGGTAAACTTGGTTGAATTCGACCAACCGGCAATAGGCCCGTATTTTTTGTTCAGTCTTGCTTGTAACATTGCGTTTAACCCTAAATAATTAATATTGTGATTATCTTCAGTAAACATATTCTTTCATACAAAGCCATACCCCACAAATACTGATTACCGCCCATATATACTACGGGAAAACCCTCACGGCACGACCAAGGAAAGCGCTAAACAACTAATTATAACAATAGATTATTTTAGAGCGAGTTTTCCAGTATGATTAATTTACGCAAAAGCCTTCAGGCTTTGAATTTGCTACGATAACGTAACCTGCGCAACCGCATTCTCCCATTCCACCATCAACTCATTCGCCCGCGCGCGGCTCATAGTCGGATGAAATGTGCGCTCGACCTGCCATTGCGCTGAGAGCTGATCGAGGTCTTTATACACGCCGGTTGCGAGGCCCGCGAGATACGCGGCGCCCAGCGCGGTGGTTTCAATCATTTTGGGACGCACGACTGGAATGCCTAACAAGTCGGCCTGGAACTGCATCAGCATATTGTTCACACACGCGCCGCCATCGACGCGCAATTCGTTGACCGCGCCGCCGTCTTTCACCATCGCTTGCAATAGCGCCGCGCTTTGATAGGCAATGGATTCGACCGCCGCGCGCGCGATGTGCGCGACGGTGCTGCCACGGGTGAGACCCACGATGGCACCTTTGGCGTTGGCTTGCCAATACGGCGCGCCGAGGCCGGTGAAAGCGGGCACGAATCGCACGCCGCCGCTGTCTGGCACCGATTCCGCTAACGACTCGACGCCTGACGACGTGCTGATGGCTTTCAAGCCATCGCGCAACCACTGCACCACCGCGCCGCCGATAAACACGCTGCCTTCGAGCGCGTATTCTGCTTTGTTGGTCGGCTGTGCGGCGGCGGTCGTGATCAAGCCATTTTGCGACGCGACAAATTGATGACCGGTGTGCATCAACATAAAGCAGCCGGTGCCGTAGGTATTTTTCGCCAGGCCCGCGCGAAAACACGTCTGGCCGAACAGAGCCGATTGCTGATCGCCGGCGATGCCGCAAATCGGAATGCTGGCGCCGAGAAATTCCATTTCTGTGTTGCCGAAATGATAAGAAGAAGGATGCACCTGCGGCAATACTTCGCGCGGAATGTTCAACGCCGTCAGTAGCGCGTCGTCCCATTTCCCTTCTCGAATATTAAACAACATGGTACGCGACGCGTTGCTCACGTCGGTGACATGCAGCAGGCCTTTGCTCAATTGCCACGCCAGCCAGGTGTCGTTGGTGCCGAAAGCGAGCTCGCCGCGTTGCGCCGCTTCTCGTGCGCCGCTGATGTTATCGAGTAGCCATATAATTTTTGTTGCAGAAAAATACGCGTCGATAACCAGGCCGGTTTTTTCGCGTATTATTTTTTCCAAACCTTGCGCGCGCAATTCCGCACAAAGTGGCTCGGTGCGCCGGTCCTGCCACACGATGGCGTTGTATATCGGCACACCGGTTTTGCGATTCCACACCACGGTCGTCTCGCGTTGGTTGGTGATGCCGATGGCGGAAATATTTTTTGCGTTGAGTCCGGCTTTGGCTATGGCATCGCGTGCCGTCGCGAGTTGGCTAGTCCAGATTTCCATTGGATCATGCTCCACCCAGCCCGGCTGCGGAAAAATTTGCGCGAACTCGCGTTGCGCCTTCGCGACGATGTTGCCGAGTTCATCGAACACAATACTGCGTGAACTAGACGTACCTTGATCCAGCGCAATTAAATATTTCATATAGTTATAATTATTTGATTATATTGAATTATTTTCACAATCAATTTGAAGTGTGCGGAGAAAAATTGTAGGTACAATCAGAATATAGGAAAAACACAATCTAATGAACTCAAATAAAAAAACCTGCGACGTGCTGGTAGTCGGCGGCGGCATCAATGGCGCCGGCATCGCGCGCGATCTTGCGCACCGAGGTTTGTCGGTGATTCTGTGTGAGCGCGATGATTTGGCAGCGCACACTTCGTCATCATCGACCAAATTAATTCATGGCGGTTTGCGTTATCTGGAACACTTTGAATTTTCATTAGTGCGTAAAGCTTTGCAAGAACGCGAAGTGCTGTTGCGTTCAGCGCCGCACATCATGTGGCCGCTGCGCTTTGTCATGCCGTATGATGCGGCTATGCGGCCAGTGTGGATGGTGCGCGCGGGATTATTTTTGTATGACCATTTAGCCAAGCGCGAATTTTTGTCCGCCTCAGAAGTTGTAACGCTGCAGGATCATGCAGCAGGAGCGCCGTTGAAGCCGCAATTCAAAACAGGCTTTGTCTATTCCGATGGCTGGGTGGATGACGCGCGCCTGGTCGTGCTGAATGCGCTCGACGCGCAAGAACATGGCGCGAAAATATTCACTCGCACATCGTGCGTTGCAGTGCAGAAGCAAAATAATAAATGGCTCGCCGCTTTGCAGTCGCAAACCGGCACAGCGTTTCAAGTTAGCGCGCGTGCCATCGTCAACGCCACTGGACCGTGGGTAGAGCGGTTTTTGCAAATCAACTCGCTACGCGATGCGCATGATTTACGCCTGGTAAAAGGCAGCCATATCATCGTGCGCAAATTATTCGAGCATGACTACGCGTATATTTTCCAGAACGCCGACAAGCGCATCATATTTGCCATCCCCTACGAAAATGATTTCACACTTATTGGTACAACTGATATGGAAATAACTGGCGATCCGGGCGAGGCAAAAATTGACGCCGCTGAAATTTGCTACTTGTGTGAACAAGCCAATCGCTATTTCGCTAAACCGATCAGCGCAGCTGATGTAGTGTGGAGTTACTCTGGCGTGCGCCCCTTAATCGATGATTCAAACGGTGACCCTTCCACCGTCACACGCGATTACTTATTGGAAATGCACGACCAACAAGCGCCGCTACTGACAGTCTGGGGCGGCAAAATCACCACCTTCCGCAAACTGGCGCAGGAAGCCGGCGACAACGTGTGCGCGGCGCTTGGTGTAAAAAAATCCAGCAATACCGCAGGACAGTTTTTGCCCGGAGGCGATTTGAACGACTTCATATCGCTCAGCAGAAATCCCGTCATGGACTTCGCTGCATTCGTCGAAGAACTGGCGCGACGTTACCCGTGGCTGGCGAGCACATTTCGATTACGCTATGCACGCGCGTATGGCTCGCGCATTGCACTGCTCATCGGCAACGCCACATCGTTGGCTGGATTAGGTGAACAAATCGCTCCGCAGTTTTATGCCGCTGAAGCGAATTATTTGCAGCGACACGAATGGGCAACGACAGCAGAAGATATGTTGTGGCGGCGGAGCAAATTAGGTTTGCATATGAGCGAAGCCGAGCGAGGAAAAGTAGCAACCTGGTGTGCAGCTAAATAGAAAGCCCGCAGTAATATCGCGTGCAACAATTTTTATTAGGGAGAGATTTTGCAACACCGTCATTCCCGCGCACGCGGGAATCCAGAAGCACAATTATAACTGATTGATTATATTTAATTATTTTCAAAAAATGAAAAGCATCAAACCACAGCTTCAGTTTCAATTTTCGACTTCCATCCGCTACGCGTGTCATGCAGCACAATGCGTTGATTCAACAAACGATCAACGTCATTGATGCGATCAACCGCATGTTTGATAGCCGTATTGCCATCATTCTTCGCAATCCACACTACACGAATTAAGTGATCCGCATCGATGAGGCAAGCGATGTAGTTAGCTTTCGGATGATCTTACAAAGTCAGCTATCGGCGAAAGATGCGCTCAGATTAACTAATTCGCCCCTGAGCGGACGAATATCGGGGCGAAAAGCGGACGATCATAAAATCGGGTTTGTCACGCATGCGAAATATCGTTTTGCTCTTCAAAATATTTCGACCCTGGCCCAGTTGATTTTGCTCCAGCGGACGCCCTCCGCCAGTTCACGACGCGAAGCCATTCGTGGGCTGGCGTTTCAGTTTCCGTTTCCTAAAAAGAAAAGACCCGCGCGCGGCGGGCCACGAAGTGTGGAATGGTTAATGCGCTTCGAGGCCTGGCCGCAAATTCTTGGCTTGGAATGCTCCCGGACCGGCTAGCGCTTTTCGAAGACCAAAGTGACCTCTGAGGGTTTTCCCGCCGCGTCGGTGCCCTTGCGCGAAAGAGTCATCACCTTCCCGTCCTGGGAAATCACACGGGTGCCGGTAGCGATTACTGTCCCCGCTTTCTTGAGGACGTAGTTCATCGTCGACGCGTCAACGACCGTCAGGGATACCATGTCGGCCCCGGGAGATTGGATGGGGTAATCCTTTCCGTCTTCGTTGGCCGTAAACTCTAGAAGTGTCGGTTTCCCCTGTGCATCGATTCCCTTCGAAATCATCTTCTCCTCTTGCCCCGTCACTGTGTAAGTGCGCGTCTGGCTCTTGGGCAACGGATCTGTGGATTTCGACTTCGCGACGTTGAGCTCCCATATACCGGCGATGGAATCGGCAGCCTGCACCGAGTGGCTCGCAAATGATAGGGCCGCAGTGATAAGTATCATCCCTAAAGTTGCAATTAGTTGTGCCATGGAAATTACTCCCGTTCGTTAGGTGAAATTGCAAAAACAGCAAGCCGCCATTTATCTCTCGCAGCCTGGCTAATGGCAGCTTAACATTTGCAAGCGGAAATCCGAACACTATTTTTCACCAACCTGCACACTCTCGCCAGCCCGGCGAATCGTCAACCGCGTGACAATTTGCGCAGAAGATTCGCATAGGCTCCGCTGTTTTGATCAGAATACGCCCTTCGCACAATCCGATTTCCCTCGATCCGCACGCCAGTGCGAGCGCACGGCGTGGCCGCCCACCGACGCTGATCAAAAACAAAGGGGCCGGGCTCGAATTATTTTTCAACAACTGTCTCATGTCTGCCGCCCATTATCATTTCTATTTATTTTGCCGTTAATCTTTACCCGGGTCCGTGACTGAAACGTCCACTACACATAGTTTGCCCCGCGGTTCCGCTTGCGCTTACTCGCCAGTTATTTCCTTCATCTTGGAGTCATAGGATGATGGTTCAAATTAAATTCCGTCATTCGCTTTCGACCGCCAAAAAATACGCTGGATGGCCGCTAACGGGGAACATTTCGTATGTCTCGTCTTGGCCGGTTTTGTTTAAATTAGTAGGTCTCGATTGCAGACGCTCAGCGGCGAGTCGCGCAAACTATGAATTTGTAGCCAAGGAAAATCCCCGCTTGCGTGGGCATCATAATTTTTAGTAGCGAGATTTTTTTAATCTTTTTTGAGAGCCTACATCCGTTATACGAAGAATGTGGTTTGTGTTTCAGCACATCCTACAGCGTCATGTAACTATTTAATTAAATTGAATAATTATGGATTATGAAAAATCAGCTTTTATTCTCCGCCGCAATAAATTTCAGTGCCACGCCGTTGTTACACCAACGCTGCCCACCCGGTTGCGGGCCGTCGTTGAACATGTGCCCCTGGTGTCCGCCGCAGCGGATGCAGTGGTATTCGGTGCGCGGCCAGACGAGTTTGTAATCTTTTTTGCTGGCGGTGTGGCCGGAGATGGCGGTGAAAAAACTCGGCCAACCGGTGCCGCTGTCGTACTTCATTTCCGAGGTGAACAGCGGCAATTCGCAACCGGCGCAGACAAATACGCCCACGCGTTTTTCGTTGTTCAATGCGCTGGTGCCCGCACGCTCTGTGCCTTCTTCACGCAACACGTCGAAGGATTCAGGACTGAGAATTTTTTTCCACTCATCCCTGGTTTTTTTCACTGGCTCCAGAGACAGCGAGACATTCGCTGAGGTAGGCAATAAAGCTTTCCAGTTTTTTTGGAGTTCTTCCACGGATTTACTCCTTTCGGTCGCGGCAAAGGTGCGGGTGATGTTAGAAATCGGCAATGCGCCGAGGGCTATGAGTAGTTGGCGGCGATTCATGTTGAAGATTCCTGTTCCGTATGATATGCGGTTAGTCTGCATAGAAAAGAAAATGTTCCAACCGAAAAATTTTTCATCTTGTGAGGCTGAAAAGACTTAGTCGGCTGTTAAAGAAATTCCTGACACTCGTCAAACACTGATTCGAAAGTACCATAAACCCTCCGGGTTGTTAGCCACACGCTATTTTTAGATGCCATGCATCGTAATCGGATTGCCCACACGCTGCTCACTCTGCCACAAACGTCTCTTCGCGTTTCTTGCGGATCGCCGGCAACGTAATCATCACCAGGAGCAAGATTGCCATCACCAGCAGTGCAGCTGAAAGCGGGCGCCCGTTAAGCTCCGCGACGCCGCCGGGCGGGAAAGGCACGATTACATTGACCGCGTGGTCGGGATACGGCGCTTGCGCACCGACTTGTGTGCTTGCCATCAGTAAGCCAAGTAAAATTGTTTTGAATAAAATCTTCATAATATCTCCGTTAACTTCACTTGATGAATGAAACTACGCGACCGGGTTCACCAGTACGCCGATCGGCTCGATGGTAATGGCGACGACGTCGCCTTTTTTCAAATACTTCGGCGGCTTAAAGCCGATACCGACGCCCGCGCAGGTGCCGGTTGCGATCAGGTCGCCCGGCTCCATTGTCATCGTCGCCGAGAGCGTTTCAATGAGCGTCGGAATATCAAAAATCAAAGCGGAAACCATCGCATCCTGCCGCTTCTCACCGTTCACGTGGGTTAACAGATGCAGCTTGTTTGGATCCGGCACCTCATCCGCCGTGACGATGGAAGGTCCCATCGGGCAAAAACCATCGAGGCTCTTGCCGAGGAACCATTGCTTGTGGCGATTTTGCAACGTGCGCGAGGTGGCATCGTTGATGATGGTGTAGCCGTAAACATGATCCAACGCTTGCGCTTTGGCAATGCCGCGTCCGCCGCGTCCGATCACCACCGTCAGTTCGCCTTCGTAATCCAGCGAATTGGTGGGGTCGAGATAACCCGGGATAGCCTCACCCGGACCGATTACCGAAGTCGGCGCCTTGGTGAATATGATCGGCTCTTCGGGAACCGCGTTGGCACCGGCGCTGGCATCGAAGCCGCTGTCATGGAATTCTTTGGCGTGTTCGCGATAGTTTTTTCCTACGCATAGCACGTTTTTTACGGGACGCGGAATCGGCGCTTCCAGTTTTATCGAAGCCGGCGCGAGCAGGCCCTTGCCTGATGTTACCGCTTCGCGGGCACGTTTTAGCCCGGCATCACCCAGTGCAATGAAGGCGATCATATCGCGCGGCAGATCGGGTGCGGCAGCCGTGAGATCGATGATGTTGCCAGTCCTGCGATCAAGCACGCCGATGCGGCGGCTGGCAGAATCGGAAAATGTCACTAAATGCATAGGTTGCCTTCTTGGGAAGTAGGGCTAATCAATGGCTTAATTCGCTGTCAGGAACTCATACCCCGCATGGGCGCGTAAGGCACGCGAGGCCTCGCTGGTGAGCATATTGGCGAAATGCTCGGCAGCGGCGGGTGATGCGGTGTTGCTGCAAACGCCGACCGAATAGACAGTCGCGAGTTCGAACTCTTTCGGCAGTATGCTGACCAGAACCACGCCGGCGGTATTGTTTATTTCGGTGACCTGTGTGCAGCCGATCAAGCGGCCGCCTTTTGTTTCTACCATCGCACGCATCGCCGTGGCACCGTTCGCATGAGTTCGCAGACGCGACTCGACGGCACTGCGAATGCCCAGGCTGTCAATTACCTTCGCAATATAGATCCCCGCCGTCGCCTTGATCGGATCAGGAAAATAAATCCCGTCAGCCGCCAGCATTGCGGCGCGCAGTGCCGAAGCATTGGAGACGTCCGGCAACGGGTCGCCCATCCGTACGGCTACCCCGGTGAGCACAGTGCCGAGGTCCGCTACGCTATCGGTCAGCACACGTCCCTGTGCCGCGAGTTCGGCAATTTGCGCATGGGTCAGAATGATCAGGTCGCAGGCATCGCCGGCAAACAGTTTATCGCGCATCGCGCCGACCGCGCCAAACGTGCCGTTGATTTCAATCCCGGTCTCCGCCTTGAATTGCGCGGCCAGCGCGGTCACCACGCCCTGCGCGGCACCCGCACTCAGAATAGTTAACGGCATTATGTACCAGTTGCCTATGTAATATTCAATCTGCCGTCGCGCCGGAAATCTTGACGATCTTCGCCCATTTCTCAATGTCGTCGCGCAGGTACTTGTCGAATTGATCGGGTGTCATATTCATTGGCACCGCACCTTGCTTGTTCCAGTTGTCAGAAATCTCGGCATTGCTGATGATCTTGTTGATTTCGGCATTCAGTCTGTCAACAATCACCTTCGGCGTGCTTGCCGGGGCCATCACGCCTAGCCAGATAGTGGCTTCATAGCCGGGCACGCCGGACATAGCAACCGTCGGAACATCTGGCATGACCGAAGTGCGCGTGGTGCCGGTAGTGCCCAAGGCCTTCAGTTTGCCGCTGCGCACCAGCGGCGCCATGGTGGTAACCGCATCGAACATCAGCTGCACATGACCGCCTAAAACGTCAGTACGCGCGCCACCGCTGCCTTTGTAGGGTACGTGGACGATTTCAACTCCCGCCATGGCCTTGAACAATTCCCCGGCCATATGATACGGAGTGCCTGGCCCGGATGAGGCGTAAGTAAGCGCATTCGGCTTTGCTTTAGCGAGAGCCAGCAGTTCCTTCAGACTGTCGGCGGGGACCGAGGGATGCACTACCAGCACCAAGTCGGAATAATTCACAGGCGCCACCGGCATGAAATCGCGCATCAACTGATAAGGTTTATTGCGGAACAGTGATTCATTCACGGTATGCGTGTTGGACATCATCAGCAGCGTATAACCATCAGCAGGAGATTTGGCCGCCGCCTCGGTCCCGATAATTGCGCCCCCACCTGGGCGATTATCGACGATGAAAGTCTGACCGAGTGCCTCCTGCAGTTTTTGCCCCAGCACACGCGCATAGACATCGGCCGGGCCGCCAGGGGCGAAGGGGACAATGATGCGCACCGGTCTGTCGGGGTATGTCTGGGCGCCGGCCGGCAGCGCGAACAGGATTGAAACGGCGGTAAGGAACAAAGCAAGTATGCGAGTATGGATCAGTGGCATGGAATCCTCTCAACGTGTTTGTCGGGCACTTTAATTATGCGAATTCAGAATAACAGATATTACCGAGTGTCCGAGACACAAAATAGCATACGCAAAAAAGCGCAATGCGCTCTTATTTGTCTAGCGATCCGATCAACGCGGCAAATCCGACGAGCCCATTAAAAATTCATCGACCGAGCGCGCACATTGGCGGCCTTCGCGGATTGCCCACACCACCAGCGATTGCCCGCGGCGCATGTCGCCCGCGCTGAAAACTTTGGCTGCCGAGGTTTGGTATTGCTCGGCGTCGGCTTTGACGTTGCCGCGATTGTCGAGTTCGACGCCGAGTTGTTCGAGCAAACCCTTTTGCACCGGATGCACATAACCCATCGCCAGCAACACGAGGTCGGCGGCGATTTCAAATTCGGAGCCGGGGACTTCGGCGCTTTTCATTTGGCCGTCGGGTGTTTTTACCCATTCCAGATGCGCGCCGTGCAAGGTGGTGACGTGGCCGTCTTTGCCGCTGAAGCCTTTGGTGACGACGGAGAATTCGCGTTTCGCACCTTCTTCGTGGCTGGAAGAAATGCGCAGTTTCATCGGCCAGTTGGGCCAGGTGAGCGGTTTGTTTTCTTCCACCGGCGGTTGCGACATCAATTCAAAATTGGTGACGGACTTCGCGCCTTGGCGTATCGAGGTGCCGACGCAATCGGAGCCGGTATCGCCACCGCCGATGACGACGACGTTTTTACGGGTCGCAACCAATTGGTTCGCCACACTGTCACCAGCATTTATTTTGTTTTGCAATGGTAAAAATTCCATGGCGAAATGGATGCCCTTGAGCTCGCGGCCCGGCACCGGAATGTCACGCGGATGTTCGGAACCGCCACTCAGCACCACCGCTTCGAACTCGGCTAATAATTTTTTTGCATCGACATTCGCGCCGATGTGTTGATTGACGCGGAACTCCACGCCTTCGGCGCGCATTTGTTCCATGCGGCGGTCGATGTGGTATTTTTCCATTTTGAAATCGGGAATGCCGTAGCGGAGCAAGCCGCCGACGCGATCATTTTTCTCAAATAAAACCACGGCATGGCCGACGCGCGCGAGTTGCTGCGCAGCGGCCATACCCGCCGGGCCGGAACCGATGACGGCAATTTTTTTACCGGTGTTGTGTGTGGGGATTTGCGGCGTGACCCAACCGTTTTCCCAGCCTTTGTCGATGATTGCATGTTCGATATTTTTAATCGTCACCGCATCGTCGTTGATGTTGAGCGTGCACGCCGCTTCGCATGGCGCGGGACAAATGCGGCCGGTGAACTCGGGAAAATTATTGGTCGAGTGCAATACGTCCAGCGCCTCGCGCCAGTTGCCGCGATAGACCAGATCATTCCAATCGGGAATGATGTTGTTGACCGGGCAACCGCTGTGGCAAAACGGAATGCCGCAATCCATGCAACGCGCACCTTGCTTGCTGATTTCCGCGTCGGCGAGCGGCAACTGAAACTCTTTGTAAAAATGGATGCGCTCCGCCGGCGGCAGGCTAGGCGGATCCTGCCGCGCGATTTCCATAAACCCCGTTACTTTCCCCATTTGTTTTTATACAGGCTTACGCCGGCTCCAATTCTGTTTTTTTGCTTTGCTGCGCGGCGGCCATTTCTGCCAAAGCGCGGCGATATTCAGTCGGCATCACTTTCACAAACTTGACGCGGAAAGTATTCCAGTTATCCAGAATCATTTTCGCGCGCGCGCTGTTGGTGTGGCGCAAATGCTTTTCAATCAAACCGCGCAACAATGCGTCATCAGCCTGGCCCAAGTGATTCACATTGACCTTGCCTTTGCTTTCCAGTTCGCCGCGGGTTTCGTCCGATGCCGCATCTTCCTGCGGCACCGGCTCGAGTTCTACCATGGACATATTGCAACGTAAATTAAAGTTGCTGGATTCGTCGAGCACGTAGGCCACGCCGCCGCTCATCCCTGCCGCGAAGTTGCGTCCGGTTTCGCCGAGCACGACAACAGTGCCGCCAGTCATGTATTCGCAACCGTGATCGCCGAGTCCTTCGACCACCGCCGTCGCGCCGGAGTTGCGCACGGCAAAGCGTTCGCCCGCCACGCCGCGGAAAAATACTTCGCCGGCTATCGCGCCATACAACACAGTGTTGCCGACAATAATATTTTCTTCCGCCGTGATGGGGCAATCTTTCGGCGGATAAACTATCAAACGTCCGCCCGACAAACCTTTGCCGACGTAATCGTTGGCTTCGCCTTCGAGTTCTATCGTTACGCCGCGGGCGAGGAAGGCGCCGAAGCTTTGCCCCGCTGTGCCCTTGGCCTTGATGTGTATCGTGTCATCCGGCAAACCGGCGTGACCGAAACGCCGTGCCACTTCGCCCGACAACATGGTGCCGACGGTGCGGTTGGTGTTGTTGATTTTGGTTTCGATTTTTACCGGCTTGCGTGATTCCAACGCAGGCTGCGCTTGCTTGATCAAGGCGTGATCGAGTGCGCGCGTGAGGCCGTGATCCTGCTCTTCCACATGGCGCACCGCGACCGAAGCATCGACTGCCGGTTTGTAAAAAATTCTATTAAAATCAAGACCTTGTGCTTTCCAGTGCTGGATGCCTTTGTGCGTGTCGAGCATTTCGCTACGGCCGATCATTTCGTTGAAAGTACGGAAGCCCATCTGTGCCATGTACTCGCGCACTTCTTCGGCGACGAAGAAAAAATAATTCACGACATGCTCAGGCTGACCGGTAAATTTTTTGCGTAGCGCCGGGTCTTGCGTCGCGACGCCGACCGGGCAGGTATTCAGATGACATTTGCGCATCATGATGCAGCCTTCGACCACCAGCGGCGCGGTGGCGAAACCGAATTCATCCGCGCCCAATAACGCGCCGACGACGACATCGCGGCCGGTTTTCATTTGTCCGTCGGCCTGCACCGTGATACGGCCGCGCAATTTGTTCAGCACCAATGTTTGCTGAGTTTCTGCCAGGCCGAGTTCCCACGGTGAGCCGGCGTATTTAATCGACGACACCGGCGATGCGCCGGTGCCGCCGTCGTGGCCGGAGATGGTGACATGATCGGACTTGGCTTTCGCTACGCCCGCCGCCACGGTTCCAACGCCGACTTCGGACACCAGTTTCACGGAAATTGATGCGCGCGGATTGGCGTTTTTCAAATCGTGGATCAGTTGCGCCAGATCTTCGATGGAATAAATATCGTGATGCGGCGGCGGCGAAATCAAGCCGACTCCGGGGACGGAGAAACGCAATTGGGCGATGTAATCCGATACCTTGTGGCCGGGCAACTGGCCGCCTTCGCCGGGCTTGGCGCCCTGCGCCATTTTGATCTGGATCTGGTCGGCCGAGTTGAGATATTCCGCCGTCACGCCGAAACGCCCCGAAGCCACTTGTTTTATTTTCGAGCGTAGCGAATCACCAGGCATCAATTTCAAATCGGCTTCGATATTGTTTTTGCCCAGCAATTTCGCCAGCGACGTATCGACGGAAATTTTCTGGAAACGCGCAGGGTCTTCGCCGCCTTCGCCGGTGTTGGATTTGCCGCCGATGCGGTTCATTGCCACAGCCAGTGCAGTATGCGCTTCCGTGGAAATAGAACCCAAGGACATTGCGCCGGTAGCAAAACGCTTGACGATTTCTTTTGCTGATTCAACTTCAGCCAGCGGAATCGGCGTCACGGATTTTCTGATCTCGAACAAACCGCGCAAGGTCATCAAGCGAGCGCTTTGGTCGTTCACCAGCTTGGCGTACTCTTTGTAAGTGGTGTAATTATTCGCGCGCGTCGAGTGCTGTAATTTGGATATGGTTTCCGGCGTCCACATATGCGCTTCGCCGCGTATGCGAAAAGCATAATCGCCGCCGACATCGAGCACGTCGCGGTAAATCGGCGCGTCGCCATAAGCATTGCGATGTTGGCGCACCGCTTCTTCGGCCACTTGCTTAAAGCCTATGCCTTCGATATTGCTCGGCGTGCCAGTGAAATACTTTTTCACAAAATCGGAGTTGAGCCCGATGCCCTCGAATATCTGCGCGCCGCAATAGGATTGATAGGTCGAGATGCCCATTTTCGACATGACTTTCAACAAACCTTTCGACACGGCTTTGATGTAACGCTTGCACGCTTCTTTATGTGTCACGTCTGGCGGCAACACATCTTTCATTTGCGCCAAAGTTGCAAAAGCAAGATTGGGATGTATCGCTTCCGCCCCGTAGCCGGCGAGCAAGGCGAAGTGGTGCACTTCGCGCGCCGAACCGGTTTCCACCACCAGACCCGAGCGCGTGCGCAAACCTTTGCGCACCAGGTGATGATGCACGGCGCTGGTGGCGAGAAGCGCGGGGATGGCGACATGATGCTCATCCATCGCACGGTCGGTGAGAATAATAATATTGACGCCTTTGAGCACTGCGTCTTCCGCGTCTGCGCACAAACGCGACAACGACGGCTCCATGCCGTCGGCGCCCCACTCAGCCGGATAACACATGGACAAAACTTCCGAACGGAAATAGCCTTTAGTGAACTCGGCTGCGCGATACAGCTTTTCCATATCTTCAAAAGTTAGAATCGGCTGATGCACTTCAAGACGCATTTTCGGATCGATGTCGTTCAGCGCGAGCAAATTCGGTCGCGGACCGATGAATGACACCAGCGACATGACCAATTCTTCACGGATCGGATCGATCGGCGGGTTGGTCACTTGCGCAAACAACTGACGGAAATAGGAATACAAGGGCTTGCTGCGATTGGACAACACCGCGAGCGGCGAATCGTCGCCCATCGAGCCAATGGCTTCCTGCCCGCTGGCCGCCATCGGCGCCATGATGAATTTGATGTCTTCCTGCGTGTAACCAAAAGCCTGTTGCCGGTCGAGCAATTTATCTTCGTCCGGCGTCGGGATCTTGTCCGGCATCGGAATGTCTTCCAGGTGAATCTGGGTTTTTTTCAGCCAATCTTTATAGGGACGCGATGTAGCCAACTGGGTTTTCAGTTCGTCGTCGCTGATGATGCGGCCTTGCTCCAAATCAATCAGCAACATTTTGCCCGGCTGCAAGCGCCATTTTTTGACGATCTTATTTTGTGGAATATCGAGCACACCCATTTCCGACGCCATCAACACCAGTCCGTCGTCGTCGAGCAAATAGCGCGCGGGCCGCAAGCCGTTGCGGTCCAGCGTGGCGCCGATCTGGCGGCCATCGGTGAAGGCCACGGCAGCGGGACCGTCCCACGGCTCCATCAGCGCGGCGTGGTATTCATAAAACGCGCGGCGTTCTTCATTCATCAGCGGATTGCCGGACCAGGCCTCGGGTATCATCAGCATCATGGCGTGGGCGAGCGAATAGCCGCCCATGAGCAATAATTCCAGCGCGTTATCAAACGAAGCCGAATCGGATTGGCCGTCGTAAATCAGCGGCCAGATTTTATCCAGGTCGTCGCCGAGCAAATTGGATTGGATGGTTTGCTGCCGCGCGCGGATCCAGTTGACGTTGCCACGCAGGGTGTTGATTTCGCCGTTATGCGCAATCATGCGGAACGGATGCGCCAAATCCCAGGTCGGAAAGGTATTGGTGGAAAAGCGCTGATGCACCAGCGCCAGGGCGCTCTCGACAAGTGGATCGAGCAGGTCCTGATAATACTGCCCCACTTGGCGCGCCAGCAACATACCTTTATAAACAATAGTACGTGCCGAAAACGACGGTACGTAAAATTCCCGCGCCTTGCCTAAACCTAAAGCTTTGATGGCGTGGCCGGAGCTTTTGCGGATGACGTAGAGCTTGCGCTCGAAGGCATCGACGTCCTTCAGATCAGCAGACTTTCCGACAAATACCTGGCGGATGATCGGCTCGCAATCCAGCACATCTTTGCCAAGCCCTTGATTATTAACAATAACATTACGCCAGCCTAAAATGATTTGACTGGAGTTAGTGATCGCTCGCTCCACTTCTCGTTCACACGCCACGCGGTTGGCGGCATCGCGCGGCAGGAACATCATACCGACACCGTATTCACCAACTGGGGGCAAACTAATGTTCAGTTTGGCGCATTCGGCACGCAGAAATTTATCCGGAATTTGCAGCAAAATGCCCGCGCCATCGCCAACCAGCGGATCCGCGCCTGTAGCTCCACGGTGGGTCAAATTCTTCAGGATTTGCAGGCCCTGCTCGATAATTTTGTGGCTTTTCTGGCCGTTAATATTAGCGACAAAGCCCACGCCACAGGCGTCATGTTCGTTTGCGGGGTCGTAAAGTCCTTGCCGGGCAGGCAATGCGGGATGATTCACGTCAAAACCTCAATAATTCAGCTGGAAAGTTACTAGTTGCCTGTTGGGGCGGGCTTGCTACAAACGTTCACAAAACGCCATCCGCTTGTGGGGTTGGGGGTCGTGCAAATTGACTTGTCGCTTTTTGTCGACAGTTCACCATTTTACCTAGAGGGTTTCTATAGGGCAACACGATTGAAGCTAAATTCCCCCTATAAGCCCAAGCTGGTGATTATTTGGTCGGCTGTGAGCCAATTCACAGCTAAAGTCGGAGGTCTTGCCAATAATGGCCGGCATATAGCGCAAACTGATGCTTTTGGTATGAATTGACGCAATTAGGCTCTGGAAACCCGACTTTTTGGTTGCAATAAACCTGAAGTTGCGCTTTAATTTGCGATACTAAGCCTATTAGTTTGTTAAGAATTTTCCGATTTATAGCTGTAATGAAATAGTTTAAAGAAGGGGTGCCACCGTGCGTAAAAAACTGACCAATCTCAATACTTCCCTGTGCGTGCTTTTCATGGCCGCGCTGACTGCACTTGTAATTGCTGGTTGCGGCGGTAGCGGCGCTGGTGGAGGTGTTAATGACGGCGGTACCGGTGGTGGTGGCGCGGGTGGTGGCGGGGGCCCGACCCCTACGCCGACCCCTACCCCGTCAATGACAATCAGCCTTGTCGACCCCACTTCTGGCACGGCTAAAAATTCCATTTCCAGTGCAAGTCCTGGTTTAGTGAAAGCAGTTATCAAGAATTCGGATACGACACCCGTTGTAGGTGCCGTAGTTACTTTTTCAACCAATGCAGCGCTTGCAATAATAACTCCATCCTCTGGTACGGCGTTGACCGATTCAACCGGTACAGCATCTGTAACCATCGCCGCAAATGGCATATCGACTGCAGGCGCGGCTGAAGTGAGCGCTGCGGCTCAGGTAGGCGCTGGCACGGTATCAGCTTCTACGGCCTACGCAGTAGGAGCGACTAACGTTACTCTTAGTAATCCTTTGGCTCTTGGTGTGGGTACTAGCAAATTATCAGCGTTTGGCACCACTAGTGTCAGTGTCACTGTGTTATCAAATGGCGCACCGTTTACTTCGCCCCTATCTGTAAACTTCACTTCGGGCTGCGCTGCAAATAACAAGGCATTCCTGACTGCCAATGTGACCACATCCAATGGAGTAGCGACGGCTTCCTATCGAGATAATGGTTGTTCAGGCCCCGATACGATCACCGCAACCTTGAGTGGGATTTCAGCCACTTCATCCGTGACGCTTGTTGTTGATGCACCCAACACAGGGGCGATTCAATTCGTTTCAGCAACGCCAACTCAAATTACCTTGAAAGGTACGGGTGGTGCAGGTCTGAGTGAGACGTCGAAAGTGGCTTTCAAAGTGCTTGATGTCGGCGGCAATCCAGTCGGCGGCAAAACAGTCAACTTTTCTTTGAGCACTACCGTTGGCGGACTCCAATTGACCTCGGCTACTGCGGTATCTGATCCTACAACTGGCGAGGCGGTTACTAATGTGGTGTCGGGCACTGTGAGTACACCGGTCCGTGTGCTGGCCACTACGACGGGGCTCAACGCTAGCGGCGCTACTGTGCCGTTAGCTACTCAGTCCGATCAACTTACTATTACAACCGGTGTTCCCACTCAATCATCATTCTCTTTGTCTGCCACTGCGTGGAATATTGAGGGTTGGCGAATCGATGGCGCGCCAGCAACATTAAACATACGCCTGGCAGACCATTTCGGTAACCCGCCCGCTGCGGGGTCAGTGGTAAACTTTATTTCTGAAGGTGCCAAGGTAAACGGAACCTGTACAACAGCTACTACAGCTACAGCAGCGTCATCTGGTACTGAGGCAGGCGCATGTTCCGTGTTATTCACCAGCCAGAACTTACGTCCAGATAATGGGCGTGTTTCTGTATTGGCTTATGCAGTGGGTGAAGAAAGTTTTGTTGACCTGAACGGTAATGGCAAGGTTGATTCTGCGACGGAGCTGGTTGATGCCAATGGTAGATCAACAGTAGGCCTGGGAGAGGCTTTTGTTGATTTTAACGAGGATGGTGTAAGACAGCCAAATGAGCCGTTTGTAGATTTTGACGGGGGTGGTGTCTATCAACCGTCCAGTGATGGGAAATACAGGGGCATATTGTGTGATCCGGCGACTAATTTGTGTGGCGCAGATAAAACATTCCACTTACGACAAAATGAGGCAGTGATTTTGTCAGGCTCCGATCCCTATATCAGCGCTTCTGCTCCTGGCTTCAATTTGCCCCTGTGCGGAGGCAGTCAAACCATCGGATTCACCGTTTCGGATTTGCATGGGAATGCGATGCCGGCGGGCACTACGGTCGCTTTTTCAACAAACAATGGAACAATACTGGGAGTAGGTGGGCATTTGACAGTACCTAGCAGCCAGGCTTGTATGGATGCCGCGGATTCCTATGTTAACCTCCGGCACCCCGGCCTGCCAACAACGGGCACAGCGTGCCCTGCTCGCGCACGGCTCGATAAAGGGACTTTATTTTATACAGTTACTATGGGAAGCGATGGAACTGTTGATGCGACAACCGGAGTGTGTACTAATGCCGTTACGAGCGGTGTCATGACCATTACCGTGACTACACCCGGAGCGGCTGGAGTGGGCGGGGTGAAAACGGGAACCCCATTCTCTGTTACTGAAAATTAATCATGTAGCGCAGAATCTACTCTCATCAATAGCAGTTAGAGTTAAAAACCGCAGGTTTCCCTGCGGTTTTTTATTCCCAAATTACCGCAAAGCACTCGCAAGTATTTTTGTTAAATCATCTAACTGAACATCGTCCGAAATGAACGAATGACCAATTTGTTTTAGCAAAATAAATTTCATATTGCCATCGTCCGATTTTTTATCCAGTTTCATGATTTCAATGAATTTCGAGGGCTCGATTTCAGGTGGTTGCACGGGGAGTTTCGCTTTTATAAGCAGATCTCGTATCCGACTGAGAGAATTATTGTCCAGTAAATCCATCTTGCAGGATAAACGTGCAGCCAAAACCATTCCCGCCGCAACTGCTTCGCCATGCAACCACACGCCATAACCCATAGCCGCTTCTATCGCATGACCAAATGTATGGCCGAGATTTAACAATGCACGTTGCCCGCTTTCACGTTCGTCAGCCGCAACAATTTCCACTTTCATTTCGCAACTGCGTTTTATCGCGTATGCGAGCGCATTTTTGTCGCGCACGAGCAATTTTTCAATATTTGCTTCAAGCCATACAAAGAATTTTTCATCGCCCAGCAATCCGTATTTGATTACTTCAGCAAGGCCGGACGAGAGTTCTCGGTCGGGTAAAGTATCCAGTGTGCCAATGTCAGCCAAAACGAGTTTAGGCTGGTAAAACGCGCCTATCATATTTTTGCCTAATGGATGATTGATACCCGTTTTGCCGCCTACTGATGAATCGACTTGCGCCAATAGCGTGGTAGGGATCTGGATGAATGGCACACCGCGTTGATAAGTTGCCGCAGCGAAACCGCACATGTCACCAATCACACCGCCGCCTAGCGCTATCAAAGTAGTTTTGCGATCGCAGCGATTTTGCAGCAAGGCGTCGTAAATCAATTGCAGTGCCTCAGCGTTTTTGTACGCTTCACCGTCGGGTAAAGTGATGACGAAGGCCTTTGCGCCGGCCACTTGCAAAGTTGCGAGTAATTTTTGCTGATAGAGTGCACCAACAGTGGGATTGGTAATAATAGCGGCGTTTGCTGAAGTGAGATGTGGGCGGATTAAATCAGCTCGATTCAGCAGGTCAGCGCCAATATGAATTGGGTAACTGCGTTCGCCCAATTCGACGTTTAGAGTCTGCATAATATATTTAATATAATCAATTATTTATAGATTCTCAGCGATTCGAAGCTCTAACCGGGAGAGCAATGAATTGACGCTTTGACGACCGGTATCGATAACGATATGCGCAACTTCACGATACAGGGGGTCGCGCTGCATAAAGAGTTCTGTAAGTCGCGCGCGCGGGTCGCCAGTTTGCAGCAAGGGGCGGTTTTTATCCCGGCGTGTCCTGGTAAAAAGATCATCAATACTCGCGCACAGATATATTACTGTGCCGCGGGAATGCAGGTGTTCTCTGTTGGCGTCACTGAGAATTGCGCCACCACCAGTAGCAAGAACAATATCCCGCATCTGCGTCAGTTCGTCGATGACCTGTTGCTCGCGCAAGCGAAATCCCGCTTCGCCTTCGATATCGAATATCACAGGAATTTTCACGCCCGTACGGCGTTCGATTTCGCGATCAGAGTCGAAAAAAATCTTGCCCTGTCTACGCGCAAGATGTTTGCCGACGGTGGATTTGCCCGCGCCCATCAGGCCGACGAAAAAAAAATTGCCCGTTATGTTCATAACGGGCATTGTAGCCTACCACCACGCGGGGCGAATACCCCGTATGGTTGATTAGCGAGCAGTAAGGTTGTCTTTGACGATTTTCGGCGTGATAAAAATCAACAACTCGGTTTTGTCGTCTTGACGTGTCGTGCGCTTAAACAAATTACCGATAAATGGGAGGTCGCCAAAGAACGGCACCTTATCCACAGCGTCATTAATGTTTTGTTCGTAAACTCCACCAAGTACAGCTGTTTCACCGTTATCCAACAGAATTTGCGTGTTGACTTTCTTTGTGTCGATAGACGGAATGCCTGAGAAAATTTGACCCACTGAGTCTTTTTTCACTTCCAGGTCGAGAATGATTTTGTCATCCGGTGTGATTTGCGGTGTGACGGCCAAACTCAGCACAGCCGGCTTGAACGCCACGTTGGTCGCACCACTACTCGAGGCTTGCAGGTAGGGAATCTCGGTACCCTGTTCGATAAAGGCTTTTTGCTTATCCGAGGTGATAACGCGCGGGCTGGAAATTACTTTGCCGCGGTTATCGGTTTCCAAAGCAGAAAGCTCAAGATTCACAAGATTGCCGTTGCCCAAGTTAAGGAAAGTCAGGCCAAGCGAACCGCCGCCAGATGCGGGGAGATTGACATTAAGGTCGCCTGAGCCCGAGGGTATAGTACCGCTAGCTATCGAGGACGAGCCGCCAATATTGCCCGATACGCCAACTGCAGTGTTGCCTACACGGTGACCGCTCTGGTTGCCGAAGCGAACGCCCAATTGCTTACTGAATTTGTCTGTCGCGATGACTATGCGCGATTCTATTAATACCTGCTTGATTGGCACGTCAATTTTTGTGATCAAGCGGCGTATTTCTTCCAGCTTGGCTGGTGTGTCCTGGACAAACATGATGTTGGTACGCGGGTCCCACACGGCACTGCCACGCTTGGACAGGATTTTCTGCTTGTCGTCGGTCAGGATTCTCGAAAAAGCTTCGGCCTTGGTGTAATTAAGCTGCATGCTTTCCGTGCGCAGAGGTTCCAGGTCGGAAATCTGCTGCCCGGCTTCAAGCGCTAATTTTTCCTTGGTCGCCAGTTCATCGGCCGGGGCGATCAGCACGACGTTGCCATTTTTGCGTTTCGCTAATCCTTTGCTTTGCAGGATGATGTCGAGAGCTTGATCCCAAGGCACATCTTTCAAGCGCAGGGTCGTGTTCCCGGTGACGGAATCACTGGTGATGATATTCAGGCCGGTAAAATCAGCGATGACCTGCAATACGGCGCGGACCTCGATATTTTGGAAATTAAGCGAAAGCTTTTCGCCGCTGTAGCCGGGCTGTGAACTTTGCACCAGCTTGTTTGGGTCTTCTTTTAACGGTTTTACTTCAAGAATGAATTGGGTATCGGTTTGATACGCCGAGTGTTCCCACAGGCCGCGCGGCTCCACCGTCAGGCGTACATTTTTCCCTTGAGCAGAGGTCTCAACTGTCGTAACTGGTGTACCAAAGTCAGCTACATCGAGGCGGCGCTGCAGGTTTTGCGGCAAGGCTGTGTTAATGAATTCAACGACAACTTTTTTGCCCAATTGCTTGATGTCTATGCCGGTGGAATTGTCCGACAGATCGACAATAATGCGGCCTTCGCCGTTGTTGCCACGGCGAAAATCGATGTCACGCAATGAGTGACCTGCAGTTCCAGGTTGCGCGGGGGCAAATTGAACCACCGGCGCGGTAACGGCGCCGGAAGAAACGGCTGCAGCACCTTGCATGGTGATCAGCAAAGTATTGCCATCCACTTGGGTCGTATAACTGAGGGGGCGGATCAAATTCATCACTACGCGTGTGCGGTTGGACGCTTGCACTACATTAATGCTGCGCAAATCACCATCGTTCGCCTCGATGACATTTTTCCCCATATTGTTGGTGACATCAGGCAGGTCCAAAGCAATACGCGGTGGATTGTTAACGGAAAACCCGGCTGGCGGGTTTGCCAGAGGCTCG
This sequence comes from Burkholderiales bacterium, assembly GCA_049695115.1. Classification (GTDB taxonomy): domain Bacteria; phylum Pseudomonadota; class Gammaproteobacteria; order Burkholderiales; family JBEEJL01; genus JBEEJL01. Next base: position 103,153 of record JBAVRP010000040.1, on the reverse strand, counting down.
CGGAAAGTCATGCGCACCACCAGTTGCCCCCCCCCCTGGTTGGATACGTTGATGGCATCAATGCTGTTTGCCATTTGGGCGTGGGCCTGCGGCACGGCAAATGCAAGTAGTCCTGCGGCAAATATGACCAGCGAGGCGTGCCTTTCGCGCCAGTTTCGCCATAAGCCGATACTAGGCAAGGGAAGTGTATTCATTAAAAATCTCATTTCTTTTTCTCCTGATCTTCAAGCAGTTTCAGACTGCTGTCGCGCTCGGTCCAATCACCGCTACCATCCTGAATTTTTTCCTTCACATTGATCGCGGTGTCGGTAATTTCCGTCACCCGGCCAAAATTTTGACCAACGTAGTTACCCACTTTTAACCGATACACAGTCGTATCAGCCTTAACTAGTCCAAAGTTTTCTTTTTGCTGCTGCAGCGTACCTACCATTTTCAAACTTTCCAGCGGAAATGCCTCAAGCGCTTCTTTGCGCCTGTTCAGATCAGGGGCGTTAATGCCCGTGCCAACTTTGACAGGCGTCAATGTCCGCGGCTTAAATGGATCAGGCAAGTCGAAACCGGTATAGCCGAATGGCGTATAGGCTTGCACAGGCGGCAAAGGCGGTACCGAGCGCTTCGCATTTTTATCAGCATTGGTAATAAATTCTTTTAGCTCATCATTGACGCCGCCGCCGCAGGCAGCCAGCAGCAAAAGCAATAAGGCGGAGAAAGTTATTTTCTTCATTTCGGTGCCTTTGCATCTTTGACAGCTTTGCGCTGCTTGGACAACTCTTCTTCGTCGAGATAGCGGTAGGTCTTGGCAATGGCGTCCATCGTAAGAGCGGAGTCTTTACCGGCTTGGATATTCAAGTCATTGAGCAACACAATACGCGGCAGTTTTGCGATATCGCTGGCAAAAGCGCCAAGGTCGTGATAATTACCGGTTACTTTGACGTTAACCGGTAATTCAGCATAGAAATCAGACACATTTTCTTTCGCGGCGGGTTTGAACAATTCAAATTGCAAACCACGGCCTAAACCCGCCTGGTTGATATCAATCAGCAGGGCATCCATTTCAGATTTGTTTGGCAGTTGTTTCAAAAGTGCAGCCAAAGCATTTTCTGTTTCTGCCAATTGTCTTTTATAACCATCGAGGTTGATTGCCTGTTCTTTTTTCTGCAAGAAAGTTTCGCGCAATGTGTTTTCTTCGGCCTTGCCCTGATTTATGGAATCCCATTTTTCATTCCAGTCGAGGAAAAATGCGGCGACCAAGATAAGCAGCAGCAAGAGCAATAGGGCGCCAGCCTTTGCAGGAAAGGGCCAATTTCCGATGTCTTTTGGATTCAGACTTCTTAACTCATCCAGCGTCATGCTTTTTTATCCTTCTTCTTGTCGCTAGGGGGCTCCGGGCGCTTTATTGTCAGGTTGAGGCTGAACTCATTCGCCCGCGAATTGTTGGTTGTCACGGCTTTGATTTCAACCAGTTCTGGCGATCCCATCACCTTTGATTCCTCAATTGCCCGCATTAATGTCGAGACACGGGCATTGGATTGCGCGTAGCCGGTGAGGTTAACTTTACTGCCAGTTTGCTTAATCGTTTTCAAATAGACACCTTCAGGCATCCGGCGTAAAAGTTCGTCCAGCATCGCAACTGCTTCGCTCCGATTGGCCTGCAGATTTTCCACTACCTTTTTTTTATCCAGCAAAGACTGGGTTTGTTCCTTGAGTTTTTTGATTTCCTCAATCTGCTTGTCTAGCTTGACAGTTTCATTCTTAATATAAGTATTGCGCACAGACTGATTGTCAACTTGCGAATTCAATAAATAGTGGCCACCCAACCAAGCCAAAGCCCCGGCAGCAACCGTAAGCCCGGCAAACATGGCCATTTGTGTTTGGCGACGTTTCCTTTTTTCCTGTCGATGCGGCAGTAGGTTGATGCGTATCATTCGTCAAACCTCCGCATGGCGAGTCCGCAAGCGACCATCAGCGATGGGGCATCCTGGGCCAGAGCGCGGGGTTTAAAGCGCTGGGATAACGCCATGTGTGCAAATGGGTTGGCGATCAGTGTAGGTACCTGCGTGCGGTTGGCGACCATTTCCTCAAGCCCCGGCATGGTAGCGCAGCCACCGGCCAGCACGATGTGGTCAACCTTGTTGAATGACGACGAAGTAAAGAAATATTGCAATGCGCGGGCCACTTCATTGGCGATGCGTTCCATGAAGGGATGCATGACTTCGGGGCGGTAATTTTCAGGCAATGAGCCTTTGCGTTTAGCGGCTTCCGCGTCGTCAAAACTCATGCCGAAATGGGTGGCGATATCCTGCGTAAGCTGCGCGCCGCCCATAGGTTGTTCGCGCATGTAAAGGGTTTGTCCTTTGTGCAAAACGGTGATCCGAGTGATTGAAGAGCCCACATCTACTATGGTGCTCACGGTATTTTCGCCCCCGCCTGGCAGGTGGGAGCTGATGAGTTCAAATGCCCGTTGCGCGGCAAATGACTCAACGTCCATGACCGTAGCTTTCAGTCCGGCGGAATCCACGGCAGCGACGCGGTCTTCAATTTTTTCCTTGCGCGAAGCAGCAATCAAGACTTCCACTTCTTCAGGCCCACTGGCACCTTGTCCCAGCACCTGAAAATCCAGGTTGACCTCATCCAAAGAAAACGGGATATATTGGTTGGCTTCCGATTCGACCTGGACTTCCAGGTCTTCGTCCCGCTGACCAGCAGGAAGAATGACTTTTTTGGTGATGACTGCAGCGGCCGGCAACGCGACAGCAACGTTCTTTATCCGCGAACCCATACGCTTCCAGGCGCGTTTCACTGCTTCGGACACCACATCGATATTGACTATGTTGCCATCGACCACAGCATCTCTGGGAAGGGGTTCGATGACGTAGCGTTCCACCCGGAACAGCTTTCCGCCGGCTTCCGAAATCTCGAGCATTTTGACCGAAGACGAACTGATGTCCACACCAATAAGTGGTGGGGACTTGGCTTTCAGAAATTCCAGCTTGGATAACAGTTTTTCTTTAAACATGACGGGGTAGGCGCAACATCCTGATAAATTACATTAAATCCTAACAACAACCCTAAAGATAGTAAAGCAAATTATTGCAAATTTGTTTTAGCGGCAGGGATGGTTATAATCCTCCGCTAAGCTTGATAATCCTATTAACTAGTTCACATACGTCATTTCATATGTCCGGTCGCTGGTGGTTCTACCCTGTAGTAATGCTGGTATCCCTTGGCTTGGTCATGGCATGTGTAGTGGCGCTGACACTCATATTGTTGTATCCAACTCTCCCGGACCTGGAGGCCATCACCGACTACAAACCAAAAATCCCCCTCAGGGTCTATACCGCCGATGAGATATTAATTGGTGAATTTGGCGAAGAGCGCCGAACCAAGGTCAAAATCGAAGAAGTTCCGGAAGACATGAGGCTGGCCATTTTAGCCGCGGAAGATGACCGCTTTTACCAACATGGCGGGGTAGATTATGTGGGGGTCTTGCGGGCAGCGTACGCCAATATAACCGCCCGCGGCGCCAAAGAAGGCGCGTCGACCATTACCATGCAGGTTGCACGTAACTTCTTCTTATCAAACGAAAAAACCTTTACCCGGAAACTTTCCGAAGTGCTTTTAGCGTTCAAAATCGAGCACAACCTGTCCAAAGACCAGATTCTCGAACTTTATATGAATCAGATATTTCTGGGGCAACGAGCCTATGGATTCGCTGCCGCAGCAAGTGCTTACTACAATAAACCACTGGAAAAGCTGTCTTTGGCCGACAAGGCGATGCTGGCCGGACTGCCCAAAGCGCCTTCCCGTTACAACCCAATCGTGAATCCCAAACGGGCGATCGAGCGCCAGCATTATATTCTTCGCCGGATGCGCGATTTAAAGTACATAACCGAAGAACAATATATCGAAGCGATCAAGCAACCACTCAAAATTCAGCAAGAAACCCAAGTTTTCCCCGTCCGGGGTGAGCATGTGGCCGAGATGGCACGCCAGACCATTTTTGAGAAATACGGTGAGGCTACCTATACCAGCGGGTTGAGGGTGTATCTCACTTTGCTGAAAAAGGATCAGGATGCCGCTTATGCTGCACTGCGGAAAGGCGTGGCGGATTACGACAAACGCCACGGTTATCGGGGTGCCGAAGCTCAAGTCAACCTGCCAGCCGTCGTAGGTAAAGGAGACGAAGAAGAAGACTATGACGATTTATTTCAGGGGAAAGATGCCAACGACGATTTACTTCCGGCGATCGTTCTGGATGCCACCCCGAAATCACTGAAGGCCTACCTTAAAGGCGGTGAACGAATTGACATTTCATCTGATGGATTAAAATTCGCCGCAAAAATGATCGGCGAAAAAGCCACAGGTCCGAACCGCATCCGTCGTGGTTCCGTCATTCGCGTCATGAAAGACGCCGCCAGAAATAACGAATGGTCGATTGCCCAAACTCCTTTAGTTGAGGCGGCGTTTTTGTCATTGAACCCGGCCAACGGCGCGATTCAATCCCTGGTGGGCGGTTTTGATTTCGGCAGCAACAAGTTCAATCACGTTACCCAGGCATGGCGCCAACCCGGCTCCAGCTTCAAACCTTTCATCTATTCCGCTGCGCTGGAAAAGGGCATCACAGCCGCCAGCTTGTTCGATGACGCACCGTTTATTATTCCGCCGGAAAAAACCGGCGGCGAATTATGGGAGCCAAAAAATTACGATGGCAAATATGATGGCCCAATGCGCTTGCGCGCCGCGCTGGCGAAATCGAAAAACATGGTATCGATCCGCGTGCTCGACAGCATAGGCACCGATTACGCGCAGGATTACATTACCCGCTTCGGCTTCGACAAAAAACAACATCCGCCTGTGCTCACGCTCGCGCTGGGCGCAGGCTCGGCGACGCCCTTGCAAATGGCCTCAGCGTACGCCATATTCGCCAATGGCGGTTATCTCATCAAGCCGTATTTTATTCAACGCGTCATAGATCAAAAGGGCAATCTGGTGATGGAAGCCAAACCCGAGTTGGCCGAATACGACGCCGAGCGCGTGATCGATCCACGCAATGCCTTTATTATGAATACACTCATGCGCGATGTCGTGCGCGTCGGCACAGCGACTGCTGCGATGAAACTGGGGCGCAAAGATCTCGCAGGCAAAACTGGCACGACGAATGATCATATCGACGCCTGGTTTTGCGGATTTAACGGAGGACTGGTTGGCGTAAGCTGGGTAGGCTTTGATAACCCTACACCCTTGGGCGCAAACGAAACCGGCGGCCAAGCTGCGTTGCCTATCTGGATTGGCTATATGGCCAAAGTGCTGAAAGGCGTGGCCGAAACGCAACTAGTGCGACCGCAAGGCGTAATAACTTTAGCCGTCAGCGAATTTAATGGCAGCCGCTTACCGGCAGGGTTTCCTGTTGGCGTGGGTACGGGCTCGGTCGTCGAATATTTTTATCAAGAATACCCACCAGCTGATTATGTGCCCGACATTATCGCGCCGCGGCCGGAAGATATTCAGCAGCAACAGGAAATAAAAGCCCAATTGTTTTAAGCCATATACGCATTTGATTTAATTAGATTTTTAAAGGCGATAAAATCATGCCTCGGCGCGACCAACTCAAGCGCAATCTCATGCGCAGCCAGATCGCTCACACAGCGGCGAAGCTCATGGCAGAAGACGGCGTGCAGGATTACGCCAGCGCCAAGCAAAAAGCCGCGCGGCAACTCAACGCAATTGATACACAGTCGTTGCCTGACAACAAGGAAATCGACGACGCGCTGCGTGAATACCAATCGATATTCAAAAGCGACAGCCAGCCGGAAATCTTGCGTACCTTGCGCGATCGCGCCGTCACCTTGATGCGCGAGCTGCACGAATTCAATCCTTATCTGGTCGGCTCCGTATTAGCAGGCACGGCGACCGAGCATTCCGACATCAACCTGCAATTGTTTTGCGACAGCGTGAAAGACCTGGAAATTTATTTCATCAACCAGAACCGCGATTACAAAAGCGGCTTCAAACGCAATCGCCTGGGCGACAAAACCGTCGAAATCCCCACCTTCACCCTAGATGTGGAAGACACGCAAGCCACCCTGTCGGTATACGACACCGACGACTTACGCATCGTGCAAAAATTCAAAGCCGACGGCAGAGTGATGGAGCGCGCGAAATTGGCGCAGGTAGAAGCTTTACTTGATAATGAAATCAAACCCGTAGAGTAGGGCGAGGCAACCGCCATAAAAAATCTAGCGTGCGCAATGCGCGCGAAACCGAATGTTTTCGGCGGGCGTGACCCGCCCTATCATTATCTGACGGACAAGCTCGCTGTGACTTGGCGCAATTTATTTTGCCGCAGGCCAATTAAACAGTGAAACGGCATGAATGCCATTTTCCAGTCCCACACAGTTTTCTGATCGTTGCCCGCAACTTGAAGATTAGTTTGGAACGGTAACTTCGCTGCGAGATCGCGCAGCTTGCGCCGCATCGGCGCGCGCGAAAGACGCGCGTTAGCGATGGCAATCTGGTAAGCTGATTGCGGCTCTTTGCCGTATTTGGCGATGACAGCGCGATGGCGCGCGAATAAATTTTGCAGGCCGGGATGCTCGGCGAAAAACGGCACGACAGTAATCGTGCGCAAATGCGTAGCCAGCGTAGTATCGGCGGCGGGAAATTGATTGCCAACGACAAACTCGCGGCCGTCCAATTCTTTCGCCATGCGGATCAAATAATTTTCCAACGCTTCGTACAAGCCTAAAGATTCCGAGCGATGAAAATATAATCGTTTGCTCAACACCATACCCATAATCATGCAGGTGATATTGCGGATGACGGGCAGGCAATAAAATCCCTTAGCCTCACGCGGCAAAAATAAATCTGCCAGTAAATCCGGGCATTCAAGTATCACTTGCGAATAACCAAAGCGCCCCCCTGGAATGCCGGGCAGCGTATCCAGTTCCAATACTTTCGCGTCAATCAAAGCGCGATTTGCCGCATCGCCAGGAAATAATTGTGGGTTTTCGGGATAAGCGTCTGCGAGATAACGCAGTATCGGCGTCGAGTCCATCACAAAAATATTCGTCGCATCATCATGTATCGCCGGCACACGATAACCCCCCAAATGTTCCGGCGCCGCAAACTCACGCATCTGTTTTTTACTAAACGCATCAATGCCGACCATGCGCCATTCGAGTTGCATGTAATCGAGCGCGATGCGGATTTTTTCGCAATAGTGTGACCAATGCAGTTCGTAGAGAGTAATCATAACTATTTGATTATATTAAATTATTTCTTACGAAAATATATGTGCTTTGTGCTACTTTGGATGCACATCGAACTGCGGCAGCGCTTCGGTAATGTCATGCCACGGCGCTTTGTTGGTAACATAAATATGCATGGCAGGTTTTACGCCGGGGTCATTGTCGAGCGCGCCGAGCGGTAAGCCATACGTGGATTTGCTGTCGAATCGACTGAGCAATGGCGAACCGCAACGGCTGCAAAATCCGCGATGATTACCGGGCGATGACTCGTACCAAGTGATCAGTTCTTCGCCTTTAATCCATTTGAAATCGGCGGCCTTCACGCGTGCGCGACTTCTGAACGCAGCACCGTGCGCTTTGCGGCACATGGGACAATGGCAGTTCAATGCGCCGGATAATTTACCGTTGATTTCATAACTGACTTTGCCGCATAAGCAACTGCCATTTGGCATATAGCCTCCTTGCGAGCTACTATTTTTCCGCCAACCACTCCGCCGCATCAATCGCAAAGTAAGTCAAAATCCCATCGGCTCCCGCGCGTTTGAACGCGAGCAAACTTTCGAGCACGCAGGCGCGTTCTTCCAGCCAGCCGTTTTGCGCGGCGGCTTTGAGCATGGCGTATTCGCCGCTGACTTGATAGACGAAAGTCGGCGCTTTGAATTCGTCTTTCACGCGGCGCACGATGTCTAAGTACGGCATGCCGGGTTTGATCATCACCATGTCTGCGCCTTCCTGCAAATCGAGGCCGACTTCCCACAAGGCTTCGTCGGAATTGGCCGGGTCCATCTGGTAAGTTTTTTTATCCGCTTTGCCGAGCATTTTTCCTGAGCCGACGGCGTCTCTAAACGGCCCGTAAAATTTCGATGCGTACTTGGCTGAGTAAGCGAGAATTTTGGTGTGAATAAATTTTTTCAGGTCCAGCGCGGCGCGTATCGCGCCTATGCGTCCGTCCATCATGTCGCTCGGCGCGACGATGTCGCTGCCCGCTTCGGCGTGACACAAAGCTTGCTTCACTAATACTTCGATGGTTTCGTCGTTGAGCACATAGCCGGATTTGTCGATCAAGCCATCTTGTCCGTGGCTGGTGTAAGGGTCAAGCGCTATGTCGGTGACTAAACCTAATTCGGGGAAACGCTTTTTTAATTCGCGCAACGCCGTCGGCAACAAACCTTTGGCGTTGTAGGCTTCTTTCGCGTTTTCGGTGCGCAGCTTGTCGCTCACCACCGGGAACAATGCGAGAGCAGGGATGCCCAATTCGACACAGCGTTCGGCGTCAGCGAAAAGTTTATCGAGCGATTTGCGCGAGATGCCAGGCATGGATTTGACCGGCTCGACTTTATTTTTGCCTTCAAGCAAAAACGCTGGATAAATAAAATCGTTCGCGCTCAAACTATTTTCCGCCCTCATGCGGCGCGAAAAATCGTCGTGACGCATCCGGCGCATGCGAATCTGCGGAAATTGACCGAGAATTTTTGTCATAATTACCTCAATTTAATCAAGTAGTTATAAAATTGTGGCTATACGGCGGAACTCATCAAATTTTCGAGGCTCTTACTACTGAACGGTGCTTGCATCGTTCCCCGCTTCACCTCCCTGAGCGGGAGCCTTCCTACGAAGGCTTTTACACACCCCCGGTCTTTATCCCCTTTTGGCCGGGGGTTTTTATTGCTAAAATTCAATCAGTGCCTTCAGTCGCGCTATCACCTTCTGCTGCGATTTCTTCCGGCGCATCATTCAACATTGCCGTAACCACTGCTTCAGCTTGTTCCAGCCCCATACGTTTCGGGCTGGAAAACAATTGCACGCTGCAATGGGGAAAATGCTCGTGCAATTCAGCTTCCACTTCTTTTAGTTTCGCATGCTGATCCTGTTTCGAAAGTTTATCAGCCTTGCTAAGTAGAATGTGAATCGGTTTGCCCGAGGGCGTAAACCATTCGATCATATCGCGGTCAGTATCCCGTAATGGATGACGGATATCCATTATGATAATCAAGCCGCGCAATGATTGGCGTGTGGCAAGATAGCCCCCGACGAGCTTTTCCCAATGGTCTTTAATCGCCAGCGGCACGTTGGCAAAGCCATAACCGGGCAAATCCACCAGGAAACGGTTGTCGCCCAGCGAAAAATAATTAATATGCTGCGTGCGCCCCGGCGTTTTGCTCACAAAGGCGAGCCGTGTGCGGTTAGCGAGTGCGTTTATGGCGCTGGATTTGCCCGCGTTGGAGCGGCCGACAAAAGCGACTTCTGCGCAATCCTCGGGCGGAAGATCCTGCAAGTGGTTGACGGTGGTGTGAAAAGCCGCGTGCTGAAATATCGTCATGTTTATGGACTGCAAATCGGGCCGCAGCCCGTGCTGGTATCGGAGTGAAGTTCTGCGTTAAAATGCGGGGTTTGAAAAATAAAGCGTCGCCAACATCGAGAGCGACAGCCGAGCCTTCAGGAGCAAGTAATGAAACGATTCATCGCTGTCTTAGCTTGTCTTAGTGCCACCGTCGTATGCGCCAACGAAGCGGCTGCGCCGCCCGCCGCCAAAAAACCCGATACCGCCAAAGCACAAACCATCGTCACACAAGTCTGCGCCGCCTGTCATGGCGCCGATGGCAATAGCGTGAGCGCCGCCAATCCAAATATCGCGGGACAACACGCAAAGTATATCACCACGCAGCTCGGCCACTTTAAGTCCGGCGAGCGTAAAAACGCGGTGATGTCCGGCATGGTGGCAACGCTGACGCCGGAAGACATGGAAAGCCTGGGTGCGTATTTCGCCGAGAAAAAACCCAAAGCCAATAGCGCGAAAGATCTGGCGTTGGCAAAGCTGGGCGAAAAAATTTATCGCGGCGGCAATGCTGCCACAGGCTTGCCGGCGTGTGCAGGCTGCCACGCGCCGAACGGCATCGGCATTCCCGCGCAGTATCCGCGCTTGTCTGGCCAATATACCGATTACACCATAGCGCAACTCAAGGCCTTCAACACTGGCGAGCGTAGCGACGTCATGATGAATGGCATAGCCGCCCGACTGAGCGAAAAAGAAATCAAAGCCGTGGCAGAATATATCGCCGGGCTGCACTAAAGGAGCTCTGATTAAGTCCGATGCCTTCGTAATACATCGTCGCTCAACAAAAATGTTTTCTGCCACTGCTCGCCCGGCGAACGGTGGCCCATTTGGTTGTGACAACGTTCGCGTTTTTAGGTGTGAATATGTTTTTGAGCAGCTCACATTCGTATGAGACGTTGTACAGAAATTGAGTGGGCGCTTCGCGCACTATTTATTTCTTTAAGAAGAGCGGCGGTAAAAAATTTACTTTGATCAGATAGTTATAATGCACAAGGGTCAAACACTCTTTTACTTTTTTTCTGCTGTCAGGCTTTCATAAATGGCATCGTCGACCAGCAGTTTCTTTATTGATGGCCCGTCCAAAGATATGGGGTACGTCAATGCAAGAGACCGAGCAGATTGCAGCAAATATAGGAAATTTGTTGAGCAATTATGGGCACGATACCAACCCCTAGCTGATACCCACTTTCGCGATGATGCACGAAATCATTTTCTTCAAAGATTCTGGGAGATGTATCTTGCTGTGGTTCTTATGGAGCGAGGGCACCAACTTCAACGCGGCGGAGATGAAGGGCCGGAATTTTTTTCAATGATTGGTAGCAAGCGCGTGTGGTTCGAGGCTATAGCGCCTAATGGAGGAACAGGTTCCGACAAAGTTCCAAACGATAATGTTTATAGTGAAGTTTATTCAGTCCCAACTGAAAAAATTCTTTTGCGCTTTACAAATGCACTCAGCGAAAAACGCGAGAAGTATAAAACAGCGTTGGATAAAAGAATTATTTCAAGCGAAGATTTTTACATCCTTGCCGTTAATTCCAGAGGTATCCCAAATGGCTGGGACGGAAACCGGCTGCCCTATTATTTACAAGCATTTTTGCCGATAGGCCCGCTGACGCTTGAGCTTGATGTTAAAACGAATAGAGTTAAGGATTCGTTTTATGAGCATCGACCAGAAATATCGAAACTAAATGGATCGCTAGTTTCTACAAACTCATTTCTCGACGAAAATACCTCGTTCTGCTCCGCTGTAATCCACTCATATGCCGACTGCACAATAAATCTCACCCGGCTTGGGGACGAAATTTCTATACTGCACAACCCAAAAGCAGAACATAAGCTTGATACGTCACTGTTTGGATGGTGTGAACAATTTACTTACAAAGACAATAAATTGCATCGAGCTGATGGGCGGCCTCAAAACGTGGAGTGATGGCAAGTTCTAATCCACAGCTTCCGCCGGTGCCTTATCTAGCATCGCTTTTAACGCCGCCAATCTCGAAGAACCTTCGGCTTTTCCCACCTCTTGCGGCTGATGGTCACCAGAAAATTTCAGATCTTCTTTGCCCATTTCGGCTATGAAACGGCTCGGTTCGCAGACCTGGAATTCGCGGGCGCGTTTGCGTTTTTGGCAGAGGGTGATGTGCAGCGTGCGTTGCGCGCGGGTGATGCCGACGTACATGAGGCGGCGTTCTTCTTCGATTTTCGCGCCTTCGAGCGATTCGCGGTGCGGCAAAATATTTTCTTCTACTCCGACTAAATACACATGCTTGAATTCCAATCCTTTCGCCGCATGCAACGTCGAGAGTTGCACCGCGTTGCTTTTGTCTTCGCGGTTTTCCAGCAGGTTAATTAGTGCTATGGTTTGCGTCAGCTCGAATAAATTTTTGTCTTCGGCTTCGCTTTTTTTACTCAACCAATCGATGAACTGGCGCACGTTGTTCCAGCGCACTTCGGCTTTTTTCGCGTCGTCGCTGTCGAATAAATAAATTTCGTAACCGATTTGTTTGACCAAATCTTCGAGTACGGACTCTGCCGATTGTTTTTGTGCGTTAAACTCTAAGCCATTGATTAATTTAATAAATTCTTGCAATGGTTCGAGCTGTTTGGGCGCGACAAGTGATTGAAAATTCGCGTCGCACGCGGCCTCGAACAGGCTCATTTTATGTTCGCCGCCAAATTGTCCGAGCAATTCCAAAGTGCTCGCGCCGACACCGCGCCTCGGTGTGGCCACTGCGCGGATGAATGCCGGATCGTCATCGGCATTCGCGATCAAGCGCAAATACGCGGTGAGGTCTTTGATTTCGGCGTAATCGAAAAACGACATGCCACCGCTGACTTCGTACGCGGTTTTTTGGTTGCGCAATTGTTGCTCGAAAGCGCGCGCCTGATGATTGCCGCGATACAAAATCGCGTAATCGCCGAGCGAGGTGCGGTGTTGGAATTGGTGCGCCAGCAAATCCATCACTACCGTTTCGGCTTCGGCGTCGTCGTCTTTCGCCGTGGTAACTTTAATCGCGTCGCCCAGGCAGAGCTCGGACCATAATTTTTTCTCGAATAATTTCGGGTTGTTGCCCATGAGATTATTCGCCGCCTTGAGAATGCGCACGGTGGAGCGGTAATTTTGTTCCAGTTTGATCACATGCAAATTGCGGAAGTCGCTTTGCAAGGTGCGCAGGTTTTCCACATTGGCGCCGCGCCAGGCGTAAATCGCCTGGTCATCGTCACCCACGGCGGTGAACAAACCGCGTCCGCCGGTGAGCAACTTCACCAATTTATATTGGCATGCGTTGGTGTCCTGATATTCATCGATCAATAAATAGCGCAAACGATTTTGCCATTTGTCGAGAATGTCTTTGTCGCGCTCGAATAATTCCACCGGCAAGCGAATCAGATCATCGAAATCGACCGCTTGATAAGCATGCAGCGTGGCTTGATAGTAGCGATAAATTTTTGCCGCAAGTTGTTCGTTTTCGTTCGCCGCAATATTTCCCGCTGCGATGGGCGACACAAAATCGTTTTTCCATCGTGATATAATCCATTGATTTTGTTCAATAAATTTCTTATCCACGGATTTGCAAATTTCCGCGATGATGCCGAAGCTGTCGTCGGCATTGAGAATGGAAAACTTCGGTTTCATATTCAGCGCCGTCGCTTCGCTACGCAAAATACGCATGCCGAGTGCGTGAAACGTGGAAACGGTTAAGCCTTTTTGCGGCCCGCCCATCAGCTTGGCCACGCGTTCGCCCATTTCGCGCGCGGCTTTGTTGGTGAAAGTAATCGCCGCGATATTTATTGCGTCGTAGCCGCATTGCTCGATCAGATAGGCGATTTTTTGCGTAATGACGCGCGTCTTGCCGCTGCCCGCGCCGGCGAGGACGAGGAGTGGGCCATCGAGATATTTGACGGCAGCGGATTGGTTGGGGTTAAGTTGCATTTTAATATTTCAAAGCAAAAGCAGATCCTTCGCTGTGCTCAGGATGACAGCAAAAAAATGGAAAGAGGATTTTATAAACTGGAGAAAACTTTTGCCGCCGCGCTAACCGTCGCATCGACTTCCATTTGCGTATGCATCGCCGAAACAAACCCCGCTTCAAACGCCGATGGCGCGAGATACACGCCTTCGCGCAACATGCCGTGGAAATAGCGGCTGAATTTTTCTTTGTCGCATTCCATCATTTGCGCGTAAGTGGTCGGCACTTCGGCGCGGAAAAAACAGCCGAACATGCTGCCTAGCGACGCGGCGTTGAACGGCACACCGGCTTGCTTCGCTGCGTTTGTTAACCCTGTGACTAAAGATTGCGTAGTCGTGGTGATCGCTTCGTAAAAACCTTTTTGTTGTATCAATTTCAATGTGGTCAATCCTGCTGTGACGGCAACCGGGTTGCCCGATAGGGTGCCCGCCTGATACACCGCGCCGAGCGGTGCCAAGTGCGCCATGATGTCACGGCGTCCGCCGAACGCGCCCATCGGCATGCCGCCGCCGATCACTTTGCCGAGCGTGGTAAGGTCCGGCATGATGTTGAACACCCCCTGTGCGCCGCGCAGGCCGACGCGAAAACCGGTCATCACCTCATCGAAAATCAACACCGCGCCATAATCCGTGCATTGTTTGCGCAGGGTTTCGAGAAAGCCTTTTGCCGGCGCAACAAAATTCATATTGCCCGCCACCGGTTCGACAATGACGCAGGCCACATCGCGGCCGATACGAGTGAAGCATTCAACCACTTGCTCGGCGTTGTTGTAATCGAGCACAACGGTATGCTCGACGGTTTCCGCTGGCACGCCAGCCGAACTCGGATTGCCCAAAGTCAGCGCGCCGCTGCCGGCTTTGACCAGCAGCGCGTCGCCGTGGCCGTGATAACAGCCTTCGAATTTGATGATTTTATTTCTGCCGCTGAAGCCGCGCGCAAGGCGTATCGCGCTCATGGTCGCTTCGGTGCCGCTGCTGGTGAGCCGCACTTGTTCGATGCTCGGCAACAATTTGCAGATTTCCTGCGCCAACAAAAATTCGCCTTCGGTCGGCGCGCCGAAACTCAGGCCATTGGCGACCGCGACTTGCACCGCTTTGACGACTTCTGGATGCGCATGGCCCAAAATTAGCGGGCCCCATGAGCCAACGTAATCGATATATTTTTTCCCGTCCGCGTCCCAGAAATATGCGCCCGCTCCACGCTGAAAAAATACCGGCGTGCCGCCGACGGAGCGGAACGCACGCACCGGCGAATTGACACCGCCGGGAATGAGTTGCATGGATTGCCGAAATAATTGTTCGTTGCGGTTGGTCATTGTTTGGTCATAAAAAGCTGGCTGAAATTTCGCGCGGCGTACATGACGTCTTCGGCGTCAAACACCGCGCGCACCACGGCCACCGCGTCGGCGCCGGCATCGATTAATTCCGTTGCATTGTTCACGGTTATGCCGCCGATGGCGACTATGGGGACCGATATATGTTGCCAAGCCGTGCGCAATAGTTCCAGCGGCGCGCGTACTGCATCGGGCTTGCTATTCGAGGGGAAAAAACTGCCGAAAGCGACGTAATCGGCGCCGCCTTCTTCCGCTTCAACGGCGCGATCGAGTTGGTTGTAACAGGAAACGCCGATGAGCTTGCCCGGCATTTTGCTGCGCGCCTTTTCCAGCTTGTCATCCAATTCGCCCAAGTGCACGCCGTCCGCATCGACTGCTTTGGCTAAATTCACATCGTCGTTGACGATGAACGCCGCGTTATAAAGCTTGCATAGCGCGTGCAATTGCGACGCCTGATCAATGCGCAAGGCAGTGTGTTTACTTTTGTCGCGGTATTGGATGATACGCGCGCCGCCATCGAGAGCCGCGCGTACATCCGCCAGCAATTGCGGTGTATTTTCGGTTTGTTTGGTGATGGCGTACAGGCCGCGTATGACTGACGGGGGATGCATATAGCTATCTGATTACATTGATATTGTCATTAATGGCCGGGACGATCAAACACCTGGTTTTCCAAGGTTTCTTCGCCTTCTTCTTCTTCTTCCCTCGCCCAGAACATGCGGTCCGGAATCGACTGGCCCATGCCGGCGCGAAATCCGTATTTCAGCGACTGCCAGGTAAATTCCTGCGCTTCCTTTACCGCCTCGGGAATGTCGAGACCCTGTGCGATGGTCGCCGCGCATGCCGATGCAAGCGTGCAGCCGGAGCCATGGAAACCGCCGGGCAGGCGCGGCCATTCATCGGTGCGCACTACGCCGTTCAGGTCGTAGAGCGTATTGATAACCTTGGGAGTATTGTCGTGGGTGCCGGTAATCAGCACATATTCGCAGCCGCTGGCTATCAGGCGGCGCGCGCATTCAGCCATGTCCGGGTTGTCGTTATCGTCGCTATCGTCGATTGCCAGTCGGCGCGCTTCCATGATGTTCGGCGTGATCAAGGTGCATTGCGGAATGATCATCTCGCGCATAGCGGAAATCATGTCTTCGGTGGAAAGTTCGTCGCCGCGGCCGGACGCAATCACCGGGTCAAACACCAGAGGAATGTCCGGATAATCAGCCACAACCTCGGCAATGGCCGCGATGGTTTCGGTGCTGCCGAGAAGACCGAGCTTGAACGCCGCAACAGGCATATCTTCCAGCACGGCGCGCGCCTGGTCGGCAACCCATTCGGAATCAATAGCGAGAACATCCTCTACCCCGACGGTGTCCTGAATCGTGATGGCGGTGACGGCAGACAGGGGATGGCAGCCCATGCTGGCGAGGGTCAGCACATCGGCTTGCAAACCCGCACCACTACTGGGGTCGGTCGCGGCAAACACCAGCACAACAGGAGGGGCAGGAAACATGACAACCAATCCGGAAAAGTAGTCGAAAAGCTTGATTTACATAGCATTAGCACCGTATTATCACGCTGTGGGTGAAGTGGGCGCAAGGCTGGAAAAAAACGCCGGCAGCAACAGCTTCAGCCAGCTTGTATTCTATCGTAAAACGCCCCACAACATCCTGCCGACCGAGCGGAATACGCCAAATGAAGTTCAAGACCTGGATGTGCCTGATTTGCGGTTTTATTTACGATGAAGAAGCCGGATTGCCCGACGAGGGAATTGCAGCAGGAACTCGCTGGGAAGATGTGCCGGTTAACTGGGTTTGTCCCGAATGCGGCGCGCGTAAGGAAGACTTTGAAATGATTGAAATTTAAGGTATTTGTGACTTTGTGCCTTGTTAACCATCGATTCACCCACTAATCTGAAAGCGGGTCCAAGCCCGCTTTTGCTTGCACCGGCGGCAGTTTGTCGGCATGTTAGCGGTCAAATAAGGAAAACTTCCCATGAACCAGCCAGCCAGTTTGGAAACCGCACCGGAGCGAATTACATTTGGAGAGTTTGTGAACGAGCCTAAACCGCTCACCGGAACGCGCGTAATGGTGATCGACGACAGCAACACCATCCGCCGCAGCGCGGAGATATTTCTGCTGCAGGCAGGCTGCCAGGTGGTGCTGGCCGAAGATGGTTTTGACGCGCTGGCGAAAATTACCGATCACCAACCGGATCTGATATTCGTCGATATCATGATGCCGCGTCTCGACGGCTATCAGACTTGTGCGCTGATTAAAAAACACAGTAAGTATCGTACCACCCCAGTCGTCATGCTCTCGTCCAAGGACAGCGTGTTTGACCGCGCCCGCGGGCGCATGGTCGGCTCCGATGAATACCTGACCAAACCGTTTACCAAAGAAAGTCTGTTGCGGGCCGTGCAAGATCATGTGGCGCAACTGAATCATGTAGCTTGAAGGAGGATCTTAAAGTGAGCATCAAGAAAATTTTAGTTGTGGATGATTCCGAAACTGAAAGAGCCTACTTGCAGGACATGCTGTCGAAAAAGGGTTACAACGTTATCCTGGCCAAAAACGGCGAGGAAGGCGTGGAAAGATCCAAAGCGGACCACCCGGACTTGATCATCATGGACGTCATCATGCCCGGCCTGAATGGATACCAGGCAACGCGCACTATTACCCGCGACGAAGCAACCAAGAATATCCCGGTCATTATTTGCACGACCAAGGGCCAGGAAACAGATAAAGTTTGGGGCATGCGCCAGGGCGCGGTGGAATACATGGTGAAGCCAATCAAGGAAGCCGACTTGCTGGGAAAAATCAGCACCATCGGCAGATAAGCCATGACGGAAAAATCCAGCCTGCGCGAATACCAGGCCGCTGTCTCTGAGAGACTTAAAAACGCCGCCTCTCAGGGTGAATCGACTACCTCGATGTTGGGTTTCATTGCCGCCGGGCAAAACTGGCTGATTGAACTGCGGCAGGTATCTGAAGTGCTACCCGTACCCATGCTGGAGCCGGTGCCGCTGACGCGGGAATATTTTCTCGGCGTATGCAATGTGCGCGGCAATCTTTACAGTGTCGTCGATTTCACCCTGCTAAACGACAAAGCAGCCTTAAAACCAAGCCCGGAAAACCGGCTACTGCTACTTCCGCATGATGCCATCCACGGAGCCGCTATCCAGGTGACACGTATGGCTGGCTTACGTAACCCTGACACGTTCAGGCATGAGGCCGCTCCAGCTGATGCACAACCCTGGGTGGCTTCAGTTTTGCGTGATGCCGAGGGACAGCCGTGGAATGTACTTAATCCCGAAGCGCTTGCCCGGCATCAAAAATTCCTCGACGTGGCTGCATAGGCATAAATAATATTTATGATTATCAATAAATTACGTAGACGCTATCCATTATGGCACTGAAATTGTCCAACAAAATCAATCCGAAGACTGCAGAAGGAAGGGGGCTTTCCTCCGGCTTTGATATCAGCCGTGCATTCATTTTGATCGGCTTGTTATTTCTGCTGCCGGTAACACTGTTGATTTACAACGCCGTTCAGCAAAGTAAAGCTGAACTGGGCGCGATTTCGAAAAAACGCGAGGGTGTCAAATACCTGGGCCCGGTTAGGGAACTCTGGCGACAGATGACCTTGCACCGGGGCGTATTTAACCCCCTTTTGAATAATGACCAGGCAACGTTGGCCAAGCGTGAGCCGATGCGCGCAAAAGTCGACGGGCTCATGGCAAGTCTGACAAGGGATTTGGGCAGCAACCAGAATCTAGGTTTGGGTAGGCAGATGAACGCAATCAGCAAACTTTGGGGTGAGCTGAAGGCTAATCTTGAAAAAATGGATGAGCCGGAGAATTTCGCCGCCCACAATAATTTGCTGGACCAAATCCAGTCGCTGGCCGTGACCGTTGCCGACAATTCTACGTTGACGCTTGATACGTCACTCGACAGTTATTACTTACAGGATACTTATGTAAACCGGCTGCCTACGGTTTTATACCAGACTGGCCTGGCAAGGCGCTTATCCGGTGAAGTGGCAGCAAAAAAAGCGGTCGCTCCTGAAGATCGTGCCCTTTATAACACGCTTTCCCGTTCGTTTACTGCACAGACCGCCTTGGTCGCTAACGGTTACAGGCGCGCGCTGGATGCAAACGAGAAACTAGATGCTGACTTAGGGACCGACGTTAGCAGTGCGAATGCGTCCCTGAACGAGATTATGGCCACTATCAAAACGCGTTTGATGGATGCGCCAAAAATAGAAATTGCCCCGGACGAAATCCGCGGTCAGATCAGCAAAAGCGCAGACAGGATTTATGCCCTGGGAGATAAAACCTTGGCGCAACTGGACGGCATCCTGGAGCAGCGCAATACAGAAAACCAGCAAAAATTCTATGCAACCCTGGGGGCTGCTTCGGTGGTTACACTGTTGGGACTGTTGGGATTATATCTACTGGCCCGCGGCGCCATCCGCAATACAAAAGCGCGCGAAGAACAGTCAAAAATAATTGAAATCGAAAACAAAAAAAACCAGGCCGCGATATTGCAATTGCTGAATGAAATGGGCAGTCTGGCTGATGGCGATCTGACGGTCAGGGCGCAGGTGACGGAGGACATTACCGGCGCGATTGCCGATTCGATGAATTACACCGTCGATGAACTGCGCGTATTGGTGCAAGGCGTGAACGGCGCTTCGCATCGCGTATCCGAGCGCACCCACCTTGCCCAGCAGGTGTCCGAGCGCCTGCTCGACGCGACCGACCGGCAGTCGAGGGAAATCGAGGAAACCACGGCGCAGGTTTTGCGCGTGACCCAGTCGATTAACCAGGTGTCGGTGAATGCCGCCGAATCCGCCAAAGTGGCGCAACGTTCGCTGGAGGCGTCGGAAAAAGGGGCGGGGGCGGTGCAAAATTCCATCAAAGGCATGGCGGAAATCCGCGAACACATCCAGGACACTTCCAAACGGATCAAGCGCCTCGGCGAGTCGTCGCAGGAAATCGGCGAGATTGTCGAGTTGATTTCCGGTATTACTGAACAAACCAACGTACTGGCGCTTAACGCCGCGATTCAGGCAGCGTCTGCCGGCGAAGCGGGACGCGGATTTTCCGTGGTGGCAGAGGAAGTGCAAAGACTGGCAGAACGTTCCGCCGAAGCAACCAGGCAGATTGGGGCAATCGTCAAAACCATTCAGGCAGACACGCACGATGCCGTGGTTGCCATGGAAAAAAGTACCCAGGGCGTGGTTGAGGGCGCCAGGCTCTCCGACGCGGCGGGCCAGGCATTGAACGAAATTAACCAGGTTTCAAAACAACTGGCCGGACTTATCCAATCGATTTCAAAAGCCACGCAGGATCAGGCGACGGCGACCAACACCGTGGCAAAAAATATGCGCGAGATCCTGACAATCACCAAGCAGACAACCGAGGGCACCAGGGAAGCTGCCGACTCGGTACTCGATCTGGCGGAACTCGCCGGCGAACTGAAAGGATCTGTCTCCGGCTTCAAGCTTTAAGCTTGCCGCAGACGCTAAAATTATGAGTGCTTTACATCAGGAATTCGATGTCGGACTGCTAGGCTGGGTCAAGTCTGAAATCGGCGTGGCGCTTGCCAACGCCACGCAGAGTTTCGACCGCTTTTTGCAGGATCCGCGCGAGGGGGCGGCATTGCAGCCGGCGAGCGCTAATTTGCATCAGGTATCGGGAGCCATGCAAATGATCGGACTCGACCCTGTCGCGCGCGTGTCAGAGCAAGTCGAGGCCATCGCCAGCGGCTTGGCCAAACGTGAAATCAAAGGCTCTGCCGCGACGGTGGAATTGTGCAAGAACGCAATGGTTGCGCTGAGCGATTATCTGGAAACCCTGCATGCAGGCGAACCCAGCGTTCCGCTGAAATTATTCCCGGTGTACCGCGAGCTATGCAAAGCCCGTGGTGTCGAACAGGTACCAGAAAGCGATTTGTTCTACCCCGACTTGTCGGTGCAAGCCCCGCCGCTCACGCCAGGCCCGCCGCTGAGCAAAACAGAACAAGCGGAACAGATTCAGGATTGCCGCACCCAGTTCGAATCGGGCCTGCTCAACTGGCTGCGCCAGCCCAACGCATCCGCGGTCAATCCCATGCGCGAAGCCGTGGACAAAATTGAACTCGTGCGTGCGAAATCATCCAGCCGCGGGTTCTGGTGGATTGTCGGTGGGTTTCTGGATGTGATTGCCGGCGGTGATAATTCGCCTGCCGCCAAGCTGGCGTGTTCACGCATCAACATGCAGATGAAACGCCTCGCCGACGGCTCCGACCAGGTAGCCGAACGCCTGATGCGTGATGTGTTGTATGTGGTTGCCCGTGCCAAGCCGAGCAGTGCACGAGTGAGGGAATTGCACGACGCATATAGACTGAAAAATTTGCTGCCCGCCGACGGCACTGCGACAACTTATTCACCGCCGAAAATCGAACATTCAAGCTTGCTGCGCGACATGCGCGAAGTGCTGGCGGGACTGAAAGACGCGTGGATCAAATTCACTTCCGGCAAAAAAGACTCACTGGCAAATTTTGTTGAACAATCGTCGCGCCTGAACGAATGGGCAGACAAGCAAGAAAACAGATCCCTCATTTCCATTATCCATAAGGTTAGTGCTACTGCAATGGCGTTGCGGCAGCGCGACCAGGCAGCGGGCGAAACGATCGCGCTGGAAATGGCGACCGCATTGTTGCTGATCGAAAAGGCGCTGGATAATCATTCCAGGCTCGGTGGCGAATTCGACGCGCAGGCGCAAAACATGGCGGCGCGCCTTGATGCGGCGCTGGACGGCAAGCCGGCGCCGGTAGCTGAAATCGGCCAAGCCGATTTGCTCGACGATATTTCGCGCAAGGCGCAGGAAAAATTAGTGCTGTCGCAGGTCGGGCAGGAAATCCATAACAACCTGCACCACATCGAACAGGTGCTTGACGCATACTTCCGCAATCCATCCAAGCGCCCGGCCCTTGCCAGCTTGACGCCGTTCATCAATCAAGTGCAGGGCGCATTGTCCATGCTTGAACAACAGGACGCTGTGGATGTAATCAAGGGCCTGCGTAACCGGGTTGAAGTGTTGTCGAAAACCGATGCGCCTTCATCGCATGATGATACTGAAACGATAGCTGAAGCAATGAGCGGCCTCGGCCTGTATGTGACTGCCCTGCAGCAGGCGCAGGCGGACCGCGGGACGATTCTGGCTCCCGTGCTTGCGCGCATGGCGTCAGGCAGGCAGTCATTGGTGAAAGCGGCTGGGGCTGTGCCGCAGAGCATTGAAGATGGGGTGGAAAATCAGAAAAAACAAATCGACGCGCTGTTTGCCGAATGGCAACGCCATCCTGCCGATGCTGCCACGCGCCAGCAATTGCGCAACGCCGTGGCCGCATTACAGCAGGACGCTGCGTTGGTATCGGATGAAGGCCTGAAACAGCAAACGAACGATATTCTGGTTCAGTTGGATAAAGCATCAATTGATGCTGTCTCACTTGCACAAACCATTGCCGCCATTAACGGTAAGTCTGTCGAGATGCAGGAGACTTCTGCCCAGGTGTCGCGCATGGTCAACGCGCCCAAAGCGGAAATCGATGCTGAGCTGTTGGGAATATTCCTGGAAGAAGCGACGGAAGTGCTGGGCAATATTGAGCAGCAGCTGAATGTTGCGCGCGCAGTCAACCATAATAAAGATGCGCTTACTACCATCCGCCGCGCGTATCACACGCTGAAAGGCAGCGGTCGCATGGTCGGATTGGCAGAGCTGGGAGAAGTAGCCTGGCAGGTCGAGCAGGTATTGAATAAATGGCTGCAGGAAGATAAACCTGCCACCCCGGGTCTGCTGCGCTTGATCGGGGATTCGCATAATTTATTCCAGACTTGGGTGCGAAGCCTGAGTAAAACCGGCACGGCCCAGCTTAATAGCGCGGCTGTGACACAAATGGCCGAGCAGCTTAAATCCGGCCAGGAACCCGCGGAAACTCCGAAGCCCGAACAGGAAAAAAAGGTACAAATCGGCGACCTGTTTTTGGCACCGGGCTTTTTCGCGATTTACCAGCGCGAAGCGGGCGAACATTTACAGACGCTTCGTTCTGAGTTGGCAAAACTGCGCGTCACCCCTGCAGGCGGCATCAGCCACGAGTTCATGCGCGCGGCGCATACACTGGCGGGCATATCGCATACCACCGGATTTTCCGCCATTGCCGACCTCGGCCTCGTGCTGGAAAACAGTTTGCAAGACGGCCTCGAACATCCGACCGTGTATTCCGCCAACCAATTACAAGTATTCGATCTCACAGTCGATCGCCTCTCGGCGATGATTGATGATGTGAATCTGCGCCGCGCACCGGAACCCGCACCGCAGCTCATCGGCCGTCTTAATGCGCAACTTGAAGCGGCGCGCAGTAAACGCAGCTCGCATGAGTCTGCCGTACAGCGTTGGCAGGAGCCTGTGCACACACCGTTGTCCACGTCGATTCCCGATGTACCGGATATGCCGTCGATACCGAATGTTGCCCACTCTGATTCCATGCGCGATAAACCTCCGGCATTCAGCGCGACGAATATTGCGGCAGCTGGACTGGTTGCCGGTGTAGCGGCTGCAAAGGGCAATCTCAATCAAACACAATCTATTAATTATAAAAAGAATTTTGATCTTGATGAACTAACGGCTCCTATTCCTGATATTCACCTTGGTAAGACGGACGCCATTGCGCCATTGCCAGCGGGCGCCACGCAGGTGTCGCGATCGCGCGTCGCCGTACCCGATGATCGTCGTCAGATTACCGATGATATTGATGCGGATTTGATTCCTATATTTCTTGAGGAGTCCGGCGAATTATTGCCGCAGGTGAACGAGGCATTCCGCGCCTGGCGAATCAACCCTGCTGATAAACCGGCTGCCGCAGCGTTGCGCCGTCATTTGCATACGCTGAAAGGCGGAGCGCGCATGACCGGTGCCATGCGGCTCGGCGAGCTGGCGCATATCCTGGAATCGCAAACCGTTGCCATGGAAGGCCTGGCGAAACTGGAACCTGTGAGGCTCGATGAGTTGCAGCACGGCATCGACCGTTTCAGCGCAGCTGTTGAGCGCTTGCAAACAGGTGAAGCGTTTGTCATGCCCATGGAAGAAACCCATGCCGGGCCCGAGGTTGATGCCATTGCTGCGGTGCCGGTATCGGGCACAGTGGTCACGGAAGCTTCGGCTCAGCAATTGTTGTTGCGCGTCCGCGCCGATTTGATTGACCGCCTGGTAAACGATGCCGGTGAACTCGCTATTTCGCGCTCGCGTATTGAAACCGAGTTGGTCGGCTTCAAAAAAGCGCTGGCGGAATTGACGGAAAACGTCGTGCGATTGCGCACGCAATTGCGCGAACTGGAAATTCAGGCGGAAAGCCAGATCCAGTCGAGCGTGACCCTGCAGGGCAGCTCGAAATTTGATCCGCTGGAACTCGACCGCTTCACGCGCATGCAGGAGCTCACGCGGATCATGGCAGAGAGCGTAAATGACGTGGCCACGGTACAGCAATCTCTGCTGAAGGGTCTTGATGAAACAGACGCGGCGTTAATCCATCAGACGCGCCTCAACCGTGATTTGCAGCAGGAGCTGATGGGCGTGCGTACGGTGCCGCTGAACAATTTATCAGACCGTTTTTATCGCTTGGTGCGCGTTACGGCAAAAGAGCTGGGGAAAAAAGCCAACCTCGAATTGCGCGGCGCCCGCGTGGAACTCGACCGCAGCGTGATGGAAAAGATTATCGCGCCGCTTGAGCATTTATTACGCAACGCAATTTCGCACGGGCTGGAAATGACCGATGCGCGCAGCAAAATCGGCAAGCCGGAAATCGGCGAAATTGTGCTAGACGCGAAAAGCCAGGGCAATGACATTTTGCTCACGCTTTCCGACGACGGCGCAGGACTCGACTTCGCGCGCATACACGAGCGTGCGGTCGAAATGAAACTGCTAAATCCGGGGCAACGCGCGACTGATGCCGAACTCACGCAATTGATTTTCCTGCCGGGTTTTTCCACCAGCATCGAAGTGACGCAACTGGCCGGGCGCGGTGTCGGCATGGATGTGGTAAAAAATGAAATCATGTCTCTCGGCGGGCGCATCGAAGTCGCCTCCGCTGCCGGGCGCGGCACGACTTTTACCATTACACTGCCGCTGACGCTGGCGGTGACGCAGGCGCTGATGGTCAACACTGGCGGCCGCATGTTCGCCATACCCGCGGTGATGGTCGAGCATATGCAGGAAATCCGCCCTGACAATCTGCCTGCGCTTTTTGCCAAAGACTATTTCGAATGGCAAGGCAGATCGTTCCCGTTGCACATGTTGTCAGGTTTGCTTGGCGTGGAAGCCAAACCAGTTGCAGGCCTGGCCAAATATCCGTTGATCATGCTCAAAAGCGGCGTGGCTCAGATTGCCATGCTGGTAGACGAGATAGTCGGTAACCGCGAAATTGTGGTCAAGAATATCGGCCCGCAACTGGCGCGTTTGCCGGGTGTTTCGGGCGCCACGGTGGTGGGTAACGGCAAAGTGGTATTGATCATTAACCCGGTCGAACTGGCTCGCCGCCATGCGGCACTCAAGGCGCAACCCGCCGCCCGAGTGTTGGAAATTGCCAAGCCTAAGCGCGACCCGCGGGTGATGGTGGTCGATGATTCGCTCACTGTACGCAAAATCACCAGTCGTCTGCTGCTGCGGGAAAATTACGAAGTGCTGACCGCCAAGGACGGCGTCGACGCGTTACAGCAGTTACAGGACACGATTCCCGATGTGATGTTGCTCGACATCGAGATGCCGCGCATGGACGGTTTTGAACTGGCGCGCAATATCCGCGCCGACAAGAAACTCGGGGGCATTCCCATCATTATGATCACATCACGCACCGCGGAAAAACACCGTAACTTCGCGCTCGAACTGGGCGTCAACGAGTATCTCGGCAAACCATATCAGGAAGACGAGTTGCTGCGCCTGATTGCCCGGTACGTCAAACATAGCGCACTGAACTAATGGCGACGACGAAAAAATAATTAATACAATCAATTAGTTATATGAAGAATGATATTGACCTTGCGCTGGAATTGGTTCAGCGCACGCAAACCGATTTGACCCGAACTCCGCGTCGTCTAAGGGCGGATCGTTTTCGCGCGCATAGTCGCCGTCTCGGCCAATACAACCGCATTACCGACACCATGCATCTCAACGAGCGTTATTTATGCGAGCTCGACGACCACGCGGCGCGCGACTTGCTCGATACCGTGATTCACGAAATGCTGCACGCCAATTCCCCGTTGCTCAAACAAATTCGCGATACTTTTTTCTCCCATGCGGATATATACGCCGAGGCGCATCGGCGGACGGAACTCATCGCCGACGAATTTCATTCGCTACGCAGGAAGAAACGTTGAAATTTCTTCAAGGCGACTGAAATCAAAAAAACCGGCTATGCCGGTTTTTTTAACTCTCGTTTTTTAGAAAATGCCAAGTATCAGGTCGGTGACCAAGTTACCCAGCCCATTTGTCCCGTCACCAGTACGATAATGCCGAATGCAATCCGATACCACGCGAACGGGGTGAAATCATGCTTGCTGACGTAGCGTATCAAACCGCGCACAACCAGGAATGCGCTGGCAAAGGACGCGATAAGTCCCACCACCCACATGCCCACATCATCGAAGCTCAGCAAATCGCGGTGCTTGAACAGATCGTAGAGCGACGCGGCGCCGAGAGTAGGGATGGCAAGAAAGAAAGTAAATTCCGCCGCCGCCTTGCGCGACAAGCCGAAAAGCAATCCGCCAATAATCGTGGCACCGGAACGCGATGTGCCGGGGATAAGCGCAAATGCCTGCGCGATGCCGACCTTGAGCGCGTCTTTCCAGGTCATCTCATCCAATTCATTGACTGTAACAGTGTGCTTGCGCCGTTCGGCCCACAAAATAATCAATCCACCGGCGATAAACGCGACGGCGATCGGCACAGGCGCGAACAATATTTTTTTCAGCTGGCTGCCAAATAGCAGGCCCAGAATTGCCAATGGTAAGAACGCAACCAGAATATTGCGCGCAAGGTTCATAGACTCCTGATCAAGGGAGGTGATTGAAATAAGCCTCATGAGCCGGGCGCGGTATTCCCAGCAAACTGCCATGATCGCGGCGAATTGTATGACAATCAAAAATAAATCCGTGCGCTCATCTTTCATCCCCATCAATTGGGATGCGATAACCAGATGTCCGGTACTGGACACGGGCAGAAATTCCGTCGCACCCTCGACCACGCCTAGCACGAATGCCTTGATGAGCAGAATCAAATCCATGAATGTCTTTACAACAAGTAAAGCTTGGAATTATAACGCATCGAACAAGATAGCCATTTAATCGCGGGCAACAAAAAAGCCGGCTTACGCGGGCTTTCGAGTTTTAAAAAATTATTTTGCAAGGCTCACCAACAAACCCTTAGCCGTTACTTCGATGCCTTTCGGCTCTAACGGTACACCGAAGAAATTCAATTCGCCCGGTTGGAAGCTGTGAATTTTATATTCCTTTAATTTTTCCTGCGCTACGAGATTCGCCACTTTGGTCAATTGCCCAATCAGCAAAGGTGACAAACCTGGAATATCCAGATTTTCCAGCTGCGGTTCTTTCAATAACACCGAACGTGTCGTGGGGTCATAACCTAGCGCGCTGGAGATATTTAATTTGCCGGTATAAGGCGTGCCGGTTAACGGGTTTTTGAACGTAGTTTCGAGGCCGCTCAAAATGCGTTTGGTGTCCGGCTGCATGGAAAGTTGCGGATTTGCGAACGTCACATCAATTAAGCCCAAATAATTTTTTGTGAAAGGAAAGCCTTTCGCCAAAGTATTTTGCAATTGACCAGGCGTCAATGTGAGTGAGCCGGGCAATACTTGTTGCAAACCGCCTGCGCAACTGCTGAGTACAAAAGCACAGGCCAGGATTAATAATAATTTGAATTTGGATAACATAGCGCCTCCTTTAGTTGTAAACAGGACAAGCGGATAAGCCTGCTATGTCGCATTATGACAATATCCCATGCCCGATATGCAAAAAATTGTGGCGGGGACTAAGCTGTCGGATCAAACATCTCGTGTTTCATTTTGTGCCGATTGGCGATGAGTTCTTCCACGCTCGGTTCATTGCGCATCGCACGCGTCACGGCGAGTTTGGTTGCCTCGTAATTAGTGCGATACATATCCTTTAAATCCAGATTTGGGTCAGTCAGCGTCTGCGGATCGATCCATACTAGGCTGATAATGCATAGATTATTCGCCTGGCCCCGCGGCAAAATATCCTCAAACAGGCAATCGACGATGGCGTCTGCCGTTCCGGCCTGAACCACGCCGCCGAATAATTCAATCATTTTGCTGTTTTTGAGGGTTACTTTGGGCACCATCATGGTTGCCGGTTTCACCATTTGGTTGCACGCGCGGATGGCGAACATGCGCGTGTGGCCCGCCGTCTGGCCCATCATATTGGCGAAGGCTTGGCCCACGGGTCCGCTCACATCGCCGATCAAAATTTCCGGCATGGCGTCGGTGAATTGGCCGGGCTTGGCGAATACGGTGGCTTCGGCGGAACGGAATAAAATTTTTTCTGACATGTTGACTCCCTGGTTAGGTGAAACGATGCCGCCAGTTTAACCAGCGCAGACGCAACTCGCCAGAGGTACAAAACGAAATGGCCGGAAGCCCGGCCATTTTTTAAGTGAAGAAAAGATTTACAGACGCTGCGCTTGGGTTTCCAGCTTGATCGATTTCACGATTTCGTCTATCAACTGACTGAAAATCGGCGTCAGCTCGATGCGCAGCTTCTCCGCTTTACTCGCAATGCGTTGCGTGAATTCTTCTGGCACCGCGACTTCTTTGCCGCCCAGCGCAGATTTGAAAACATTCGCCAGCATATCGATGTCGTCGGCAGTGATAGCCTCTTTCAGCATTTTTTCCATAGGCAACTTTTCAAGCAACTTATCCACCGGCTCGGTATTTTGCGCCATGCTCGTCAACGGCACACCAAAAAACAGAATGGCTAAGACAATAAATTTTGATAATTTCATGTTAGAACCCTCCGGAGATTTCGCGTTCAAGCATACGTTGCACGAGCTTAACGCACATAGGGCTGAGGAAGTTTACTTGGACGGCATATAGGAATATTAAATATAATCAATTAGTTATGGAGATAGTTTAATTGCGCTACGGAATCAATGCAGTGCTTCATCCATATATTAAACGCAAAATGGTTACCAAATAGTACTTGCATGACCCGAGCGCAATTGCCTGTTTTAGTTGATCCAACCGGATTGGCAGTGGGAAATTATAACCGGTCGATATCGATCTCCTGCACTTCAGGTGGCGATTACGCTATTCAAGTTCCTAAACCCAAGCCTTGATACCGCAGTTTCTATAACAAAGGCGAAAACAACCGTGCAGTGGCATCAAACAGGCGCATGCGGAAAGGCGCTATGGCGCGGTTGCCGCGTACAGCTTGTGATGATTTGAGATCGGCGATGAATTGCTTTGCCAGTTGCCCATTGAGGTGGCCGCCGTGGGCGGTAGCGCAGACTTCGAAGTTGAGGCGAAAGCTGCGGTTGTCGAAGTTAGCGGTACCGATCAGCGCGAAGGTGTCATCGACTACCAGGGTCTTCGAGTGCAGCATGCGTTTGGTGTATTCGAATACATGCACGCCCGCGCGCAACAGTTCGTCGTAATACGATCTCGCCGCTGCCGTGACAAAAGCCGAGTCGCCGCGCCGCGGCACCAGCAATTTGACATCGACGCCGCGCAGCGCTGCAGAGGTGAGTGCCATCAGCGCCGCTTCACCCGGCACAAAATAAGGCGTAGTAAGCCAAATGCGTTTTACGCCGCGCTCGATGGCGGCAATATAAGCACGGTGTATCGCTTCCCATTCGCTGTCGGGCCCTGATGGGATGATTTGCACAGCGTAGGGGCCGGGCGGCATGTCGGGCAGCAGGCCGTCGCCGCCCAATGCATGGCCTGTGGTGTAAAACCAGTCTTCGACGAAAATCATTTGCAGCCAGCGCACCGCCGGACCTTCAAGATGCAAATGCGAATCGTGATAGGCGTCGGACCGCGTACGTTCGTCCTCTCCGTCGGTGATATTGATACCACCGGTGAAGCCGACCCGGCCATCACACACGACGATTTTGCGGTGGGTGCGCATATTCCATACCGGGCGGATACGCATTTGAGTGGGGTGGAAAAATGCTACCTCGGCGCCGGCCTGGCGCAGCGGCGCCAGAAATTCTTCTTTAAGATTGGCGCCGCCTAATGCATCCACCAGCAATCGCACCTGCACGCCCGCGCGGGCCTTTTCAATCAACAAATCGCGCAGTGACGTGCCGATTTTGTCCGGCTCATATATATAGTATTCCAGATGGACATGATGTTTGGCTCCGCGGACAGCGGCGAAAATCGCACCGTAAGTTTGTTCGCCATCGACTAATAGATTGAGTAAATGACAAGTGGAAACGGGGAAGTCCGTTGTCGCTTGGCCGAGGCGGATTTGTTGCGACACATGCACCGGCACTTCGTTTTGAAGGCGATTCTTCAAATGACCGATTTCCGATACGGCATTGAGCGAAGCCCTCACGCGCATACGGCGGAGGCGTTGGCGCTTCAATCGTTGAGGGCCGAGAACGTAGTAAATCAAAAAGCCGAAGTAGGGCAAAAACGCCAGCGATAGAATCCAGCTCAGGCTGGAAATCGGCGGACGTTTTTGCAGCACGATCATGATCGACAGGCTGATGACATAGCCGATCCAGAGCGCAATAAGGCCATAGAAGATGAAATCACCCATGCAGGATGCCGATCCGGGCTAAATTATAACTATATGGTTTTATTGAATTTTTAATCAGATTGTCAATCGGTATACGGTGCCTGTTCGCTCACCGCTTTTCCAGCGCATCAATCATAAGCGCCGCGCTGTTGTATCCGGTTTGCAAAAAAATTTCCTGCATACACGTCGGACTGGTGACGTTGATTTCCGTCAGGTAATCGCCGATCACGTCGAGCCCGACAAGCATCAAACCTTCATCTCGCAGTTTCGGCCCGATCGCCTCGGCGATTTCGCGATCGCGCGGCAATAATTTTTGTGCGATACCTTTTCCGCCGGCGGCGAGGTTGCCGCGCGTTTCTCCGTCTTTTGGAATGCGCGCCAGCGCGAAGTCCGCCGGTTTGCCGTCGATGACGAGTATGCGTTTGTCACCTTTGGAAATCTCCGGAATATAACGTTGCGCCATGATCGTGCGGGTGCCAAATTGCGTGAGCGTCTCGATAATCACATTGATGTTGTGGTCGGTTTTATGCAAACGGAAAATACCCGTGCCGCCCATGCCGTCCAGCGGTTTCAAAATTGCATCTTCGTGTTCGATGATAAACGCGCGCAGCAGGTCGGCCTGGCGCGTCACCAAAGTTGGTGGCGTGAACTGGGGAAATTTCGCCGTGGAAAGTTTTTCGTTGTAATCGCGGATAGCGCTCGGCCGGTTGTATATGCGCGCGCCTTGCTGTTCGGCGAGCTCAAGCAAATAGGTGGAATAAATATATTCCATGTTGAATGGCGGATCCTTGCGCATCAGCACGACGTCGAAATGTTTCAACGGTGCAGGTTGCGGCGGAGTGACGCTGTACCAATTGATTTCATCGTTGAGCAATGCCAGTTTGCATGCGAAACCGGTTACCACGCCGTTACTTAACACTACGTCCTGCTGCTGCATGACGTAAATCTCATGCCTGCGCGATGACGCCTCGCGCATCATGGCGTAGGTGGAATCTTTGTAGGTCTTTATCGACTCCAGCGGGTCGAGGATGATGGCGAGTTTCATGTTTCTATTTTGGAATATTTTTGTTAATCGATTTTTTCCATCGATTCAATTTCCCGCGCGGCCGCCAGCATCGCCAAACGTGCGATGACGCCGTATGTGTAAAAACGATTCGGCGGTGCGCTGGGTGAATCGTTGCTGTCCGGCGTGTGGCAAGGCGTCTCGAATGCCAGCGGCACAAAACCCATGCCGGCGGCGTTAAGGTTTTCGTCTACGCCGCGGCTGGTGTGCACGCGATAAAATCCGCCGACTACGTAGCGGTCTATCATGTATATCACCGGTTCCGCCACGGCATCGTTGATGCTTTCGAAAGTATAAACGCCTTCCTGTATCATGACTTCCTGAACCTCGACGCCTTCCTTTATCACGGACATTTTGTTGCGTTGCTTGCGGTTGAGCGCAGTAACGTCATCGACGCTTTTCACCGTCATGATGCCCATGCCGTAGGTCCCCGCGTCAGCCTTGACGATCAGAAACGGATTTTCGCCGATACCGTATTCCTTGTATTTCGCCTGCACGCGCGGCAATAAAAATTCCACATTGCTGGCCAGGCATTCGAGTCCGGAACTCTCGGCAAAATTCACTTCGCCGCAACGGGAAAAATACGGATTAATCAACCACGGATCAATTTTGATCAGGTCGGCGAATTCCTGCGCGACTTTGTCGTAGTGCGCGAAATGGTTAGTCTTGCGCCGCGTTGCCCATCCGGCGTGGAGAGGGGGCACAATCACTTGTTCGATCTTGCGCAAAATATCCGGCACGCCGCCGGACAAATCGTTGTTGAGCACTATGGCGCACGGGTCGAAACCATCCAGGCCGACGCGATTTGCTTTGCGTTTGATAGGTTCAAGTACCAGCGTCGCGCCGTTAGGCAATTCCAATGGCATAGGCGCGAAAATGTCCGGCAAAAGACTGCCAATGCGCACCTCCAACCCCGCGCTTTTCAGGATGTCGCGTAGGGCTGCGACATTCTGTAAATAATAAGTATTGCGCGTGTGGTTTTCCGGAATCAGTAAAAAGCGTTGCGTGTCGGGGCAGATTTTTTCCACCGCGCTCATGACTGCTTGTACGCACAGCGGTATGAAGTCGGGATTCAGATTGTTGAAGCCACCGGGGAATAGATTGGTATCTACCGGCGCGAGTTTGAAACCGCTATTGCGCAAATCAACCGAGGTGTAAAACGGCGCGGCGTGTTCCACCCATTGGTTGCGAAACCAGCGCTCAATGGAAGGCGTGGCGTCGAGTATGGTTTTTTCCAGCTCTTTGAGCGGACCGGTGAGAGCAGTGGTGAGGTGGGGGACCATGATCAGGCTTTCGATAGACAGCCGTTCATTTTAGCGGGAAAGTGCGCGAGATTCAGCGAGCGAGTGGGGACAATATAATTATCAATTAAAACATATGGTTATAAAAGCAAGTGGTTAGTTGAAAAATCCAGATTCAAGTCACTGTACTTCTGAATCGTACATTGTCGGCCTTGCACAGGGGAAAGCGTCTACACCATGTTAAAATGCGCTTCGTTTTTTTGCCGCTCATTCCCATAGGTCATCATTTTGCTTTCTACCGCTGGCATCACCATACAATTCGGCGCAAAGCCATTATTCGAAAATGTCTCGGTAAAATTCGGCGACGGCAACCGCTACGGTTTAATCGGCGCCAACGGCTGCGGCAAAACCACGTTCATGAAGATACTCGGTGGCGATCTCGAGCCGAGTGCCGGGAACGTATCGCTCGATCGCGGCGAACGTCTGGGCAAACTAAAGCAGGACCAATTCGCCTACGAAGACCAGCGCGTGCTCGACGTGGTGATGCAGGGCCACACCGAAATGTGGGCGGCGATGCAGGAGCGCGACGCGATTTACGCCGACCTCGAGGCGAGCGAAGACGATTACATGCGCGCCGCCGACCTCGAAGCCAAGTTCGCCGAATACGACGGCTACACCGCCGAATCGCGCGCCGGCGAATTGCTGATGGGCGTCGGCATCCCTATTGAGCAACACAACGGCCCGATGAGCAACGTCTCGCCGGGTTGGAAGTTGCGCGTGCTGTTGGCGCAGGTGTTGTTCTCCAATCCCGACATCATGCTGCTCGACGAGCCGACCAACAACCTGGACATCAATTCCATCCGCTGGCTGGAAGATATTCTCAACCAGCGTCAATGCGCCATGATCATCATTTCGCATGACCGGCATTTCTTGAACAGCGTGTGCACGCACATGGCCGATCTGGACTACAACACCATCAATGTGTATCCCGGCAATTACGACGAATACATGCTTGCCTCGACGCAAGCACGGGAACGAATGACATCGGACAATGCGAAAAAACAGGTGCAGATTACCGAACTCAAAGCTTTCGTCGCGCGCTTTTCCGCCAATGCGTCCAAAGCGCGCCAGGCGACATCACGCCAAAGACAAATCGAAAAAATCAAACTCGAAGACATCAAACCATCGAGCCGGCAATATCCGTTTATCCGTTTTGAAGTCGATGACAAGGATAAACTCCACCGTTCGGCAGTAGGTGTGGAAAGACTCGCCAAAGCCTATGACCAACCGCTGTTCAAGAATTTCAACATCCTCGTCGAGCCAGGCGAAAAAATCGCCATTATCGGCCAGAACGGCGTGGGCAAAACAACTTTGTTGCGTTGCCTCGCCGGTAACCTGAAACCCGACGAAGGCGTGGTCAAGTGGGCGGAAAAAGCCCGTCCCGGCTATATGGCGCAGGACACCACGGAAGATTTTCCCGAGGATATTTCCCTCACCGAATGGATGACCAGTTGGCGCCGCGAAGGAGACGAGGACCAGGTGGTACGCGGAACGCTAGGCCGATTGTTGTTCTCCGGCGACGAAGTAAAAAAATCCGTCAAAGTCATTTCCGGCGGGGAAAAAGGCCGCATGATATTCGGCAAACTCATGCTGCAAAAAAATAATGTGTTGTTAATGGACGAACCGACCAACCATCTCGACATGGAGTCCATCGAGTCCCTCAATACGGCACTGGAACAATACAAAGGCACGCTGATTTTCGTCTCGCACGATCGGGAATTTGTGTCGTCGCTCGCAACGCGCATTATAGAAATGACACCGGGAAAAATTACCGACTACAAAGGCACGTACGAAGAATTTTTGCGTAGCCAGGGTGTAGAGGCATAACGACATCAATAATTAAATATCTTGTAACTATTTGATTATATGTAATAATTGGTATAGTGTATTTTCTTTTCGTTGGGTTGTTTACACCCCATGTCAGCCAAAGAAATTTCCAACTACGAACGCATCTACGCCGCGGTGAAAAAAATTCCGCGCGGCAATGTAGCGACTTACGGGCAAGTTGCATTGCTCGCCGGATTAGGTCGTCATGCGCGCCAAGTCGGTTATGCGTTACACGCATTGCCCGAGGGCAAAAAAATCCCGTGGCATAGAGTCATCAACGCCAAAGGAGAAATCAGCGCGCGCAGTAGCGGGGATCACAATACGCAGCAACGCGTGCTGCTGGAAAAAGAAGGTGTGGTGTTTAGTTTGAACGGGCGCGTGTCGCTAGAAAAATATCGCTGGCGACCGGAAACAATTTAGTGCAGCACAACGTGATATTCATTCAATTGTCATTCTGAGGAAAGCGAAGAATCAGCTGCTAGCAAGAAGCAGATCCTTCACTTCGTTCACAATGACAGCGCGCGCGACCTAATAATTATTCGGCAACGGCCTCCTTGCTTAATAATTCATTAAGTTACTATGCAAATGATTAACAGCCGTAACTCTCACGCGGTTGCAAGCCCATCACTGCTCCGAAGGTGCCGCCCGCCCATATGAAGCCCATATAAAGCATGAGCTCAACGAGTTCGTTTTCAGAAAAAATAGTTTCGTAGCGCGCAAGAATTTTGTCGTCAATGTCTCGGTGATCAAGCGCGAAAATGTTTGTTAGCTCAACAGCGGCAGCGACTTTGGGGTCGCCGTGAGTTTTATCTGCTGGCCCGGCCTTAGCTTGGCAATACAGGCAACCGTGCGCGAAGGCGAGAGTACGGCGCACTTTCTCGCGTAACTCGGGTGAGAAAGTAGGACTATTTAAAAACACATCTTCGAGTTGTACCCTAGGGGTGAGAATGTGCGGCGCATGTCCCATGGCTCGTTCCATCGGGCTGTTGCCAACATTGGAAAGGGATATACGTGAAATAAAATATTCTCCTTAAATTTTTACCCGCCCCAATAACAAATACTCCATCAACGCCTTCTGCGCATGCAGACGATTCTCCGCTTCGTCCCACACCACGCTTTGTGGACCGTCGATGACTTCGGCGGCGACTTCTTCACCGCGATGTGCAGGCAGGCAGTGCATGAACAGCGCGTCTTTTTTCGCTTGAGCCATCAGCGTGCCATCGACGATATAACTGGCGAAATCTTGTTTACGTTTGGTAGTTTCGGCCTCGAAGCCCATGCTGGTCCACACATCGGTGTTGACCAAGTCTGCGCTTTTGGCCGCTTCGCGCGGGTCGGTGAAACATTTGAGATGTTTACTGGAAAGCAACGCGGCTTCAAGTTCATAACCTTTTGGCGCGGCGAAATGCAAAGTGAAATCGAATATTTCCGCCGCTTGAAGCCAGGTGCGGCTCATGTTGCTCGCGTCGCCAATCCACGCCACTGCCTTGCCCTTAATCGGCCCGCGATGTTCGTAGTAAGTGAAAATGTCGGCGAGTATCTGGCACGGATGATATTGGTTGGTGAGGCCATTGATTACAGGTACACGTGAGTTGGTGGCGAATTTTTCGATAATGGTTTGGTCGAAGGTGCGGATCATTACCAGATCGACCATGCGCGAAATCACTTTGGCGACGTCTTCAATCGGCTCGCCACGGCCCAAATGAGAGTCAGAAGTGGTGAGATTAATTGACGATCCGCCGAGTTGAAAGATGCCCGCTTCAAACGACACACGCGTGCGCGTCGATTGTTTTTCGAACACCATCGCCAACATTCTGTCTGTCAGCGGTTGGTAGGTAACATATTGTTTAAATTGAGATTTTATCCACTTCGTGCGGGCGAATAAATACTCATATTCATCCAACGTAAAGTCCTTGAACTGCAAATAATGTTTCATGATCATTTTGTCGCAGCGACTTGCGGCTCGGATAAAAATTGTTTAATCAACGGCACCAGTTTGTCGATCAGCATATCAGCTTCGCTTTGCGTCATGATCAATGCGGGTAATAAACGTATCACTTTATCTTGCGTCACGTTCGTCACCAAGCCAACTTCGAGTGCGCGTTTTACGATCACGCTGCACACGCGATCAAGCTCAATGCCGAGCATCATGCCCATTCCGCGAATATCGATGACGCCTGCGACACCTTTTAATTCCGTTTGCAAACGTGATTTCAAATGCGCGCCGACCTTGGCCGCATTTTCCATCAAGCCTTCATCGACAATGGCCTGCAAAGTAGTAATCGCCGCGACGCAAGCCAAAGGCCCTCCGCCGAATGTGGTGCCGTGATTGCCCGGCTGGAAAACATCTTTCGCCCGTCGCGCGCCGAGGCACGCGCCGATAGGCACGCCGGAGCCGAGGCCTTTGGCGAGGCTCAACACATCCGGCTGCACGCCTGCGTGTTGATACGCAAACCACTCGCCAGTGCGCGCAATGCCGGTTTGCACTTCATCCACCATGTACAGCCATTCTTTCGCGTTGCACAGGGTTTGCAAATTACGCTGGAATTCCGCATCGGCTACGCGCACACCGCCTTCGCCCTGGATCATTTCGACTAACACCGCGACGATGTTCTGATTATTTTGCGCCACGTTTTCAATCGCCGCGATGTCGTTGTATGGCACGCGTACAAATCCGGCGACCAGCGGCTCGAAGCCCGCTTGCGCTTTGCGGCTACCCGTCGCGGAGAGCGTCGCGATAGTGCGGCCATGCCAAGCTTTTTCCATCACGATAATGGTCGGTAATTCCACGCCGCGGCGGTGGCCGTACAGGCGCGCGACTTTGATCGCAGCTTCATTCGCCTCCGCGCCGCTGCTGCAAAAAAACGCCTGCTCCATTCCGGATAGTTCGCATAATCTCACCGCCAAAGTTTCCTGTTGCGGAACCGTGAATAGATTTGAAGT
Organism: Burkholderiales bacterium; assembly: GCA_049695115.1. Taxonomy (GTDB): domain Bacteria; phylum Pseudomonadota; class Gammaproteobacteria; order Burkholderiales; family JBEEJL01; genus JBEEJL01. Next base: position 65,331 of record JBAVRP010000040.1, on the reverse strand, counting down.
ATGAATAATCTTCGCCGCCTGTTCGCTAATCGCTTTGACTAATTTTGGATGAGCATGACCAAGCCCATTCACCGCAATCCCCGCTAAAGCATCGAGATATTTTTTACCGTTAGTGTCATACAACCACACACCTTCCCCACGCTCGAACGCGACAGCTTGAGGGGAATAAGTTTTCATCAAATGGGACATGGCGGTTTCTTCACGGAAAGTTAAAAAGCAAACACGGCGACCGCAGCCGCCGTGTTAATTTAGACTATATTATGCAAAACCGAGAGGGTTTGCAAACATTGTGCATCATATGCGCACCCTCCCCTTCAAGGGGAGGGCTGGGGTGGGGATGGGTTTATCTTGCCATTGAGAAGTTATCCATCGTAGGTAATTCAAACCAAGCTGGTTAGCGCCGCGTAACGTTTAAATAGAAACGCTACGCGCTCGCCATCATTGGCGTAGCTTGCAGCCCCGCCGTCAGCTTGGTAGGCGTTATCCACTGCCTTATCAAGCGCGGCATGTGCTTTGGCTAAATTAGCAGGCATCGTGGTTGGGTCATAAAGTTGCGCCAGCGTAGAGTGCGTTTTGCTTGTTTGATGAACCGCGCGTGCATCGAGTACTGTTTGTGCAGCGGTTTCAATCTTGGTAATCAATTTGGCGTGAGCTGTTTCCAGTTTGGAAGCCGCTGCAGTTTTGGAACCAGCTTGCGTGTTGTCCGCAGCATCTGCAGTTTGTTTTTTCAAAGCATTGACGGCGCTGGGCCAGGGGAAGTTGTTATAGACGATAGTGTTGGAATAGCGATAGCGGCTCTCAAGCCGTCCACACACATAACGCATCCACGCCATATGCATGTGGCTGCTTAAAATGGCGAAGTGGAAGAGTTGGGCATTAGGTATAACAAGGTTTGAGTCGCCAGCTATAGAGCTTCCATCCAAATAGCCCATTGGAAGATAGTCACGCCTTTCAGAAGAGTGACGTGGTACCAGAATATACGCACCATCCGGCTGCCGAATCTCCCCAAAAAGCTGGGGTGGCTTAGCTAGTTTTTGAGTTGCCTCACGGTTTGAAGCTCCGCGGTGTGTCTTGACCGCCAACACACGCTTTTTCACCATAGGTAGTTTGTCTAATACGGACGGGGGGCAGTTTTTAAGCCACAAACACCAGCGAGGAATACCATTGATGAACTCTTCAGCGCCCAGAAAGGGCTTAACCCACTTGGCAGCGGCGGGTTCAGCAGTTAACAATTGCGCTTTTTCAGAATCGTCCATCAGTAAATGTCCCCCGTCATTGGGCATAGAGCCGAAGACGATAGGTGGCACGCGTTCAATCGGCTCGCGTCGGCTTGGCAGGACAATGTCCGGCGCGTCTACCAAATAAGCGTTGATGTTGTCCGCGTCGGTGGAAACGGCATCGCCCTTGATGTCGTCGTAATGCCAAATGTGTTTTGCCACATCGTTGCTTGCGCCAAAGCCCACAATGATGCAATGCACAGCCGCTTTTCCAGGCGCATCATTCGACCACTGAAACGTTCGGTGCGCAAATTGGATGTGCAGACCCATACGCAGCATTTCGCCCCACAAGATTCCTACTTGCTCGCCTTGTGTGATGCTATTGGTGGAGACAAAGGCGCAACGCACTTTTGATCGGTTGGTTGCGTCTTGTTTATCGAAACTGACAAACAGGTCATCCATCGCTATGCTTGACTGGATTTTTCCACGCCTTTTAGATGTTATTGGTGCTATGTCTAAGGCAACTTCACTACCGCTAGGAGTGGCAAATTTCACGTCGGAAAACTGTGTGCGATCACGACTGAGTTCACCTATTTGACTACCTGTAATGTACTGCGCGGCTTTCAAATACCAGCCACTTACGTAGTCGAGTAAGCCTGCACTTTTCATCCCCTTGGTGACAAACTCCAAGTCTTCTTTCTGACCTGTGGTTTGGTTTTGTTTCCCAATAAACGGCGGGTAGCCCAAAATATAATTCAACCGTCCCGGCGGGCAGAAGTCAGCCCACTCAATACGCAGGGCATTGCCGTAGCGGATTTCAGCGGATTTATCGAGCGGTATTCGTTTGATCCAGTCGCCAAAAAATTTACCGGCTTCAAGGTTCATTTGGTGATCGACTAGCCACATAGCGACTTGGGCAATCTGAGCTGGAAAATCCTCTACCTCGATGCCGTAAAACTGGTCCACATTGACACCGGTAAGCTCGAACACTTCGCGGGTGACGGAACCAAAAGCACTGCTGGCCTCCAATACGCGCAGTTCCAGCCTGCGTAGCTCGCGGTAGGTGATTACTAAAAAGTTGCCACAGCCGCATGCAGGATCCAAAAATACTAGGCTGCGCAATTTCTTTTGAAATTCGAACAACTGGTTTTTGTGGCGTTTTATCTCTTCAAACTCTGCATTGAGTTCGTCCAAAAATAGCGGGCGAATCAGTTTGAGGATATTAGCCTCACTGGTGTAGTGCGCACCCATTTGACGGCGGCGGTCGCCGGGCTCAAGGCTGATGATTTTTTGGAACATGGCACCAAACACCGCAGGCGAAATAGCGCCCCACTGAATGCCACAGCAAGCCAGCAGCTTGGTACGCATGGCGCTGGAGAATTCGGGGATATCTTCTCTGCGTTCAAATAAACGTCCGTTCACATAGGGGAATGCGTCTAGGCGCTCATCCAGTGATTTTTGTCGCTGCTTTAAGGGTTGATTAAGCACGCCAAACAGGCGGCTTAAAATACTGCCTAAATCGCTGCCATCGGGTTTGCTCAACTCTACTAAATCTTCAAATGCGCCTTTGGGAGTGAAAATGCCGGTGTCGTCGGCAAACAAGCAAAAGAGCAGGCGCACCAACAACACTTCGAGACGGTGACCTTCAAAACCATCCGCCTTGAGCAAGTCGTGCAATTCGCCCATTGTATCAACCGCACGCTGATTGAGCGGCACGTCTTCGCGTTGTTTACGCGGGCTCGTAGCCCGCAATAAAACCAAAGCGTTCAATGTGCTGTGGTAGATCCTTTAATTTAAACTCTAGCAGCGCTTGCGGGTCTTCTACATCAACCAATCGAATGCGCGCGAAGTCGCTGACGATGACGTAGCGTGGCACCTCGTCGTTGGTCAGCCCGTGAAAGTAATCATTGCCTTGGGTAAAGGCCGCATCGAGGTCTTCCCCGCGCGATTTATGCTCTATAAGCAAAGTGCCAGGCCAAAATACGTCGATGCGACCGGCTTTGTTCCCTAGCTTTTTAACGTTATGCTCAAAGCTCACCACGCGGCGTTTAGGTAGGCCAAAAACCTGAAAGAACTCATGCCAAAAAATTTGTGATTCAGCGTTTTCACGATGGGCATCGCTAAAGTCTTTAACGAAGGCAGATGCGCGGATGCGGATTTCGTTGAGGGTAAGTGTAGGCATGGTTATTTATTATCTAATTAAGGGCTTAAGACGTTTTTCTTCCGCTATCGTGAGCACACGCATAGTCGGCGTATTGCCGTCATGTACCAGCCCATGTAATTCAATATGTTTTTGCGAACCGAGCAGACTGATTAAATATTCGAGTATGTCTGCGGTAATCAATTGACCCGGTACCAGCACTGGTATGCCGGGCGGATAAGGAACGATCTGGTCTGCCGAAATTCGGTTGATCAGCGCGCTGTTGGCTTGCGATTTTTTCGCCAGCAGCGGCAACATTTCTCCCTCGGAAAAATAAGTATCACGCGGCAAATATTTCAGCGAAGTGAAGCCGGGGATACCGTGCATCTGTTCCAGCTTGCGCGGTGCGCGGCCTTCGCGGGCGATGCGCATGAGCGCGTCGTAGAGGCGCGAGCATTTACTGCGTGTGGTGCCGACGGTGAGCAACAAAGTCAGCGTGTTGAACGTGGTTTTTTCCACTTGAATATTGTATTGCTCGAATAATTCTCGCTGGAATTCCTCCACTGAATAACCGGAGCGCGAAATGTCGAGGGTGATTTTGGTCGGGTCGAGGCGGATGCCGTCTTGTTTTAATTCATCCGGCAGCATGTCGTCGAGCTCGAGTACGCGGAACACCTTGGTGGAATTGATTTGTGTACGCAGTTCCGACGCGAGTTCGAGCGTGCGCGACAATAATTTAAAACCTTCCATCGACATCTGCCGCCGCGCGACGTCGAGGCTGGCGATCATGGCGTATTGCGGGCTAGTCGAGGTGTGCATATTGTAATTTTCGCGGAATATATGTTCGTTGAAATCCGCGTCGTTGACATGAATCATGCTTGCCTGCGAAAACGCCGACATGACTTTGTGCGTTGATTGCGTCGAGTAGTCAGCGCCGGCTTCGAGCGCAGTCGGGCGAAACTCGGGATGGAAATAGGCGTGGCCGTACCAGGCTTCGTCGATAATGACTTTGATATTTTTCGCATGCGCCGCCGCGATAATCGGCGGCAAATCGTAACGCAGACCGTCGTAAGTGCAACTAGTAAGGATTAAAGTTTTCGCGTCGGGATTATTTTCAATCGCCTGCAAAATAGTTTTTTTCGGCACGGGGCCGAAGATGCTGTATTTTTTATTCGCCGATGAATCCATATACACCGGCAGCGCGCCGGACAGTACCACGCCGTGATGCACGCTCTTGTGGCAGTTGCGGTCTAGCAATAATTTTTCGCCCGGCGCGAGCAGGGTTTGGAATATCACTTTGTTCGCCGTCGAGGTGCCGTTGGTGGCGAAAAAAGTTTTTTGCGCGCCGAAGGCTTTCGCCGCCAGTTGTTGCGCCTCGGCGATGACGCCCATCGGCTCCATCAGTGAATCGAGCATCTGCACCGACACGGATAAATCCGCATCGAAAATATGCTCACCCATGAATTCATAAAAATCTGCCGCCCACGGGCTGTCGCGCAGCGAATCGCCGGACGAGTGCCCCGGTGTGTGCCAGGAATCTTTCGCCATCAGCACATAATTTTTTAGTTGATCGTAAAACGGCGTGCGTGCTTTTTCCTGCAATTGTGCGTTGAGGATGCGATACCAGCCGCGATAGTCGCGCTCTTCGCGATAAAAATACCCATCGACCGCTTCGCTGAACATGGCATCGACCACTTCACGTTCCGTTTCCTGGGCGATGAGAATATACACATCGACTTCGGGGCGCAGCGCGGTGATTTTTTGCACCAACTCCAGCGCTGACACTTGCGTGGCAGATCTTTTCTTGGCTGAACCATTGACGCTGTAAAGCGTGTCATCGACCAACACCGATTGTATGTCGCCGTCTTTTTCGATCAGCGTCATCGCGTCGAGCGCGGATATGGCGCCGCTGAAAGTTATGCCGTGCGGATTCGCCAGCGATTTCGCCGCCGAGTTGAGGCCTTTGACAATATCTTTTAGCACCAACGGCTCGTCGTTGATGGCCAGAATGCGGCTGACAGGTTTACGCAGGGGCATAGGTTTTTTGCTTCTGTTTGTGGGCGTAAAGGTACGCTAAAACTTCAAAATAATCACTGAGTTGTGATTATGGCCGAATTTCTCGCTATGGGCACTGTGATTGCCGCAAGTCTTATACAAGATATAATGCGCGCAACTAATTTGCTTTGTACACGCTGCAGTCTGCAGGCTGCAAGCTGCGCTGAAACCTATAATTCCCCCATGGCTTTATTACCATCCGATCTGGTCATTCAAGGTATCACCGAAAATGGCCGCGCCTTTCGCCCGAGCGATTGGGCCGAGCGCCTGTGCGGCATTTTGTCGTCGTTTGGCGAGGATGAGCAGTTACGCTACTCTTCGCATGTGCGACCGACGACTATCGACGGCGTGGGATGCGTAGTATTGTCGGGCGAGCTCGCGAGCATCGAACCGCGCGTGTACAAATTCCTGATGGATTTTGCCAATGATAACGATTTGAATATTATTGACCCCAACAAACCTTTACTCACGAACGATGCCTGCGAGGTGCCGGGCGTCGCTGCGAATGATTTACTGAAGACGCTAACCAAACGCCCGGCACAATTATCGGCTCACCAATAAAAACAGCCGCATCAGCGGCTGTTTTTGCATCAAAAGCATAATACTTAGACGGAGGCGGTGAGGCCTTTAATTGCGTGAGCCAAGCGGCTCTTATGGCGAGCGGCCTTATTTTTGTGAATAATTTTCTTGTCGGCGATGCTGTCGATGGTGCCGACATTTTCCTGAAATGCGGTTTGGGCGGCCTTGGCGTCCCCGGCTTCAATCGCTTTTTTGACTTTTTTGATCGCGCTGCGCAAGGTGCTTTTCAGGCTAGTGTTGTGTTGACGCTGTTTTTCGCCTTGACGGGCTCGTTTTTCCGCTTGTTTCGTGTTTGCCATGTGTTGCTCCGGGTACTGAATATTTAGACGTGCATTATAAGCCGACCGGGCAGGAATTGCAAAACCCCAGTGACGGATAGTCGCAAGCTGGGAAAACCGCTACCATGCGGGCTGATTCTGCCAAAAAACAATTCCATGAACCTGCTCAAAGCTTTCGGTGCTGTCAGTTCGATGACCCTGGTGTCGCGCATTACCGGATTGTTGCGCGATACGCTGATAGCCCGCGCTTTTGGCGCGGGCCTCGCTACCGACGCCTTTTTTGTCGCCTTCCGCATTCCCAATCTGCTGCGGCGTTTGTTTGCCGAGGGCGCATTTTCGCAGGCATTTGTGCCAACGCTGGCGGAATACAAAACCAAACGTGGTTTCGATGAAACCAAAGCCCTCATCGACCACACCGCGTCGTTGCTGGCGTTGTTGGTATTTATCGTCACCGTTATCGGCGTGCTCGCCGCGCCGCTTGTGGTGTACTTATCTGCATATGGCTTCGCAGACAATCCGGATAAATTCGCGCTCACCGTCGAATTGCTGCGCATTTGCTTTCCTTATATATTTTTTATCGCGCTGGTGTCGTTCACGTCGGGCATTCTCAATACCCACAGCCAGTTCAAAGTACCGGCGTTTACGCCGGTGCTGCTGAATCTATCGTTCATAGCTTTCGCCTTATTTGCCGTGCCGTATTTCGATCCGCCGATCAAAGCACTGGCGTGGGCAGTGTTCGTCGGCGGCTTGTTGCAACTGGCGTTTCAGCTTCCGTCGCTCGCCAAACTCAAACTGTTGCCGCAATTCAAGCTGGCATTCAACGACCCCGGCGTGTGGCGCATACTCAAGCTTATGGGGCCGGCGGTGCTCGGTGTTTCAGTGGCGCAGATTTCCTTATTGATCAACACGCTCTACGCATCGTTCATGGCAAATGGCAGTGTGTCGTGGTTGATGTACGCCGACCGATTGATGGAATTCCCCAATGGCTTGTTGGGCACCGCGCTCGGCACCATACTTTTGCCCAGCCTCGCCAAACATCACGCCAATAGCAATGTCGATGAATACTCCAAGCTCCTCGATTGGGGCCTGCGCATCACGGTAATGCTCACCTTGCCCGCCGCCTTGGCGCTGGCGTTGATTGCAGTACCGCTGGTTACCTCACTGTTTCATTACGGCCAATTCACCGAACAAGATGTATACATGACGCGCATGGCGCTCATCGCCTACAGTGTCGGCTTAACCGGAATGCTGCTGGTAAAAATTCTTGCCCCCGGTTTTTACGCGCGGCAAAACGTGCGCACCCCCGTCAAAATCGCGCTGGTTACCCTGGCTGCGACACAACTCATGAACCTGATGTTTATTTTCGGTTTCAACATGAATCACGCCGGACTCGCCCTCGCGATAGGCTTGGGCGCGTGCGTGAATGCGGGTTTCTTATACTGGAAACTACGCAGCCAAAATATTTACCACCCGCAGCCTGGCTGGGGAATTTTCACCATGAAATTATTAGTTGCACTTGCCGCGATGGGCGCGGTCCTGTGGTTCGCGATGGGATTAGATGAGATATGGCTAAATGCCAAAGCCCACGAAAAATTACTGCGCCTCACGTTTTTGGTGACCTTGGGTTCGGTGAGTTATCTGGCGGCGTTGTGGATGATGGGATTTCGTATGAAAGATTTTGCGAAAAGGGGAGCATGAAATGCACAAAGACTTGTTGCGAGAAAATTTTGGCCAAACCCTGATTTCTGATGTAAGAGATGCCGCTATAGAAAGACATGAAAAGATTGTGGCAGGTGTTATGAAATCAACCCAATGTATGCATTTAAATGAACAGCTAAGTTCATTTTCTCGAGATCAGCAATTAATTATCAGGCAAGCTGTAGTTAGTGCTATTGATAACGTAGTTCATAATTTTTTATGAATGCTGGAACAACATGAAGATGATATGGACCTCTTGTATGCGGAAAACGAGATAGCGCCAAAAGTAAGCGTAAGGAATGCTAGCGATGGTCTGGCTGGCGAAATGTATGCTGAATACGGTTGGGCCGCTAAATTCAGCAAGCACAAAGAAAACTATTAGAGTATTTGTACGGTGCGCCGTGCGCACGCGTAGATGCGCGTTGTAATGACAAAAATATTTTTCGAAGAGAAGCGTTCGTTCTCAATATCAACTGATTAACGTGAATGCTTATCAATGACACGCTATCGTCGAGCAATTGCCAAAGGTGGAATTTTCTTCTTCACCATCAACACGCACCAACGGCAAAAAATTCTCACTCATCCCGACACGCTCGCAGCGTTACGCGAAGCGACCGAAAAGGTTCGCATCGAGCGCCCATTCGAGATTGAAGCGTGGGTGGTGCTGCCCGATCACATGCACTTGGTAATGACTTTGCCCGAAGGCGATACGGATTACAGCACACGTTTATCGATTATCAAACGACTCACGTCGCAAAAAGCGTCGCATCTTGTCGGCGTTGCGCAAACCGCTTCTAGCCTGCGCCGCAAAGAATCCGGTTTCTGGCAACGACGTTTTTGGGAACACCAAATTCGCGACGATAATGATTTTGAAAAGCATGTGAATTACGCGCATTACAATCCGATGAAACATGGTTATGTTAAAGCAGTGAAGGATTGGTCGCATTCGACGTTTCATCGCCATGTTGCGTTGGGACATTATCAGGAAGATTGGGGTGATGTTTCAGCGATGCAAGAGGGTGATTTTGGTGAGGTGGATTGAATGAGAAGTGTTACGCGTGCGCGCGGCGCACCCTACGCGGTTTTAATTTGCAATTATGGTTTGCCCGAAGTGTTTTTCAATCACAACTCATAATCCGACCCCGTTCCCGCCATCGCCGCTTCAACCGTTTTTTTGTTCAATTGCGGTGAAAATAATTCTATAAAATCATATACATACTTGCGCATATAACTGCCGCGCCTTATGCCTATTCGGGTCAAACTGGATTCAAATAAATGATCGGCATTGACCACGCGCAAGTTCACATCGCGCGCGGGTTCGAATGCCATTGCGGCTAAGATGCCGACACCTAAACCTAATTCAACATAAGTTTTTATCACATCGGAATCGAGCGCGGTAAGGACGACGTTGGGCGTGAGTCCGCGCGCTTCGAAGGCTTGGTTGATTTTACTGCGGCCGGTGAAGGCGAAGTCGTAAGTGATGAGCGGGAATTTCGCCAAGGCTTCCAATGTCAGCGGCGATTTTTTCAACACGGGATGATCCGGCGGCGCGACGACGCAGCGATTCCAGCGATAGCACGGCAACATGATGAGGTCGTTGTAGAGTTCCATGCCTTCAGTAGCGATGGCGATGTCGGCGCGACCGGCGACGACTTCTTCCGCCACTTGCGTCGGGTTACCTTGATGCAAGTTGAGTCGCACATCAGGATATTTTTGCGTGAAGGTTTTGATCACCGGCGGCAACACATAGCGCGCTTGTGTGTGCGTGGTGGCGATAGTGAAGTTGCCGGATTTATCCGAACTGAAATCGCGGCTGGATTGTTTGAGATTCTCCGCTTCGTGCAACACGCGCGCGGCGTAGGTGAGAATTTGTTTACCCGCTTCCGTCACATCAACCACGCGTTTGCCGTTACGCACGAAAATATCTACGCCCAATTCTTCTTCCAGCAATTTGATTTGTTTGCTGATGCCGGGTTGCGAGGTATGCAGCGCTTCGGCGGCATCGGAGAGATTGAGATTGCGACGTTGTACTTCGAGCGCGTATTTGAGTTGTTGGAGTTTCATGCTGGTCCCTAAATATTTACGGCAAAACTTTTTGACCATTCATTCGAAGACAAGCATCTTAATGAAATTTCCTCCCCTTCAAGGGGAGGGTTAGGGTGGGGATGGGTTTTAAGTTGCTCACAACAAATCTGTTACTGGTGTGCTCTGAATAACTTTGCCGGGGGTAGCCCGACGGCTAGTTACTTTTCTTGCTTCGCCAAGAAAAGTAACCAAAAGAAGGCGAGCCCTCCGCGCCGCTTTTTGTTTTGTTTTTTTGTCGCCGCTATTTTCGCTGCCTATCGAGCGGCGAGAAAACTCGCTCTAACCTTCAATTCAAATCTGAAATACCGCGTAGCTCAAACAGGTTCTCGCCGACGGCCCCCGATAGGCAGCGAAAATAGCGGCGGCGCAGAAGGGAGGCGATTCACCCTATCATTTCTTGCATCCCGTCTATTTTTTTGCGTTTACCATTCAATAACAAATTGATTATATTAAATAATTTACTAAATTCTATTTAGTTATTAAACTCTAACATAATATTCTTTTACAGTCTAAGGGTAATTACCTACTATCCGTCCTCTATATAGTAGGCGTCGTGACATGGACTGGTTGTACCCTCTTAGCGGATTAGTGGTTGGCATGATCGTCGGTCTCACCGGCGTTGGTGGCGGCTCTTTGATGACGCCGTTGCTGGTGTTGGTGTTCGGCTTCGCGCCTGCTATCGCGGTCGGAACTGATTTGCTTTACGCCGCATTCACAAAAATGGGCGGCTCAATCGCGCACAGCCGTCGCGGCACGGTGCGTTGGAATATTGTTTCCTTACTTGCCGCTGGCAGCGTGCCGGCTTCGATTGCGACGACCGCATTTTTACATTCGCTCGGAACGGGCGCGAGTGAATTCAATTCGTTGATCACATCATCGCTCGGCATCGCGTTGATACTCACCGCCGGCGCGATTATTTTCCGTGCGCGCCTGGCGCAATATGCGGCGCACGATGCTGCAGCCAAGCCCGGCTGGCGTGAGAATCATATTGTGCCTATTACGATTTTCACCGGCGTGGTGCTCGGGGTGTTGGTGACGATTTCATCTATCGGAGCGGGCGCGCTCGGCACCGTCGCGCTGTTTTTTCTTTATCCAAAACTAAAAGCCACGCATATCGTCGGCACCGACATCGCCCACGCCGTGCCGCTGACGTTGGTGGCAGGCCTCGGCCACGCCGCCATCGGCACGGTGAACTGGATACTGCTCGGAAGTTTGTTAGTCGGTTCGCTGCCCGGTATCTGGATCGGCAGTCATCTCTCCTCGCACGTACCGGAAAAATGGCTACGTACGGCCCTGGCCACCATGCTATTAATTATTGGAGGAAAGTTCGTATTTTAAGTTATGTATATCTACGACCAATACGACCAGAAAATTGTTGACGAGCGGGTGGCGCAGTTCCGCGACCAGACGCGGCGTTTTCTTGCCGGCGAGTTGAGCGAAGACGAGTTCCGTCCGTTGCGTTTGCAGAATGGTTTATACATTCAGCGTTACGCGCCGATGTTGCGTATCGCCGTGCCGTATGGGCTGTTGTCGAGTAAACAAGTGCGCAAGCTGGCACACATCGCGCGCGAGTACGACAAAGGATACGGTCATTTCACCACGCGGCAAAATATTCAATTCAACTGGCCCGCGCTGGAACGCGTACCGGATATTCTCGCTGAACTCGCCAGCGTCGAAATGCACGCGATTCAAACCAGTGGCAACTGCATTCGCAATACGACCAGCGATCAGTTTGCCGGTGTCGCGTTTGATGAACTCATCGACCCGCGCCCGTATTGTGAATTGATTCGCCAATGGAGCACGTTTCATCCTGAGTTTGCTTACCTGCCGCGCAAATTCAAAATTGCCGTCAGCGGTTCGGTCGAAGATCGCGCGGGGACGCTGGTGCACGACATTGGCGTACACGCCGTGCGCAATGAGCAAGGTGAAATCGGTTTTCGTATTCTGGTCGGTGGCGGCTTGGGCCGCACGCCAATAATCGGCCATGTGATTCGCGAATTTTTGTCGCGCGAACATTTGCTTACTTACCTCGATGCAATTTTGCGTGTGTATAACCGCTACGGACGGCGCGATAACAAATACAAGGCGCGCATCAAAATTCTGGTCAAAGAAATGAGGCCGGAAAATTTCGCCAAAAAAGTCGAAGCAGAATGGACGCACATTAAAGATGGTCCGACGACGATAACTGCAGCCGAATTTGCGCGCATGGAAAAATTTTTTACTGCGCCAAGCCACGAAAAATTTTCCAGCGACGATTCTGAATATAATAAAAAATTCAATGAAATCAAAGGGTTTTCTAATTGGACCAAGCGTAATGTTTTCCAGCACAAAGTTGCCGGTTACGCCGCAGTCACGCTGTCATTAAAGCCAACCGGCGTTGCGCCCGGAGATGCGACAGATAAACAACTCGACGCCGTCGCCGATTTCGCCGACGAATTCAGTTTTGGCGAAGTGCGCATTTCGCATGAACAGAATTTAATTCTCGCCGACGTGAAGCAAGCGGATTTATTTACGCTGTGGGAACGCGCCAAACAAATCGGTTTCGCCACGCCCAACATCGGCTTGCTCACCGACATCATCTGCTGCCCTGGCGGTGATTTTTGTTCTCTCGCCAACGCGAAATCTATTCCGATTGCCGAAGCGATTCAGCGCCGTTTCGACGACCTGGATTATTTACATGACATCGGCGACATCGAACTGAATATTTCCGGTTGCATGAATGCCTGCGGCCATCATCATGTCGGGCAAATCGGCATTCTCGGTGTGGATAAAAACGGTTCCGAGTGGTATCAAGTTTCCATCGGCGGCTCGCAGGGCATGACGGCATCTCTCGGCAAAGTTATCGGCCCCAGTTTCGCGCAAGACGAAATGCCCGACGTGATTGAAAAAATTATCCAGGTGTATATCGAGCAACGCTTTGAGGACGAATCGTTTCTGGATACATCGCGTCGCGTCGGCCTCGAGCCGTTCAAAGCGCGCGTCTACACCAGCAAAAAACATCTGGAGGAAACTGTAGATGCCTAGGTTGATTAAAGATCGTGCCATCATCGACGATACTTGGCAATTACTGCGCCCGGCCAGCGATGGCGCGTTGCCGGAATTGCCTGCGCAAGGCGATCTGATTGTGCCGCTGGCCTTATGGCAAGCACAACGCGAAGCCTTGCTCACACACAAAAGTAAGTTCGGCGTGTGGCTGGCGCCGAATGATGAGCCGGAAAATATCGCAACTGACCTCGATAAGTTGACTGTTATAGCCGTGGATTTCCCGCAATTCACTGATGGCCGCGGTTACTCCATCGCGCGCTTGCTGCGCGAGCGTTATAAATTTGCCGGCGAATTGCGCGCCATCGGCGATGTGCTGTGCGACCAACTGTTTTACATGCAGCGTTGCGGCTTTAACGCGTTTGCCGTACGTGAAGATAAAAATATTCAGGATGCATTGAAAGCATTGGATGATTTTTCCGAAACATATCAAGTGTCTGTGGAGCAGCCGCAGCCTTTGTTTCGCAGACGATAACAGAAAACTTTCCAATGTTTACTTCACTGAACCAGAAAATATCTCTCGCCAACAAACTGCTCGACAGTATTGCCGGTGAATTTGCGCCCGCGACGTTCGCCAACAGCTACGGCGCGGAAGATATGGTGCTGACGGATTTGATTGCGAAAAATTTTCCGGCTATCGAAGTATTTTCTCTCGACACCGGCCGTTTGCCGCAGGAAACCTATGAGCTGATGGCACAAACAACCTTTCATTACAAACGAAAAATCAAAATTTATTTTCCCGATACGGCCGGAGTCGAACAATATGTAAAGTTGAACGGCATCAACGGTTTTTACGACAGCCAGGCGCAGCGCAAAGATTGCTGCCATGTGCGCAAAGTTGAGCCGCTCAAGCGCGCGCTGGCAGGCAAAAATGCCTGGATCACCGGCCTGCGGCGCGAGCAGGCGCCGACGCGCAAGGATTTAGGCGACAGTGAATTCGATAAAGACAACGGCTTGCAAAAATTTAATCCGCTCATCGATTGGACTGAACAAGACGTGTGGGATTACATCAAGCAATTTAACGTGCCGTACAACGCCTTACACGATAAATCTTATCCCAGTATCGGTTGCGCACCGTGTACGCGCGCGATTCAGCCCGGCGAGGATGTGCGCGCTGGACGTTGGTGGTGGGAAGATGCGCAGCAAAAAGAGTGCGGTTTGCACGCCAAGCAGACAGCTTAAATTATTTATTTTAATCAAATACTTATGAATAAACCATTGACCATAGAACAAATCAACTCTGCGACAGATAACGCGCGTATGAAATCGCAACGCCTGTCGCATCTCGACTGGCTGGAGTCGGAAGCGATTCACATCATGCGTGAAGTAGCGGCGGAATGTCGCAACCCGGTGTTACTTTTTTCCGGCGGCAAAGATTCCATTGTGTTGCTGCGTCTGGCGGAAAAAGCCTTTCGTCCGGGTAAGTTTCCTTTTCCGTTGTTGCATATCGATACCGAACATAATTTTCCCGAAGTGATCGCCTTTCGTGATGCGCGGGTAAAAGAATTGGGCGAACGCATAATCGTGCGCTCGGTGCAAACCTCGATCGATACCGGTCGTGTCAAGCTCAAACATGCCGACGAAGGCCGCAATGTGTATCAAAGCATGACCTTGCTCGATGCGATTGCGGAATTTGAATTCGACGCCTGCTTCGGCGGCGCCCGGCGCGACGAAGAAAAAGCCCGCGCCAAGGAACGCATCTTTTCTTTCCGCGACGATTGCGGACAATGGGATCCGAAAAACCAGCGGCCGGAATTATGGAATCAGTACAACACGCGCGTGAACAAAGGCGAGAACATGCGCGTGTTCCCGATCAGCAATTGGACCGAGTTGGACGTATGGCAATATATCGAGCGCGAGGAACTCGAAGTGCCGAACATTTATTACGCGCATAAGCGCGACGTGATTCAGCGCGGTGCGGCGTTGGTTCCGGTCACGCATCTCACGCCGCCGAAAGAGGGCGAAAAAGTGATCACCAAATCCGTACGTTTCCGCACCGTCGGCGACATCACTTGCACCTGCCCGGTGGAATCGGGCGCAGACAGCGTGGATGAAATTATTCGCGAGACCATGTTGACGCGTATCACCGAGCGCGGCGCGACGCGCATGGACGACCAGACTTCCGATGCCTCAATGGAATTGCGCAAAAAAGAAGGTTACTTCTAATGAAGGCCGACAACATAGAATTATTGCGCTTCACCACAGCCGGTTCGGTCGACGACGGCAAGAGCACTTTGATCGGCCGCTTGTTGTACGACGCGAAATCAATATTTGAAGATCAGCTCGCTGCCGTCGAGCGCACGACAGCAAAACGCGGCGGCGAAGGTTTGGACCTCGCGCTGCTCACCGACGGTTTGATCGCCGAGCGCGAGCAGGGTATCACCATCGACGTCGCGTATCGTTATTTCTCCACACCGAAACGCAAATTCATCATCGCCGATACGCCGGGACACGAGCAATACACGCGCAATATGGTCACCGGCGCCTCGACGGCCGACCTGACGATTATTCTGATCGACGCGCGCAAAGGCGTGTTGCAGCAATCGCGTCGTCACGCGATTCTCGCGTCACTGCTCAAAGTACCGCACGTTGTGGTCGCGGTAAACAAAATGGATTTGGTCGAATACTCCGAACCCGTGTTCGACAAGATACGCAAAGACTTCAGTGCGTTTTGTGCGCGCCTCGGCATTCCGCATATGTATTTTGTGCCGATGTCCGCGTTGAATGGTGACATGGTGGTCGATCGTGGTGAAAATCTAAATTGGTATCAGGGTCCTACGCTGCTCGACTTACTAGAGACCAGTCGCGTCGCTGAAACCTTGTCGCCGTCGTTACGTTTTCCGGTGCAACTAGTCAGCCGTCCGCAACTGCCCGGCTTGCACGATTTCCGTGGTTACATGGGCCGTATCGAGTCGGGCAGCGTGAGCGTTGGCGAGACGATTACCGTTTTGCCCTCGGGCAACACAACAAAAGTAAAAGATATTGTCACGTTAAGCGGTTCACTCAAATCCGCTCACGCGCCGCAATCAATCACATTGTTGCTGGAAAATGAAATCGATATTTCGCGCGGCGACATGCTGGTGCATGCCGATACGCAGCCACGTGTGAGCAAAGAATTCGCCGCGATGTTGTGCTGGATGGACAACGCACCGCTGGATACGCGGCGTAAATACTTAATTAAACATACGACGCAAACAGTGAAAGCGGTGTTCACGCAATTGGATTTTTTGCTCGACGTCAATTCTCTTGAGCATAAAGAAGCGCCAGAAAATTTGAAACTGAATGACATCGCACAAGTGCAACTCAAAGTGCAAAAGCCGCTAATGATTGACGCGTATAAAAATAATCGTGCAACCGGTTCGTTTATTGTGATTGATGAAGCGACTAATCATACAGTGGCGGCTGGAATGATAACTATATGATTATATTTATATATTTTATATGAGAAAAAACATGGGGAAAGTATATTTAGTCGGTGCCGGTCCTGGTGCGCCTGATCTGCTCACGCTCCGCGCGGCGCGTTTGCTCGCGCAAGCGGACATCGTGTTTTACGACGCGCTGGTTCACGCTGACACGATTGCGTTAGCTGGCAATGCAAAGAAAGTTGCCGTCGGTAAACGTTGCGGACAACTTTCTACCGATCAACGTTTTATCAACCGTATGCTGGTTGAAGCAACAGCAAAGTACGAAACCGTTGTGCGCTTGAAAGGCGGCGACCCGATGTTGTTTGGTCGCGCGATGGAAGAAATCGATGCGCTGGAGAACGCATGCATCGAATATGAAGTGGTACCCGGTATCACGGCGGCATTAGCCGCCAGCGCGGATTTGAAAATTTCGCTCACCGAGCGCGGCCTTGCGCGTAGCGTGACTTTCGCCACGCCGCGCATCGGTGCAGACGAAAATGAAAACGGTTGGATGCGCGACGCGACGTCGAGCGATACCACTGTGCTTTATATGGGCGTGGGCAAGTCGGTGGAAATAGTCGATGCCTTGATAGCGCAAGGCCGCTGCGGCGAGACGCCGGTGGTGGTAGTGGAAAATGCGTCGCTGCCTAACATGCGTAAATTCGTCACTACGCTGGATGGTTTGCACGATGCGTCGTCATGGGGCATCACCGGCCCGGCGATTGTGATGTTGGGCGAGGTGTATAAACGCGCGCAACTGGATGACATTCAAATGGCCGAGGCTGTGCCGTCATTCGGCTGAAAGCGGATTCCTCGTGCAGTGCTCTCAGAATGACATTTCCTTTTGTCATCCTGAAGGTGGTGTAGGATATGCTTTTCTAATGCATGAGCCAAACACGCGATTAAACTGAAACATTTGTCTCCATTTTAATTAAGACAAACGTCGCCAGGGTTGCTAAACTCAAAAGAGAAAATTTCAGGCAGGCAGGTTGACCCAGATGCAAAAACCATTTTGGCTGACAATGACAAATGTTTTGTTTTTTTTGGCATTTTCTACGCCAGGATTTGCAGCGACGCGCTTCGCGCCGGCCTTGCCGCCGCCCGCGGGTGATTACCAATGCTTTGCCTGGTCGGTAACCGGGCACACCAAAACACCTAAAGGCAAGCAGCCGACTTACGGCCAGACGCGTAGCCCGCTCGGCACCATATCCCTTGACGGCGCCGGCACCTATAACAACTCCGCGTATAAAACTTCCGGCGCTTATTCTTATAGTTCCAAGCTCGGCAAATTGTCATTCAACAGCGGCAAGCTGGCGCGCCTCAACGCGTCGGCAGAAATGGGCGAGCAGGAATACCGTTTGCGCTTCTCGTTAGGGGATAAGCAGAAAAGGCCAAGTGAGACGGGAGCGCCGGATCAGGTTTGCGTGCTCAGGGATCCGCGCATCCACCCGAGCAAGGAAAGAGCGCCGGATCTTTTTTCCTGACGGGATTTATTTTGCCGTTTCAGCCGCCAGCGCATTTCCGGTTGGTAAAGCGAGTTGCCTTGGCCGCGATAAAGAACTGAAATCGTTGATATAGGTTTGTAATTTATGGATCAAATGCGTCCGCTGTTTTGGTTTCAGCATGCGGTCGGTTTGTAAAACCAGATTGATAAAATTTTCCGTACGCTGCTGTGAATACGCCGCATATTCCGGCGAGCGGCCATCCTCGTAGTGGATCATCCAGTCCGCCAATAGCGGCGCGAGGGTGCTGGCATCGTGATTTTTTCCCAGCAACACGACAAATTCGCGCTGGTGGCGCTGGCGGTCCTCTTCTACAAAGCTGTAATTCATCGGCCATGCTTCAATGCTCTGACGCAATTGCGCCTCCTGTTCCCCCGACAGATTGCCCACCCAATCTTCTATCATGTCGATAGTTTTTTTCGCCCGTGCTTCGCGCTGCTCACTTGGTGTGCCGGTAAGTTTGTGCTCCTTGGAAAATTTTCTATTGTTTTTTGCGTATTTTTTTTCCAGGTTCCTGATTTGCTCCGGTGTAAGGGTCGCCAGCAAGTCTGCGGCATCGGGGGCGGCCTCGCGTACCAGGCGCTCGTAGCGTTTTTTAACCATGTCCATAAACCAGTCTATATCTTCCCGCTGCACGGTTTGGCGTAAACGGGCTTGCGTCGCCTTCAGGCCTTCGACATACAGCGGCAGTTCTTCGCTGCGGTGCCAGGTCTGTAGGGTCTCCAATTTTGTCTTTAACAATGCATGCTGTTCGCCGTGTAAGTCGAAATAGTCGTCCAGCATCCAGTTGATGGCGATATCGGCATTGTTATAAGCGAGGCGGAACATGCTGCAGCCGCCGATTAACAGCAGGCTGGTAGCCAAAAATACTAACGTCACGCGCTTAATGGGATATTTCATCAATCGATTCATTTGATTTAACCGTTAAGATAGCCCCTTTTGAGCCAACGATTGCCATCAAGTTCCGTTTACGCCTAGACCCGCCTAGCCTCGGCAAGTTAAAATTCATCGTATCAGAATCCATTATCGCCCATTGCGGCAGCAAGAATCCATGCAAGTTATCCGCGGCGTACCAGCATTATCCCCGGCATTGTCCACTACGCCGTGCGCCCTGACCATTGGTAATTTCGACGGCGTGCATCTGGGCCATCAGGCCATGCTGGCACAACTGCGCGCCGCCGCCGAGGTGCGCAAACTGCCGGCGTGCGTGATGACTTTCGAGCCGCACCCGCGCGAATTTTTTACCCCTGACGATGCGCCGACGCGCATGACCACTTTGCGCGAAAAACTCGAACTGCTGGCAAGTTTCGGCGTGGATAAAACCTATGTCTGCCGGTTTAACAAGAATTTTTCATCGCTCAGCGCGCAGGATTTTATCGACGACTTGTTGGTTCGTCGATTGCAGACCAAGTGGCTGCTGGTGGGGGATGATTTCCGTTTCGGCGCGAAGCGCGCGGGCGATTTTGCCTTTCTTACCGAAGCCGCGACCAGATCAGGTTTTGAATTGGCAAAAATGCAGAGCTTTACCCACAAAGGTGAACGCGTCTCCAGCACCGCCGTGCGCAACGCGCTGGCGCGGGGCGATCTCGCCCGTGCGCAGGAACTGCTCGGCCGGGCTTATTCGATTTCCGGCCGGGTCATGCACGGAAATAAACTCGGACGGGAAATCGGATTTCCTACGGCCAACATACAAATGCGCCACAACCGTCCGCCGCTCAAGGGTATCTTTGCGGTACACTTGCACGTCGCGGAAAATGGCGTGTTAACCGGCGTGGCGAGCTTGGGCCTGAACCCGACAGTGAGTGACAATGCAAGCGCCAAGCTTGAAGTGCACGTATTCGATTTCGATGGCGATTTATACGGCAAGCATGTTCAAGTGGAATTTTTGAAAAAACTGCGCGACGAAGAAAAATATACGGATCTGGAAAAGTTAAAAAAGCAGATTCAGATTGACGCGGATCAAGCGCGCATATTTTTGTCATCCTGAACGAAGTGAAGGATCTGTTTGTTATCGAAGGTTCAGGCTGAACGAAAACCAGATTCTTCGCTCTCGCTCAGAATGACAAGCATTTCTTGTTTTTCTCTGTGCCTCCGTTCCTCTGTGGTGAAAGATTTTAGAAATATATGACCGATTACAAACAAACCCTCAATCTCCCTGATACTCCTTTCCCCATGCGCGGCGATTTGGCCAAGCGCGAGCCGGGCTGGGTGGTGGAATGGCAGGAAAAAAAGCTGTACGAAAGAATCCGCGAAGTCTCCAAAGGCCGGCCGAAATTTATTCTGCACGACGGCCCGCCGTTTGCAAATGCGGATATCCATATCGGTCATGCGTTGAACAAAATTTTGAAGGACATTATCGTCAAGAGCAAAAATTTTGCCGGTTTCGACGCGGTGTATTTGCCCGGCTGGGACTGCCACGGCATGCCGATCGAAATCCAGATTGAAAAAACCCACGGTAAAAATATTCCGGCCATCGAAGTGCAAAAACTTTCGCGCGCGTATGCGGGCGAGCAAATCGAAAAACAGAAAAAAGATTTCATTCGTCTGGGTGTTTTAGGCGACTGGAAAAATATATATAAAACAATGGCTTACGATCAAGAGGCAAATGAAATCCGCGCCTTGAGTAAGATTATGCAGCGCGGTTATTTGTATCGCGGATTGAAGCCAGTGAATTGGTGTTTCGATTGCGGCTCGACTTTGGCTGAGGCCGAAGTGGAATACGAAGATAAAAAATCGATTGCGATTGATGTGGGCTTTCAGCTTCTTGATGAGGACCGTACAAAATTCACGCAAATTTTTGGAGCTGTTGGAAGCAAAATGGATTTACCGATATACGCGGTAATTTGGACGACCACTCCTTGGACGATTCCGGCGAACCAAGCATTAAATGTGAATCCAGATATTGCCTATGCTTTAGTCAGAGCTATCCATAGCTCAGGAAAGCAAGTGCTATTAGTGCTCGCCAGAGACCGCGTGTCAGAATGTTTATTGCGGTATGGAATGACTGGATCGGCAGAAGGCGTTGTGCCTGGAAAGCAGCTTGAAAATCTTCGTTTTACGCATCCATTTTATGATCGCATTTCTCCTATCTATGTGGCGGATTACGTCACGCTGGAAACCGGCACGGGTATCGTGCATTCATCGCCAGCTTACGGCGTAGATGACTTTAATTCGTGCAAGCGCTACGGCATGAAGAACGAAGAAATTCTCACGCCGGTATTAGGTAACGGACGTTACGTGGATTCACTGCCGCTATTCGGCGGCTTGAATATCTGGAAAGCCCAAGCGGAAATCGTTAAAACCATCGACGAAAAAGGCGCGCTATTTAAATCCGCCAATTTCGATCACAGCTATCCGCATTGCTGGCGTCACAAAACGCCGACGGTATTTCGCGCGACTAGCCAGTGGTTTATCGGCATGGACCGCAAAGCGACAGATAAAAATAGCGCCGATAAAACCTTGCGCCAACTGGCGCTCGACGCGATTGAGGCGACGGGATT
Organism: Burkholderiales bacterium; assembly: GCA_049695115.1. Lineage (GTDB taxonomy): Bacteria > Pseudomonadota > Gammaproteobacteria > Burkholderiales > JBEEJL01 > JBEEJL01. The sequence goes on along the minus strand of JBAVRP010000040.1, from coordinate 43,831 downwards.
TTATCCGGCATGGGGCAAGGCGCGTTTGCACGGCATGATCGCCAATCGACCTGACTGGTGCATTTCGCGTCAGCGTAATTGGGGCGTACCGATTCCGTTTTTTCTGCACAAGGAAACTGACGAGCCGCATCCGCGCACGATTGAATTGATGGAGCAAGTCGCCAAGCGTGTCGAGCAAGAAGGTATCGAAGCCTGGCAATCGATCACAGCGCAAGAGATGCTCGGTGCTGACGCAGGCGACTATGTGAAAATGACCGACACGCTCGACGTGTGGTTTGATTCCGGCACAACACACGAAACCGTTTTGCGCCAGCGACCAGAGCTGCAATTCCCTGCGGATATTTATCTCGAAGGTTCGGACCAACATCGCGGTTGGTTTCATTCGTCGCTGCTGGCGAGTTGTGCCATCAATGGCCGCGCACCGTATAATTCACTGGTGACGCACGGCTTTGTCGTCGATGGCAATGGTCGCAAGATGAGCAAGTCGGTCGGTAATGTAGTCGCGCCGCAAAAAGTTTTTGACACCCTTGGTGCAGATATTTTGCGCTTGTGGGTAGGCAGCACGGATTACTCCGGTGAGCTGTCGATCTCGGACGAAATCCTCAAGCGCGTGGTGGAAAGTTATCGCCGCTTGCGCAACACGCTACGTTTCTTGTTGGCCAATATCGCGGACTTCGACGCCAGCAAACATGCCTTGCCGGTTGAGCAATGGTTAGAGATTGATCGCTACGCCATCGCGCTGACGCAAATATTACACAACGACGTGACGGCGGATTTTGCGCGCTACGAATTTCACTTCGCCTTGCAAAAGCTGCAGGCGTTTTGCTCCGAAGACCTCGGTGGATTTTATTTGGATGTGTTGAAAGACCGGCTCTACACCGCCGGCGAGAATTCTGCTGCGCGCCGTTCTGCGCAAAACGCTTTGCACCACATCGCGCATTCGATAGTTCGCTTGCTCGCGCCGGTGTTGAGTTTTACCGCCGACGAAGCATGGAAAAATATTCACTTAAAACAAATAGATAGCGTATTTCTGCAAACTTGGCATGTGTTGCCGAAAATCACTAATGCAGACGCATTGCTGAATCGTTGGTCGCGCGTGCGGGTTGTACGTTCTGATGTAGTGAAAAAAATGGAAGAGGTTCGCGTTACTGGTGCTATTGGCTCATCGTTGGCGGCCAATATTCGCATTGAAGCTGTTTCATCTGACGTAGAATTTTTGCAAAGCTTTGGTGATGATTTGCGATTTATATTCATTTCATCTCAAACCGAAGTCATCTTCTCACCAGAGCCTAAAGTAATTAACGGTATTGTGGAGAAAATGGACATTACAGTGTCCCCCAGCACGGACAAAAAATGCGAGCGCTGCTGGCATTACCGCGGCGATGTGGGCGCGGACGCCAAGCATCCACCATTGTGCGGGCGCTGCGTGAGCAATTTGTACGGCGCTGGCGAGCAACGCACCTATGCTTAATTTTGTCGCGGAAAAAAAATGGACGGCATGGCTATGGTTGAGCGCGCTGGTCATCGTGCTGGATCAAATCACCAAGCAGGCCATTGAAAAACATTTTGCGTTTGGCGAAAGTCTCACCATAACGTCATTTTTCAATTTGGTATTGGCGTACAACCAGGGCGCGGCCTTCAGCTTTCTCGCCGACGCCGGCGGGTGGCAGAAATGGTTTTTTATTTTCATCTCCGTTGCCGCGTCCGTTTTGATCACCTATTTGTTGCGCAAACATGCTCAGGAAAAATGGTTTTGCCTTGCGCTGGCGTTGATACTCGGCGGGGCGCTGGGCAATCTGATTGATCGTATTTTGTATGGGCATGTGATTGATTTCGTCCAGGTCCACGGTGCGGGCTATTATTTTCCTGCGTTCAATGTCGCCGATTCAGCCATTTCCATCGGCGCAGCGTTGCTTATTTTGCACAGCTTTAAAAACCCCGCCTGACAACAGGGTGTTACAAGCGTTAAAATCACTTATTGAAACTTAGGAACAGTAACATGGACGTCTTACTAGCCAATCCCCGCGGTTTTTGCGCCGGCGTCGATCGCGCCATTGATATCGTCGAAAAGGCGCTGACGCTTTACGGCGCGCCCATCTATGTGCGTCATGAAGTAGTGCATAACAAATTCGTCGTCGATGGCCTCAAAGCCAAAGGCGCGATATTTATTGAAGAACTTTCAGATGTGCCCGAAGGCAGCACACTGATCTATAGCGCGCACGGCGTGGCGAAAGAAGTACGGCGCGAGGCCGAGGGACGCGGCCTGAAAATTTTCGACGCCACCTGTCCGTTGGTGACCAAAGTGCATGTCGAAGTCGCCAAAATGCACGCCGCGGGAAAAGAAATCATCATGATCGGCCACGCCGGCCACCCGGAAGTCGCGGGCACCATGGGTCAGTGCGAAGGCGGCATGTACCTGGTGGAAAACGAGGCCGACGTCGCGAAGCTCAATGTCAAAAACGTAAACCAGCTCGCGTTCGTCACGCAAACGACTTTGTCGGTCGATGACGCCAGCCGCATTATCGACGCGCTGAAAAAACGCTACCCCAAAATTGTCGGCCCAAAAAAAGACGACATCTGCTACGCCACGCAAAACCGCCAGGACGCGGTGAAATTCATGGCGAAAAAATGCGACCTGGTCATCGTCGTCGGCTCGCCGTCCAGCTCTAACTCCAACCGCCTGCGCGACGTCGCCCATACCTACGGCGTCGAAGCTTATCTAATCGACAATGCGGAAGAACTCAAAGCCGATTGGCTTGCCGGAAAAAAAAATATCGGCGTCAGCGCCGGCGCCTCGGCACCTGAAGTGCTGGTGCAGGAAGTCATCGCACGCCTGAAACAACTTGGAGCGGAAAGTGTGAAAGAACTCGACGGCATCACCGAGAATGTAACTTTCCCCTTGCCGAAAAACCTGATCCCAATTCAACCGATCAGTTGATTCTGGTTTTCCAAATAATAACGGCCGCTATGCGGCCGTTATTATTTTCACAAACCAAACAGGCTTATTGCAGAACCTCGCGCCAGTAGTGGCGATGGGGTTTTCCTTCCTGCTGTTCATTTCCGAGCGCGCCGCCACCCAGGGTGACAACTTTGCCTTGCGTATCGGTTGCAATCGCCCGTATTTTGCCATTTATACGGACCAATTGAATTTTTGCAATCCCATCCGGGCTGGAAATTTTGGCCAATGGGGTATTGGTAGCACTATCCCTTAGTCGGGTTTTGCCGTTTTCGAACTTGAGGGCATATGCATCGCCTTTGATATTCGCATTGCAGGCGCTGCCCGAAGTCGGCGTGGCTGTTCCAAATGTCACCGTGCCATTGGTGGATGCCGGGTGAATGATGACACGCTCTGCTGGCGACGTCGGATCCGCGGTATCATGGCCGAGGTCAAAATACCAGCCTATCATCCCGGCAGTCGTAGTACCTATAAGAGTATCGGTCACCTTTGCGAGATGCGATCTGTTCATCGGGAAGGTGACTGATGCGGGCAGCGTGCCGCTTGTGTAAGGTACATTCTTTCCGCCATCATGGAACCCGTAAATTGTCTGGGTTTGGGCGTTTGGACTGTCGCTTACTCCCAGCAACTTACCTGTCCCGACAAATACATACCGATCGACATTGTTAACGCCTAACCCTGTTACCGGTGTGGTAGTAATTGGTTGTGGAGTCGCGCCGTCTGTAAGCGTAGCGAATTTCAGCGGTGCGGAAAATGGTGTAGACACGCTCGCCAGTTGAGACACATCAAAGCGCCACAGGTTGCCGAGCAGGTCGCCGGCATACATCTGTTCCGCTAGCCAGGTTCCTTCGTCCGCGGTCCAGCTGGTGAAATGAGTGAGACCGCTGGGATTTGTGGCTGTGCCTACACCAGTACCGATTTTCTGCAGCAATGCGCCCGTCTTTGCATTCAGAATGTAAAGAAAGCCTTGGCCCGGATTGGGGCCGGAAATATTGTTGTAGCCAGAACTGACTACGACTACCCAACCCCACTTACGCGTTTTGGTGACCAGCGGTTCACCATAGGTGAATCCCATATCGGGATCGGTAAACTCCCACAATATTTTGCTATCAGCAAGGGTCTGCTGGCCGTCCGTGGCATCGCTAGTCGGGTTAGTAATATCCAGTGCGTAGTATCCTCGACCGCCTTTGCCGAGACCGCCCACCAGCATGGTGTGCCAATCGTGGGTAGTAAGCGGAACCAATTTAGGATCGCCACCCGTCCGAGAAAAATCCACATCTTTGACATGGGCCTTGGCGTCGACGTAGAAATGATGGGTATAAGTTGGGTTAGCAAGTGCGGCAAGGCCATCGACTGTGGGAGTACCATTAGGCCCGTTGTAAACGAACGTCGGTATATAGGCCCAAAGTTCCTGTCCTCCGCCTAGTGTGGTATCCAGGTTAGGGTCGAAGGCATGCAGCATACCGTCGTTGGCGCCGACGTAAAGCATGGGTTTACGGTTTTCGTAAGCTTGCTTGAATACGGTTTCGTAGCCGGGGTTGTCGGCTTCCTTGTAATTTTCATTTGGCGCAGTCACGAATACCGGTTCAGAGCCAACGATGTCGCCAAGTACATGCTTGCGCGGACGGAATAATGGGTTTGAAGTGTCGCCGCGCAGGTATTCCAGTACATCCTTGGTGCCCAATGCAGTTTGCTGGCTGGTCGACAGCTTGTCCCATTCAAAAGGTTTTGGCGTCGTACCATTACCAATTGTAAAAATTTTTCGGTTGTTTTTCCAACCAGTGCCAGCGACCTGGGCATCAAGCAGTTCGCGTGCATTCCATGCAGGCACTGTAACCGTTAGACCCGTAGCAGAATCGATGGTTACAGTATTGGCAATCACTTCACCTGACCAGTCGCTCGAGTCATACCTAACAGGAAATGCTCCCGCCGGGACATTCTTTTTCAAATCATTGCTGCTCAATGCAGCGCCTGCGCCGGCACCTTCTTTAGCGGCGATATCGTTGAGAATCCCGCCCAAGCCAGCTATCAGGCGATCTGGCGATCCGGCATTGAGATAAGTACCACGGGCATTGATGGCTGCGTGCCACAAGTCGTCAATGGTCGTTTGCGTATTGCCTGGAACCGCTGGCCAGTTGTTCGCAGGGGAAGTATCACCCGCTTTCATCCTGGATAACCAGAAAGTCGGGTCATAGCCCTTGCCGAGGTATTTTGACTCGGAGCGGATTTCATAGTCTTCGAAATAGGCATTCTGGCCGCCGGCCCCCAGACCAACGGTATACACCACCATGTGCTGGTGCTTTGCGCCGTCCTTACTGTTGGTTTTTACGTTGTTCGCGCACACATCAAAACCCAGCGCGCCGGTGCAATTTGCTTTCGAGGAATCGCGCAAGTCATTTTTGTAATAATACAAGGCAACATCGGACAGCGTATTGCTCTGGTTTTGCCGATCAAATGCACCTGATGCCACAGAAGAATAACCAGCGGGATCCGGATCACTATCGACATTACTGACTGTCGGGCTACCTGGAACGCCATCATTCCAGAAACCGTCGGTTGACATGATGTGGTAATTTGACTGGCAACTGTACTGCATTGGATCAGTTGCGCCCGGGAACTTACCCTCGAAATAACGGCCGATTTTCTGCATCTGGTTGCGCAGCGGCGTGGAGTTTTGCGGATCAATCGCATAAACCCTGTTAAACCAGGCCTGTTTATTGGTCGCATTGAAGTCATCGACATTCTGCCAAAACGCGCTGCCCGCTGGAGGCGCTGTCTGGTTGTCTGTTGAAGTAGTATTAATGGCGTTAAAACCGACGCGGAATTTGTCATTCAGTTTTGCGAATACACGACCCAGAGAAGTTTTGGTCATCAAAATCCGGCTGCTGTAATAGCTAAACCAATTGGCGAAGTTCTGGATTTCTTCGTTATAGGTGCAAGTAGTAGCGGTGGCAGCAGTCGGCGTAATACAGTCTGTGCGAGTTGCCGCTTTAAGGCCTGCCGGATTGGCCGCAGTTGGCCGGGGATAAGTTCTGCCTTGGGTAATATCTACCCGCTGTGGGAAGGCAGCGTTGCCGGGGTTCGCGACGGCTATATTCGTTACGCCATCCCAAACATAATAAAAAGCATACATGGCTACCGGCCTGGTAAGGTCATTGGCGCAGGTGCCTGGGGTGGGTATGGCTGTTGCCACACTATCCTTCGTACCGTTACAAGTGTCGGTTAATCTGGTAGTCGCGAGACTGCCCCCGGCTGTGGGGAACGGATCAACTCTTGCCGCACCCGGGGGGGCGTTGCCCATGCTTACCCCCAGGTAATTTACCGGCGGAGTATAGGTTATGGTCGGGTTGTAATATATCTTGTTATAACTGCTGGAATAAAAAGCGCGATTGGCATTACTATATTCCGCCAAGCCATCAAATCCTGTCACCGAATTCCATGTCATACTCCCCGAATTATCCAGGGTATACATGAGATTGGGCTTCACGCTGCTGAACGCAGCGAGTGGGATGTCGCTGATGTCGGTAACGGCGGCATAGGCCGACGTCCCGACAGGCAATATGGCAAATTGCAATATCAAAATTGCAGTAATCGTTTTCAGGCGCTTATTCGGCTGGTTCAGTTTCATGGCAGTTTCCCTGTTAGTAACAACGGCGTTCATAAATATTCCTTAAGTCCCTGGAGTGGTGGATGACGCGACCACTGCCTGGGTATAGCTCACGGTATTGCTGGGTCCATCCACCCGATTGGTGATACGGTAAAGCGGCGTATAATTTTTGAGGCCGGCCTGGCGCTGATCGATGGCCGATCCACCGCTTTCATCAAACCTGCAGCTGTCGGTATCAACATCTCCGGTATTGAGGCAGAGTCTCTCGATGACGTAACGCACTTCATTTTTGGTCAGGGGATTTGTGGCTTTCTTAATCGAAAAATCAGCGCTGGCATCAAAATCGGCTTTATTGACCAACACCAAAGGAATTCCCTGTTCGTTTGAAGGAAGGACGGTGGCGCGATAATTTTCATTGGGTATATCCGTCCACAATAATTCCGTATTTGCAGGGGGCGGAACCAAATTCCCGCCGGTGGCGAATTTCTGGATGGCCGCTTCCATGCCGGCATTACCTTCCTGCAGCGCCCCTTGCTTGAATGCAATATTTCCCGCAACCAAGTTCGCCGTATCAACAGAACGCACCAATGCCACGCCGGCCAGGCTCATGGCTATCAGCACGATGAGGGCGATGATCATCACGACGCCGCGTTGATTTTTGAAGGTCAATTTCCACTGTGGGCTGTTTGAAATTGCTGGTCGATTTTTAAAATTAAACATGGCGGTCCTTAGTCATTCCTTAATCATAGAGTGGGATTGCAAAAACCCCTTGACCTATCTTCAATCGTGCATTGTTGAATCAGCGTGTTGCGCAATGGGATTACAGTCTCAAATATTTTGTAACGGTAATCCAGTTGATCGCCGGTTAATGTGCCTGACACTGTGCCCGTTCCTGCGCCAGGCCCAGTGGCGAACAAAGTCCAGTTCGCAGGCGAAACCGGATTGCCGCCCTCGCGTTTTTCAGGCAAGGCACTACGCGCCACTAAGGCCAGACGTATGGCTTTAATTTTCCTTAGTCTGTCGGAGGCAAGTATTGAGCCGTTGGTAAGCGAAGCGTAGGACCAGTTACCGGTTGGCGGCACCCATGCGTCAATAATGCTGTCTTCAGCGACACCCGTGGCGCCATTGTCTACACCGTAGAGCGCCTGCAGGTTGACGATGTTGTCTGCTATTGGCTGGACAGCGCCACCGGTGAGAAAATTGTAGGAAACTAATTCTATACGCCCTGTGGCAGAGCTGGTTACGCCAAAGCCCAGCAGGCCCGCTTGACCCAGGTTGATTCCGTCAAAAGCTTGTCCGCCGGTATTGATTCCGCCACCGGCGTTGTGTTTACCGGTGGAATCCAGACCGATGACATCGTCCCCGGCAACGGGATTGCTGGTCATCTGGCCGATAAAGCATGGACGGGGAACCTCAGGTTTGCCTACTTGAAACTGGCTGGCTGCAAGAATGATGTCGCCTTTTTTAAATCCTACGGTGTTGGATACGTTTGCCGTAACGCCGTTGCCCGTAAAATTAATTGGGACGCCTGCAATTGAAGAGTTGCTGTACATGACAATAATGTTGTCGGGCGCTGCACCGCCACCGTCCTGAATTAACAGCGGCGCAGCGCGGACGTTTGTGCCTAATGTGTTGAACGGTGCGGGCAGGCCGGCAGTGGGCAACACGACTGCATTTTCGTAGGAGGCATTGATCAGGCAGCCCAAGGCATTTTGCGCATTCACAATGCCGCCGCCGCCCATACGCAAATGGCGCTCGAGCGTATAGAGAGCAAGAATGCCGCTCTGATTGGCATCGTTTCCGGCCGTGGTTGTGCGCTTTTGCCCCTCGCTGATGGCAAACACCTGGAAGATCACAATTGTGCCGATGAGGCCAATAACCAGCCCCACCATGACTTCAACCAAACTGAAGCCAGTTTGTTTGCCCGCACTCTGGGTGAAATGTTTTGTCATGTTGTTAGTCATCTTCATGGTGTCGGGGGAGGATTCTTAACTATCGTGCTTCTGGCAAGGTAGTTGTGCCAATTAACCGTCTCGCCTGGCATTTGCCAGCACAAGCTTACTTCCACCACGTTGCCCGGCAGAACAGTCACCCGTTGCTTGCTGGCCGTAGCGCGGGGCAAACTCGGCAACACATTCTCATTCATCCAGGTGGTAATCATCGCGCTTGCAGCGCCACCGCCCGGGATGCATGGGTCGTTGGCATCTGCCGTTCGGTTATGTTCAAAATTGGCTAAAGTCAACGGATCCGACAGCCACATTTGTGCGATAAGCTTATCGGCTAAAAATGCCGCGTCGATTCGGCCTTTGGCATCACCGGAAAGCCGAATAGCTGCGGCCTGCAATGCCATGAGCGCGAGAATACCAAGGGAAAATATCAGTATCGCAATCATCGCTTCAAGGATCATGACTCCACGCTGACCGGAACGATCGCGCGCGAAACTGCCTGAATGATTAAGCTTAAATTTTTTCATAATAGTTTATGTGCAACGTCTTGGGTCGGTAGCGGATAGGCCTGGATCCGGATCACATAAGCGGACTTGGCCACCGAAGGAAATTTGTATCACCAGGCGGCGCATTTGTGCAGCCGGCAATTTTGGATTCACCACATCAACACGGACTGCGTTGTTTGCTGCTGCACCGCCTATAGTTTGTACCAGCCGTCCCATGCCATCGAAGGTCACTCGATCGCCGCCCAAAGCAACTGGCAGAGCGGTAGTTAACGTTCCCATTGCTGTATCTGTACCAACTTGCACGTTGGTGGAACCTTTGTCGTCATAACGCGCCTGAATTACACGATTTCCAAGATTGCCAGACGTGGCAGCCGCTCCAAGTGGAGTACAGAGAGTAAAAGTAGACGTGGTTGGAGTGTCCTGCTGGCAAATAGCCCAAGTGGATTTAAACGCCGGGTCAAAACGGAACTGTACTGATTCATTGCGGCGTATGGCTTCGGAGCGCGCCAGGTTTAATCCATTAAATACTGATTCAGCCCCGGTGCGTATCCGTCCATTTTCAATCCAAGTTCTGAAGTTCGGTATGCCCATTGCGAGCACGATGCCCATGATCACAACCACAATCATCAGCTCGATAAGCGTAAAACCTATTTGTTTTTTAGGCTCGAACATGGCTAGTGATTTCATTAGCAGGTGGAGCCTGGTCCAGTGATCCAGCAATTCTGGAGCGCGGTTTGCCATTTGGTTGGTGCGGGGCCTGCGATTACAGTTCTACGCAGATTTTGTCCATCTATGTCATAAACAAAACCATTCATACGGTTTACACCGGTTGCGACAATTCTGTAGCCCACAGGAGCGGCTTGAATAGTGCATGAAAAATTAAAGTCGTTAGTTCTAGGAACTGAAGTGACTGCAGTTGTCGGGAAAACCACAACCTGAGTGGGCACTCCATTTTTCCCACAGGCGCCAGTGCCAAAGTCGCGGTAATCCTGAAAATACTGTTCCATGCGCACTCTTAAATCGGAAAGCGTGCTGGTGGCTTCAGTTGTACGCGAACGCATTACATAATCGGAATATGCAGGAATGGCGATAGCGGCGAGAACGCCAATGATGGCTATCACCACCATTAATTCGATCAGCGTAAAGCCCGAGGTTTTGTTTTTGCGTTGCATAGTTTGTGCCTTTTTGGTGGACATACTATTTTCTCCTGTTGAAATTAGCTTGAATGGTATTCGGGGATATAAAGTGTCTCAATCAAATTCCGACGACCGGCCGGTTTGCTAGAATGAGCGGCATCTTACTGTGAGCTGCATCACACTTTGGCTTCTGATTTCCTGATCATCGGCGCCGGCGTCATTGGCCTTTCCACTGCTTACGAGCTGTCTTTGTCTGGCGCGTCGGTTGTTGTGATTGACAAGGGCCAAGCTGGACGTGAGGCATCGTGGGCGGGGGCGGGGATACTGTCGGCATTGTTACCGTGGGAATACTCGGTGTCAGTTAACCGGCTCACTTCTCTGGGCGCGGATATGTATCCGACCTGGATAGCCGCGCTGGAAAAAGCATCGGCCGTTGCAGTGGAATTTGAACTGAGCGGCATGCAGATCCTGCCGCCTTTTGACCCCTACCTGGCAATGAAATGGTGCGCGAAAAACGAAATACGAGCCGAAATCACGCCAGATAAAAACCTCTATATGCCCGATTTAGCACAGGTGCGCCCACCACGTTTGATCCTTGCGCTGAAACAAACCCTGCTCAATCGCGGTGTGGAAATCCGCGAAGGGGTGGAGGCTTTGGGCTTGGAGAATCAGCATGGCCGCGTGACAGGGTTAGTCACGCGAACGGGTCAATTATACGCAAGTCAGTATGTGCTTACATGCGGCGCATGGATTAATAACCTATTGAATATAAATAATATTATTTCTAACTTGCGCCCGGTGCGCGGACAAATGCTGCTGTTCAAGCGCGACGCTGGCGGTCTGAAAAACATCCTATATCGCGAAGGAAAATATGTCGTCCCGCGCCGCGACGGACATATATTAGTGGGCAGCACAGTGGAAGAAACCGGTTTTGATAACTCCACTACTGATGCAGCAAGGCAGGAACTGCGCGCCGCAGGCATGGCGATGTTTCCCCCATTGGCGGATTTGAAACCTATCGCACAATGGGCGGGACTGCGCCCCGGTTCGAAGGACAATATTCCCCTTATCGACCGTCACCCTGTATGGGAAAATTGTTATATCAACACTGGCCATTTCCGCTATGGGCTGACCATGGCGCCAGCGGCGGCGAAGCTGCTTGGCTGCTGCATCTCGGGGGTGACGCCGCCTATTTCTCTCGCCCCCTATTCATTTATGGGGCATATAAAACAGAAAAATTATAACTCTTTGATTATATTTAAATAATTATATTAGACAAACTCTGTTTCCTCTCCTAGAATGAATCCATGGAGCATCAATCTACGGTCGCAAATCTGTACCCCGCAGACGCCATTCCCACGCTGCTGCGCGAGCACGATATTGCGTTGACGCACCAACGCCTGCAAATCGGCCAAGTGTTGTTTGCCTGCTGCCAGCATTTGTCGGCAGACCAAATACTCTCGCGGGTAAACAACGAGCATCCGGAAACTTCCAAAGCCACGGTTTACAACACATTGAAACTTTTTCTGGAAAAAGGTTTGGTGCGCGAAGTCATAGTCGATCCGACGCGGGTGTTTTACGACCCCAATATGGCGCCCCATCATCATCTCTACAATATTGAAACCGGCGAGCTGACGGATATCGACGCCACCAGCGTGCAAGTATACGGCCTGCCGCCGCTGCCCGATGGTTTGCGTCAGGATGGTGTGGACATCATCGTCCGGGTGCGACCTGTCGCGTAAGTTGTTTGCCCGCCACGCACCCCGGCGATTATAATTCCGGCCAGGCTGTTGTAGCTCAGTTGGTAGAGCAACTGATTCGTAATCAGTAGGTCGGAGGTTCGATTCCTCTCAACAGCACCAGCTAGTTTTTATACTTAGAAAAAATGATCATCGTCCGCGACATTCTCGCCAACAAGGGCGGCAGCCTGTTCCATATCAGTTCGCAAAAAACCATGGCCTAAGCCGTCGCGCTGATTGTCGAGCATAAAATCGGCTCTGTGTTGGTTCTCGATGGCGAAAAATTATCCGGCCTGATAACGCTACGCGAAGTGCTGCGCGGCATTAATAAATTGGGAAACCGTTTTTTATCTGCAAGCGTGGCCGAGGTCATGAATGCGAAACCGCTCAGCGTATCGCCGGAAGATTCTGTCGATGATCTGCGCAGCTTAAGACGGAAAACCATATCAGTCACACACCCGTGGTGGAGAAAGGCAAGCTGGTCGGAATACTGTCATTCCACGACGTGGCAAAAAAAGCGCTAAAAGACGCCAGCTTCGAAAATACTTTACTAAAGAAATACATAAAAAACTGGCCCGCAGCCCAATAAAGGCGGCAGGGTCAAAGGCGACAGCTTCGCCTGAATTCAGATTTTCGCTGTACTTAATCTAAATTGTTTTAACCGCCACGCAAAATGCTGCATGACGGAATTTGCGCATGCATGATTACGTAAACTTCTGTTGAACGCGCGGTAAAAAATTGGTAATTCGGTAAAAATTACCTACACTGAAACTATATAACATCTATTTAAGCGAGTGCCATTATGTTGATAGCAACTGCACATTCTGCCGCAAATCTCCCTTTGGGAACATGGAGTCCGCAGCAACTAGAACAGGCTCTGGCGGCGACTCATAGTGCCCAGGCAGTATGGGCCACAACCATGTTTGAACACCGCGCCCTGCGCATGACGCGCGTAGCGGAGTTACTGCGCGAGCGGCGCGATGAATTCGCCGCGATTATTACTGCCGAAATGGGCAAACTCAGCAAAGAAGCCCTCGGTGAAGTGGAAAAATGCGCGCTTAATTGCGACTACTACGCCGTTCACGCCGGGCCATTTCTGGCCGACGAACCGATGCGCTCCGATGCCGGTAAAAGCTATGTATCGTATCTACCGCTTGGAACTATTCTCGGTGTCATGCCATGGAATTTTCCTTTTTGGCAGGTGTTCCGTTTCGCCGCGCCCGCGCTGATGGCGGGCAACGGCGTCGCGCTCAAACATGCCTCCAACGTGCAGCGTTGCGCCAAAGCCATCGAATCTGTTTTTCGTGACGCAGGTTTCCCCGAAAATTTATTCACCCATCTTCCTATCAGTGCCGGCCAGGTTGCCGACGCCATTGCCAGCCCGCATGTGCATGCGGTAACGCTTACAGGATCAGAGCCAGCAGGCAAGGCTGTGGCTGCGGCAGCCGGAATGAATTTGAAAAAATGCGTGCTCGAACTTGGCGGCTCGGATCCGTTTATTGTGCTGGCTGATGCGGATCTCGATCTAGCGATTGATCAAGCAGTCCTCTCGCGTTACAGCAATTGTGGCCAGTCCTGCATCGCCGCGAAACGATTTATACTGGCGCCGGAAATCGCCGATGAATTTGTGCGGCGCTTGGCACAAAAAATCAGCGCGCTGAAAATTGGCGACCCCGCGGATGGAACCACGCAACTTGGCCCCATGGCGCGGGAAGATTTACGCGACGAATTGCATCAGCAGGTCAAAGACTCCATCGCGCAGGGCGCTGTCGCCGTAACCGGCTGCGCACCGCTTGATCGGCAAGGCGCCTTTTACGCGCCGTCGATACTCGATCATGTCACGCCGAAGACGCGCGCGTATCACGAAGAATTGTTCGGCCCGGTCGCCATTGTGATTCGTGCGCGGGATGAGGCTGACGCCGCGCGCATTGCCAATGACACGCGCTTCGGTCTTGCCAGTAGTATCTGGAGCCGCGATTTCGACCACGCAGAAGAATTCGCGCGGCATATTCAGGCGGGTGCGACTTTCATCAACGGCATGGTCAAATCCGATTCACGTTTGCCTTTCGGCGGCATCAAGGCCTCAGGCTTTGGGCGCGAATTGTCCTATCACGGCATCCGTGAATTCGTGAATGCAAAAACCATCTGGATGCGCGAAGGAATATCGGAACGCGAACGGCGTGAAGGCGAACGCCGCAATGCCGAACGACGCGGCGAGCGCGCAGCAGACTGAAATAAGCCACCGCATGCGGTGGCTTATTTGAGTTGTCATCCTGAGCGAAGCGAAGGATATGCTTTTGAGCCGGGTAAATTCATTACCCCAAAAACAAATCGTATGCCGGGTTGCCGCTCTCATCGGCATACGCATAGCCAAGAGTTTTCAGAAACTCCTTGAACGCCGCCTTCTCTTTCGGCGGCACTTGCAAACCAACTAACACGCGGCCGTAATCGGCACCATGATTGCGGTAGTGAAACAAACTGATATTCCAGTTGTGCCCCATTTTATTCAGGAAATTCATCAATGCGCCGGGGCGCTCGGGGAACTCGAATCGATACAGCATTTCATGCGCCGCATTCGGCGCGCGGCCGCCGACCAGATGGCGCACGTGCAATTTGGCCATTTCATTGTCGGACAAATCCAGCACCTTTAATCCGTTGCGGCGTAATTCCGTCAGCAGTTTTTTCGTATCGCTGGCTTGCTGCACCGACACGCCGACAAACACATGCGCCTCGCGCTTATCGGAGTAGCGATAATTGAATTCGGTGATATTGCGTTTGCCCAGCAGCGAACAAAAATGTTTAAAGCTGCCTGGCGTCTCCGGGATGGTGACGGCGAGTATGGCCTCGCGCCGCTCGCCGAGTTCCGCGCGTTCGGCGACAAAACGCAGCCGGTCGAAATTCATATTCGCGCCGCAGGCTATCGCCACCAGGTTTTTGTTTTTGATTTTTTCCCGCGCAACATATGCCTTCGCGCCCGCGATACCCAGTGCACCAGCAGGCTCGACGATAGAGCGCGTGTCGTCGTACATGTCTTTCATCGCCGCGCAGATCGCTTCGGTATCGACCAGGATCACTTCATCGACCAACCCGCGGCAAATGCGAAAAGTTTCTTCGCCCACTTGTTTCACCGCCACACCATCGGCGAATAAACCCACATGCGGCAGAACTACGCGCTTGTCGGCTTTGAGTGAACGATACATCGCATCGGCGTCGAATGGCTCGACGCCGATGAGTTTGATTTCCGGGCGCAGGCGTTTCACATACGCCGCAATACCCGCCATCAAACCGCCACCGCCGATGGCGACGAATATCGCTTCTATCGGCCCATTGAACTGACGCAGAATTTCCGCGCCGATGGTCCCCTGGCCTGCAATCACCAGCGAATCATCGAATGGATGTATGTAGGTAAGATTATGTTTTTTAAGGAGTTTTTGTGAGTGCGCAAACGCCTCGTCAAACGAGTCACCAAGGAGCACTACTTTCGCGCCGCGCGCCGTCACCGCATCGACTTTTATTTCCGGCGTGGTCGCCGGCATCACTATCGTTGCCGTGCAGGCGAGTTTTTGCGCAGCCAGCGCGACACCTTGCGCGTGATTGCCCGCCGATGCGCAAATGACGCCGCGCTTGAGTTGTTCTTTGGAAAGATGCGCCATTTTGTTATACGCACCACGCAGCTTGAACGAGAACACCGGCTGCAAATCTTCGCGTTTCAACAGAACACGGTTTTGCAATCGCGCGGAGAGTTTCGGCGCATCGTGCAATGGGCTTTCTATCGCCACGTCATAAACGCGCGCATTCAAAATCATTTCGAGATAATCGGTAGTCATGGGAATCTTATAGTTTTCAACGATATGAGCAGAGTGAAAGATTAACAGGAAACGCCGCTTTGCAGAAGCCAGCACGTAAGGCTATGCTGTCGGCCAATACGAGGAGAACAGCATGACACAAGACGAACTCAAACAAGCCGTCGCCAAAGCGGCGATCAAATATGTGCCGGATGACGGCATCATCGGCGTGGGAACCGGCTCGACGGTGAATTTTTTTATCGCCGAACTGGCGAAAATAAAAGCGCGCATCAACGGCACGGTGGCCAGCTCCGAAGCCAGCGCCAAATTATTGCGCGCGGCAGGCATCCCGGTGCAAGAGCTCAATAGCGTCATCGAGCTTGATGTTTATATAGACGGAGCAGACGAGGTGAACGAACAGCGTGCCATGATCAAGGGCGGCGGCGCAGCGCTCACGCGCGAGAAAATTGTCGCTGCCGCAAGCAAAAAATTCGTTTGCATCGCCGACGCATCAAAACTGGTGAGCGTGCTGGGAAATTTCCCGCTGCCGGTAGAAGTCATCCCTATGGCGCGCAGCTACGTCGCACGGCAACTGGTCAAGCTCGGCGGCCAACCGCATTACCGCGAAGGTGTCGTGACCGACAACGGCAATGTGATACTCGACGTGCATGGCCTGAAAATTCTCAATCCGGTCGAACTCGAAACCGCCATCAACCAAATCACCGGCGTAGTCTGCAACGGTATTTTCGCGCGCAGACCGGCGGATGTGGTGTTACTGGGATCGAAGGACGGCGTGAGAACTATATAGTTGGCATGGTGCGCGCGGCGCACCCTACTTTTTATTTTGCTGGCGGTACATATCCTTGCGCCACTTCAGCGCCTTCGCCGAAGAAATGTTTTTCCATTTGTTCGGCTAAATATTTTCTGGCTTTGATGTCGGAAAGATTCAGGCGGTTTTCGTTGACCAACATTTTTTGTTGTTCGAGCCATTGCTTCCACGCTTCTTTGGAAACGCTTTCGAAAATGCGTTTGCCGAGTTCGCCGGGGTAGGGCGGGAAATCTAATGCTTCGGCTTCGCGTTTTAGTTTAATACATTGTATCATGCGTGACATAAAAACCTCAATATAATCAAATAGTTAAATTATAATCAAACACCGATAGATTTGAGAAATATTTTCGAGCGGCGTTCGTAGTTGTAGAGCATTTGTTTTTTCTCTGGCAATTGCGACACGTCGGTTTCGGTGAAGCCGCGTTCGAGAAAAAAGTGCATGGTGCGCGTGGAGAGCACGAATAATTTTTTGATGCCTTGGCTGACGGCGAGTTTTTCCATGTGGTTGAGCAAGCGTTCGCCGCGACCGGCGCTGCGGAAATCGGGTGTGACGGCGAGACAGGCGAGTTCGGCGGACACTTGATCGGGAAATTTATACAGAGCGGCGCAGCCGATGATAATGCCGTCGTGTTCGAGCAAGGCGAAGTTGCCGATTTCGGTTTCCAATACTTCGCGCCCGCGCTTGACCAGGATGCCTTGTTCTTCCAGAGGCTCGATGATTTGCAATAATCCACCGACGTCGTCGATGGTCGCCTGGCGTAAATTTTCCAGCGAGTGTTGCGTGACCATGGTGCCGATGCCGTCGCGGCTGAATAATTCCATCAGCAATGCGCCGTCCATATGCCGCGTAATCAAGTGCGTTCTGCCGACGCCTTTTTTGCACGCCTTGATTGCCGAGGGCAAATAAATGCGCGCGTCTTCGGATAAGTTTGCTGAGTTTTCGGCGAGTAAAGTTTCCGCTTCTTTCGCCGTCAGTTCTTCCAACAAGTTGCCACGACTGTCGCTGACGCCGTTGGTGTCCATGAGGAAAATGAGTTTGTCGGCTTTGAGTTCGATTGCCGTCGTGGTCGCTACGTCTTCCATGGTCAGGTTAAATACTTCGCCGGTCGGCGAGTAACCAAGCGGAGATAACAGCACAACTTCCTGTTGTTCCAGGCGGCGGTTGATACCGACCACATCGATTTTGCGTACTTCGCCGGTCTGCATGTAATCGACGCCATCGACCACGCCGATAGGTCTGGCGGTGATGAAATTGCCCGACGCTACGCGGATGTCCGCACCCTGCATCGGCGTATTCGCCATCGCGACGGAAAACAGCGCTTCGATTTCCACGCGCAAGGTGCCGCAGGCTTCCATTACGCTGGTCAACGCTGCGGCGTCAGTGACACGGCGGCCATTGATAAATTTGGTTTCGATGCCGCGCTCATTCATCTGGAATTCCACCTGCGGGCGCGCGCCGTGCACCAGCACGATGCGAACATCCAGCGCCGCAAGCAAATTGATGTCGTGCGTCAGCTCCCAGAATTTTCCGTCGGACACCACTTCGCCGCCGAAAGCGATGACGAAGGTTTTGTCGCGGAACGAGTTGATATAAGGCGCAGCCGAGCGGAACCATTGCACAAACGCTTCGGTTTTGAATTGTGCTTGCGGCTCGTTGCCGGCAGGTATCGGTTGGGCAGAAGCGGTCATCGGCAGTCCTGAATCCAGAATAAATGAATTATACGTCGAAATGGCGGCTGCTTAATAATCGCCCCAGAGCGCATTCATGGCGGCGAGGGCAGCCACGGCGGCGGTCTCCGTGCGCAACACGCGCGGGCCCAGGCGCACGCGCGCGAATCCACTTTTGACGGCAAACGCTTCTTCGTCGTCAGAAAATCCGGCCTCCGGGCCGCAAAGCAAAATAATTTCGTCCATAGGTTTTTTCAATTGATTCAACGAAGACTCGCCTCGGGGAGAAAGCAGCAGGCGCGTGGCTTTTACATCAGCAGAAACGACAAAATCGTTAAACGACATCACTTCATGCACCTGCGGCAATCGGTTGCGCCCGCATTGTTCACAAGTAGCGAGGGTAACCTGCCGCCAATGTTGCAAGCGTTTTTGTGCGCGTTCGTCGGTCAGGCGCACGATACTTTTTTGCGTGTCGATAGGTGCGAATTCGGCGATGCCGAGCTGCACCGCTTTTTGCAGCGTGTCGTCCATTTTGTCACCGACGGACAATCCCTGCGCCAGCGTAACGCGCAATGGTGATTCGCGCTCGACGGGGTTGAATTTGCCCACATCGACGACTACCTGATTTTTATTCAACTCGTGAATGCTGGCAGCGTATTCGCCGCCGCTGCCATCGAATAATGTGACGGTATCGCCGATGCGTAAGCGTAATACACGCGCGACGTGATGCGCAGCCGAGTCGGGCAGGCTGATTCGCACGGCAATGGAAAGATTATCAGGACAATAGAGACGCGGCGTCATGTTGTTTTGGCGGACAAGGTTAATTCAATGCCGCATGGTAGAATAGCGCTTTATTTTACCTGCTATTTTGTCCGCAGCGCAGTTCGGCGGATGGTTTGTTCTCAAAATGCTCAAACAGCTTATTCAGGCAGTCAAAGCCGTCGCGCGCGAAGAAATCATGCCGCGCTATCTCAAGGTGGCGCACGAGCGCAAAGCCGACGGCAGCTTATCCACCCAAGCTGACCATGCCGCACAAGCTGCGCTGAAAATCAGCCTGAAAAAAATTCTCGATTGTCCTGTGCTCGGCGAAGAAATGACCGAGGCAGAGCAAAAACAAATCTGGCGCGATAATCGCACTGCGCTGTGGTGCGTCGATCCCATCGACGGCACGACCAATTTCGTTAACGGCATTCCTTATTTCGCCATTTCGGTGGCGCTAATGAAAGATCATCAATCCATTATGGGCGCGGTGTACGATCCTGTGGCCGATGAAATTTTTTACGCGGAAAAAGGCAAAGGCGCATTTCTCAACGGCGTCGAACTGCCGATTAAAGAACGGGAGCCGGCACTACGCGAAGCCGTAGCGGAAATCGACCTCAAACGTCTCGATGAAAAACTCGCCGCCGGGCTCGCAGCACATCCGCCGTATTCATCCGCCAGAAATTTCGGCGCGAGCACGCTGGATTGGTGTTATGTGGCGGCGGGGCGCTTCGACGTGTATTTGCATGGCGGACAAAAATTATGGGATTACGCCGCTGGTTCGCTGGTTCTCACGGAAGCAGGGGGAAAAATGTGTACACTGGATAACGATGATTTCTGGGCCGACGAAGTGTGGACGCGATCTGTTGTCGCGGCCTTGCATCCCGAAGTGTTTGCGGCGTGGAAAACCTGGATACAAAAAAATAAGTGAACAAAATCAATCGATACAGAGTAAGCATTTGTTTAAGTTCGGTATAAGCATTCGTTAGCGAAAGTAATAATGCTTAAATGATAAAATCGCAGCATCTAATACTCCATAAACAGGCCTTCCATGAATGCACCGCAAGCTAACATCTCCACGCCGCAACAGGATGTCACCAACGCCATTCGCGCACTCGCCATGGACGCCGTGCAAAAAGCCAACTCCGGCCATCCGGGGATGCCGATGGGCATGGCGGAAATTGCCGAAGTATTATGGCGCGGGCATTTGCGCCACAACCCGGCGAACCCGCAATGGGCGGATCGCGATCGTTTCGTCGTGTCCAACGGCCACGGTTCCATGCTGCTGTATGCGTTGCTGCATTTAAGTGGCTACGATTTATCGATTGAAGAATTAAAAAATTTCCGCCAACTGCATTCCAAAACCCCCGGCCATCCCGAATACGGCATGACGTCCGGTGTGGAAACCACCACCGGCCCGCTGGGGCAAGGCATCACCAACGCGGTGGGCATGGCACTGGCGGAAAAGATACTCGCCGCGGAATTCAACAAGACGGGATTGGAAATCGTCAATCACTACACCTACGTTTTCCTCGGAGACGGCTGCATGATGGAAGGCATATCGCATGAAGCCTGTTCGCTCGCCGGCACGCTGGGCCTGGGCAAACTGATTTGTTTTTACGACGACAACGGCATTTCCATCGACGGCAAAGTGCAAGGCTGGTTTACCGACGACACGCCGAAACGTTTTGAAGCCTACGGCTGGCAGGTGATTCCGAATGTGGATGGGCACAACGCCGACGCCATCGACGCTGCTATTCGCCAGGCGAAAAACAACGCTAACGTCCACAAGCCGACCTTGATCTGCTGCAAGACGGTTATTGGCAAAGGCGCGCCCAATCGTGCCGGCACCGCCAAGGCCCATGGCGAAGCGCTCGGCGCGGAAGAAATCGCCGCGACGCGCGAAGCGCTAGGCTGGAAATATCCGCCGTTTGAAATTCCGCAGGAAATTTATTCGCTATGGAACGGAAGCAAAAAAGGCGCAAGCCTCGAAGCGGAATGGAATCTGAAATTTCTCGCTTACGAAAGCGACCAGCCGAAACTGGCCGCTGAATTCAAGCGTCGCATGGCGGGCGAATTGCCGGGAAATTGGCAAGATCATGTGCATGAGCTGATGATAAAAACCGTGGAAAAAGCGGAAACTATCGCCACGCGCAAAGCCTCGCAAAACGTCATCGAAGGTATTGCGCCTGTGTTACCGGAATTGCTTGGCGGTTCGGCGGATCTGGCCGGGTCGAATCTTACACTGTGGTCCGGCTCCAAAGGCGTCTCAAAAAATAGCGGCGGCAATTACATTTATTACGGCGTGCGCGAATTCGGCATGAGCGCGATGATGAACGGCCTCGCGCTTCACGGCGGCTTTATTCCTTATGGCGCCACCTTCCTCACCTTCGCCGATTATTCGCGCAATGCCTTGCGCATGGCGGCGCTGATGAAACTGCGCGTGCTGTTTGTCTTTACCCATGATTCCATTGGCCTCGGCGAAGACGGCCCTACGCACCAGGCGGTGGAGCAGGCTTCGTCGTTGCGTTTGATTCCCAACATGGACGTGTGGCGTCCCTGCGATACCGTGGAATCATTGGCGGCATGGGCACAATCCATTAAACGCAATGACGGTCCCAGTTGCCTGATTTTCAGCCGGCAGAATCTGCCGTTCCAGAAGCGCGACGAAGCGACGTTGGGACAAATGCATCGCGGCGGTTACATTTTGCGCGAGGCGGTAGGTGGCGTACCGCGGGTGATTCTGATAGCCACGGGTTCCGAAGTCGGCCTCGCCACCGCCGCGCAAAAAATACTCGACGAACAAGGCATCACCGTGCGCGTGGTGTCGATGCCGTGCACCAGTGTGTTCGACAAACAAGATGTGAAATATAAAAACAGCGTGCTCACACCCGGCGTAAAACGCGTGGCGATTGAGGCGGGGGTGACGGATTACTGGCGCAAATACGTTGGCCTCGACGGCGCCGTGGTCGGCATTGATCGCTTTGGCGAATCGGCACCGGCGAATGATTTATTCAGATTGTTCGGTTTCACGCCGGAGAATGTCGTGAATGTCGTGCAAGGCTTGCTGTAAAATAAAGAATTTCCCTCATTGTCACGAATACAAAATCAGGGTTAAAAGACACAGCGGTTTATATTAATAACTATTTGATTAATAAGGAGTTTGTTCATGGCAATACGAGTCGCTATCAACGGTTACGGACGCATCGGGCGCAATGTGTTGCGCGCGCTGTACGAAGCGGGCCGCAATAAAGAAATCAATATCGTGGCGATCAACGATCTGGGTAACGCTGAAACCAACGCTCATCTCACTCGCTACGACACTGCCCATGGAAAATTCAAAGGCACGATTTCCGTCGAAGGCGATTCGATGGTTGTCAACGGCGACAAAATCAAAGTGTTCGCCATCCGCAACCCGGCCGAAATTCCTTGGGGCGCGCATGAAGTCGATGTAGTGCTCGAATGCACGGGGCTGTTTACCACAAAAGCCAAAGCCAGCGCGCACATCACCGGCGGCGCGAAAAAAGTCATCATCTCCGCGCCCGGTGGCGCTGACGTCGATGCGACCATCGTTTACGGCGTAAACCACAACGTGCTGAAGGCTGCGCACACCGTCATCTCCAACGCATCCTGCACCACCAACTGTTTAGCGCCGATGGTCAAACCCTTGCACGACAAAATCGGCGTGGTGAATGGTTTGATGACCACGGTGCATGCTTACACCAACGACCAGGTGCTCACCGACGTGTATCACGAAGATTTGCGCCGTGCGCGTTCCGCCACCATGAGCATGATCCCAACCAAAACCGGCGCGGCAGCGGCAGTCGGTTTAGTCTTGCCGGAACTCAACGGCAAGCTCGACGGTTATGCGATACGCGTGCCGACCATCAACGTGTCCATCGTTGATTTATCCTTCGTCGCCGCGCGCGACACCACAGTGGATGAAGTCAACGCCATCATGAAAGAAGCGTCGCTGGGTTCGCTTAAAGGCATACTGAATTACAACAAAGCGCCGCTGGTGTCAGTTGATTTCAACCACGACCCGGCATCGAGCACGTTTGATTCCACGTTGACTAAAGTATCCGGTCGCCTGGTGAAAGTATCGAGCTGGTATGACAACGAGTGGGGCTTCAGCAACCGTATGCTCGATACGACGGTTGCTTTGATGCATGCCAAATAAAAACCTTTTCACCACAGAGCCATTTAGAAAAACAAAATCAAAACCGTCATTCTGAGCGAAGCGAGGAATCTGCTGTTTCGCCACGCATAAAAGCAGATTCTTCGGGCGCTGCCCTCAGGATGACAAATTATTTTGGTTGCACTCAATACCCCTGTAGTTAATGTTTTAGACCTACGCCATGAATATCAAAAAACTCTCAACCCTCAACATCTCCAATAAACGTGTATTCATCCGCGCCGACCTCAATGTGCCGATACAGGACGGTAAAATCGGCGACGATACGCGCATCCGCGCTTCCGTCCCCGCCATTGAATTCGCGTTGAAGCAAAATGCCGCCGTGATGGTAACTTCCCATTTAGGGCGCCCGGAAGAAGGCGTGTTCAGCGCAGAAAATTCCCTCGCGCCGATCGCCAAACGTTTATCTGAACTGCTACGCAAGCCAGTCGAACTCAAGCGCGACTGGGTCGATGGCGTCGATGTAGAACCCGGCCAGGTGGTGTTGCTGGAAAACTGCCGCATGAACAAAGGTGAAAAGAAAAACGACGACACGCTGGCGCAAAAAATGGCCAAGTTGTGCGACGTGTACGTGAACGACGCATTTGGTACTTCGCATCGCGCGGAAGCGACCACGCACGGCATGGCGAAATTCGCGCCGATTGCTTGTGCCGGCCCTTTGCTCGCGGCAGAGCTCGACGCGCTGGGCAAAGCCTTGCACGCCCCCGCGCATCCGCTGGTCGCCATAGTCGCAGGTTCCAAAGTTTCGACGAAGCTGACGATACTGAAATCCCTGGCGGAAAAAGTCGATAAGCTGATTGTCGGCGGCGGCATTGCCAACACCTTTATGCTCGCCGCCGGTTTGAAAATCGGCAAGTCATTGGCCGAAGCGGATTTGGTCAACGAAGCCAAAACGATTATCGACATGATGGCCAAACGCGGCGCATCGGTGCCGATTCCGGTTGATGTGGTGTGCGCGAAAGAATTTGCCGCGAGCGCGATAGCGACTATCAAAGACGCAAACAATGTTGCCGATGATGATTTGATACTCGACATCGGTCCGAAAACATCGGCCATGCTCGCGCAACAACTCGCCAAGGCCGGAACGATTGTATGGAACGGCCCGGTCGGCGTATTCGAATTCGACCAGTTCGGCGAAGGCACTAAAACTATCGCACTGGCGATAGCCGATTCCAAAGCATTTTCACTCGCCGGTGGCGGCGATACCGTCGCAGCTATAGCGAAGTATGGCATTGAAACTAAGATAGACTATATCTCTACCGGCGGCGGAGCCTTCCTGGAATTCCTTGAAGGCAAAAAATTGCCTGCGGTCGAGATACTCGAAGCCCGCGCGAATAATTAAAGAAAGTATTCATGTTACGTAAAACCAAAATTGTCGCCACCCTCGGCCCTGCATCGAATGATCGAGGCGTACTGGAAAAAATGATCATCGCCGGCGTTGATGTGGTGCGCATGAATTTTTCCCATGGTGTGAAAGAAGATCACATCGCCCGTGCCGAGCTGGTGCGCGCGATAGCGAAAGAGCATGGACGTACCGTCGGTGTGATGGCCGATTTGCAGGGACCGAAAATCCGCGTGGGCAAATTCGCCGACGGTAAAATTACCCTTAAAACGGGCGATGCTTTTATCCTTGATGCCAATTGCGAGTTGGGTAACCAGCAGAGCGCCGGGCTGGATTACAAGGAATTGCCCGGCGACGTGAGCGTCGGCGATATCCTGCTGCTCGACGATGGCCTGATCACTATAAGCGTTAAGGCGGTAAAGGGCGCGGAAATCCATACCGTAGTCGAACACGGCGGCGTGCTCAAAAATAACAAGGGCATTAATCGCCGCGGCGGCGGATTGACAGCGCCAGCGCTGACCGACAAGGACATAGAGGATATCAAAACTGCGGCGCTGATCAAGGCGGATTTTCTCGCCGTGTCGTTTCCCCGTTCGGGCATCGACATGCAACTGGCGCGGGATTTGATGATTGCAGCCGGTGGCAAAAGCCAACTTGTCGCAAAAATAGAACGCGCCGAAGCGATTCCGGCGCTGGAGGGCATTCTCGATGCCAGCGACGGCATTATGGTGGCGCGGGGCGATTTGGCTGTAGAGGTCGGCGACGCTGCCGTGCCGGGGTTGCAGAAAAAAATGATCAAGGCGGCGCGGGCAAAAAATAAATTCGTCATTACCGCGACACAAATGATGGAGTCGATGATCGCCAGCCCGATTCCTACCCGGGCAGAAGTATCCGACGTGGCCAATGCCGTGCTCGACGGCACCGATTCGGTAATGTTGTCGGCTGAAACCGCTGCGGGCGCCTACCCCGTGCAGGCCATCGCTGCCATGGCCCGCGTATGCCTGGAAGCGGAAAAAGAACATGCGCCAACCCAGGATCGCCGTCATAGTATTTCTGGCAACAATAAAATGGAAAGCTCGATTGCCAATGCTGTGGTGTTTACGGCGAGCAACATGGACATCAAGGCGGTCGCCGCACTGACGCAATCCGGCATGACGGCGTTACTGGTATCACGCATGAATATTAACGCGCCGATTTATGCGCTCACGCCGCTTACTGAAACACGGCGCAAGGTCACATGTTTTCGCGGCGTGTTTCCGGTGCGTTTCGACGTGTCTTCGCGTGATGCGGAAGAAGTGTTGAATGCGGCAGAGGACGAACTCAAGCGCCAAGGTGCGGTGCAAATCGGTGACTATATAATCATCACCATAGGCGAACCGTTCGGCAAAGCGGGTGGGACGAATACCATGAAAATTGTAAAGGTCGGCGAGCATCGTCGCGCATAAATTTTCTACATGAACTATAGTGAAAGCATCAGTTGAGTAAATATTGTAACTATTTGATTATATTGAAACTTTAGGAGATATTATGGCACTCGTTTCTATGCGTCAACTTCTCGATCATGCGGCAGAAAACGGTTACGGCCTGCCCGCATTCAATGTCAACAATCTGGAACAGATTCAAGCCATCATGCAGGCGGCGGATGAGCTTAACAGTCCGGTGATCATGCAGGCGAGCGCGGGCGCGCGCAAATATGCGGGCGAAGCGTTTCTGCGCCACTTGATTGAAGCTGCGATTGAAAGTTATCCGCACATTCCCGTCGTGATGCATCAGGACCACGGCCAATCGCCGGCGGTTTGTCTGACGGCGATACGTAGTGGATTTTCCAGCGTGATGATGGACGGTTCGCTCATGGCCGACGGCAAAACCATCGCCAGCTACGATTACAACGTCGATGTCACGCGCAAAGTGGTCGAAATGTCGCATGCGCTTGGCATTACTGTCGAGGGTGAGCTTGGTTGTTTGGGTTCGTTGGAGACCATGAAGGGCGACAAGGAAGACGGCCACGGTACCGACGCCACCATGACACGCGAAACGTTGCTGACCGATCCGGAGCAAGCGGCAGATTTTGTGAACAAAACTCAATGCGACGCGCTGGCCATCGCTATCGGCACCTCGCACGGCGCGTACAAATTCACACGCAAGCCCACAGGCGATATTCTTGCCATTGAACGAATTAAGGAAATCCACAAACGTATTCCGAATACGCATCTGGTGATGCACGGTTCGTCGAGCGTGCCGCAGGATTTGCTCAAAATCATCCGCGACAACGGCGGCGAGATGAAAGAAACTTACGGCGTGCCGGTGGAGGAAATTCAGCAAGGCATCAAACACGGCGTGCGCAAAATCAATATCGATACCGATATTCGTTTGGCCATGACTGCGGCGATACGCAAATACCTGGCAGAAAACCCCAGTAAATTCGATCCGCGCGACTACCTCAAGCCGGCTACAGCAGCAGCGAAGGAGATTTGCAAACAGCGTTACCAACAATTCGGCTCTGCCGGACAAGCATCGAAAATAAAAGTGATGCCGCTGTATTCGATTGCGGAAAAATATTCCAAGGGCGAATTAAGGGCGGTAGTGAATTAAAATCTGAATCAATAAATTAATCCCTCGTTCCCGCGTTGGCGGGCATCCAGCTAAAAACAAAACGCATTTTTCATTTTCCCCCACTGGATCCCCGCCTACGCAGGGGTGGCGGCTTTCCAAGGACTTAAGTGTTTAACTCCTATATCAAATCTCTCTCACTACTTAACCGCGGCAAAGTGCGCGATCTTTACGCCGTCAACGCTAAACATTTATTAATTGTCACTACTGATCGCTTATCTGCGTTCGATGTGGTGATGGCAACGCCGATTCACGACAAGGGAAAAATTCTCAACGCGCTGGCGGGTTTCTGGTTCAAAAAACTCGAACATATTATTCCCAACCAACTCACCGGCATTGCGCCTGAAAGCGTGGTGAAGCCGGAAGAAGTTGACCAGGTTGCGGGCCGCGCCATTGTGGTCAAGCGCCTGAAGCCATTGCCAATCGAGGCGGTGGTGCGCGGCTACATAGAAGGTTCGGGCTGGAAAGAATATCAGAAAACGCAATGCATCTGCGGCATCGCCCTGCCGGCCGGTTTACGTCGTGCGGAAAAATTACCGCAGCCGATATTCACGCCTTCGACCAAGGCCGCCGCGGGAATGCACGATGAGAATATAGATTTTGCCGAAGCAGAAAGATTGCTCGGTAAAGAAATGGCGGCGAAAGTGCGCGATGTGGCAATCAAACTTTATATTACGGCGGCGGATTATGCGCTGACGCGCGGCATTATTATCGCCGATACCAAATTTGAATTCGGCCTTGATGAACAAGGCACGCTGCATCTGATCGACGAAGTGCTGACGCCGGATTCGTCGCGCTTCTGGCCGGTGGAGAGCTATAAAGTGGGAGAGAGCCCGCAGAGTTTTGACAAACAATTCCTGCGCAACTGGCTGGAGAGTTCAGGCTGGAACAAACAACCGCCCGCGCCAGAAGTGCCTGCGGACATTGCGGCGAAGACGGCGGAAAAATATCGTGAAGCATTAACACGATTGACCCAGTAGGACGGGTAACACCCGCCGCCGAAAAAATAAGTTGCTTCACTTCGTGCTTTTTTTGGTGGCGGGTGGGACCTGCCCTACGTGGCCGGCAAATACACAATGTAAAGCAAAAACGGCGCAATATCATTGCGCCGTTTTGTATTTAAAAAATCGAAAACAGTTTAGTGCTTATGTTTACCGTTACCATGGCCTTCACCATGGTCATCGTCGTGGTGTTTTTTAGGTTTGTGTTTACCTTTCTGTTCGACGTAAACCGGTTGCACGGGGTAGCTATGCGGCCCTGCATAATTGGCCTGGACGAAATATACCGGTGTGCCGCAGGCGTTGTATTTGTGGCAATGCTTGCGCCATTTTTTCGCATGGCCCGGCGGCACATGCATGTAAAGCGGCGGAGGCGCGACCGCGACAGGCGCGATGATGACGGGTTGTGGATAAATCAATGGCGGGATAACGCCGTTACTGACGTCGACGCGGCCATAGACACCGGGCGCAAGCACGCCGCCGATGGTGGCATTAACCGAGGTTTGTGCTTGTGCGGCGCAGGATATTCCCAACAAACCAGCAATCAGGATCTTGGCATAATTCATGGACACCCCCAATAGTTTAATATGAGCGAACACGCGGCTCGTAGTATTTTATACAGACTGAATAGCGACGACGCAAGCAAAAGGGGAGCGAATGAAGAAACCAGCCAATCAGCTTACCGCCACAGAAGCAGTAACGCTTATACATGAAGGCAAGTTGACTGCGGAAAAACTGGTCCGCGCTTGTATCGAGCGCATCGACGCGCGCGAAAAAGATGTCGGCGCGTGGGCGTATTTCAACGAAGCGCAGGCGCTGGAGCAAGCGCGCGCGCGTGACCAGAATCCCTCGCGCGGATTGCTGCACGGCATTCCCGTCGGCGTGAAAGATATTATCGACACGGTCGATATGCCGACCGAATACGGCACGCCTATATATGCGGGCAATCAACCCCATTGGGATGCGGCGTGCGTCAACGCTGTGCGACATGCGGGCGGCATTATTTTGGGCAAAACAGTAACGACCGAGCTGGCATATTTCGGCCCCGGCAAAACACGCAATCCATTAAAACTGAATCACACGCCCGGCGGTTCGTCGAGCGGATCAGCGGCCGCTGTTGCAGATTGTATGGTGCCTTTGGCATTCGGTACGCAGACTGGCGGCTCGGTGTTGCGGCCCGCCGCTTTTTGCGGCGTTGTTGGTTTCAAGCCGACGTTTAACCTCATCAATCGCGCCGGTGTGAAATCAGAAGCGGAAAGCCTTGATACTATCGGCGTCATGGCGCGTTGTGTTGACGACGTTGCGCTATTCACTGCGGCAGTGACGGATCGTTTTTATTTGCGCAATGTGCGGCCGGTCGATGGCATTTTGCGCATCGGGCTTTGCCATACCTATGAGTGGCGTCATGCCCTGCCGGAAACCGGCGCGGCGCTGGAACATGTCGCGTATCACCTCGCGCAACGCGGCGCGCAGGTGAAAGAAATTAAACTGCCGGCGGAGTTTGCCGATTTGCTCGAAGCGCAAAAAATTGTGCAGGCTTACGAATCTGCTCGTGCCTACGGTTATGAATGGCGCGAACATCGCGCGCGCCTGTCGCATAAATTGAAAGAATTGTTGCGCGATGGTTATGCCGCCACGCCTGCGACCTACGACAAAGCGCAAGCAACCGGCGCAAAATGCCGCGCGCTGATGCGACAAATTTTCCGCGATTACGACGTGTTGCTCACACCGAGCACGCCGGGCGAAGCGCCTCAAGGATTGGAATCTACTGGCAGTCCAGTGTTTGACAGCAACTGGACTTTTCTACATACGCCCGCGATTACGTTACCTGTTGGCGCTGGACCTGGCAATTTACCTTTGGGCGTGCAACTCGTTGCGCGCATGCACAACGATGCGCGCTTGTTATCGGCGGCGAGGTGGGCGGAGCAACAATTGCGTGGTTGATTTCAATCACAATTAATAAGTATTAGTTGACAGAGTAACGACGCACGGCTACCCTGAGCCGCATATAAAAATAATTACATGCAGTGCAGCATAAAATTATAATGCACCGCAACATTTATTGACCAACTTCTAGGAGACGCCATGTATAAGTTCATCACGCGCGCGCTGATTCTGGCCGCGCTTATTACTGCTGGCCACGCCTTTGCTGAAACCAAAACCCTGAAAATTTCCCATCAGTTCCCTGCGGGCTCAATAGATGACGGCGACTTTCGCGATCGTCTGTGCCGCAAGTTTGCAGCCGAAGTGGAAAAACGCAGCAACGGTTCGCTCAAAGTCGAAATATACCCCGCCAGTTCACTGGTAAAAACCAATAGCCAGATCGGCGCATTGCGAAAAGGCGCGCTCGATATGTCACTAGTGCCTTTGGCTTACGGCGGCGGTGAGATTCCTGAAACCAATATCGGCCTGATGCCGACCTTAGTCACCAGTTACGAGCAAGGCCTGCGCTGGAAAGAGGCGCCCATAGGCAGAGAATTGTCAAGGGCATTGGAAGATAAAAATATCAAATTCGTCACCTGGATCTGGCAGGGCGGCGGCATCGCCAGCACGAAAGGTCCCGTTATAAAGCCTGACGACGTAAAAGGCATGAAAATTCGCGGCGGTAGCAAGGAAATGGATTTGATGTTGAAATCCGCAGGCGCGGCCGTCACCGCGATGCCGTCGTCAGAAGTGTATAACGCGATGCAATCGGGCGTGCTCGATGCAGCCGTCACATCCTCGACTTCGTTGATTACTTTCCGCTTGAACGAGTTCACCAAAAACGTCACCAGCGCGCGCAATAAAACTTTCTGGTTTATGTTAGAGCCGTTACTGATTTCCAAAGCGGCTTACGATCGACTCACGCCAGCTGAACAAAAAACTATCATGGAAGTTGGCGCGAGTTTGGAAAAATTCGGCATGGAAGAATCCAAAAAAGACGATCAGCAAATGGTCGATGTGTTCAGCAAAGCCGGCGCGAAAGCTGCTGACATGGACGAAGCGGCTTTTAATCAATGGCGCGAACTTGCCAAAACCAGTGCTTGGAAAGATTTTGCCGACAACGTAAAAAACGGTAAAGCTTTGCTCGATTTGGCTGAATCGGTTAAATAATTTTAACTATTTGAATATATTGGGTTTTTTATGTTTCCAGCATGGCGTACGGCCGCAGCAGTCATCACCCGCTTTAACACCTGGATGGGCACGCTGTCGGCGTTCGCCGTCGTGCTCGCCGCTGGCGTGTTGGTGTTTGAAGTTGTAGTACGTTATGTGTATGCATGGCCGACGGATTGGGAAATCGAATTCTCGGTCATGCTGCTTATCATTTCTACTTTCATGAGCGCGGCGTACACGCAACTCACCAAAGGCCATGTGTCGATAGAGGTGATGCAAGGCGTGTTGTCCCCAAAAGCAAACCGTGTGCGACGCATAATCGCCGATGTACTGTCGATTTTATTTTGCGCCTTCATTGCATACAAAAGCTGGGAGTTGTTCCACGAAGCGTGGAGTGAAGACAAAGTGTCGAACAGCACATGGGCGCCGAAAATGTGGATTCCGTATTCTTTCATGGCGCTCGGCATGACGACCTTGTCGTTGCAAATGCTGATTCAATTTGTTGAAGATCTTTCCGGTACGCAATTAGTTGATCACGGCAAAATGACAGAGGTAGCGGGAGAATGAGCAACCTGCAAATCGGTTTGCTCTACGGGGCCACGACATTTTTATTTTTGTTCAGCGGTATGCCTATCGCGTTTGCCGTCGGCAGCGTCGCGCTGATCTTCATGTTCATCTTCATGCCGGCGAGCAACATCGCTATCGTCGCGGATACGATTTACAGCGAGCTTGATAATTTCACCCTGCTAACCATTCCGTTATTTATTTTGATGGGCGCGGCTATTGGCAAATCGCGCGCCGGTGCCGATTTATATTCATCCCTCAATCGTTGGCTCAATAGAGTGCCCGGCGGCTTGGGTCTCGCCAATGTGCTCGCGTGTTCTGTGTTCGCCGCGATGTGTGGCTCCAGTCCCGCAACATGTTCGGCCATTGGCTCGAGCGGTATTCCGGAAATGCGCAAGCGTGGTTACTCGTCCGGCCTCGCATCGGGCTTGATCGCGGCAGGCGGCACTTTAGGTATTTTGATTCCGCCATCGCTCACGCTGATTCTCTACGGCCTCGCGTCGGAACAATCGATCGGCAAATTATTCATGGCCGGTGTCGGCCCCGGCATTTTGCTCACGATTTTATTCGCCGCGTGGGTAGTGATAGGTTATCAGCGCGAGAAAAAAGCGGCTTTGGATCGAGACGATGTAAAAACTACTGCGTTAATGCAGCAAGATCAATTCACCTGGGCGCAGCGTCTGGAAACCTTGCCGCGTTTGCTGCCGTTTTTGATTTTGATTTTCCTGGTTATGTTCGCGCTGTATGGCGGTTGGGCCACGCCGTCAGAAGTCGCAGGCATCGGCGCTTTCGCCGCGTTGATAATGGTGATGATAGTGTATGGCTGCTGGCGTTGGAATGACATGCGCGTCATTCTCAACGGCACAGTGCGCGAGAGTTCGATGATTATGCTCATCATCGCAATGAGTTTTCTATACACCTATGTGATGAGCCATTTACACATCACGCAAAGTTTGGCTGAGTGGTTAGTGGCATTGCCGCTATCAAAATGGGCGTTTTTCTTTTGGGTCAATATTCTTTTGATTGTATTGGGCTTTTTTCTGCCGCCAGTCGCGATTATTTTAATGGTGACGCCAGTCATTTTGCCCGCACTCAAAGTGCATCACATTGATCTCATCTGGTTCGGCGTGGTCATGACTATCCTGATGGAAATGGGATTAATTCATCCGCCAGTGGGACTAAATTTGTTCGTCATCAACGGCATCGCACCTGATATCAAAATGAAAGAAATTATCTGGGGCGTGGTGCCATTCTTGTTATTGATGGTGCTTGGCATAGTGCTACTTTGTTTCGTGCCTGAGATCGCCCTTTGGTTACCGAATCATTACAAGGGCAGCTAATTTCTCCTCGATAGTAATGTTTCATCGCATTCTTATTCCTGAAAGTCGCAGTAGTTCTGCCTCACCTTAGTTATGGGAGCAATGCAGTATGAATGCACCCAGCAGACCCTGGAATTTACAAGCACAAAGCCGCGCGCGCCGTCTGGCGCGCGCGGCTACGTCGATGGGCTCAAGTTTGCATGGCAAACATGTGGAGCCAAGCGACGTAAGCAAACTGTTAACGGCAGTGATCGAATCTGGCGACCGTATTTGTCTTGAAGGCAATAATCAAAAGCAAGCCGATTTTCTCGCGCGCGCGCTGACGCAACTTGATCCCACGCAAATACATGACCTGCACATGGTGCAGTCGGTGCTGGCCTTGCCTGAGCATCTCGATATATTTGAAAATGGCATTGCAGCCAAGCTGGATTTCTCATTCTCCGGCCCGCAAAGCGCGCGTCTGGCCAAAATGGTATTGGCTGGGCAAATTCAGATCGGCGCGATACACACTTACCTCGAATTATTCAGCCGCTACTTCGTCGATCTGACACCGCGTGTGTCCCTGGTCTGCGCGCAAGCCGCCGATGCGCTCGGTAATCTTTATACCGGTGCCAATACCGAAGACACACCAGCGATTGTTGAGGCGACCGCGTTCAAAAGCGGCATTGTCATTGCGCAAGTGAATGAGTTTGTCGATATGGTGCAGCGCGTGGATATTCCAGGCGATTGGGTAGATTTTGTTATTCTTGCGCCCAAGCCTAATCTGATTGAACCCTTGTTCACGCGCGACCCCGCGCAAATATCCGAGATTCAAGTGCTGATGGCGATGATGGCGATCAAAGGCATTTACGCCGAGTATGGTGTGCAGCGCTTGAACCATGGTATTGGCTTTGATACCGCAGCGATCGAATTGTTGCTGCCTACTTACGCCGAGTCCTTAGGCCTCAAAGGAAAAATTGGCAAACACTGGGCTTTGAATCCGCATCCAGCTTTAATTCCCGCCATTGAAGCGGGGTGGGTTGAGTCGATCCATTCTTTTGGCTCTGAGCTGGGCATGGAGAATTACATCAAAGCGCGCCCCGATGTTTTTTTTACCGGTGCCGACGGCAGCATGCGCAGCAACCGCGCGATGTGTCAGGTAGCGGGCCACTATGCTTGCGATATGTTTATCGGTTCCACTTTGCAAATCGATTTGAATGGTCACAGTTCTACCGCGACGATGGGGCGCATTGCCGGCTTCGGCGGCGCGCCCAATATGGGCGCCGATGCGCGTGGTCGCCGCCATGCAACGCCCGCGTGGCTGAAGGCGGGCGCGCAAGCGCGCGCAGGATGTAGCGGTGTATCGGCCATGCCGCGCGGACAAAAGTTGGTAGTGCAAATTGTCGAAACTTTCCGCGAGCATATGCAACCGGCCTTTGTCGAAAAACTCGATGCCTGGCAATTAGCCGAGCAAGCGCATATGGAGCTTCCGCCGGTGATGATTTACGGCGACGATGTCACGCACATCCTCACCGAAGAAGGCATCGCCAACTTATTACTTTGTCGCGCCGATGAAGAGCGCGAGCAGGCGATACGCGGCGTGGCGGGTTACACGCCGGTTGGTCTCGCACGCGATAAGCGCATGGTGGAAAATTTGCGCGATCGCAAAGTCATTCAACGCGCGGAAGATCTCGGCATCGACAAGCGCGACGCGACGCGCAGCCTATTGGCGGCGCGAACCATGCGTGATTTAGTGCGTGCTTCCGGCGGCTTATACGATCCGCCGAAACGTTTCCGTAACTGGTAATCACTTAGGATACAAAATGGAAAAACTTCACTTCCATTTCACCGGACAACAGGCAGCTGGTTCTTTCAAACCCATAATGGTCGGCGTGGTTGGCTCGGGCAACCTCGAAGTCATGCTCGAGCCGAGCGCCAGCAGTCCGCAATGCACGGTGGACATTGTCACCTCGGCGCGCGGCTTTGCGCCCATTTGGGAAGCCGTACTGCAGGACTTTCATGCGCGCCATCGCTTATCTGGCATAGCCATTTCGATTAACGATATGGGCGCGACACCTGCTGTGGTGAGTCTGCGGTTGGATCAAGCGGTAGCGGAATTAGGAATCAAATCATGAATCGCAGTTTTGCCGAATCTACTGCGCGTGAACGCGTGGCGTACTTATTGGATAGTGGTTTGTTTGAGGAAATTCTCGGCCCCGCGGAACGTGTAGTCAGCCCGCATCTTGCCTTGCTCGGTGTGCCGTCATCTTTTGATGACGGTGTCGTCATCGGCAGCGGCATACTGGCGGGCAAATCGGTGTTGATCGCCGCGCAAGAAGGCGCGTTCATGGGCGGCGGCGTGGGTGAAGTGCATGGCGCTAAATTGGTGGGCTTGTTCAAGCGCGCGCTCAAAGTGAAGCCGGCAGCGGTGATAGTGTTGGCCGAATCCGGCGGTGTGCGTTTGCACGAAGCCAATGCGGGTTTAATCGCCGTATCGGAAGTGATGCGCGCCTTACTCGATGCGCGCGCCGCAGGCGTCCCGGTCATTATTTTAATTGGCGGAGCTAACGGTTGTTTCGGCGGCATGGGTTTGGTCGCGCGTTGCGCCGATCATGTGGTGATGAGCGATATAGGCCGGCTCGCCATGTCCGGGCCCGAAGTGATTGAGTCTTCCACCGGCGTCGAGGAATACGATTCGCGCGACCGCGCGCTGGTGTGGCGCACCACGGGCGGCAAGCATCGCTATTTGATCGGCGACTGCGATGCGTTAGTGGAAGATGATATCGAGGCGTTTCGCAACGCGGCTATTGCACGCCTTGGCAAATCCTTGCCGTTGAATTTGGCGGCGATGGAAGCTGAACATGCGTTGCTGTCGAATCGTCTAACGCAATTCGGTAACTGCCGCGACGCGCTGGATATCTGGCAGCGTGCAGGCATCAAAGACCCGACACTTGTGGCTGATGTCGAAGCCGAAGGCATGCAGGCATTAAAGGCACAGATGCAAAAGGAAGTCGCATGAATTGGGAAACGCTGCTCAAGCAATTATTTGGCGCAACACATAGCGTGAAGCGCGAAGGCGATTTACTCAGCGGCACGGCGCAACTCAATGGACGTGAAATTACCGTAGTCGGCACCACTGATCACGCCGCCATCGGCGTCGAGCTCGCGCTGGCCCAAGCGCGCATCGTGCTCGACACCGTGCGCGAGCATCCCCGTCGAGCCATCTTGCTGTTGGTGGATACACAAGGTCAACGCTTGCGTCATCGCGATGAACTGCTCGGTATCAATCGTTACATGGCGCATCTGGGTTGCTGCATCGAGTTGGCGCGCAGACAAGGCCATCGCGTCATCGGCCTCGTGTAT
Source organism: Burkholderiales bacterium (assembly GCA_049695115.1). GTDB lineage: Bacteria > Pseudomonadota > Gammaproteobacteria > Burkholderiales > JBEEJL01 > JBEEJL01. The sequence goes on along the minus strand of JBAVRP010000040.1, from coordinate 7,437 downwards.
GACCAGGCACTCTCCGGCGGATTTATTACCTCAGGGTTGATGGCCGATGCATGTTATGCATTGCCTGAAGCAGAAATCCGCGTCATGCGTTTGCCCGCGATGGCGCGCGTGACCAAGATTGATGAGCAACGACTCGAAGCCTTATCGAAATCTAATCCGGTATTTGCACCCGGCGTAGAAAATTATGTTGCCATGGGTGGTGTGCATTCGTTGTGGAAAGGTGATCTGCAAGCGCAATTGTTGGCTGCGCTCGACGAGTCATCGACGCAAGATAAGCGCGCTGTCGATGGCGCTACACGCGGTGGGCGCACGCTCGCGGCCCAGGTAATAAACCGCGTTGTAAGTAATTGATTAATATGAATAATTAACATGATCAATTTGGCGCGCAATGACTTGGTGTGGACCACTGCTCTGGCATGGCAGCAGATTGAACATCAGGCATGGGATGGCCAAGCGCAGGAAATAATTTCGCATTGGCGTGCCAATAATTTGCCTTTGGTTGTGTGTCGTCAACGCGACGAAATTTTTCCTGATCAAATTAGCGTCGGACTGCCCGCGCCGACACAATGGGCAAGACGCCGACTGGCGCTGACGATCAACACTAGCAGTATTGCCGAGAGTGGCGCTTTTCCGACGCTGACCCAAATTGCAAGCACGCACCGCAATCAACCAGCCGAAGTAGATTTGGATTCCGCACTCTCCGAATTGGGTGCGCAAGCGCAGGTGTACGGCTCCTATGGTTGGCAAGTTCTCACCGGCTTAGTTTACTTGCATGAAGACTCGGACATCGATATAAGTGTGCGCGTGAAAAATTTCGACATGGCCTGGCAAGCAGTGCATCAACTTGCAACGACGCAATTGCCTAGTCGCATCGATGGCGAAATTGTTTTCCCCGATGGCAAAGCCATCGCATGGCGAGAGTTACTGCAGCTCATTACACGACAAACTTCACAGGTCATGGTGAAAGATCGATACAGCGTTCGCTTAGCGACGCTGGAAGAAATTTCCAGCTTCGGCCGCGGCGTGCAAGTCGCCACTCCGGCGCCGAACTAAAATCATATGGGCCTTCCGGCAGAAATACATCCATCAACAAGTGCGCGGCAAATTGGCCGCGCAGCAGTACGCGCGCTATACGCAGAAATTGCGCTGGAACCCAAGCCGGGCTTAGTGTCGTTTCGAGATTGCGGTAGCCACAGCGACATGGACGGCGCAACATTTCTGCGCAGCCTGTTCGCGTTGCGCGATTATTTTCCGCGCATTACGCAAGCAGGGTTCGAAGGCCATCCGTTTTCAATTTTGGAAACACTGGGGAAAAATGCTGAAACATGCATGTTGCGCGCCACGGACGGCATCAATACCCATCGCGGTGCGGTGTTCAGTTTGGGTCTGTTGTGTGCCAGCGCCGGGCAACTTCATGCACAAACTTTACCATTTACACCGCAACATTTACGCGCGGTGTTGTTATCGACCTGGGGCGTAGCCTTAGCCGCGCGTGCCAAAACTGCGCGGCTTGCGTCGCCTACTTCCAACGGCCAACGTGCCGCGCAACATTTTGAACTTCGCAGCGCAGGCGACGAGGCGGCGCAGGCCTTTCCCGTTTTGTTTGACGTCACGTTGCCAGCATTACAAGCCGCCTTGGCCATAGGCGCTGCAAATCGCGCCGCCCGCGTCCAAGCCCTGTTCGTCACCATGGCTGAGCTGGATGACACCAATCTTGTGCATCGTGGCGGCATGCAAGGTTTACGCTTGGTGCAGACATTGGCGAAAAGTTTTTTGTCTGCAGGCGGAGTCATGCAAACCGATTGGTTGCAACAAGCCCGCGCCCTACACACAATCTTGGTTCAACGCAGATTGTCGCCCGGTGGCTCGGCTGACTTGTTAGCCAGTGCGTGTTGGGTGGAAGAACTCACGCGCACGATGCGGCCAGCCACCCCTCAAGTTATTGTCCGCAAGCCATTGCTCGCGCGCGAAACGCTGGTGCTTGCGCCATGAGTTACGCCGTATTATTTTCCGGGCAAGGTAACCAGCATGCGCAAATGATGCCGTGGCTTGAGTCGGAGCCAGCTTGCGCCGAAACCTTAAGTTCAATGAGAAAGAGCATTGGGCCCGATTGGCGCAAGGCGCTCAATGATGTTGAGCGCCGAAGCGACAATGAATTTGCACAAGTGTTGATCACTGGCACGTCGCTCGCGGCGTGGGCCGCACTGAAAAATAGGTTACCGGCAGCGCCCGCTGTCGTCGCCGGTTATAGCGTGGGCGAGCTCGCGGCGTTTGTCAGTGCGGACGTTTTCACGGCAGAGCAAGCACTCGTGCTGGCTGCAAAGCGTGCGGCGTTGATGAACGAAGCGGTGGCGGGCTTGAACACGGGCTTGTTGTCCGTCTCTGGTATAAGTGAGGTGACTGTTCGTGCAGTATGCGCCGACTTTGAAATCGAGTGCGCAATAAGATTGAATATCAGTCACGCGATTTACGCGGGCACAGAAGCTATGTTGGCGCAGGCTGCTAACAAGCTAGTCACTTTCGGCGCCGCGTGTAAGCGGTTGGAAGTGCGCGTGGCATCGCATTCAAGCTTGATGGCAGCTGCGACAACTGCCTTCGCTGATGTGCTTCGAGACGTACCTTTCGCGGAACCAGATTGCCCAGTTGCCGTCAACGCATCCGGTGCGCTGAGCCGCAAATCCAAAGAGCTCCGCCTGGCTTTGAGCCAACAACTTAGCAGTACTGTGCAATGGTCATCGTGCATGGATGCAATGGCTGAACGAAAAATTTCCTGCGTTATCGAGATCGGTCCCGGCTCGGCGCTGGCGCGCATTTGGAACGAGCGCTTCCCTGATATTCCGGCACGCTCCGTCGATGATTTTCAAAATTTACAGGGCGTGTTGGACTGGATTTTTAAGCATGGGGACGCGTGACTAGGCTATCGCCATACAGAGGCATTATCACTATAATGGCAACCATATTTTTCTTTGCCGAATAATAATGAACCTTAATATCTACGCCTTATTCGCAGAGCGTTTCATGCGCAATCCGGCGCAAGTCGGTATCGAAACCGAAACGGGTAAAACTTATTCTTACGCCGATGTCGAGCGTGAGACAGCGAAGCTCGCGAATCTATTTACCTCAATCGGCGCACAAAAGGGTGATCGCGTCGCCGCGCAAGTAGAAAAATCCGCTGAAGCATTATTCGTTTATCTCGCGGTTGTGCGGGCGGGCCTCGTGTATCTACCACTTAACGTCGCCTATCAGCGTGGTGAGATGGAATATTTTCTCGGCGATGCACAGCCAGTGATTACCGTGTGTCGCCCTCAATCGCTCGCGGTGACGCAAACGTTAGCACACGTAGCGGGATGCAAGCATGTATTCACACTGGATGAAAACAGCGGCGGAACCTTGATGCACGCTGTTCGCAGTTTCTCCACGAAATTTCAAACCGTGCCAGTTGATGAGAATGACTTAGCTGCAATTCTTTATACCTCAGGTACCACGGGTCGTTCCAAGGGTGCGATGTTGTCGCACAAAAATCTCGCATCGAATGTGCGCGTTTTACACAGCTTTTGGGGATTCAAACTGAATGATGTGCTGCTGCACACGCTGCCGATATTTCATATACACGGATTGTTTGTCGCCGCGAATTTGAATTTGTATAACGGCAGTAGAATGTTTTTTCTGAAGAAATTCGATACATTACAAATTATTGATTATATTGAAAAATCTACCATATTCATGGGCGTGCCCACTTACTATGTGCGCTTGTTGACGGAAAAGAAATTCGACAAAACTTTATGCCGCAACATGCGCTTATTTGTCTCCGGTTCTGCGCCGTTGTTGCAAGAAACCTTCGACAGCTTCAAACAAAAAACCGGCCACACCATCCTCGAACGCTACGGCATGAGCGAGACCGGCATGAACACGTCGAACCCGCTTAACGGCGAATGTAAGGGCGGCACCGTCGGCTTCCCTTTGCCCGGCACCCATTTGCGCATCGCGGATGACAAACATGCGCCGCTGCCGGCTAACCAAATTGGCGGCATTGAAGTGAAAGGCGACAACGTATTCAGTGGCTACTGGCGCATGCTGGAAAAAACACGCGAAGAATTTACCGCCGACGGCTATTTCAAAACCGGCGACGTCGGCAAAATGGATGAACAAGGCTACGTCAGCATTGTCGGCCGCTCGAAGGATTTAGTCATCAGCGGCGGCTACAATGTTTACCCGAAAGAAGTCGAAAAACTCATCGACGCCATGCCCGGCGTAGTCGAATCCGCCGTCATCGGCGTCCCACATCCCGATTTCGGCGAAGCAGTCACAGCGGTGGTGGTGAAGAAAAAAGACGCCAATGGATTAACCGAGGTTTCGATTATCCAAGCCCTGAAAAAAGAAATCGCCAATTACAAAGTGCCGAAAAAAGTTTTTTTTGTCGACGACCTGCCGCGCAATGCAATGGGGAAAGTGCAGAAGAATGTGCTGCGGGAAACATATGGCACCAAATAATTTGAAACTTTGACCAACTCTCACGTTATTAGGGAAGCTTGTGCTCAAAGTCGAGATACATACAGAGGAGATTCCCACAATATTTGCTCGGTTCCGAGATGTTATTGACGAGAGCCATTGGAAAAAGCGGGTAAGCCTTATAAAGTCTGAAATACGAGGTAATCATTTCTTGCGAGACTATCTCATCGAAAATAATTATATCGCCTATGCATTTGAAAGATTTAGCGAACTCGAAACTCGATATGGACAAATTCCCCCTGATGAAATTGAAAATCGCAAATTATACCCAGCGATTAGCATGGCCGCGCAGGTCCTTTCAATCATAGAGCGATCTTCGACAGTTCAAGCTAATAAACTGGTTCGGCGTATTCATGGGGCATTTAAAAATCCAGAAGATATGCGCGCATTTCAATTCGAGTTGCGGGCGGCAACACATTTCTTAATGCGTGGACACGCTCTTATCTGGCCCGAAATGGAAGGCTCGGGCAGTAGTTCAGTTTATTTTTTTCCGAATAAGGAAAGTAGATTTTGGCACCATGATTTTGAAGGGTTATTTTTGTAGAGGCAGAATTATAAGTTTTATTGTATTTTTATGTTTGCAATTCGCTGCACTCATTGCATATATGGACTCCTCCCAGTTTGCAAGTTACTTGTCGTATTGGCGTAAGGTGCAACTGCATTCGTATATCCGGCTTCTGCATGAGCACCGTCGCGCTCGAGCCATAATGGAATCTGCGCGTCCGCCCCACATCGCCCTAGCGGCCTTGTCATCGCTGACAGCGGGCCCACGCAATTTACTGGGTATGCAGACGCCGGTCTGACCTGTTTGCCATCACTGCAAATAACCACGCAATCGCGGGTAGAATCTTTCCTCTCTGCTCACACTTCAACTTCAACTTCAACTTCAACTTCATCTATCAGCTATTAGCTTTCCACCTTCGCGCTGCGATAAGCCTCACCTTTACTTAACACCGACCAAGCAATGCGGGCATTTTTGTTGGCCAACGCCACCGTCGCGATATTGCGGTTACGTCGGGTCGCCAAGGCTTGTGCCCAGCGGCTGCGGCTATCGGTTTTGTTCACGCTGGCGTTGAGCGCCGCGCGTGCGCCATGGATCAGCAGCGTACGCAAGTAAGTATCACCGCCTTTGGTGATGTGGCCTAAGCGCGTCTTGCCGCCACTCGAATGTTGGCGCGGCACTAATCCCAACCAAGCCGCCAAATCGCGGCCACCGCTAAATTGCGCCGCATCACCCACAGCGGCCACCAAAGCGCTGGCGCTGATCGGGCCGATGCCTTCAATCGCCATCAGACGCTGGATGCGGTCGTCCGCTCGCGCTGCCGCCTGGATCCGCTGATCGTGCAAGGCGATGCGTGCGTCAATCTGGCGTAATTCATCGGCCAACTCGGCCAGCAAGACTTTGAAAGGGCCGGTCAGCCCGTTGTCCGGGTCGTCTTCGATGAGCGGCAAGGCGCGGCGCAGGGGGCTGATGCCTTTGGCGATGACGAGGCCGAATTCACCCAGCAGGCCGCGGATTTCATTCGACAGTGCCGTGCGCGTGCGCACCAATCGGCTGCGAATCCGGTGTTCGGCTTGCATGACTTGTTGTTCGGTCGTTTTGATCGCAACAAAGCGCATGTTCGGCCGTGCCACGGCTTCGCAGATGGCTTCGGCATCGTTGGCGTCGTTCTTGCCGCTCTTGACATAGGGTTTGACGAATTGGGGTGCCATTAATTTGACGCTGTGGCCATAGGCACTTAACACGCGTCCCCAGTAGTGGGATGAGCCGCACGCTTCCATGCCGACGACACACGGGGGGGGGGATCTTTGAAATAGGCGTGCATCTGCGCGCGCCTTAATTGCCGGCGGGCGGTCACGTTGCCCAGTCTGTCGACGCCGTGCAATTGGAATACCTGCTTTGCCAAGTCAACGCCAATTCGGATACTATTCATGGGGACTTCTCCTCTGTGAGCTGATCGGTTTATCGACTCGTCAGTGTGGCACATCGATGCCGTAGGGGGAGAAGTCCATTCCATTGCCCTACAGTTTGGAGCTGCGATCACCCGTTAGCATTAGACGTATCTTCTTGCTAAGCAATAACATTTATTCTGCGTACCCTGCTTCTCGCTGGTGCCGAATCGCCAGCGCGAAAACGATATCCAACGATTCGTCGTATCGATATAGCGCCACGTAACCGGTCTTGCAGCGGGAAATGAGTAATTCATGTTTTTCATTTTCCTGCGGGCGTCCGATTAGGGGATGACGTTGCAGAATTTCTATGGCGTCGGCAATGTTATCGATCACTGTATAAGCCAATGCAGGTTCTGTTTGCAAAAGAAAATCAAGGATATGCTCAACATTCTTGAGCGCACCTTTGGAATAAATCAGCTTCGCCAAGTTTTGGCTTTCGGTTTTGTTGCCGTCTTGCCTTTTGCGCGGGCGCGCAAATAGGCATGCACCGATACGCCGTCGTAACCCTTGCCGCTCTTGAGTAATTCGCTATTCGCTGCATCTGCTTCGGCGATGAAGGCGAGGCGTTTTTCCATCAGGCCGGTTTGTTTTTCGATGGCCTCGACCATGAAGGCGTGCAGGGATTGTTCGGTGCCATCAACCACCGACGCCACGCGCTGTTTCAGCTCATCGGGAATTTTGAGTGAGGTGACTGTCGTTGCCATAATCGTCTCTGAATACTTTAAGGTATTACCATAGTATTACCTAAAATTTAGTCTGTCAATATAATTGCCCGTTTCTTCCTTCATCTAACCTGTCCTTACGCAAGATCCAGAAGCTTTTACTAACACCGAGTTAGTAAGTATATATTTTGGTGAATTTGTCACAAAATTCCCGGTAATTGTTCCTCGTTTTGATCTCTCCGTGAAGTTACATTGGTCTCACTGGATGCGGTTGTCGCTTCCGGGAAACCAAGGAGAGCAATCATGGTAAAAC
>JBAVRP010000039.1:0-55074 GCA_049695115.1 Burkholderiales bacterium | reverse complement strand
GGCGTATTTGTCGAATCCGGCAGTGGCAAAGGTGGTCTGTTTCATCGTCGTTCCTCCCTCGTATCCCATCATTCAAATATTACATTTGTTCGATTGGATGCGGGGACTTAATCAGAGTTTCCTTAAGCTAATTCACCTATATTTTTGCGGGACGCTCATGACCTCCACCCTCACTCCCGGTGCCAAATTCCGCGCAGCAGTTGCCACCGAAAAACCCTTGCAAGTCGTCGGCGCCATAAATGCTTACACCGCGCGCATGGCGGAAGCGTCGGGCTTTAAGGCCCTCTATATATCCGGCGGCGGCGTCGCCGCCAATTCCCTCGGCATTCCCGATCTCGGCATCAGCACTATGGAAGACGTGCTGACCGACGCGCGGCGGATTACCGACGTGACCACCCTGCCGCTACTGGTCGATATCGACACCGGCTGGGGCGGTGCATTCAATATCGCGCGCACCATCCGCACCTTCATCAAATCCGGCGTCGCCGCCGTGCATATGGAAGACCAGGTCGGCACCAAACGTTGCGGCCATCGCCCGGGCAAGGAGGTGGTGAGCAAGGAAGAAATGGTCGACCGAGTCAAGGCCGCGGTGGACGCGCGAACCGACCCGCATTTCGTCATCATGGCACGCACCGATGCGCTGGCAGTCGAGGGAATCAACGCGGCGATCGACCGCGCCTGCGCGTATGTCGAAGCTGGCGCCGACATGATTTTTCCCGAAGCCATGACCGAGCTCGCCATGTACAGGCAGTTCAAGCAGGCGGTAAAAGTGCCTATCCTCGCCAACATTACCGAGTTCGGCCACACTCCGCTATATACCCGGGAAGAACTGGCGAGCGTCGACGTCGATATCGTGTTGCACTGCTGCTCGGCCTATCGCGCCATGAACGCCGCGGCGCTGAAAGTGTACCAGTCAATTCGTGCCGAGGGGACGCAAAAGCATGTCGTCGATCTGATGCAGACGCGCGCAGAACTCTATAAGTACCTCGACTATGATTCCTATGAGCAGAAACTGGACGAACTGTTTTCTAAGAAGAAAATTTAATATAATCAAATAGATATAAAATCTCTTTAGAGCAAAGGATTTATTATGGCGGACGCCGTCGAGACACCTAAAGCAAAAAAATCGGTCGCCCTTTCCGGCGTGACCGCGGGCAATACAGCGCTATGTACCGTCGGTCGCACCGGCAACGATCTGGCGTATCGCGGGTATGACATTCTCGATATCGCCGACGAATGTGAGTTCGAGGAAATCGCGCATTTGCTCGTTCATGGCCGTTTGCCGAACATACCGGAGCTGGCCAGTTATAAAACCAAATTACAGTCTCTGCGCGGGCTGCCTACCAACCTGCACGATGTGCTCGAAAACCTGCCCGCCTCGGCCCATCCGATGGACGTCTTGCGCACTGGCGCCTCGGTGCTCGGCTGCACTTTGCCGGAAAAGGACGATCACAACGTCGTCGGCGCCCGCGATATCGCCGATCGCCTGATGGCGAGCTTCGGCTCCATGCTGCTATATTGGTATCACTATAGCCACAATGCCAAGCGCATCGACGTGGAATCGGAGGAGGACTCCATCGGCGGCCATTTCCTGTATTTGCTTCACAGCAAGCGCCCGCGGGAATCGTGGGTAAAAGCCATGCACACGTCGCTCAACCTGTATGCCGAACATGAGTTCAATGCCTCTACTTTCACCGCGCGCGTGATCACCGGCACGGGATCGGATGTTTATTCGTCGATCGCCGGCGCCATTGGGGCGTTACGCGGCCCGAAACACGGCGGCGCGAATGAAGTGGCCTTCGATATCCAGCAGCGTTACACTGACCCGGGGCATGCCGAAGCAGACATCAGACAGCGCATGGAGCGCAAGGAAATCGTCATCGGCTTTGGCCACCCGGTTTACACCGTCAGCGACCCGCGCAACAAAGTCATCAAGGCAGTCGCGCAGAAACTTTCCAAGGAAGTAGGCAATATGAAGCTGTTTGACATTGCCGAACGAATCGAGAGTGTGATGTGGAAAGAGAAAAAAATGTTTGCCAACCTGGATTGGTTCAGCGCGGTCAGCTACCACATGATGGGCGTGCCGACGGCGATGTTTACGCCCTTGTTTGTCATTGCAAGAACCTCGGGCTGGAGTGCGCACATTATCGAGCAGCGCCTTGACGGCAAAATCATCCGTCCCTCAGCCAATTACACCGGGCCGGAAGACCAGAAATTCGTACCGATTGCGAAGCGCAAGTAATTAATCGACTATAAGCAATATTTTTTAAAGGAAAAGCTGTGTCTGCCCATATCTCGAACGTTCGCCCGAAGCCAGATAAAGTTTTAGTCGACATCGTCGATTACGTCACAAAATATGAAATCAAAAGTAAAGTCGCCTACGAAACGGCGCGCAATTGTTTGATCGATACATTGGGTTGCGGCCTCGAGGCGCTGGAATATCCGGCATGCAGGAAATTGCTCGGGCCGATTGTTCCCGGTACGGTCGTGCCGAACGGCGCTAAAGTACCGGGAACGCAATTTCAACTCGACCCGACCCAGGCCGCGTTCAACATCGGCGCGATGATCCGCTGGCTCGACTTCAACGATACCTGGCTCGCCGCCGAATGGGGTCATCCTTCGGATAATCTGGGCGGCATTCTTGCCACTGCCGACTGGTTGTCGCGCAACGCCGTCGCGGCAGGCAAAAAGCCGCTAACCATGCGGGAAGTCCTTACCGGCATGATCAAAGCGCACGAGGTTCAGGGGTGCATCGCGCTGGAAAATTCATTCAACAAAGTCGGTCTCGACCACGTCGTACTGGTAAAAGTGGCGTCGACGGCCGTCGTGGCAGAAATGCTGGGGCTGTCGAAAGACGAAATCCTTAACGCCGTTTCTCTCGCCTTCGTCGACGGACAATCGCTTCGCACCTATCGTCACTCGCCCAACACCGGCTCGCGTAAATCATGGGCCGCCGGCGATGCGACTTCGCGCGCGGTCCGCCTTGCGTTGATCGCTAAAACCGGGGAAATGGGCTATCCCTCAGTGCTCAGCGCGAAAACCTGGGGTTTTTACGATGTGCTGTTCAAAGGCAATGAGTTCAAATTCCAGCGGCCGTACGGTTCGTACGTCATGGAAAATGTATTATTCAAAATCTCATTCCCGGCCGAGTTCCATTCGCAAACCGCGGTCGAGGCGGCAATGACGCTGCACGGCGAATTGAAAAAAGCCGGCAAGTCAGTCGAAGACATCAAAAAGATTACCATCCGCACACACGAGGCCTGTATCCGCATTATCGACAAAAAAGGGCCGTTGAATAATCCGGCCGACCGCGATCATTGCATTCAATACATGGTGGCGGTGCCATTGATATTCGGCCGCCTCACCGCGGCGGATTATGAAGACAATATCGCAGCGGATAAACGCATCGATGTGCTACGCGACAAAATCGAATGCGTCGAAGACAAGTCCTTCACCAAGGATTACCATGACCCGAAAAAACGCTCTATCGCTAACGCGCTGACGGTCGAATTCAAGGACGGTAAAAAACTGAAGGAAGTCGTTGTCGAATATCCTATCGGCCACGCGCGCCGGCGCAAGGAGGGGATCCCGTTGCTGGTGGAGAAATTCAAAACCAATCTGGCGCGCATGTTCCCGCGAAAGCAGCAGGATGCGATCCTGCAGGTCTCACTCGATCAGAAAAAACTCGAAGCCATGCCGGTAAACGAATATGTCGATCTTTATGTGATTTAACTCATTGATAATATTTGTTTTTTTATTTACCCGCGGGCAGCATCTGCGGCCGCAAAAACCTGGAGCAAAACATGGCGCACAATCTGTTTAATTCGCTGCAAACATTCAAAATGCAATCCGGCGCGAGCGGGAAATATTATTCCCTGCCCGCGCTGGAGCAAGCCGGCCTGGGAAAGATTTCACGCCTGCCGGTGTCGATTCGCATTGTGCTGGAAGCCGTGCTGCGCAATTGCGATGGCAAAAAAGTCACCGAGGCGCACATCAGGGAGCTGGCGGCGTGGAAACCAAATGCGTCGCGTACCGACGAGATTCCTTTTGTCGTTGCGCGCGTGGTATTGCAGGATTTTACCGGCGTGCCATTACTGGCAGATCTCGCAGCGATGCGCAACGTTGCCAGCAAAATGGGCAAAGACCCGAAGACCATTGAGCCGCTGGTGCCGGTCGATCTGGTCGTCGACCACTCCGTGATGATCGATGAGTACGGCAAACCCGACGCGCTACGTTTCAACATGGAACGCGAATTCGAGCGCAACACCGAGCGCTATCAATTCATGAAGTGGGGCATGCAGGCATTTGATACCTTCGGCGTCGTCCCTCCCGGCATCGGCATTGTGCACCAGGTCAATCTGGAGTATCTGTTCCGCGGCGTGCAGAAAAAAAATGACGTATATTATCCGGATACATTAGTCGGCACCGATTCGCACACCACCATGATCAATGGTGTCGGTGTGGTCGGCTGGGGCGTGGGTGGCATCGAGGCGGAAGCCGGCATGCTCGGTCAACCGGTTTATTTCCTCACGCCCGATGTCGTCGGTGTCGAGCTAAAAGGCAAATTGCGCGAAGGCATTACCGCAACCGACCTGGTCCTGACCGTGACCGAATTGTTGCGCAAGGAAAAAGTCGTCGGCAAGTTTGTCGAGTTCTTCGGCGAAGGCACTGCCAATCTGTCGCTAACCGACCGCGCCACCATTGCCAACATGGCACCCGAGTACGGAGCGACCATGGGCTTTTTTCCAGTCGATGACGTGACCGTTGCTTACATGAAAGGCACCGGTCGCAGCGACGCCGAAGTCGATGCGTTCCAGGCTTATTTCAAGGCACAGAATCTCTACGGCGTGCCAAGCTCGGGCGATATCGACTACACCAATATCGTCACGCTCGACTTGAACAACATCGTGCCGTCGCTTGCCGGGCCCAAGCGTCCGCAGGATCGCATTGCGTTGCCGGAAATGAAAAACAGTTTCGCCACGCTGTTCAGCGAGGAAGCGGCGAAAAACGGTTTTGGCAAAAATGCCGCTGATTTGAACCGGCGTTACCCGACGAAACAAGCTGGGGTCGATATCGGGCACGGCGACGTGTTGATTGCGGCCATTACTTCATGCACCAATACTTCGAACCCCAGCGTATTGCTGAGCGCCGGATTGCTGGCGAAAAAAGCGGTGGAAAAGGGATTAACGGTAAAATCGCATATCAAGACCTCGCTTGCTCCCGGCTCGCGCGTGGTGACGGATTATCTGACCAAGGCCGGCTTGTTGCCTTATCTGGAGCAACTTGGTTTCGCCGTCGCCGCTTATGGGTGCACCACGTGTATCGGCAATGCCGGTGACCTGACGCCGGAATTGAACGAGGCGATCACGCAAAATGATGTTGTTGCCGCTGCGGTCCTTTCGGGCAACCGCAATTTCGAAGCGCGCATTCATCCGAACATCCGCGCCAACTTCCTCGCCTCCCCGCCTCTCGTCGTGGCATTCGCCATCGCGGGTAAGGCGAATATCAATCTGGAAACCGAAGCGCTTGGTAGCGGCAAAGACGGCAAGCCGGTGTTCCTCAGGGACATCTGGCCCAGTAGCGACGAGATCGCGGCAGTGATGAAATACGCGATGGACCCGGAAACCTTCCGCCGTCTTTACAGCAATCTCACCAAGGACCACGACCTGTGGAACAACGTATCCGCGCCGGCCGGGCAGGTCTACACCTGGCCGGCATCGACCTATATTGCGCGCCCGCCGTTTTTTGACGATTTCAAAATGACCACCGGGTCGATCGGTGAAATCAAGGGCGCGAAGGCGTTACTGATGCTCGGAGACTCCGTTACCACCGATCATATCTCTCCTGCCGGTTCGTTCAAACCGTCTACGCCGGCGGGAAAATTCCTTATGGAAAATAACGTCAAGCAACTCGATTTCAACAGCTACGGCTCGCGCCGCGGTAATCATGACGTGATGATACGCGGCACCTTTGCCAATGTACGCGTGAAAAACCTGATGTTGCCATTGAACAGCGACGGCTCGCGCACTGAAGGTGGCTTCACTTTGCAGGACGGGAAACAAACCACCGTATACGATGCGGCGATGGAATACATTCGGCGCGGCACTCCGACCATCGTGTTGGCGGGCGAAGAGTACGGCACCGGCTCCTCGCGCGATTGGGCAGCCAAGGGCACGCAATTACTCGGTGTAAAAATCGTCGTGGCGCGCAGCTACGAGCGTATTCACCGCAGCAATCTGGTTGGCATGGGTGTGTTGCCGTTGCAATTCAAAGGCGGCGATTGCATTCAGTCGCTCAACTTGAAAGGCGATGAGACCTTCGATGTGCTCGGCGTGACCGAGAACATTAAGCCGCAACAGGATTTGACCTTGGTTATCACCGCTGCCGGTGGCAACAAGCGCAATGTGCAAGTGCTGTGCCGCATCGATACGCCAATTGAAGTCGATTACTACAAACACGGCGGCATTCTGCCTTACGTGTTACGCCAATTGTTAGCCGCTTAAGTTAAGGAGTCAGAACATGATTAAAATTTTGATAGGGTTTATTATTTTTGCCGCGCTGGCCGTTTTCATCTTGATGAAATCGGGTGCCGATGTGAATTTGGGTGATGAGAATGCGGGGGGGCACAAAGAAGAAAATGCCTCTCCAGCTAAAACGGAAGCCCCTGCAGCAGCACCCACCCCGCCTGTTGTAAAATAATCCTCAGCACATCAGGTTCGCGACTAAGACCGCCGAGAACATTTCGGCGGTCTTTCTTCGTAGATTAAATTAATTATATTAATCAATAAGTTATGATTTACTGATGCAATCGTGCCTATTCTTCTGGAGTCATCGCCAGCTCGGCAAAATAATCGGCCATTTCAATTTTCGTTTTACATTAGACACTATTGTTTAAAACATCCATGCCATCAAACTCTCGACTTGTCCCCCGCAATGCGATTAGACTACCCGTTGCGCTAGAAAGCCGCATGGGAAATTTATCCGCGTTTACGCGGACTTACGTAAGAATATAAATGAACGCCTAAGGAGAACTTACCATGCCTATCAATTTGTTCGAGATGCTCAAATCAACCATTGCGCCCGAAATAGTCAAACAGACAACCCATTACCTCGGTGAATCCGAAGCTTCCATTAAAGCTGCGGTTGATTCCATTATGCCCACACTGGTGGGGGGACTGATGCAATCCGGTAAAACTGCTGAGGGCGCGGGCAAACTGCTCAATCTGATCAATTCCGGGCCAAGCATAGATACCAGCATGCTGGCTAACCTCACTGGATTGTTCAGCGGCGGCGAGCGTACAGGAACCTTGCTGGGAATCGGCGGTACCCTGATTCGTTCGCTGTTCGGCGACAAAGCCGACAGCATCAATGCGGCACTGAGCGGCATGAATAATATGAAAGCGGGCTCCGGCGGATCACTTATGGCCATGGCCACACCGTTGCTATTCGGCATGCTGAAAAACCACGTCAGCACCCATCAACTCGATTCTGGTGGCTTGATGAAATTGCTGAGCGCGCAAGCACAACATGTAGCCCCAGCGCTATCAGACAAAACTACCTACGCCATGGGACTGGGTAGCGTGGCTGCTTTTCTGGGGGGAGGGCCTGCAGTCGGCGTCATCAGCGCCAAAAAACCAACCGCCAATATATCGGCAGGGGCAAGCGCAGCTGCGCCCGTCACAGCCGGCTCCAATTCCAGCAATGATGTGGCACTGAATGCGATGAACGCGATGAATTCCGCGCGCGACGTTAGTTACACTGACGATCAAAGCGGCGACAGATGGTGGAAAAAAATCCTGCCCATAGCCTTGTTGGTTTTGGCAGGATATTTCGCCTTTAATTATTTTATCAAGGGGCGGGAAGCAGGCGTTAAAACGGCGACGGGAAATTCGCCTGAAGCCGGAAAAACAGCATCTGCAAAAACATCCCCCGTGGAAGCGCCGATACCGGCAACAGAAACGGCCAAACCCGCTATCGAAGCTGCGAAGCCTTCCACGGAAATCGTAAGGGAAGTGGCGGCGACTGCCGCTGGCATTGCAAGCTCCGTAGCGGCAAATGGCATGAAATCCTTTAACACGCCAGGCGGTGGGAAAATCGATGTCGCACTCAACAGCATCGGCGACAGGCTGCTAACCGCCATTACCACGCCAGCGGCAAATCTGAAAAAAGCGTTTAATCTTGACAAGCTGCTTTTCAATTCCGATTCCGCGGATCTCGGGTCTGATGGGCGTAAGCAATTGCAGGAAGTGGCTACCATACTCAAGGCATTTACGTCAGTTGAGATCAGGCTGAATGGTCACACCGACAATTCCGGAGACCCCGCTGGTAACAAAATTCTATCCGGCAACCGCGCTGCTGTGGTCAAGGAAGAATTAGCCAAGCTAGGTGTGGCAGCTAATCGCATTAGTACCGACAGCTTTAGTTCCTCGCAGCCCATAGCCAGTAACGCTACTGAAGCGGGGCGCCGACAAAATCGTCGCGTGGAATTAGCCATTACCAAACGCTGATTATCGATTCCCTAAACATCAGGCCGGGGGCCCCGGCCTTTGTCTTTTTGGACCAAACAAACGGCAGGCTGACAATTATTAACATTTTTTCTTGTAATCTGTATCAAACTTCGGATAATAGCAACCTATTGATATTTATGAATTATTTTTATCGATTAAAACATCCCACTAGTGATTTTTGCCTGCTAATTCAATCTCGCTCCTGAACAAATCCCGCTCCATGTACAGCGGTCTGGTGGTTCCGTTTGTCGTGCAAATGGTATTTCTGGCTCCACTGATCGCTGCCCTGTCGTATTTTGCCGGCCGTTCTGCCGTGGAAGAATTCCTCGACAAGCGCATGCAGGATCTGGTGGATAGCGCAGAACAAAATATCCGCGCACAGGTGGATAAATCCGATTTGCTCGCCCGCGCGCTGAGCCACGGCGCGACAACTTATGGTGTCGGTTTTTCTGATCCGGTTGCCACGGAAAGCCTATTGTTCGGACTGACCGCGATGACGCCCTTCGCCAATTTTATTTATGTGGGCGGCGCCAACGGCGATTTTATTGGTGTCGATCGCTTGCCCGACCGTACCGTCGTGTACGTAAAAAACCAGGGAACTGGAGGCAAAAAATTGGTTTATATCGCACGCCAGGCAGGCGAGCGCGGGCAAGTGATTCCCGAAATGAGCACGACCTACGACACGCTGGCGCTGTCTTGGTACAAACTCGCGACTGAGAAAAAGGCCCGGACCTGGACTTCGGTTTATCTTTCCTTCTCAAAAAATATTCTCGAAGTCACCAAGGCAGTTCCCGTCGTGGATACGAAAACCGCCGATCGCCTGAAAAGCAACGCACGGGAACAAGACACGGTGGCACGCATGGGCGGCGATGAATTTGTTCTCGTATGGCCGAACCTGGCCAGTGCGGAGCAGACTGTTGCGTTGGCGAAAAAAATCTTGACCGCTTTGATTAAACCTGCAGAGTTGGCAAATGGCAGCATAGTTATTCGTGTCTAAATCGGTATAGCAGTCTTCCGCGATCATTCCGCTGACGCGAATGAGCTTCCTCAACTTGCCGATCGGGCAATGTATGTCGCCAAGTTAAGCGGCAAAAATGTTGCCGTGTTGCGGAAGGCTTGAGCTCAATAGTCCCCCTCCTTTTTTTCCGCAACACGTTTTCCGCAAAATATGGTAATGCCTACATTCACAATTTTAGATTGTGACCAATATTAGATTGCTTCAAATTCAAAATTATTCTCAATCTAATATTTTGAAAAGCGTGGACTTTTGACTGGGCCTGATCCCCCAGTTAGAACTTTATTCGGCTCTGACTGCCTAATATGATGAGAGGAGTTGCGCAGTATACAGTTATGAGAAGCACATTTCACGCAGTCTCCTACGGTGGCATGAGTTGTAAGGGGATTTGTATGGTGCCTGAACAGCATGCCAGTTTGCAGCGGGGCGGACTGACTCACACAGAGTACGCTCGCCTCTCAAGATGAGGAGAATTATCATGTTTATCAACTATAAATTAACTGCCCTTGCTCTACTGGCAAGTGCCAGCATATTGGCGCTGCCATTGGCACAGGCGAAAGGCCCTGCGTATGACCCGTACGAAGACTTGAGTGGCACCCATCCGAGTAGCCAAATAACGCAAGAAGGCATGCGCGGGCGTGAAGGTGCAGCAGGCGAACGTGGTCCCGAAGGGAAATCAATGTTCGGCAGACCCGGAGTAGTGGGCGCCTATGATGCCTTCGAAGAATTGAGCGGCACCCACGCAACTAAAAGAATCGCCCAGTCGGGCGTTCAGGGTCCTGGCGGCGCTGAAGGCCGAATTGGTGCGGCCGGCCGGACGTCTGGATCGCCGTTATATAACCTGCCCGGTGATGTAGAAAACGGTTGCAGCAAGTTTTTACGCTGCTCAGCGGAGTAAAGCGTTATTTATCGAGGACAACATTGGCGTGGGGGTGATATCACGCCAGTGTTGTTTTACGTCTACGAGTTTGCGAACGCACAAATAACAAATAGTCGGTTTAAATAACTATTTGATTTTATTATAATTTTATTGCGCTGAACTAGCCTGGCTTGGTGCACTGGCTACGCGCTGTACCTTCCCGCTGTATGACACACCTAATTCCGCCATCACTTGCTCAACGAATGCTTTGTGCGGATCGGGACAGCTGTCGTACCAACGCTGCAAATATTCCCCTATATCTGTATCAGCCGTTTGGCTGTCGCGGTTGAGGTAGGAAACCGCGCCCCAACTTTCAGGATGTTGTTCGAGCAAGGCGAGCAAACGCATGGCGACGATTTCATTGCTTGCCCGCTTGTACGGATCGGTGCGAACTGCTTTTTCATTTTTGCTGAACCAGCTTGCCAGGGTCACGCCTGCAGGCAAGACCCGATGCGATTCACGCGTCATGTCTTCGGCGTAGCGGCGCAGGGCGGGCGCATAGCTTTTCCATTGTTCATACGGCGGCGAGGTTTCCCATGTGATCGCCATTTGTTTGAGCGCAAACAAAGAAGCGGCTTCGCACATGGATTCCTCAAACCACTGATTAGGATCCTGGGCCTTGGCCCGGCGCCAGGCGCCGTTGTCGAAATTTGACAGCACATGAGTTAGCTCATGGGCGAACTGATAAGCGATCTGGCTCCAGTGGCGATCTTTCGCCGTAAGCAGAATGACATATTGACCGCCGGAAACTTTTTCATATAGCGCGATGGGGGTATCGTCGCCGTGCTCAACTTTGATGGGAGGCATTTTGCCATGTGGGAAATACGGCTCAAGCTCCGCAGCAACGGAATACAGCACACGCTCGATGTCATCTTTGTCGGCGTTACCCCAACCGCTTTCGCCTACCCGGATGTCAAGGCCGCGTTTATTCAGCTTGGCTTTGACCAGAGAAAAATCCTGTGCGTGGGAAGTGGTGGGGTGTATCAATAGCGCGAATAACACGCTCAAGCCCATCATCGTCCTGTGCATCCAGGTGTTCTTTTGCCGATTTAATGATCTCGTTGTCATAGCCATGATAACCCCCACAATGGATTCAAGAATGTAACCAGTCTGCGCCGCTGAAATGCCACCTACAATAGGGTATGGCGTAAATAAATGTTACACAATGGGTAATGTCACCCTTCATGTTGCGCCGCCCTTGTGGATTTCGTCAACCCAGCACACTTCTTCCGGCGGTTCGATGGTCGGAATGTCCAGATTCACCACCACTGCCTCCTGGTCGCTGCGTACCAGCACACATTCGAGTTTTTCATCCGTGCTGGCGTTGATTTCCTGATGCGGCACATAAGGCGGTACAAAAATAAAATCCCCCGGCCCGGCTTCCGCGGTAAATTCCAAATTATTGCCCCAGCGCATGCGCGCGCGGCCCTTCACAACATAGATCACGCTTTCCAGTGCGCCATGATGATGCGCGCCGGTTTTGGCATTGGCGTGGATGCTGACTGTCCCCGCCCAGATTTTTTGCGCGCCGACGCGGTCGAAATTAATCGCCGCCGCGCGTTGCATGCCGGGCGTTTGCGCGGTATTGGGGTCAAGTTCGTTAGCACGGATTACGCGCACACCGTGGAACTTCCAGTTCATTTTTTTGCTTTGTTCAGCCATGCATGCATCCCGAATTATAATTAAGCGGTGCCACCTACTGTGAGCTCTTCTATGCGCATCGTGGGCTGGCCCACGCCTACCGGCACGCTCTGCCCGTCCTTACCGCAAGTGCCCACACCAGGGTCGAGTGCCATATCATTGCCTATCATGCTCACACGCGTCAGTACATCCGGCCCATTGCCAATCAGCGTGGCGCCTTTTACCGGATAAGTCACTTTGCCATCCTCGATCATGTACGCCTCTGCCGCCGAGAAAACAAACTTACCGCTGGTGATATCCACTTGCCCACCACCAAAATTCGCTGCGTATAAACCTTTTTTTACGGACTTAATGATTTCCTCCGGATGTTTATCGCCGTCGAGCATAATGGTGTTGGTCATGCGTGGCATGGGCAGGTGCGCATACGACTCGCGCCGGCCGTTGCCGGTGAGCGGCATGTTCATCAAGCGCGCATTCAGGCTATCCTGAATATAGCCCAGCAATATGCCGTTTTCAATCAACACCGTGCGCTGGGTCGGGTTGCCTTCATCATCTATATTAAGTGAACCGCGCCGGTTTGTGATCGTGCCGTCGTCAATCACCGTTACTCCTGGGGCGGCGACACGTTCGCCCATGCGTCCGCTGAAAGCCGAACTGCCCTTGCGGTTGAAGTCGCCTTCGAGCCCGTGGCCGATGGCTTCGTGCAATAAAATCCCCGGCCAGCCGCAGCCCAGCACCACGGTCATCGTTCCTGCCGGCGCAGGCTTGGCATTGAGATTTGTCACCGCCTGGTGCACAGCCTGTTTCGCATAGTCCTGTAAAACCGCGTCGGTAAAATGCTTATAGTCAAAACGACCGCCACCACCGCCCGAGCCCTGCTCGCGCACTCCGCCAGCTTCGGCAATCACAGTCACCGACAAGCGCACTAAAGGGCGCACATCCGCCGCCATCATGCCGTCGTGGCGCGCCACCAGCACCACTTCGTATTCGCCGGCGAGACCCGCCATCACCTGTACCACACGTGGATCCAACTCGCGGCAATACTTTTCCAGCCGTTCCAACAGGCGGACCTTTTCCGTATCGGGCAAGCTGGCAAGCGGATCCTGCGGCAGGTACAGATTTCTGCCGTTGCCGTGTTTCACCGGCACCGCAGCGCCGCTGCCGCCTGCACGCGCGATGGCGCGCGTGGCATGGGCGGCGGATTCAAGTGCGGCAAGATGAATGTCGTCGGAATAAGCAAAAGCGGTTTTTTCTCCGCTGACGGCGCGCACGCCGACGCCCTGGTCAATATTGAAGCTGCCGGATTTGACCTGGCCCTCTTCCAGACTCCAACTTTCGTGACGGCTATATTGAAAATACAAATCGGCGTAATCGACTTGATGAGTCATGATGTTGCCGAATACTTTTGCCAGCGAACCTTCATCGAGGGCAAATGGTTTCAGTAAGGTATTTTGCGCTGTGTACAGCAAGGTTTCAGTCGTCATATTTTTACAAAAAACCCAAATTAATTAAATATTTATAAAATGGTTAAATCCCTGTTTCTATTAATTAAACATGGGCGTGATATATACGTTTACAACCATGAGGCTATAAGGTGCGGTGGCCCAGGGCCGGTAAACGATTGCGCACGCTTTGCAGCGCTGCCATTTCTATTTCCATCACAAACATGCCCGCGCCTTTATCCAGCCGTTTCAACACTGTACCCCATGCATCGACCACCATGCTATTGCCGTGAGTTACACGGCCCGATGGGTGTTTGCCGCCCTGGGCGGGTGCCACGATGTAACACTGATTTTCAATTGCTCGGGCACGCAACAAAATTTCCCAGTGGGCGCGGCCTGTCGTTTCGGTGAATGCCGAGGGAACAAAAATCATGCCTGCACCCTGCATGGCGCGGTAGAGCTCAGGAAAGCGCAGGTCATAGCAAATCGACAGGCCCAGTTTGCCGAAGGGCGAATCCAGCATGACAACTTGATTGCCCGGTTCGATCGTGCGCGATTCGGCATACCGTTCTTGGTCGGTCGCAAACTGAAATAAATGAATTTTGTCGTAGCGCGCGACGATTTTGCCGGAATCACTCAGAGTCAGGCAAGTATTACGCACTTTGTTCGGGTCTTCACATACCAGCGGAATCGAGCCTGCCACCAGCCACACTTTCAATCGTGCCGAAATTTCGCGCAAAAAATCCTGTATCGGTCCGCTGCCGAAATTTTCGCGCGCAGCCACTTTGTCCGTGTCTTTCAAGCCCATGATGGCGAAATATTCCGGCAAGGCGATAATCTGCGCGCCCTCGCCTGCCGCGCGCTCAATCAGTTTAGCGGCATCAATCAGATTTTCGCTAACCAACGGAGCGGAAACCATTTGCACGACGCCGACGCGAAATATTTGCGTGTCCGCTGCCATCATCATTCCCAACCGCCGGGGGTTTGTGTTGCCGAGGCTTGCTGGATTTTATTCACCTGCGGGTCATCCCATGTGCCGGTAATCGCATATTGGAAGGCGGCAATTTCGCCAAAGGGATTTTTTAACCATTTTTGCAGCACATACGACACTATGCCCGCTACGGGCCCACCGAGCAGGGTAGTCGCTATCGATACGGTATCGCTGGCGGCCGGAATGATTTTGACGCGCAGGTTCTGGTTTTCCTGCGCCAGGTTGACGCTGCCTTCCATAGTCACAATCGCAGCTGTGCCGTTGATGACAAAATCATTTGTGGACATCAATCCCTTGTCAACGACAAAACTGCCCGCCATATCGTCAAAAATAAAACCACTGCTGAATACGTCACGAAAATCCAGTGCAATCCGGCGCGGGAGTGCCTGCAGCGAAATCAACGACAGCAATTTGCCTGCGCCGGAAGAAGGAATTTGCAGAAATTGCCCTTTCACAGCTTCGAGGCGGAAATTGCCAGAGAGAATGGTCGGGGCAAAATCATAAGGGTCACCCGCCCATGTCAGTTTTCCACTGAGGTTGGATGTGCCGCCCTTCACGCTGTCTGGCTGCCCCATATGCGCGAGAAATCTGCCAATGTCGCGCACCTCTAGTTTCATCTCCATGGTCGTATTCGGCTTCGCCGGCAAACCTTGCCACAACCCGCTCGCTTCGAGCGTGGCGTCGGGCATCAACAGCCGCAGTTTTTCCAAACGCCAATTATGTGCTTCCGGCTTGGCCTGTAATTCGAGCCGTCCCAGCACATGTTTTTTCGATCTGAATTCATCAGCAATAATATCCAAAGCGGGAAAATCCACTTCCGTCGGTGGGCTGGCAACGCCAGGAGCCGGCGTTTGGACTTGGGGCTTGGCATCGATACTTTCGGGTACCGCGAAATTTTTGAAGCGCGCAATGATCGTCCCCTGGCCTTCCGGTTTCCATGTCAACGTGCCGTTAAAGTCGTTACTGGTAATATTGCTCTGCCATGCCGTTCCGTTGAGCTCAGCGGACACGCGCGTCACGCCTATGACTTTATCCAGCGCAATCAATTTCGATACAGTCAGGTCAAATCCACGCAGGCCAAGCGCACTAGGCACAGCACCCGAAGTAACGCCAGGTTTGGTAACTTTACGCAAATAGCTGCGCCACAGATCAATATCGAGTTCATCCAAAGCGCCGGTGACAAAAAATCCGTCTTTGGCAGACAAGGCCGCATTGGTATTCATAGCCAACGTGCCTTTGCGCATGCGCCATTCGCCTTTGCCGTCCTGCGAGCGCAAAAAAGCCCCGCTCATTTCTTTGCCCAATGTGACTTCGTACAACTCCTGGTCAGCAGCAGGCGTCTTGCGCTCAACATGCAGCGGCATTGCGACGGCAGCGCTTTTGTTCAGCGGCTGGGGCAAGCTGGATGAAATGCCCAGCATAGTGGAATCAATATTTATGGCCGTCTTGGCACCACTAATGACTGCCTTAGCTGTCCAATCAGTCGTGCCCTCCATCCAGTCTTGCGCGGGAATATTCATCAAGGCCAGCATTTCGTCTATGTTTGCCTTGCCTGCGGCATCGACCACCAGGTTCCCTTCCGTTTGCCGATCGACGCTAATCGTAACCGGGCCACCGAAAGCAGTTGCCGCGATGTTTTTGATTTGCACGCCAGCAGCGTCGAACGACAGCACACCCGTCACGTTATCCAGCGCCGGCCAAATCTTGCCGCCTTCAATGTGATTATTTTCAAAATGATATTCGCCCGACGCTTTTGTGTCCTTGATGTGGGCGAGCGGCAAGGCCAATTGCAAATCAAGCGCGCCGTTTCCCGTGGCTTTCATGCCCTGGGTGAACCCGTCTATCATTTGATTCACCGGGCTCGTGTTGAGAAAACGGATTTTGTCCTGAATCGCGCCAGCGACGCGGCCTTTTATCTTCAGTACCGGATCGGCGCTATTCAGGTCGGCAATGATCGCATCGGTACGCAATATTTTTGCTTTGGCAATCATGCCATTGGTGGCATGTATTTCCAGCCGCATCCCGCTGAGTGCAAAATCACCATTGATATTTTCCACTTTCGGCCAACGCTCAGCGTAATCCAAATCAGCGTTCACAATTTTTGCGCTGATGTGAAACAATCCATTCTTGTCGTTCTCAAAGGGAAAGTCTGCCAGATTACCTTTCACATCCAGCGCAATATTTTCCGCCCTGCCGGATTTCAGCGAAGCTTGCAGCGATTTCCGCACGTCCTCCCCGGCTTTCAACGGTATATAACGATAAATGTCGTTCGCATTAATGCCTTTGAAATTAGCCTTAATGTCCGCCCTGCCTGGAGAATTTGGCAACGTAGTGTATTTGCCGCTTACCTGGCCCGTCGTATCGGCATTGGCAAATAGAATTTTTTCCAAATTGACTTCATATTTATTTTCGATTTTTTTCCACGACGTTTGCACATTGAGAGAATCAAATTTTAACGGCGCGGCAAATATATTCGCTAAACTTATTTCGCTGGCCTTGTTATTCAACGACAACGTGCCGCCCTTTTCACTGGCATCAAAGTCACCGTTCATATTAGTTAAACCCGGCGAGTCATCCACGGCGGCCACGCTCACATCACTGAATTTCAGTTTTATTGAATATGTCTGCAGCGCGTCCGGTTCGCCGCTCCATTTGAGCGCCAGATTTTCCGCCCGGCCTCTAGGCGCAAATTGATCCAATCGTTTTCGATGTACCGCATCGAAAGGTAACGTATCGGCAACCTGACGCAATGCTTCAATATCCAATGCGCTGGCCAGCAACTCGCCTGATGGCGCCAATTTTTCACTAGCTTTGTAATACTGAAAAAAATAATCCGCTTCCGGCACATTGGTTTTGCTGTTCGCCAGCGTAAAATCCAAATTTTTGCCGGAAAAATTAAATCCGGATGCCCGCTCACGGTAACTTAATCGACCGTTTAAACTTTCCAACGCAAGCGGGGGTAACTCCGGTTTAAACTTGGCCGAAACATCGGACAACTGTAAATCGGCGACTGAATCTGTGATGTGAGAACCCTCAAAAGCCACCCACGCCTGCACGCCGCCGGTACCTTTCTGAAGTTCTGCTGGCAGGGGCAAATACGCCTTCCATGCCGCAAGGTTGGCAGAATCCATATATGCGTAAGCGCTGCCATTCCACTCACCCAGGTTAAGCAGTGATGCGCCGCGCAGCTCTGCACGTACATCCACCGGCGTGGCCAGTTCAGCAGGCGGCGTCGCGGTAAACCCGATTTGGTGCGTGACACCGCCGTTCACCATGCGCGCGGAGACCCCAGTGAATTTCAAAGCCGGGGCGCCACGAACTTCATCCTGCCATATGACAACGGCATCTCGGATAATAACTTCATCCTGTCCGAGCAACCAATCGCCGAAGCCGCCGCTCTGTTCGGATTTTTTTCCCAGCTTGATGCCAGCCACATGCATCGCGCCGTCTTTATCTCGGCGTATGGTCAATTCAGGGCGCGTTATTTCCAGCGTGTGGAATTCCAGATCGCCGAATATCAACGCCCACCATGACAACGTGCCTTCCACTTCCGTCAGTGCGAGCCCTTGCTGTTTACGCTCGTCCTCCAAGGTAAGATCGGCGAATTTCAGGTGGGGTCGCAGGCCATCCCAACCGGCTTCGATCTTGCCCAGTTTGGACGGTACGCCCGTTACACGGGAGATTGCAGCGGAAATATCGGCGCGATAATCGGCGATATTGGGCAGCACCCAATAACGCAGGCCCAGCACCAGCAGCGCAAAAAGCAGCGTGCCCAGAATCAGGGCCCAAAACAACAGTCGGTAAGTAAAATGCCAGGTGGCGCGTATCATCGTGTCGGTTATCGTTTATGCCGCTTCACGCGTCGAGCGGATAGGCTATTTGGCGCAATACAGGCATTATAAGGTTTTAGCAGGCGTTTCCGTCATTAAAATACAATGCCGCTTGGCAAAAAATGGTTGACCTGAGAGCCAATTCTGCAGTTGATCCGACTGCTTCCCTTGCCGCCGCCCTGCGCCTGTCGCGTTATGCCAGGCGCCTGGTGGAAGCCGAGCCTGCCCTTGCCGATGACCTGAAAGCGCATTTGCCCTTGCCCTTTTCGCGCGCGGCTATGGAAGGGTTTTTACATGCGGCAGATTTATCGGATGAAGATGGGCTGTTAGCAGCGCTACGCAAGCTGCGAAAACGCGTCATGCTGCGGCTGATCACCCGCGACCTTAGCGGCCTCGCGGATCTCAAAGAAGTCGTAGATACAGCCACGTCGCTGGCCGAAGTTAGCCTGAATTGCGCCATCGAAAATTGCCATGCCCGTTTGCGTAGCGAATACGGCGCGGCGCTGGACGCGCAAGGCCAGGAACAAACGCTGCTGATAGTCGGCATGGGCAAGCTGGGCGGCGAAGAGCTTAATGTGTCGTCCGACATAGACCTGGTGTTTGTCTATCCCGAAGACGGCATGACCAACGGCCCGCGCAGCATCGACAGCCACCAGTATTTCACCCTGCTCGGTAAACGAGTGATTCGAGCCTTGCACGAAATCACATCCGATGGCTTTGTCTTCCGCGTCGATATGCGCCTGCGGCCTTACGGCGACAGCGGCGCGCTGGTATCGAGTTTCAACACGCTGGAAGAATATTTTTTCAGCCAGGCCAGGCCATGGGAGCGTTATGCATGGCTCAAAGGGCGCGTGGTCTGCAGAGACAAATCACAGGCACTGGACAAAATAGTGCAACCGTTCGTCTATCGCCGTTATCTGGATTACGGCGCGATTGCCGATTTGCGCGACGTGCACGCGCAGATTCGCCGCGCCGCTGCGCAAAAAGACGCATCGAACAATATCAAAATCGGGCCGGGGGGCATTCGCGAAATCGAATTCATCGCGCAGGTATTTCAATTGATACGCGGCGGCCGCGAAAAAGATTTGCAACTGCGCCCAACGATTGCGACGCTGCAACAACTCGCACAGAGGCAAATACTTCCTCAACAAGATACATTGCAACTAGTTGATTGCTATAAGTTTCTACGCAATCTCGAACACCGCCTGCAATACCTCGACGATGCACAAACGCAAACCCTACCGGCCAACGTTGATGACCGCGCACTGATCGCCGAATCAATGGGTTTTGCTGATTTCAGCCAGTTTTTGCACACACTGAATACCTATCGTGAACAAGTTTCGCGCCATTTCGATGCCGTATTCGGCGACGAAAAAAAGAATATTCCTGCAACAGAAAACTTATCCTCTGTCTGGCAAGGCGCGCAGAACGCGGACGCGTTGCCTGCCACTTTTACCGATGCGAATGCAGTTTTACAAAGACTCAAACGGATGCGTGAGTCATCCCATTACCCCCGCCTGCCCGAATCCAGCCGAAGCCGGCTCGACGCACTGATTCCGCAAATGATCGAGACAGCATCGCGCCACCAGAAGCCAGACAAAACTCTGTTTCGCCTGCTCGATCTCACCGAAGCCGTCGACCGTCGTGCCGCTTACCTCGCTTTGTTAAGCGAACATCCGGAAGTCCTGGAACGGCTGGCGAAACTCATGGCCGCTAGTCCGTGGGCGGCAGACTACTTGCGCCAACATCCCATATTGCTCGACGAACTGGTCGATACGCGCCTGCTGCACAGTCCACCCGATTGGGCCGCACTGAAACAACAAATCCGAGAAACTTTATTAAGCGAAACTGATCAGGAGCGCCGCCTGGACATGTTGCGTCACTTCAAACACACTCAAACTTTTCGCTTGTTGGCGCAGGACATAGAAGGACTGATGTCACTGGAAACTCTGAGCGACCATCTCACCGAACTCGCCGACACCGTGATTGCTGTTTCATTGGAACTTTGCTGGCGTGAAACACAAAGCAAAAATGGTAACGCGGACGACGCACCACGCTTCTCCGTAATCGGCTACGGCAAACTTGGCGGCAAAGAACTGGGTTACGTCTCAGACCTGGATATGATTTTTTTGTATGACGACGACCGACCGAATGCAGAAACCCAATACGCGACGCTGGCGCGTAAACTCATCAGCTCGCTCTCCACGCTTACATCCGCCGGAATGTTGTACGAAACCGACTTGCGCCTGCGGCCTGACGGTGTCAGCGGATTGCTCGTGTCGTCATTCGACGCGTTCGAAGACTACCAGCACCACCGCGCATGGGTGTGGGAGCACCAGGCGATCACCCGCGCGCGTTATGTCGCGGGCGATATGGTTTTGGGAAAAAAATTCGAGGCGCTGCGAGAAAATATTCTCAAGCAACCGCGCGATGCTACAGAACTGAAAAAAGAAATCCTCGCCATGCGCGAAAAAATGCGCGCGCAACACAAAGAGACGGAAGGTTTGATCGATATCAAGCAAGGGCGCGGCGGCATCATCGACGTAGAATTTATCGTGCAATACCTAGTGCTGCTACATTCAGCACAACATCCCTTCTTGATTATGAACAAAGGCAACATCGCCTTGCTGAAATATTGCGGCGAAGCCGGGCTGATTCCAAAAGACCTAGCGAATGAGTGCGCCGACGCCTACCGAGGATTCCGCCGTTTGCAACATGCGTCGAGATTGAATAATGAAGCTCAGCCACAATTGGCGGCAGCGTCGATAAATACCATGACAGATAATGTGAAAAAATTGAGTGCGGAAATATTCGCCGATCAGTAACATGTATTACGCAAGAGACGCATCCGTCACGGCTATCTGTTACAAGGAGAATATTCTGAAATGGCGCCAGAAGCTTGTTGGAAGATTCGTTCCGATACAAATGACCAGCAATTTGCTCAGCGCAGAGGTGCAAATGCGCAGACCGGTTCGCAATTGCACACCCGTAAAGCCTAGTATTAGAGACAAATAAAAATGAACGCGGACAACATCTTGCCAATAGTTGCCTACTGCAACGTGATGGAAGACATTAAACAGCGCTTATTGAGCATTAATAAAATCGTCAATGGATACTCCCCGTTAGGGTCCGAGGGGCAAGATGGTGAAGTTGTTTGCTTGCTACTCAGGAAAGTACTCGAACAGCTGGCATTTGCATCACTGATCGCTCACAAGTCTACATACTCTGCTGTTTACAGTGACTTCGCTAGGACATGGCGCGCAAAACGATTGCTAGACCGCTTAGCCGTGGTTCATCCTGATTACTACCCAAAACCGGTTGCGTTTCCTTCAGTTGATACAAGTTCAGTAAAAAATATGCTAGAAGTCAAGGAAGGCTTCCTCACTCAAAATGAGTTCGTATTCCTTTACGATAACTGCAGCGAAGTTTTACATACTTGGAACCCATTTCGAGTTGGCCCAAGAGTTGTATCTTTCGACCGCCCAATTCTGGAGTGGGTACAACGCATTCAGCGATTACTGGATGTACATTGGGTCCATCTTTCCGGGGAAAGTGATCTCTGGCTCATACAGATGCACCAACCGGAAGATGGAAAAGTACACGCCTACCTAGCTACGGCCGTCTGATTGCATCGCATAAATAAAGCCTACTTATCATGAAATTCTGAAGGTCGTGTAGGGCGGAAAGCCACAAGGCGTCCGCCCTCCCTTATTTCTTAAACAATAAACACCGTCGATCCCGTCGTCTTGCGCGCTTCCAGATCACGATGCGCTTGCGTCGCGTCTTTTAATGCATAAGTCTGGTTGACGGAAATTTTGACTGCGCCTTTGCCGACGACGTCAAACAATTCTTCCGCGGCCGGAACCAAATCTTTGCGCGCGCCGGCGTAATTCGCGAGCGTGGGCCGGGTGAGAAACAGCGAGCCTTTGCTGGCAAGGATGCCTAGGTCGAATGGTGCCACCGGGCCGGAGGAATTGCCGAATATCACCATCATGCCCAGCGGCTGCAGGCAGTCGAGGGATTTCATGAAGGTGTCTTTGCCGACGGAATCGTATACCACGGGCAATTTTTTGCCGCCGGTGATTTCCATCACGCGCTGCTGGAAATCTTCGCGCGTATAAACAATCGGGTAATCGCAACCATTGGCTTTGGCCAGCGCGGCCTTTTCGTCGGAGCCGACGGTGCCGATCACCGTCGCGCCAAGGTGCTTGGCCCATTGGCAGACGATTAGCCCTACCCCGCCCGCCGCTGCGTGAATCAGAATCGTGTCGCCCTGCTTAACTTTATATATACGACGTAAAAGATATTGCGAGGTGAGCCCCTGAAGCATCATCGCCGCGCCGGTTTTGTCGGGAATACTGGCAGGCAACTTGACCAGTTTTTCCGCCGGCATGACGCGGGATTCGCAATATGCTCCAATCGGGCCGGTGCCGTAAGCCACGCGGTCGCCGACTTTCAGGTTTGTGACATTCGTGCCCACTGCTTCGACGACGCCTGCGGCTTCAAGCCCGGGCGAGAATGGCAGCGGCATGGGATATAGCCCGGTACGGTGATAGACGTCGATGTAATTCAAGCCGACTGCAGTATGTTTAATGCGAACTTCGTCGGCGGCTGGATTGCCGACTTCAACTGATTCCCATTTCAAGACTTCCGGTTCGCCGGTCTGATGAATACGAATTGCGTTGGGCATGTTTTTTCCTTTTAATTTAAGCGTCTATATAGCTATAACTATTTGATTAATATATGCTTTACTTCTTAATCTGTGCCGAGAATAGTCGCGCATTTTTCCTCGATTTCGGGATAAAAATCATATCACGCCGACCATGCAGCGACGCACGACTTAGTGGGTTTTTTCCTGTATCTTGGCAATATGGGAGATTAGCCATGATGCTGGACGAAGAAATAGAAGCCATTAAGCAGCGCATTCTGGAATTGACTATTGAACACCGCGATCTGGACGACGTGATAGATCGTCTGTCGAAGGATTCCGTCATCGATCAATTGCAAATGCGCCGGCTGAAAAAACGCAAACTTGCGATAAAAGATGAAATTACTTTATTGCAACAGCAACTGATTCCCGACATTCCCGCCTGAAGTTACAAGAAACTCTGATTAAGTTTGAGATCTAAGCAAGACTAGGCGTGAACAAAAAATAACGACGCTGCATATGGTTTGATATGTAAGGAGTTATTTTTTTGTTCGCAACGACGTATTGCGACGATATCGGACTTAAGCGGAGTTTCTTTAAGCCAGTTTTCTGATTGTTTGTATTGGCGGCTGCGCCAGCATATTGCGTGTACCGAACATTCCCGCTAACGCCACCCCGGCGGCCCCGCAAAACATACCGACAATCGGCACCATCGCGTTAAAGCGATACGGCAAATTCAGCACCCGCTCAGACAAAACATAACTCAAGGCGACCGCACCGATAGCGGCAATGGTTCCGGCGAGCAAACCTATCGCCGCGAATTCCGCCAGTTGTGCCGCTGTAAGCTGCCTGCGCGATCCGCCAAGCGTGCGCATAATGGCGCCTTCAAAAATACGCTCGTCCTGCGTCGCGGTAATCGCCGCGTAAAGCACAATTAATCCTGCCGCAAGCGTAAACAGAAAAACGAATTCCACCGCGCTCGCTACTTGATCCGAAATGCTGCGTACTTGTTGCATGATGGCCGACACGTCGATCACGCTCAGATTGGGAAACGTGCTGACCAGGCTGTTGATTGCTCCCTGGTCCTGCTGCGGCAAATGAAAACTGGTCATCCAACTGGCGGGGAAATCGTCAATCACGCCGGGGCTGGCAATGACGAAAAAGTTCGGCTTGAAGGAATCCCAATCGAGTTTGCGCAGGCTGGTGATCGGCGCGGTAAAGCGTGTACCCGCCACATCGTAAGTCAAGGTATCGCCGATATCGGCTTTCAGTGTTTTGGCGATGCCTTCTTCGACGGATAATTGTGGCGTGATATCGCCCGTCGACTTCCACCATTGGCCGGCGATGATTTTATTGTCGGCTCGAGGGCTTTTCGCCCAGGATAAATTGAATTCCCGTTCAACCAAACGCCTGCTGCGCTGGTCGTCGAAATTGTGTTCGGTAAGCGGTTTGCCGTTAATCGCCACCAAACGGCCGCGTACCATGGGGTAAATATCCGGCGCGATGATTTTTTTGTCGGTGAAAAATTTACGCACGTCAGCCAATTGCGGCGGTTGAATGCCGACGACAAACCGGTTGGGCGCATCGGGCGGCACATTATTCTGCCATGATTTCATCAAGTCACCGCGCACCATGGTCAGCAGCAGCAGCGCCATGATGCCCAAAGCCAGCGCCATCATTTGCACCAGACTGCCCCACGCGCGGCGGCGCATATTGGCAAGACCGTAACGCCATGGACCTTTGATCACGTTGCGCAGCTGTGAAAGCAGAGCAATCAACAACCAGCCGACCAAGCCAGTGACAACCATGCCGATGGAAAATCCGGCGAGTGTGATCAAGCCGAGTTTCAGGTCGCCTGCTTTCCACAAAATCAAAAATCCGACCGCGGAAAATCCCAGCACATAGGCGGCGAGGCTGAAAGATTCCGTCACGCCGACTTCGCGCCGGATCACACGCAAGGTCGGCACGCCGCGCAAGCGCAACAGCGGCGGCACGGCGAAGCCGAGCAGTAACACAATTCCGGTAACCAAACCCTGCCACGCGGGCAATGGGGTCGGCAACGGCAACACAATGTTGAGAAAGCTTCCCAGCCATTTCACCAGTGCAAACTGCGCGACGTATCCGATCGCGCAGCCCAGTACGCTTGCAATGACGGCTAAAAATATGAATTGAAATAAATACAGTTGAAACATTGCCGATTGACTGGCGCCAAGGCAACGCAACATGGCGCAGCTATCGAGATGGCGTTGCATGAATCGCCGCGCTGCGAGCGCCACGGCGACGGAAGCGAGAATCACCGACAATAAAGAGGCGAGGCCGAGAAATTGCTGCGCGCGCTCAAGGCCCATGCGCACTTCCGGCCTAGCATCGCGAATCGATTCGAGGCGCTCGCCGCGCCCAAGCTTGGGTTTTGCCCACGCGCTGAAATTTTCGACGCTCGCGACATCGCCTGCTACCAATAATCGATACGACACCCGGCTGCCAGTCTGGATGAGTTCCGTCGCGGCGAGATCGTCGTAACTCATGATCACGCGCGGCGCGATATTGAAATAATCCAGCACGTTGTCCGGCTCGCGCGCTACTATCGCGGTGATTTTCAGCAATGCGCGTCCTACTTCCAAGCTGTCGCCGGCTTTCAGGTTGAGTTTGCTTAATAATCGCTCGGCCACCCACGCTTCGCCTTTTTCCGGCGCACGCTCGGCATTTTTATCCGGCGCGCCGATGGCATCGACCACGCGCACATTGCCGCGCAAGGGATAAGCTGCGGTGACGGCCTTAATATCGGCAAGTTGGCTTTGCCCATTCATACTCACCATGCTGGGAAAGGTCAGCGTATTGGCGATATTTAATTTTTGTTGTTTGGCTTGCGCTTCAAATTGCGGCGGCGTGACGTGATCGGCGATAAGAATTAGATCGCTGCCGAGCATTTCGTTCGCTTGTGCGTTGAGCGCGCGTTGCACACGCTCGGCAAAAAATCCAACCGTGGTTACGCTCGCCACCGCAACTAACAACGCAAGTAACAAAACCGTCAGTTCGCCGGCACGCCAGTCTCTTTTCAACATGCGTAGCGATAATTTGAGTATATTCATAACTAATTGATTATATTCAATTTATTATAATGCCAATTCACCCGCTACAAGCCGCAAACGGCGACTGCATCGCGCCGCCAAAGCTTCGTCGTGGGTGACCAAAATCAAGGTCGTACCTTGTTCGCGATTGAGTTCAAATAACAAATCGATAATCTGATTGCCTGTCGCCGCATCAAGGTTGCCGGTCGGTTCGTCGGCGAATAATAGTTTCGGCCGCGCCACAAACGCACGCGCTAATGCGACGCGCTGCTGCTCGCCGCCCGACAACTGGCGCGGGTAATGATGCATGCGTTGTCCAAGACCGACGCGCGCGAGTATGTCCTGCGCCATTTTTTGTGCACCGTCTTTGCCCGCCAGCTCCATCGGCAGCATGACATTTTCCAGCGCCGTTAATGCAGGTAGTAATTGGAATGATTGGAATACGAACCCAACCATCTCGCCGCGCAAAGCAGCGCGGCCGTCTTCATCCAGCGCAAATATGTTTTTGCCGTTGATGTGTACGCTGCCACTTGTCGGGTTATCAAGCCCTGCGAGCAAGCCAAGCAAAGTCGATTTACCCGAACCGGATGCGCCGACTACAGCGATCGCTTCTCCTTGTTCGATATGGAAACTCACATTATTCAAAATAACCAAGGTGCTTTCGCTGGTGCTGACTTGTTTGGTCAGGGCCATTACGTCAACCATCGTGATGGTGGAAGTGTTATGCGTGGAAGAGTCCATGTTTGAATTGTTTTCTGCTTGACTATATATAATGGGAAATTCAGTGCTTATTCTAAACCTTATGCTACAAGCACAGGAACCCGCATGAAGTTGAAAATGCTTTTATGGCTCGTTCTGGCCTGGGCACCGCTCGCTGCCAACGCAGAAATGACCAAGCCGGTAATATTGGTTTACGGCGATAGCCTGTCCGCCGCCTATGGCTTGTCACAAAAAGACGGCTGGGTCGCGCTGCTCAGCCAAAAATTGGAGCAAAACAAATTCCCCCACAAAGTCATCAACGCCAGCGTCAGTGGCGAAACCACCTTCGGCGGTGCGACGCGCATCGACAACGCGTTAAAGCAGCATCGCCCCGCCATCATCATCGTCGAACTCGGCGGCAACGACGGCCTGCGCGGATTGCCGTTAACGGATTCAAAAGCCAACCTGGAAAAAATCCTGCGCGCCAGCACCAGTGCCAAAACCAAAATATTATTAGTCGGCATGCGTTTGCCGCCCAACTATGGCAGGGATTACACGGAAAAGTTTCATGCCATGTACGCGGCGCTGGCGAAACAATACAAAGCCGAGTTGGTGCCGTTCATGCTGGAAGGCGTAGCGAATAGCCGGGAGAACTTTCAAGCGGATAACATCCATCCGACGGCGAAAGTGCAGCCGCAGATTCTGGATAATATCTGGCAGCCTTTGCAACCGCTTCTGCTGACGCAAAAGCCACGTGAGACATCAGTTGTTAAGTTGCGAAAGCGAAAACCAGTGTATTAACAATAGTGGTATCAAAGCCAGAGCGAGAAAATGCGAGCCGCCTTCGTTTTTAATGTCTATGGAAGCTGTATCCGTCGAATTGTCCCCAGAACGGTGCCTCTAACTTGTCGTTCCATTTTGTTATAATATTGGTCTTAAGGAGATCAAGATGAATTCAAACTACACAGCAGTAATTAAACAAGACGCTGGTTGGTGGATTGGATGGATAGAAGAAGTTCCAGGGGTTAATTGCCAGGAATCTTCGCGGGAAAAGTTATTAATGTCACTCCGAGAAACATTAACTGAGGCCATTGAATTAAATCGGGCTGACGCATTGGCATCCGTCGGCGATGATTTCGAAGAGCTATCGATAGCCGTATGAAGCGGCGGGATTTGCTGACACACCTCACGACACATGGTTGCGAATTGCTCCGCGAAGGAGGCCATCACTCTTGGTCGCGACACATAAGCACGAATAGACGAAGCGCTGTTCCACGGCACAATGAAATCA
Source organism: Burkholderiales bacterium (assembly GCA_049695115.1). Taxonomy (GTDB): domain Bacteria; phylum Pseudomonadota; class Gammaproteobacteria; order Burkholderiales; family JBEEJL01; genus JBEEJL01. Next base: position 27,023 of record JBAVRP010000039.1, on the reverse strand, counting down.
ACAATCATCTGGCAGTTAAAATTTGCCGCGACCTTGGCATACCAGAGCCCAAGAAATTCTAACCCTGAGCACAAGCGGGACAGCGCAATGGCGCGCTACTATAATACCTGAGATAATCCCAGCTTGAGTCATTCCGCATGAATCACGCCGCTACATCCCCCGTCGCCACTGCATCACACAACAAACCGAACTTGGCGACTGCCGAGCAAATCGGCGAATTCGACCAGATTATCGACGTACGTTCGCCGGGGGAATTCGCCGAGGACCATATTCCCGGCGCGATTAATTGTCCGGTGCTGGATAACGACGAGCGCGTTCGTGTCGGTACCTTATACAAACAAGTGTCGTCGTTCGAGGCGAAAAAACTCGGCGCGGCGTTGGTGGCGAAAAATATTGCCCTCCATCTGGAACAAGAATTCGTTGATAAGCCGAAAAACTGGAAACCGTTGATATATTGCTGGCGCGGCGGTACGCGCAGCGGCGCCATGACGCATATTTTGCGGCAGGTCGGCTGGCCAGCAATGCAATTGGACGGTGGCTATAAATCGTATCGCCGCCATGTAATACAACAACTCGACACCCTGCCGGAAGAACTTCAGTTCCATGTTATCTGCGGCGCGACGGGTTCAGGCAAAAGCCGTTTGCTCAACGCGCTGGAAGCGCAGAACGCGCAAGTGCTCGACCTGGAAGACTTGGCAGCGCATCGTGGCTCGGTATTGGGAAATTTGCCCGATAAACCACAGCCTGCGCAAAAAATGTTTGAGAGTCTGGTGTGTGACAAGCTCGCGACCTTCGATCTGAGCAAGCCCGTTTACGTGGAAGCGGAAAGCAAGAAAGTAGGCGTGTTACGTGTGCCGGATAAAATTATAGATGCCATGTGGCAGCGCGGCCGCTGCATACGCATCGAGACCAGTGTCGAGGCACGGGTGAAATTGTTGTGCGAGGAATACGAGCATTTTTTCACCTCGCCTGAAGTGTTGTTCACCCAACTCGATTGCCTAAAGAATATTCATGGCGCTGAGCGCATAGCATCGTGGAAACAAATGGCGCGTGAAAAACGCTGGGATCAACTGGTGCGGGAACTGCTGCAGGACCACTACGACCCGGCCTATCGCAATTCGACCTTGAGCCATTATCCGCAAATCGACCAAGGGCTCGCGTTTGAAAATTCTGAATTATCCCCATTCCAAATGACGCACCTGGCAGCCAAAATCCTCCAAATCAGCTGAATTTCAGTGCCTGAATCCCCTTTTAAGTCAAGGATTTGTGGAACTTATCACACTTATTACCTGATATATACGGTAAGATTCGACTACAGGGTTTACCCCATATTCCATATAGACGACTGACAGACCTTCAAACGTGAGTTTTCAACAACCAGAAAAAATCGGTAAGTACAACGTCATCAGCGAACTGGGCCGCGGCTCGTCCGCGATTGTGTATTTATCTGAAGACACGTTCAACAAACGCAAGGTTGCGCTCAAACTCGCTCACTTTGAAGAGGCCGAAGATCCGGAAACCCGCGACCGCTTTCATCGATTATTCCTGAACGAAGCGTCGCTTGCCGGAAAACTCAATCATCCGAATATCGTCGGCGTGCTCGACGCGGTGGTCGAAGGTGCCGACCACTACATCGTCATGGAGTATGTCTCCGGCGGTTCGCTGAAAAAATTCTGCAACAACGCCAATCTGTTGCCGATACGCCAGGCCGTGTTGGTCACATTCAAATGCGCGCGTGCGCTCGACTACGCTTACCAGAACGGCATTATTCACCGCGACATCAAACCGGCAAACATCCTGCTCGACGACCGCGACGACATCAAGATTTCCGACTTCGGCACGGCGCACATTTCCCACTCGGTGCGAACCCAGATCGGCGGCTTCCTCGGTTCTCCGGCTTACATGTCGCCGGAACAAATTAACGAATCGCCCCCGAGCGTGCAGGGCGATATTTATTCCCTCGGCGTGGTGATGTACGAATTGCTCGCCGGTCGCCTTCCCTATGACGCCGTCAACAGCGTGGGAATGATCAACAAAGTGCTGTCAGAAGACCCGATACCTCTGACCGAATTCCGCCCCGACGTGCCTCAGCCGGTCATCGACATCGTGAAAAAAGCGATGGCGAAAGATCTGAACGAGCGCTACAAATCCTGGTTCGACATGGCCAAAGAGTTGGCCGACACCTTCCCGCAAATGGAAAAGGTCAACCAGGAAATCAGTTCCACCGAAAAATTCAATTCGCTGCGCCAGTTGCGTTTCTTCCGCAATTTCAAGGAGTCGGAATTGTGGGAGGTCCTGCGCATGGGCGCATGGGAAAATTATTCCCGCGAGCAGAATCTCATTATCGAAGGGGACCTGGGCTATGCGTTCTACGTAATGGTAAAGGGCCAGGTCAAAGTCACCAAGGGCGGGCAACTCATTAACGTGCTCAAAGCCGGCGACTGCTTCGGTGAAATGTCCACTCTCAACAATACGCATCCGGCGCGTACTGCGTCCGTCCAGTCAGTGAGCGAAGTGACCGTAATGAAAATCCAGGCACACTTATTGGAGCAACTCACTGAAGGTTGCCAATTGCGCTTCAACAAAGAATTCCTGCACACCCTGGTCGAACGCCTGTCGTGGACCAGCGATCTGCTGGTACGGCTAAACCGATAATTTGCCGCATGGATGTCTAATAGACATTCATCTCATGTTCTAATTTCTCAATATAATCAAATAGTCATGATATGACATCTGACGAACAATCTATCCGCGATTTGTTTCAAACCTGGCTGCGCGCCTCAGCGGATAACCAACTCGATGTCGTGCTCGGTTTAATGTCAGACGATATGATTTTTTTGCGCCAGGGCCAAGCACCGATCTGCGGCAAGCAGGCATTTGCCGATGCGTTTAATGCCGGCGCGGGAAAATTTAAAATCGACGCGGTGTCGAATATGCAGGAAATCCAGATCGAAGGCAAGCTGGCCTATTGCCTGTCCCATCTCAGCGTCACCATGACACCGATTACCATCGGCACGCCGACGATGCGCATGGCGGGAAATATTCTGTCGGTGTTGCGCAAGCAAATTGACGGAAACTGGGTAATACATCGCGACGCCAATATGCTGGCACCGCAAACCTGAAACCTTAGCTTCGCACGCGGGCCTGCATACGCAACATCAGCAGCACGGCGAAACATAATAATAAAGTCAGAGCAGGAAACGTCCATAGTCCCCACGCATCCATCACGGCACCAGCCATTACCGGCCCGATTATGGTACCTATGGTGAACGAAATAGAAATTTCGCTCATCGCTGATCCCATGTTTTTTTGTTCCTTCGCCGCCTGCTCCGTCCCGGCAATAATCGCAATGGTAAGCAAACACCCGGCGACCGCGCCGAGCAGAAAAACGGCGGGCCAGTGTAGCCACGCCGCACCGCTCCATAACATCACGCTTGCAACTATTCCGGTTAGCGCACCAGTGGCGGAGGCAATAATCACGCCGTGTTTGTCGCTCATCCAGCCCAGCGGCGCGGAGGCAAGCAAGCCGCCGATGCCGAATACCGTCATCACCAATGCGGCCCGCTCGGTTGTCGCGCCGTTGTTCACTTCGTACACCGCCAACATGCCGAACAACACGCCGTCGACAACACCGGCAATATAACCGATGCGAATGCCGAAAATATGTTTCATATCTTTTACCATTTCCAGCAGAAAATGATGTGCCGGTACCGGTTTGTGTTGCGGAGAAGTTTGCATCGGAATGTTCGCCCACAACAACGGCATGACAGCAGCCATAGCTACCATCGCACCAAGATAGAAAATATTCGCGCTGGCAATACCGATCCCGGCAATGAGAAGCGGGCCGATGACCTGGCCGAGGTGAATCAGGGTTTCGTGGATTCCAACGACTTTCCCGCGCTGTGCACCGGAAATAATCGAGTAAAGCCAGCTCTCGTTGCCGATCCAGCGCAGGCCGATGCCGAAGCCAAAGATGACGCTGGCCGAGCACCACGCCAAAATCATGTCAGGGGGAATCCAAGGCATCGCCAAGGCAGCCAGTCCGGATCCGATGCAGCCAAAAATTACAATGGTACGCGCCTTGCTCGCATACATAAGATGGGGCGCGAACAATATGCCTAGCAGCATGCCGGTCCATAGCAGGGACCCGACGAGTCCAATTTCAGACGCCGAAACTTGTCGATCGGCGAGCCACAGTGCGACAAGCGGATAAACGATGCCCATTTGCGATAACTGCGCGATACCGGACACGGCATTCAGCGCAATAATGGTCGGCAATTTTTGCGCCAATGGGTCTAGTCGTTGCACGTCGTCATTCGTCATGTTTGCATGCTCAGCGCCACTGCTTCGGCGACTTTGATGCCGTCAATCGCTGCCGACAAAATACCGCCGGCGTAACCCGCGCCCTCGCCCGCCGGATACAGCCCGCGTGTGTTTAAACTTTGAAACGTGACCTCGTCGCGCGTAATGCGTATCGGCGACGAAGTACGCGTCTCGACACCGGTAAGTATCGCGTCGTGCAAAAAATAACCTTTGATTTGTTTGTCGAACGCGGGCAAGGCTTCGCGGATGGCGGCGATAGCGTATTCAGGCAAACAACTGTCGAGTTCGCCCAAAGCCACACCGGGCTTGTATGACGGCACGACAGAACCTAAGACAGTCGAGGCTTTGCGCGCGACAAAATCACCAACAAGTTGTGCCGGCGCATTGTAATTTTTGCCGCCGAGTTCAAAAGCTCTTTCTTCCCAATGGCGCTGGAACACCATACCGGCTAACACATCGCCGGGATAATCCTTCGGATCAATACCGACCACGATGCCGCTGTTGGCGTTACGCTCGTTGCGAGAATATTCGCTCATGCCGTTGGTGACCACGCGGCCCGGCTCCGATGTGGCTGCGACCACGGTACCGCCGGGACACATGCAAAAACTGTACACCGCGCGGCCGTTACTGGTGTGATGCACCAGTTTATAATCAGCGGCGCCGAGTATCGGATTGCCCGCACTCGGGCCGTAACGAAAACGATCTATCAGCGATTGCGGATGCTCAATGCGAAAGCCGACGGAAAACGGTTTGGCTTCAATATATACGCCGCGCTGATGCAGAATTTCAAATGTATCGCGTGCGCTGTGGCCGATGGCGAGAATCACTTGATTAGCAGTGATGCTTTCACCCTGCTCTAATACAATCTTACATAACTCTTTGTTTTTAACAATAAAATCAATAACCTTGCACTGAAAGCGAAATTCGCCGCCGAGCGCTTCGATGGTCACGCGCATACGCTCGACAATGCCGACCAAACGAAACGTGCCGATATGCGGTCTGCTCACATACGCAATTTCCGGCGGCGCACCAGCCCGGATAAATTCATATATGACTTTACGGCCGTAATGTTTCGAATCCTTGATCTGGCTGTATAGTTTGCCGTCAGAAAAAGTCCCCGCGCCGCCTTCGCCGAATTGGACGTTGGATTCCGGATGCAAAATATGTTTGCGCCACAGATCCCAGGTGTCTTGTGTGCGTTCGCGCACCGCCTTTCCGCGCTCGAGGACAATCGGTTTGAAACCCATTTGCGCCAGGATCAGCGCCGCGAAAATGCCACACGGGCCGGAGCCAATGATGACGGGCCGCAATTTAATTTCGCCTGCTGATGTAGTGACAAATTTGTAACGAGTGTCCGGCGCAAGTAATACATGCGGGTCACCATGCAAACGCTTAAGAATTTCCATTTCGTTAATCACTTCAACCTCGAACGAGTAAATCAGTAGTATCGCGTTTTTTTTGCGCGCGTCATGGCTGCGGCGGAAAATCTTATGATTGATTAAACGCGATACATCGATCCCAAGCTTGGCGAGAACGGCTTGTTTCAAATCTTCGGAGGTATGGTCGAGTGGAAGTTTTATTTCGTTAATGCGCAACATACTATTCCTTGAACCCTGGTTATGGGTTAAATTATCGCTACGTCATGATTTTACCTGCATATATAGTATTGCGCAGCCCCAAATAAGGAATCACCATGAGCGAACACGCCAGTTTTTCCAATTTAATCCACGGCACTGCCGACGACTGGAAAATCATCGCCTGGGATTTCGCACCTTTCGCACAAGCCCTGCCCGACCGCGTCATGGCGCATTTGACATTGCTGGGCGGCGACTTCGGCGGCTTTCCCATAGACCGTCTGCAGCACTCGCTGCAAACCGCCACGCGCGCGCAAAAGGCCGGAGAGAGTGAAGAATATGTGGTATGTGCGCTGCTTCACGACATCGGCGACACACTGGGCCCTTACAACCACCCGGACATCGCTGCCTCGATATTGAAACCTTTTGTCAGCGAAGAAAATCTATGGATGGTGCAGCACCACGGCATCTTCCAGGGCTATTATTTTTTCCACCATCTCGGCATGGACCGTAATATGCGCGAACAATTCCGCGGTCACCCACATTTTGAAACCACCGCGGAATTCTGCGAGCTATACGATGCCCCGGCTTTCGACGCCAAAGCGGAAACTTTTCCGCTTTCCCATTTTGAGCCAATGTTACGAAATGTATTCGCCAGCCCAATCAATACAATTTATAAAATCGCCATTGAATAAGGAAAATCGAACATGGGCATTCCGAAAAACGCATTGAATTGGTTTGAAATCCCCGTTATTGATTTTGAGCGCGCGAAAAAATTCTACAGCGCGATATTTTCCTACGACATGCCTACTCACCAGAGGGGGGAAAAAATGCTGGGATTTTTCCCGATGGAACGCGGCCTGGTCGGCGGAGCCATTGTCAAAGCTGCGGGCTACGTACCCTCGCAAACCGGCACGCTGGTATACCTCAACTGCGGTGAGGACCTTACCCCTTATGTAAATCGCATCAAGGCAGCAGGCGGAAATGTCCTGTTAAGCAAAACCATCATCTCCAAAGAGATTGGCTATCTCGCATTGTTCACTGACACTGAAGGCAACAAGCTTGCCCTGCATTCCGCCGGTTAGAACTGGCCCGCGGAAAGCTGGCCCGTCAGCCCAGCCCACTTCATCGGGTATTTTCATCTTGTTTGACGATTTCCAATTTTGGCACTGACGTAGTTTCCAACTCCACTCGCTCAATTCTCGCAAAGCGGTCAGTGATTTTTTTGCTGCTGGTGTGCACTTCTTCCACGTCTTTGCTGGCTTGGTTAATATGCTTGGACAGGTTGCTCATGCGTTCTTCGAAGCGGCCGAAGTCTTTGCCGAGTTTGCCCAACTCATCTTTAATAATGTGGACTTGCTTGCGCGTCTCCACGTCTTTCATCACCGCGCGGGCAGTATTGAGCACCGCCATCAGCGTAGTCGGCGAGACTATCCACACGCGTTTGCTGTTGGCGTAATCGACAATGTCTGAATGATAGCCGTGGATTTCGGCAAACACCGCTTCGGCGGGCAGAAACATCACTGCACCGTCGGAAGTAACGTTGTCGATAATGTATTTCGACGAAATATCATCAACATGTTTTTTCACGTCGGCTTTGAATTGGCGCTGCGCGACTGACTTTTCTGCCTCAGTCGTATTGTCCGCGTACATTTTGTGGAAATTTTCCAGCGGGAATTTTGAATCGACCGACACCAGGCCGGTCGGCTCGGGCAGTTTCAACAAACAATCGACACGATAGCCATTCTTGAGCGTCGCTTGAAACTCATAGGTTTGTTCCGGCATCACGTTGCGCACCAGCGCTTCCAATTGCACTTCGCCGAATGCGCCGCGCGAGCGTTTGTCCCCGAGCAGTTGCTGCAAGCTGACGACATTGGTGGTGAGGCCGTCGATTTTCTTTTGCGCTTCGTCGATGACGGCTAAACGTGACATGACGCTGGTGAAAGTCTCGTTGGTTTTTTTGAAGCCTTCGTCAAGGCGCTCGCTGACTTTGCCGCTGATGCCTTGCAGTCTTTCGTCAACGGTTTTGTTCAGCGCTTCAATGGTAATGCCGAGTTGCGCGCTGATATTGCGCATGGTGGTCTGAATCAACTCCTGATCCGCCCTGCCCTGCTCCGCCAGTTTTTGCAGGGTAACCGACAGCATGTCGGATTTCAGCGCGTCCTGTTTTTGCGACAAGGATGCGTTGAGTTCGGATAGTTGTTTGATCAAAGCCTCGCGATTGCCGGCGAGATTCTGTGTCTGAGCGATTTGCAGTGCACTGACGGATGCGTGCAAGCGATCGGCCATTTCGGTTTGCAAGCTCACCGAGCGATGGCTTTGTTTATTCAAACCATCGTTGAGGCTGGAGAGCATATCGCGGTGCTTGGCCTCGCTTTGCGCTTCGAGCAACTGCGGTAATTGTTTCTGGCTGCGGCCCATGGCAGTGAGTTTAAAAATCAAATAAATCACCAACAGCAACAGAATGATGGTGTCGGCAATGAGCCAGAAGTTTTGGTCGGGCATGGTGTCCTTATCGACAGGCAGAATCGAAAGCTGATTCTTCGCCTTGCTTAGAATGACAAGTAAATAAGTATAAACCTATGAACCACAAATACAAATAATTCAGGGCGCCGCAGCGCCCGGAATAACTAAATATAATCAAATGCTTATGCTGCAGCTTTCGAGGCGCGCTTACGCTCGTGTTCGAGCAGGAAGCGCTTGCGTATGCGTATGCACTTCGGCGTGATTTCCACCAGCTCGTCGTCGTCAATAAACTCAATTGCCGACTCCAAGGTGAGTTGAATCGGCGGCACCAGCGTCACGGCTTCGTCGGTGCCCGAAGATCGTACGTTGGTGAGTTGCTTGCCTTTGATGGGGTTCACCACCAGATCGTTGTCGCGCGAGTGGATACCGATCACCATGCCCATATACAGGCGATCGCCGGGCGACACGAACATGCGGCCGCGATCCTGCAATTTCCACAAAGCGTAGGCGACGGCTTCGCCCTGCTCGGCGGAGATCAACACGCCGTTGCGGCGCGATGTGGCCTCCGAGCGTATCGGTGCGTATTCATCGAACACACTGCTTTTGAGTCCGGTACCGCGCGTCATGGTCATGAAGTCAGATTGAAAGCCGATCAAACCACGCGCGGGAATGCGGTAATCGAGACGCACACGGCCACGGCCATCGGACTGCATGTCCTGCAATTCGCCGCGACGCTCACCCAGCGCTTGCATCACTGCACCTTGATGGACTTCTTCCACATCGACGGTAAGCATTTCTATCGGCTCGCATTTTTCGCCGTTAATTTCCTTGATCACCACCCGCGGCTTGCCCACGGCCAATTCGTAACCTTCGCGGCGCATGGTTTCGAGCAGAATGGTCAGGTGCAATTCGCCACGGCCCGATACCAGAAACACGTCGGTGTCGTCGGTGTCCTCAACCCGCATCGCCACATTACTGCGCAGCTCCCGGTCGAGCCGTTCGCGGATTTGGCGCGAAGTGACAAACTTTCCTTCCTGCCCTGCAAACGGCGAGGTGTTCACCTGGAAGTTCATGGTCAGCGTCGGCTCGTCGACAGTGAGCATGGGCAAAGCTTCCGGCTGATTGATGTCGGCGATGGTCACGCCAACCCCGACTTCTTCTATGCCATTAATCAAGACGATGTCGCCCGCTTCGGCGACATCCATCTGTACGCGTTCCAGGCCTACGAAACCGAGCACCTGGTTGACGCGCGCTTTTTTCGGCGGCTTGTCGCCATCCAGCACCAGCACGTCTTGTCCAGGCTTAATGCGCCCACGGGTGATGCGGCCTATGCCGATTTTGCCGACGAAGCTGGAGTAATCGAGCGAGCTGATTTGCAATTGCAGCGGCCCATCAGGATCGCCGGCGCGCGCCGGTACGTGTTTTAAGATTGCATCGAAAAGCGGACGCATGTTTTCGCTTTTTTCTTTCGGGTCGAGCATGGCGTAACCATTCAGCGCCGACGCATACACTACGGGGAAATCCAATTGCTCATCGGTCGCGCCGAGCTTGTCGAACAAATCGAAGGTCGCATTGATGACGAAATCAGGACGCGCACCAGGGCGGTCGATTTTGTTGATGACGACTATCGGCTTCAGGCCGAGCGCCAAGGCTTTTTTGGTCACGAAGCGCGTTTGCGGCATCGGGCCTTCAACCGCATCGACCAGCAACAACACGCTATCGACCATGGACAGCACGCGCTCGACTTCTCCACCGAAGTCGGCGTGGCCTGGTGTATCGACGATATTGATATGCGTGCCTTCGTATTGCACGGCGCAGTTTTTCGCCAGTATGGTGATGCCGCGTTCTTTTTCCAGATCGTTGCTGTCCATCACCCGCTCGGCGATGTGCTGATGGGCGGCAAAGGTACCAGATTGCTGTAAAAGTTTGTCAACCAGCGTGGTTTTGCCGTGGTCCACGTGGGCGATAATGGCGATATTACGGATGGCGCGCGACATATTCAGAACCTTCAAAAGGGGGCGCATACAAAATGCGCGAAACCAAGCCGAAAATTATAACACATAGAGCTGGCTTTCCTGATTGGTTTGTGTATAATGCGGGCTTCGGGTAATGCATAATTCTTATCAGAAACACCCGACGGGCAGGAACTCAATCTAATGAATCCACCCGCAGCCATCGATATCTGACCTTTCTTTTTCTCTCCGCATTTGGCGGCGATTCTCCGGTTAGCATCGATGTTTATAGCGCCGGACAACCGCTTTGCCACGTCTTCATCTTTCGTGCTCCCAGCGTTTACCTGCGTTTGATTTTTCACAGGAAACAGCATGACATTTAACGAATTGAATTTGATCGACCCTATTCTCAGCGCTATCACCGAGGCTGGCTACACTATCCCAACACCTATCCAGGAACAGGCTATTCCCGAAGTGCTCGCCGGGCACGACATAATCGCATCCGCGCAAACCGGCACCGGCAAAACCGCGGCATTTGTTTTGCCTGCGCTGCATAAACTGGCGATTCCCTCCGCCATCCGCAGCAAGGGCCCGCGCGTACTGGTGCTGACGCCCACACGCGAACTGGCGCAGCAGGTTAATGAAGCCGTGCGTAAGTACGGCAAAAACATGCGCGTCAAAACCGTGTGTATTCTTGGCGGCATGCCCTACCCCCTGCAAAACAAACTGTTGTCACAACCTGTCGATATCCTGGTCGCTACACCGGGCCGATTAATCGACCACCTGGAGCGTGGCCGCATAGATTTTGCGCGCCTGGAAATCCTGGTGCTTGACGAAGCCGACCGCATGCTCGACATGGGTTTCATCGACGACGTAGAACGCATCGCCGCGGCTACACCCGCCACGCGCCAGACACTGCTGTTCTCCGCCACCATGGAAGGCGAAATCGCCAAACTGGCGCAGCGATTGCTCAAGTCGCCGAAGCGTATCTCGGTTGATAGCCCACAGGCGCGCCACGAACAAATCGAACAGCGTTTGCATTATGTCGATGACATGAGCCACAAGAATCGCCTGCTCGATCATCTGCTGCGCGACGGCGAACTGACCCAGGCCATTGTCTTCACCGCCACCAAGCGCGACGCCGACAGCATTGCCGAAGATCTGTATTCACAAGGACACGCGGTCGCAGCGCTTCACGGCGACATGAACCAGGGCGCGCGAAACCGAACGCTTACGAAATTGCGCAACGGCGGATTGCGCATATTGGTGGCGACGGACGTTGCCGCACGCGGCATTGACGTCATAGGTATCAGCCACGTGATAAATTATGATTTGCCGAAATTTGCTGAAGATTATGTTCATCGCATTGGCCGTACCGGCCGTGCAGGCGCGCTGGGAATTGCGGTTTCGTTTGCTTCAGGCAAAGATCAGTTGATACTGAAACGTATCGAACGCTTCACGGGGCAGGAAATTCCCGTTATAACCGTTGCCGGCCACGAACCGAAATTCAAACCGCGCAGTGGCCCACCCAAAGGTGGCCGCTCCAACAACTCCGGCACTAAACGTCCGGGCCAAGGCCACGCGCGTAACGATAATGGTCCACGTCGCGGCTCTGCTCCGTCACCTTACAGCGGCGAAAGCCGTCGTGCTGGCTCTGGTACCAGTTACAAAGGCAGTGGCGGTGCCAAGCCGGATAATTTCGGCAATCGCATCTCATCTGACCACGGTAATCGCGTTGGCGCAAACGGCCGCACGGTCACCACGGGCACCGATGCACGTCGCCCTTCCGGCGCGAATAACACGGCCTACGGTAAAACGGCTTATGTGGATCGCGGCGGCGAAGGTGGTAATGCATGGGTTGGTCGTCGTGAAGTTGGTGCCGCAGCCGATGCTAAAAAAGCGCCACAAGTTGCTTACAAAAAACGCTCGCCATTTTTAGCCAGTTAATTTTCGGTCTTTGTAGCAAATGAAAAGGCGCACTTCGGTGCGCCTTTTTAATTTAATTCATTGATTATATTGAGTAATTTATCAAACGTTGCGCATGAAATCGGCCGTCTTGAAAAACGCCTGGTGCAATTCCTTGCGTAGCTTTTCATCTACGCCAATCTCATTCATCGCCTGCGTCATGCACGCCATCCACTGGTCCCGTTCCGTTTCGCCTATCGAAACGTGCAGATGCCGCGCGCGCAAACGCGGATGGCCGTACCGTTCGACATAAAGCGGCGGGCCGCCGAGCCAACCGGACAAAAACTGGTAAAGTTTTTCGCGCGAAGCATCGAGACTTTGTGGATGCAATTTACGAATGCCCTGATAAGCCGTTTCGAGCTGCATCAAATCGTAAAAGCGCTCGACCAGTTGTTTCACCGCGTTGTTGCCGCCTATGGTTTCGTAATAAGTTTTCATAGGGGAATATGGTAGCATGTCGCTTGATAACCGAACCGAACAAGCGATGAAACTGGCCCTGAAAATCGATGTCGATACGTTGCGTGGAACGCTGGAAGGCGTACCACGCTTGCTCGGGGTGCTGGATAAACACCAAACCCACGCGACGTTTTTGTTCAGCCTCGGCCCTGACCATACGGGCCGCGCGATCAAGCGAGTATTCCGCCCCGGCTTCATGAAAAAAGTGTCGCGTACTTCGGTGGTGGAACATTACGGCATCAAAACACTTTTATACGGCACGCTATTGCCGGGACCGGATATCGGCAAGCGCGGCGCCGACATCATGCTTAGCGTCCGCAACGCGGGCCATGAATGCGGCATTCATACTTATGACCACATCAAATGGCAGGATAATGTCGCAAATCAGGATGAAGCATGGACCGAAAGGGAAATGCAAAAAGCTTTCAATCGTTTTGCGGAAATTTTCAGCGAACCCGCCAGGACCCACGGCGCGGCCGGCTGGCAAATGAACCGCTACGCTTACCGCATGGAGCAACGCCTGGGTTTTGATTACTGCTCCGATGGCCGCGGCAAGTTCCCGTATATCCCGATGATCCGTGGCGAAGTCGTACCCTGTCCCCAACTGCCGACCACACTGCCGACGCTGGATGAACTCATCGGCGTGGATGGCATCACAGCGGAAAACGTTGCTGAACATATTCTGAATAGGACCCGTGATTTGCACGTCGACCAAGTCTACACGCTGCATGCCGAGCTGGAGGGCATGAAACTATTACCTGCGTTCGACGCTTTGCTAAGTGGCTGGCGCGAACAGGGGTTTGAATTGTGCACTACTGCCGAATTGTTTCGCTCGCTGGATGGCTCGACTCTTCCTTACTGCGAAGTGGGCAGCGGTGAAGTCCCAGGACGTTCGGGCAAGCTGGCAGTGCAGGGAAAGATATTTCTGGCCGATGCCTGATGGTAAGTTCTTAATCGAAAAGGTCAATGCTATGCTCAACCAATCCATACCCGATTTTGAATTGCCAGCCACTGGTGGCCAGCGCTTCAAGCTTTCCGCCATGCACGGCTACCCGTTGGTAATTTATTTCTACCCTAAAGACGATACGCCCGGCTGCACCACGGAAGGCATGCAGTTTCGCGATTTGCATACTGAATTCAGTAAGCTCAAGTGCACGGTATTCGGCGTCTCGCGTGACGATCTAAAATCACACGAAAAATTCAAATCCAAAATGAGTTTCCCGTTCGAATTGCTCAGTGACGAAGAAGAAATTGCCTGCAAAATATTCAATGTAATCAAGATGAAAAATATGTATGGGAAACAGGTTCGCGGCATTGAGCGCAGTACTTTTATCATCGACAAGGACGGCCAGTTGCGCAAAGAATGGCGCGGCGTTTCCGTACCGGGCCATGCGCAGCAAGTGCTTGAAGCAGTCAAATCCCTCTAAATCTCTTTCACGAAGATATGCCTACTTCCCGTCCCCGGCGTAAATCCGACAACGCCCCTCATACCAAGCTTTTTGTGCTCGACACCAATGTATTGATGCACGATCCGACAGCCTTATTCCGCTTTGAAGAGCATGACGTTTTTATCCCCATGGTGACGCTGGAAGAACTCGACAATAATAAAAGGGGTATGACTGAAGTCGCCCGGAGTGCCAGACAGGCAAGCCGCTTTATGGAAGAAATAGTCAGCGCACCACAGGCCGACATGGACAAGGGTTTGCCTCTCAAAGGGCACGGCACCAAGCAGGCCAATGGCAAATTGTTTTTGCAAACCAAGATTATCAACCATGATTTAACCGCCGCCCTGCCCAGCCTTAAAGCGGATAACCAGATCATCGGCGTAGCCTTGCATTTACAACAGGAACACAAGAAGCGGCATGTAATTTTGGTTACCAAAGACATCAATATGCGCATCAAGGCGCGCGCCATTGGTGTAGCGTCGGAAGATTATTTCAACGACAAGGTGCTGGAAGATACCGACCTGCTCACTAGCGGCATGCGTGAATTGCCCTCGGATTTCTGGGATAAACATGGCAAAGACATGGAATCCTGGCAAAAACATGGGCGCTCGCTCTACCGCATAAAGGGCCCGTTGTGCGCCAGCTTTCTGCTGAACGAATTTATTTATCTTGAAGGCAACCAAGCCTTTCACGCCCGCGTGATCGAACAAAATGGCAAGACTGCGGTGTTGGAAACCCTTCGCGATTATGCACAGCAGAAAAACAGCGTATGGGGCATCACGGCGCGCAACCGTGAGCAGAATTTCGCCTTGAATGCATTGATGAATCCCGACATCGATTTCGTCACCCTGCTCGGCCAGGCGGGAACCGGCAAAACTTTGTTGACGCTGGCGGCGGGATTGATGCAGACGCTGGAATGCAAACTGTATTCGGAGATCATCATGACCCGCGTCACCGTTCCCGTCGGTGAAGACATCGGATTTTTGCCCGGCACGGAAGAAGAAAAAATGACGCCGTGGATGGGCGCGCTGGAAGACAACCTTGATGTGCTAAACAAAAGCGACGACGAAGCGGGCGACTGGGGCCGCGCGGCAACGCAGGATTTAATCCGTTCGCGCATCAAAATAAAATCGCTGAATTTCATGCGCGGCCGGACGTTTATCAAAAAATATTTAATTATCGACGAGGCGCAAAACCTGACGCCGAAGCAAATGAAAACCCTGATCACCCGCGCCGGGCCCGGCACTAAAGTTGTCTGCCTGGGCAATATTTCGCAAATCGATACGCCCTACCTCACTGAAGGAAGCTCGGGCCTGACCTATGTCGTGGATCGCTTCAAAGGCTGGGCCCACAACGGCCATGTGACCTTGCAACGGGGCGAACGGTCGAGATTGGCGGATTTTGCCGCCGAGGCACTCTAGACATCATGCAATCTGTCAATGACCTGCCGCATACTTTTTTGGTCGCAAGTAGGCTATTTTAATGGTATAAATTTGAAAAGAAAGCGCCAATAAGCCGACCTATAACAAAAATTATCACTCCTCAAGGCTCAATCATTTTATGAACCGTGGTTTTTACATTATCCTGGCGGCACAGTTTTTCTCCGCCTTGGCCGACCACGCCCTGTTGGTAGCTGCAATATCTCTGCTTGCCCTGCTCGGTGCGCCGGAATGGCAAACGCCATGGTTGAAAATTTTCTTTGTCATTTCCTACGTAGTGCTGGCGCCGTTTGTCGGCGCCTTCGCCGATGCGCTGCCCAAAGGTAAGGTGATGCTGATCAGCAACGGCATCAAGATTTTCGGCTGCCTGTCGATGCTATTCGGGATGGATCCGTTTTATGCTTATGCGATTGTCGGCTTCGGCGCGGCGGCTTATTCGCCGGCCAAATACGGCATCCTCACGGAGTATTTACCGCCGAGCAAACTGGTCATCGCCAACGGCTGGATGGAAGGTCTCACCGTTTGCGCCATCATCACCGGCACCGTAATTGGCGGTTTGTTGATCAACAATCGCGTAGCAACATCGCTGTTAACTTTCACCGATATTCCAGGCATTGACTCAGGCATCGACACGCCGCCGGAGATGGCCATCTCCATCATTGTTGGTTTTTATCTCGTTGCTTCTATATTCAATATGTATATCCCCAAACTGGCCATAGACCACAAGCCGCTGAAAAAAAATCCGTTTTACGTCATTCACGATTTCTGGCATTGCTTCAAATTATTGTGGAAAGACAAACTGGGCCAGGTATCGCTGGCCGTCACCACATTATTCTGGGGTGCCGGCGCGACGCTTCAGTTCATTGTCATCAAATGGGCCGATGCCTCGCTTGGATTTGGCCTAGACAAGGCTTCTTATTTGCAAGGCGTGGTCGCAGTAGGTATCGCCGTCGGCGCGGCGCTGGCGGCCAGGTATGTCAGCCTCGACCGCGCCGCCAAAGTGCTGCCTGTCGGCATTGCGATGGGGTTCGCGGTGATTGCGATGAATCTGATTTTCAGTTGGCAAGTCGCCGCGCCGGTCCTGATTCTTATCGGTGCGCTGGGTGGATTTTTTGTCGTACCGATGAATGCACTGCTGCAACATCGCGGGCATTTGCTTATGGGCGCCGGCCACTCTATCGCAGTGCAGAACTTCAACGAAAACATCAGCATCCTGGTCATGTCCGGCCTTTATTCGCTGATGATTGGAGCAAGATTTTCCATTTACACTATTGTGATCGCATTTGGGCTGTTTCTTGCCAGCTTCATGGCGGCCATTGCCTTGCGATATCGGCAAATCCAGCGCGAAACTCCGCCGGCCTGATTCTTTTGCGTTGATTTTCTTTCCAACCAGCCCGCCGGAACGGTAACATAATGATTGAGTCACCCGCCCTTTAATTTCCAGGAGGTCTCATGGCCAAACCAAACTACCAGTTCGAAAAACGCCAGCGCGATCTGGCAAAGAAGAGTAAGCAGGAAGCAAAACGCTTACAAAAGCTTGCGGATAAGCAAGCCACTGGCGAGAGCGATGCGACATCATCGGAAACCAGCGACCCTGCTGCTGCTTCGGACGACAAGCCCGCGACAGATGCGTGACCTATCAGCATTACCGATCTGAGGAGTTGCTGTGCGTTCGACCCGTGCGGCAGCCGCAGTAGCCCGCCTCAATCAGCGGAGCGAGGGCCGCGATTACAAAATGGTCCGCACCAACACAGAGCTTTTTTCGTTACGCGAGCGGACTGAAGAAGGCGACAAACAGATTTCCGCTGCCCTCGCTCTCGATGACTTTGTGCTTTATGTTAATGCAATGGGCCCGCAGGAATCACGCCGCATCACAAAACACGATGCCGCTTTTGCCAAGCAGTTGTCAAAAAAGCCGCAGCCATAATCCAATTGTGTCTATAGTCACGTCAGAGCTATACTAAACTCACGTCGCGTATGAGCGGCGTATCTCAAGGAGAAAATCATGGGCAAGGAACAACAGAGCAACAAAGAGAAAAAGAAACAGCCGTTGCTGTCACCAAAGGAAAAAAAGCTGGCTAAGGAAGCAAAGAAAACCGGCAAGACCATGGTGCCGATGGGGAATAAGTCTTAAAGCTGCATGCTGGGCTGGTAAGCCCAGCGAATTTGTATTTTTTGCCTAATGGGTTTTTCAATCGCGCGATGTTATATTGCCTCAATCACATTATGTTGTGCTACCAGCCCAGCCTATGCGCCTTTACATAACTATTTGATTATATTGAATTTTTTATTGGGCAACTGCTTCATAAAATTATCGGCTTGTCAGAAATTTCATTCGCATTGCCGCGTGGATGCGGAAAATGCGCGCGCAATAAAACAGCCACCTCTTCAATACCGGTAATCACGCCCTTCTCGAATTTTTTTTCGCGAAACATTTTCTCCATGTCGTGGCAAATGGCCTCCCACTGGCTTTGCGGCACTTTGGCGGCAATGCCGCGGTCCGCGACGATTTCCACATCGCGGTCGGCCAGCAATAAATAAATCAGCAGGCCATTGTTGAGGTGGGTATCCCATACGCGCTGCATGGCGAAAACGTCAATCGCGCGTTGTCGCGCGGACACGCCACGCCATAACAACTGTGCATCAATCGAAGCTTCTAAGGCAAAACATATCTGACCATTGTGACCTTGCTCGGCGCGCTTAATAGCCGCCTCGATCGCGTTAAGCGTAGCAGTTGGAAATGCGCGGGTTACCGACCACTTGTCGGTAATTGAATGTTTAGCAAAGCGCCTTAGCTTATTCATTCGCCGCCTCCACCGCCATCAGCATCAGCATCAGCAGTCAATAATCCTTCAAACCATGAGCCTGAAGCGCCGCCGCCGCCGAATCCGCCACCACCGCCACTCCAACCGCCGCCGCCTCTCCAGCCGCCACCACCCATGCCGCCGCCACCAAATCCGCCGGGGAAACCGCCGCCGAATCCTCCACCTCGTCCGCCGCCGCCCGAAGAACCCCATAAAAGAGTAAGCAGAAACGCGACGATTCCCGATACCACGGCGATGCCGAATATGCCGACAAACGCCATGGCGGCAAAGCCTGTCACGCCCCCCGTCAGCACGGAGCCAAAAACGCGGCCGAACATGGCGCGTAATACGCTACCAACAACAATCGTGAGTATGAATGCGACCGGCAGGAAACTGAAAAAATCCCCGTTGGCCTGGCCTGGCCCGCCGAAATGCGCTTCGGCTTTGGGCTCAGGCAATGACTCACCTTCAATGACTTTTGCCATGCTGGCAACGCCGGTTTCAATGCCGCCGGCGAAATCACCTTGGCGGAATAACGGCGTGATAACTTCGTGAATAATGCGGCTCGCCTTTGCATCGTTCAGCGCGCCCTCCAGGCCGTACCCGGTTTCAATGCGCAAACGGCGATCGTCTTTGGCAACGATGAGAATCGCGCCGTCATCGATTTTCTTGCGGCCGATTTTCCATTTTTCCGCCACGCGAATGCCGAACTGGTCGATGGTTTCCGGCTGCGTGGTGGAAACAATCAGCACCGCGACTTGCGCGCCTTTTTTTGCTTCCAGCGCCTTAAGCGTTTGCTCTATGCGTGATTGCTGTTCGAGATTGAGCGTGCCGGTCAGGTCGTTCACCCGCGCGCGCAATTCCGGAATGGCAATTTGCGCGGAAGCAAAAGAACTCGCGAACAGGAAAATGGCGAGAAGGAAGATTCTCGCCATGGATTTGAACATTATCAAACTTTACTTGGTTGCCGGAGCGGCAGGCTTGGCTGGCGCACCGAAATCCACTTTAGGTGCATTGGAAATCGCCGCTTCATTTTCTACGCTGAAATTAGGCTTGGTCTTCATGCCGAACAGCATCGCCGTCAGATTGGAAGGGAACACGCGCACTTCCGTGTTGTAGGCCTGCATGTCCTTGATATATCGATTACGCGCGACGGTGATGCGATTTTCCGTGCCTTCGAGTTGGGCTTGCAGTTCGCGGAAGTTGGCGTCGGATTTCAGTTGCGGATAATTCTCCGACACGACTAACAGGCGTTGCAACGCCCCGGATAATTCGCCCTGCGCCTTTGACCACTTGGCCAGCGCTTCCGGGTTATTCGCCAGTTCCGGCGTCGCCTGCATAGCGCCGACGCGCGAACGCGCTTCCGTGACCTGGGTCAGCACATCTTTTTCCTGCGCTGCATAACCTTTGACGGTATTCACCAGGTTTGGGATTAAATCCTCGCGGCGCTTGTATTGGTTGAGCACCTCGGACCAGCTTCCTTTGGACTGCTCATCCAAGGTTTGTAAGGTGTTATACCCGCAGCCGGTTAGCAGCGAAGTTAGCATCAGGGTGATAGCCAGAATCAGTTTGCGCATGGGGTTCTCCAATTGTTGATTGTTGCGACGTTTATATAATGGTGCCGGGTTGGCGGTTTTGCAAGTCCCGGACAGGAAATTTTCAAACGGGTGCAGCTGTTTGCCCGAGCAGCCCGGTCATGCTGGCGCGGGCGAAGCACAAATCTTCCCATGCTTTGGCTTTGTCTGCCGGTGTCCGCAACAAATAAGCCGGATGGTAAGTCACAATCATCGGTACGCCATTTGCTGTATGGATCTTTCCGCGCAGGCTGGCGATAGTAGCATCATTGCCGAGTAAATGATTTGCCGCGACTTTGCCCAACGCGATAATAAGTTTGGGTTGCACCAGTGTGATTTGGCGTTCCAGATACGGTGCGCAACTTGCGGATTCTTCCGCGCTGGGGTTTCGATTTCCCGGCGGGCGGCATTTCACCACATTGGCGATATAGACATTTTTCGTGCGCGACATACCCATGGCAGCGAGCATATTATCCAGCAACTTTCCGGCCTGGCCGACAAACGGTTCGCCTTGTTCATCTTCTTCCGCGCCAGGACCTTCACCGACGAACATCCATTGCGCGTTAATATCGCCGACACCCGGCACCGTGTTGTGCCGCATCTTGTGCAAACCGCATTCGGTGCAAGCTGCGATGGATTGTTTGAGTTGTTGCCAATCCATTTGTAGTATTTCTTGTGTACGGGTGTTATTATCTCTCAACGCCGATGTGATTATTTTGTCAATATAATCAATAGGTTGAGAAGGAAGCAGGGTATCGCCGCACCGCGCCTTCCACAGCGGATGCAAACCCATTTCTTTTAATGCGGCGTCGCTGAATTTCATCATGTCGCCATTATAAATTACGCGCGAAAATAATCGCGTCTTCGCGGCCTTCGGACGACGGATAATATTTCGGCCGCATCGCGATGCGCTGAAAGCCTTCGCGCTCATACAAGTGCTGTGCCTTGACATTCGACGGTCGCACTTCGAGAAACATAATGCCCGCGTCTGGTTTTGCCGTGCGCATCGAATGTTGCAACAATTGCGTGCCGAGGCCGCGCCCCTGCCATTCACCGGCGATGCTGATATTGAGCAAATGCGCTTCATGCGCAGCGACAAGCATCACCGCATATCCTGCCAGAGCGCCGTTGACTGCAATCGCCCAGCAACTATGACCGGCATTGAGAGAATCGATAAAATTCCCCAGTGTCCAGGGGTAGGCGTATGTTTCGCTCTCGATACGCGCCACTTCCGCCGTTTCACTTCTGCGCAATGGGCGAATATCAATTTGTTCAAGCGGCAGCGCGCTCATGCTTTGATTCTATGTTGCTGTTCAAGATGAGTCATCGCGACCTTATTGCGGATATAAACCGGCACGGCGAATTCCGCTGCTACGGCGCAGCCGGCGAGAAATTCAATCTTGGCGAGCGCGAGTATGTGTTGCGCCCGGGGAAACAAACCAGCGTCCACCCGGGACAATTGCTGCGCGTAACGGCTAGTCAAAATATCATAGGCGGCAAATGCATTCCCCACGCCGGCCCAATTTGTTCCGTTGACCGATGGCGCAACATCCGGCTTGCAAAGATTCGGCGCAATCACTTCGTGCCAGCCGCCGGATTTTTTCTCATAAGCCGCATGATAAATTTCGCCCATTCGTGCATCGATTGCAGCGATTACACGATCAGCCCCGCTACCTTGCGCCAATGTCTGCAAAGTTGAGATCGGTACAACCGGAACGTCGGCGCCAAACGCCAAACCCTGCGCCGCACTGCAGGCGATGCGCAAACCGGTGAACGAGCCAGGACCCGCGCCGAATGCGATTGCATCAAGCTGCTGCAAAGTCAGGCTCCCCTCAGCCAATAATTTGCCCACTGCGGGCAACAATAAAGAAGAATGACGTTGAACAGCCAGACATTCAACCACGCGCACAACATCACCGACCGCGAGGGCAACGGATAGATATTCGGTGGAAGTATCGAAGGCGAGGATTTTCATAATAGGTTTTGCTAATGACTGTCCATTTTAATTCACTGTGAGCGAATACAGCAAAGCAAAAGCTTACATAATGCACGTTCAAACAAAATTTAGAAATAATCAGCTAATATTCATCAAAACTATCGCTCAGCAGGAAGTCGTGCGACTAAAAACAAGCCTTCACCAAACTCGTTTCATCACTAGTGATGAGACAAAAGCTGGCGCGCGCCGTCACATGCTTTTTACGCTATATTTATTAAATAAAATCAATAAGTTACACCTAAGCGCGGAATGCGGGTTTAATCCGATTTACGGCAGGTAGAAAAACCGTTGCGAGAAAAGCTATGGTGAAAAATTTGCGCATACATCCACCTCTATCGATCATTAGCTGGATACTCATCACGCTGGCATTTCATTTTGCATGGGAATTTTTTCAGCTTCCTTTTTATACCCTTTGGGAGAATGGCAATTACCAATCCATCACCGCCGTCATCTTGCATTGTACGCTTGGAGATGGGCTGATATCGATGGCCGTGTGGTTTGTCGTGGGCGCTCTACTGCGGAACTGGGGCTGGCTACTCGCAGACATTGGTCGCGGCGGCATCATAGCTTGGCTGTTGGGCCTGGCGTACACGTCATGGAGCGAATGGCGCAATGTTTACCTGCTCGGCTCATGGCAATACGCCGATTCAATGCCCACCATTGCAGGCGTAGGGCTGCTGCCCCTGATGCAATGGGCGCTGGTTCCACCGCTCTCTTGGTTATTGTATCGCTACTTAGCGCCATATTTTCCAGCGAAGCGTGAAGAAGCACCTAAGGAGTGAATAAGTTTTTCCGCTTCACTAATTCACCGATGGTTTGATTCAGGTCAAGAGCTTGTATTGAATTTGGCGCTATAAGTAATTTTGTATTGGAGTACATGGCGAACAATAAGCAAATGAATTGCCATGCGTCCAACCAATCGCTTATGGGCTGCAGACGCGCCCGGCTCATCACGCTGTGTAAGGCGCTATTCAATTGGAGGTCATCATGGACAAGCTCAATCCCTGGACCGTCGGCACTACGGCCGCGGCCACGTTTGCACTACTTTATTCCGTATGCGCTGTTGCATATGTACTGTTCCCCGACGGCACCATGGCTTTTTTCAACGCTTGGTTTCACGGCTTCGATCTGACGCTGCTGAAATCGGCCAAACCATTCACGCTGGTGACTTTTGGCTACGGCCTGATGAGCGTTGGCGTTACGTCTTTTGTAACGGGCACACTATACGGTGGAATTTACAATTTGATCCATCACGGCGGACAGCACCATGAGCCGGGGCATGGCTGGTTTGCGCATTAGGTTTGGTACGGAATAGGAAAGGTGGCACGCCATGCCTGAACCATTTTCGCCGCCGCCAGATAAGCGGAATCGTATTAAGTCTAGATTGGTTTTGCTGGGTTTTCTGGCGGTCGCCACTTTCTTTCTGCTGACCGAACATCGTGCCCATGTATTGGGCGTGCTGCCTTACTTGTTTCTGCTCGCCTGCCCGTTTATGCACATGTTCATGCACCATGGGCGTCACATCATGGCTCCGCCGACACAAGAACAGCGGATCAGGCAGCAGCAAACAGTCGTACCCCACCAAAAGGTGGTTTGCCGTGAACAATCCGCTTCCAGCTTACGGCTTGTGGTCTTTGGTTCTGATCAACTCAGCCGTGTTCATCCTCTTCGCTCTCAGTTTTGCCAAGCCGCAGTCGAAGCGTGACTGGCGCTCGTTCGGCGCATTCTCCGCGTTTCTGGTTGCGCTGTTCACCGAGATGTACGGGTTTCCGCTCACCATCTATTTGCTGTCGGGATGGCTCACCACCCATTATCCCGGCATAGATTTTATGTCCCATGATGCCGGTCACCTGCTGGAATCCTTGTTCGGCTGGCGCACCAATCCACACTTCGGGCTGTTTCACTTTTTGAGTTTTGCGTTCATTGGCGGCGGCTTCATATTGCTGTCATCTGCATGGAGCGTACTACACACGGTGCAACGCGAACGTCGACTAGCATTAACCGGCCCTTACGCCTATGTGCGGCATCCGCAATACGCGGCGTTCGTACTCATCATGTTTGGCTTCCTGCTGCAATGGCCGACGATACCCACGCTCGTCATGTTCCCTGCGCTGGTATGGATGTACGTCCGCCTTGCCATGACGGAAGAACGCGAAGTGCGCACGGAATTCGGTGAAGAATACGCTCGCTACGCCGCGGAGACACCTCGTTTTTTTCCCAAGTTTTTCCGGTCCGGCCATATCAGCGCCAGTCAAGAATAAAGGATGCAACCATGGATCATCAATCACATCTTCACTCATCACATAGCGGCCACTCGGAACATGCGCACGCTGCCGCTCAAGGGGCCGGTCGCAGTCATGGCGGCCACGACCATGCTGCGATGATCGTCGATTATCGCCAGCGGTTTTGGATCTCACTGGCGCTGACGTTCCCCGTACTTCTGTTATCTCCCGCCATCCAGCAAGCGCTGGGCATTGAACAAGCGTTGACTTTTGGCGGTTCTAACCTGCTGTTGTTTGCGCTGTCCAGCGCCATATATTTCTATGGCGGTTGGCCGTTCCTGAAAGGGTTGATGGGCGAGTTGCGTGATCGCCAGCCGGGCATGATGACCTTGATTTCGCTCGCCATTAGTGTGGCGTATTTTTATTCTGTAGCGGTGGTGTTCGGTCTAAGCGGTATGGTTTTTTTCTGGGAGCTGGCGACGCTCATCGACATCATGCTGCTCGGCCACTGGATCGAAATGAAGTCAGTACTCGGCGCATCGGGGGCCCTCAAGGCGCTGGTTGAACTGCTGCCGGCCACCGCTCACCGCCTGGGTTCTGGCAATGCAGTAGAAGATGTACCGGTCAGCGCCGTTCGTGTGGGCGACCGGGTGCTGGTGAAACCCGGCGAACGCGTGCCTACCGATGGCCTGATCATCGAGGGGCGCACCAGCATGAACGAATCCATGCTGACTGGTGAATCGAAACCGGTGACCAAAGATGCGGGGCAGGAAGCCATCGGCGGCGCGATCAACGGCGAAGGTTCTATCGTGCTGGAGATTCGTAAAAAAGGCGACGAGACCTATCTTTCGCAAGTCATCAAAATGGTGAGCGAAGCGCAGGAGTCGCGTTCCCGTTCACAGGACATTGCTAACCGCGCCGCCCAGTGGCTGACTTATATTGCGCTGTCGGTAGGCGGCATCACTTTTGCTCTATGGATTTTGCTCGGACAGAATTTCGCTTTTGCGCTGGAGCGCATGGTCACGGTCATGGTCATCACCTGCCCCCATGCGCTCGGGCTGGCGGTGCCGCTGGTGGTGGCCGTAAGCACCAGCCTCGCTGCCGGCAACGGCCTGCTCATCCGCGACCGCGCGGCGTTCGAGCGGGCGCGCAATCTGCAGGCGGTGGTATTTGACAAAACCGGCACGCTCACCGAGGGCCGTTTCGGCGTCACCGATGTGCTGCCATTGCTGGAGAGCATGGATGAAAACAGTATTCTCCGCATCGCCGCTACGCTGGAGACGCAATCGGAACACCCTATCGCCACTGGCATAGTGCGGGCGGCACAGGAACGAAACCTGGCGCTTGGCGAGGCCAAAGACTTCGTCAACATCACTGGGCAAGGCGCGCAGGCGATGGTCGACGGTCAGCAAGTGGCGGTGGTCAGCCCGGGCTACCTGCAAAACACTTCAGTAGTGGTAGAACATCCGCGCGTCAACGAACTTGCGCAACAAGGCAAAACCGTTGTGTTCGTTACAAAGAACGGCAAAGTCCTGGGTGCGATCGCGCTGGCAGATATCGTCCGCCCTGAATCCCATGCCGCCATTGCGAAACTGAAGGCGCTGAACATCCAGTGCATGATGCTCACCGGCGATTCAGCCGCAGTGGCGAAGACCGTATCGGAGCAACTTGGCCTGGACGATTATTTCGCCGAAGTATTGCCACATCAGAAAGCGGAAAAAATACGTCAAATAAAGCGGCGCGGCCTTTCAGTGGCTATGGTGGGCGACGGTGTCAATGACGCACCGGCCTTGGTGGAATCGGATCTGGGCATCGCCATCGGCGCAGGCACAAATGTGGCGATAGAATCTGCGGATGTCGTGCTGGTGCGCAGTGACCCGCGCGATGTAGCCGCCATCATGGCTTTGTCGCGCGCCACTTACAAAAAGATGGCACAAAACCTGCTATGGGCTACCGGTTACAACATCGTCGCCATTCCACTCGCGGCAGGCGTGACTTTCAGTCTGGGTTTTTTGATGTCGCCGGCAATGGGCGCGGCGTTCATGTCGATGAGCACCATCATCGTCGCCATCAACGCCAGGATGCTGGCGCGACAGAAAATCGGGCCAGCGCGCTAACCAAGAGCGTCGCGGGGAAAATTGGAGCAATTTAGATTTCAACAATGAAGAGAAAATCATGGGCCACTTATGCGATTACGGCAACATGGGAATAAGCGGAGGCATGGGTTGGGGAATGGGCGTCGGCCTGCTGTTGTTCGTCGTATTTTGGGCGCTGGTAATTGCAGCCTTGGTGTTGGTGGTAAAAAAGCTGATGTCACAAACCCAGGCGGCAGGCGGCGCCCCTCAGCAAACCCCGCTGGAAATATTGCAATCGCGTTACGCACGCGGCGAAATTGAACGCGAAGAATTTGAACAGAAAAAGCGCGATCTGACAGGCAGTTTGCTGTAAAACTAATGCGCGGATTTAATTTGAATTTTCGTGAGCTTACAGCGTACCGGCTCGAGTATTTACTTTTACTGGTCGGGGCAAATGCCCCATATACAAAAATATTTTATGGATTTTGATCCAGATCAAAATGAGTTGGAAAATTCAATATATAAATGCAACTAAGCATTATGTTTTTAATTGTTCCCTATGGTTGGCCCGCGCAATGTTGAAATGGACTGGATCGAACTTTACTTAGGGAAACTCTGATTAAGTCCCCGCATCCAATCGAACAAATGTAATATTTGAATGATGGGATACGAGGGAGGAACGACGATGAAACAGACCACCTTTGCCACTGCCGGATTCGACAAATACGCCAA
>JBAVRP010000038.1:0-10602 GCA_049695115.1 Burkholderiales bacterium | reverse complement strand
AGCTCCAGTAGCTCCGACTACATTTCGCACGGATATTTTTTTCAACAACTTGAATACAATGCCACACAATTTTAATTTGAATGGAATTTTGCCAAACGGAGCTCCTGCTACCCTAAGTATTTCATCTGCCCCTGGTCCTGTAGCATTATTTGAGGGCCAGCAACTTAGTACAGTACAAAGCACTCTTACAATAAAGCTAGGAACTACACCTTTAGGTTCTGATACTGTTATTGGTTTTGTAGATTTGCCTACCAGAACATATAGAGGTGCCGTTTACCTCGACGGCAAGTATGAAGTTGCCACTATTTATTCACCTATACCTGCCCTTGCAAAAATTGGTGATGCAGGGCCACTAATTGCAGCAACAACTTATACAAGCGATACAAAAAGCATAATTGATTCTAAAACTATCGGGACGTATTCAGTCGAGGCGGCCGCTGGAACCACCGCTTATTTCTGTAATAATTCGACAATTACATATGCTAGCAGAACTGATAATGGTTCTACTTGTTACAGAATAGATGCTAATGGCAATATACTTAGCCTCAAATTTACTTTAAGAATTGGTAATGATGCTGTCGTTTTTCAGTAGGACGTGGCTGGGCTGATAAGCCTAGCGCTTTTGCCGACGAGGACAATTTGCTGGGCTTATCAGCCCAGCCTACCGAAGTAAATCCAAATGCGTAGGGTGCGCCGTGCGCACGCGTGAGGCTTGTTAAGCCGCCGCAGGCAGTAATTTAAGCGCAACGCGTGCGCACGGCGCACCCTACGAGCGAACATTTTATTTTGCGGGGTTTGCATAACCCACGTTTATCATGCTATTCTATGCTCATGCGTAAGTTATTGATTAAATTGAATATTCTAGCATTGCTGCTGATCCTGCCATTGCAGGGGTTTGCGGCTGCGAGCATGTTGCATTGTCAAATGATGAATGTTGGCAATGCTGCGGCTTCGCAGATGTCGGCTATGCATGAAATGAAAACAGATGCATCGCAGTCGGAGCAAAGGTTCGAGCATTGCCAAGGCATGCAAAAGCAAGCAACCGAAAACACTGGCGATACACCCAATACAATTTGTCCTCACTGTTATACCTGCGGCATTTATTCTCCTGCGATGTTAACTAGCTTCGAACCTATTGCTGCTCAGTTTTCTTCACAGATTCACTACCGCGAAGTTGATTCGCGTTTCACATCCTTCGTTCCGCACCGCCCGCTGCATCCCCCCGCTGTTTCGTAATTTCCCAGCTTGCTAATTGCGCTTAATACATCGTCGTTAGTTACGATGTATTCTGTCATGCATTGATCTATTTCCATTTAAGGAAAGTCTATGAAATACCCACACCAGACTTTTGTTTTGCTAACCGGCTTTGCGTTGACGCATGCCATAGGCGCAGAAATGAGCCACGCAAATTTATCTGCGAATAACCCTGCTGACCCGAAAGCAGCGGTGCCGCAAGTTAACTATATTTCGCCGTTCCAGAATTACAAATCGTTTGGCGAGACGCAGATTGCGCCGTGGAAAGCGGCCAATGATTTGACTCTGCAAATCGGCGGCTGGCGCGCTTATCTGAAAGAGGCAGCACAACCGGACGCAGCTGAACCGGCGACGAATATGGGAAAGCCAGCCGCGCCGCAAACACCCGCGACCGCGCCCAAGCCGCAACAACCGGACCCACATTCCGGGCACAAACATTAAGGACATGCCATGAAAATTTTTATTCTAATGGCGTTCATGCTGCTAAGTGGTTGCGCCACGCTTTCGTCTGACGGCGGCTTCGGCGTAGTCGAGCAAACCAGCAAACAACGCATCGGCAAAGAAGTAAAGTGGGTGAAGTCGGCGGCTGATCGTAGTTTGGTTGAAACCCGCGTTGCAGAGTTGTTGCTAAAGCCACTCGGCGTAGAAGATGCCGTGCAAGTTGCGTTGTTAAACAATCAAGGCTTGCAAGCATCGTTCGCCGATCTGGGCATTGCTGAAGCGGATTTTGTGCAGGCAGGGCGCTTGCCGAATCCCGGTTTTTCTTTCGGGCGTTTGACGCGCGGCAGTGAAGTGGAAATTGAGCGCGGTGCGCATTTGAATCTAATCAGCTTATTAATGATGCCATTCAAAAGTGAAATGGAGCAGCGGCGTTTTCTGTCGGTGCAAAATGAAGTTGCGGCGATAGCCATCAAGCTTGCGTCGCAAACGCGCAAAGCCTATTTCAGCGCCGTTGCGGCGGATGAAGGCGTGCGCTATATGAGTCAAGTGAAAGAGGCGGCTGATGCCAGCGCAGAACTGGCGCGGCGCATGGCGCAAACCGGCAACTGGAACAAACTTTATCAAGCGCGCGAGCAGGGGTTTTATGCCGATGCGGTGTTGAATCTGGCGCGCACTCAACAAGCGCAATCCTCCGAGCGCGAAGCGTTGACGCGCTTGATGGGTTTGTGGGGCGAGCAAATAAAATTTGCTTTGCCGGAGCGCTTGCCTGATTTGCCCAAGACTGTGGATGATTTGCCCGACATTGAGCAAACCGCGATGGCGCAGCGCTTGGATATTGCCGCGATGAAAACGCAAACCGAAGCGCTGGCAAAAAATCTAGGCTTGAGCAAGGCCACGCGTTTTATCAATGTGCTTGAATTCGGTGCTGTGCGTAATTCTTCTAATGAGCAACCAACACAGCGCGGCTATGTCGTCAGCCTCGAATTGCCATTGTTTGATTGGGGGGGCGCGAAAACGGCTAAGGCCGAGGCGCTATACATGCAGGCGCTCAACCGTACAGCCGAAGCCGCTGTCGACGCGCGCTCGGAAGTGCGCGAGGCCTACAAAGGCTATCGCAGCGCTTACGACATCACCAAGCATTACCGCGACGAAATTGTTCCGATCAAAAAACGCATCTCGGATGAAAACCTGCTGCGCTATAACGGCATGCTGATCGGCGTGTTCGATTTATTGGCCGATGCGCGCTCGCAGATTGGCAGCGTCAATAGTTACATCGAATCCTTGCGCGATTTTTGGCTGGCGCAAAGCGATATGCAAATGGCCTTGATCGGCAAACCTTCGATGAGTGCCTCACCTAAAGCGACGCTGCCTGCCGAAGGCGGCATGGCCGGGCATTGAGACAAAGGAAAAAAACATGACTAGCAGAAGAGATTTTTTTAAGACCGCAGGCATAGCAGGTGTTGCGGTGAGTGCTGCGAGCGTCAGCCGCGTCGCCATGGCGGCCTTGCCCGAGCCAGTGATACAAACCAAGCCGGACACCATGCCGCCGCTGGTGCCCGCTACAGGTCAACCGTATAACCCGGTGGTGACGTTGAATGGTTGGACTTTACCGTGGCGCATGAATGGCGGGGTGAAGGAATTCCATTTGGTCGCCGAGCCGGTGGTGCGCGAAATGGCGCCGGGCATGAAAGCACATTTGTGGGGTTACAACGGTCAATCGCCCGGCCCGACTATCGAAGTGGTAGAAGGTGACCGCGTGCGCATGTTTGTCACCAATAAATTACCTGAGCACACTTCGGTGCATTGGCATGGCCAGCGATTGCCCAACGGCATGGATGGGGTAACCGGTTTGACGCAACCATCGATACAGCCGGGAAAAACTTTCGTCTATGAATTCATCGCGCGTCGCCCGGGCACCTTCATGTATCACCCACACGCCGACGACATGGTGCAAATCGCCATGGGTATGATGGGATGTTGGATCACGCATCCGAAAACCAAGCATCCGCTGATCGAAGTAGTCGATCGCGATTTTGTTTTTCTGCTCAACGCGTATGACATCGACCCCGGCAGTTACACGCCGAAAATCATGACCATGCTCGACTTTAATTTATGGTCGTGGAACAGCCGGATTTTTCCCGGCATCGATACGCTCAATGTACGCAAGAACGACAAAGTACGGATTCGTATGGGCAATCTGACCATGACTAATCATCCGATTCATCTGCATGGACATGAATTTACCGTGACGGGAACAGACGGCGGGCCGACACCGAAATCATCGCGCTGGCCCGAAATCACCACCGACGTGGCGGTAGGGCAAATGCGTCAAATAGAATTCCTCGCGGACGAAGAAGGTGACTGGGCGTTCCATTGTCATAAGAGCCATCACACCATGAACGCGATGGGACATAACGTGCCGACCATGATAGGCGTCGATCATCGTGGCGTCGCCAAAAAAATCACGCAACTGATTCCCGATTACATGGCGATGAGCGAACGCGGCATGGCGGATATGGCCGAGATGGAGATGCCGATTGCCGATAACACCATCCCAATGATGACAGGCGCTGGGCCTTACGGATCAGTGGAAATGGGCGGCATGTTCACCATTGTAAAAGTGCGCAAGGAGCAAAAGCCCGGTGATTACAAAGATCCGGGTTGGTACAAACACCCAGAAGGAACCATGGCTTATGAGTGGGCAGGACAACTCGCCGAACCAGCGCGCGCTGTCACGCGAGAGCAGGCTGGCGCGGGCAAAGCCATGCCAACCATGAGTGAAGCGGCGGGATCGAGAGCAGAAATCGAAGTGCAGGTGCGTAAACCCACCGGACACGCTGGACATTGAACATAATGAATGAATTTTTTGAACTGAAAGGATGCAACATGAAATCAGCTTTATCTCATTACGTTGCTCTGCTGGCATGTGCCGGTTTCGCCGGCAGCGCGCTGGCGGCGGGCATTCACCCAGGCGGCCATGACCATGTTAGCGCATCAATCGGCAAACCGGGCGATGCAGCAGCGGTGAACCGCAACGTCAACATCATCATGAGCGACAACATGCGTTTTACCCCTTCATCGATTAAAGTTAAAGGCGGCGAGACGATACGCTTTGTGTTGAAAAACAAAGGCAGGCTGGAACACGAAATGGTGCTGGGAACAGCGAAAGAATTGAAACAGCATGCCGAGGCAATGAAAAAAAATCCCGGCATGGAACACAATGATCCGAATCAGGTATCGGTCGAACCGGGCAAGACAAAAGAGCTGATCTGGCAATTCACCCAAACCGGCACGGTTGATTTCGCCTGCCTCGAACCGGGTCACATGGAAGCGGGCATGGTAGGTAGAGTCCGCGTCGCGGGTGTGATGCCAGCGAAAAATACCAGTGCCGGTGTGCCGAAAAAAATTCTCGTCGCAAGTACCGCGGCAGCGGCAGCTGTTATATCTGCTACAACACCAATCGTCGAGAGCGCAGACTCAGTCGCGAATGAATTAACTGATGGCGAAGTTAAAAAAATAGACAAAGAAAATGGCAAAATTACATTGAAGCACGGCGAAATTAAAAAGTTCGATATGCCGCCGATGTCGATGGTGTTTCAGGTGAAAGATGCGGCGATGTTGGATAAACTCAAAGTGGGCGACAAGGTTCGCTTTGGCGCCGACCGTATCAACAACGCTTTCGTGGTGACGACTATCGAATTGCGGTAGGAATAGTAGAACCTAAAACACAGCCAGCTAGTCGCTGATGCTGGCCTGGCTGAGTTTTACAAAACGAAAACCCTTTGCCGTCAGCCAGCTCAATCCTTCCGTCAGCCCGCCGGCGCTGGCGGATTTCGGTTTGTTCATGTGCGCGATGATGATGTCGCCGGGCTTGACTGCTTTCAGCCGCGTGATGATGCCGGGCTTTGACAGCGTCGCGCCATTATCGGCGTTGACGGAAAATCCGGCGATGCGGTAACCCATTTTTTTTATCGCTTCCATAGCCGTCGCGTCATACATGGCGGTTGCGCCACGATACCAGCGCGGTTTTCTGCCGGATATTTTTTCGATGGCTTCCGCACCGCCAGCGACTTCCTGTTGTAAGTGTTCAATGTCCGGATTGCCCACGATGCCGAATACGTTGCGGTTCTTGCCGATCACGGCAGGAATGTGGCGTGCGCCGTGGTCTTCGATTTCAAATAATTCAGGGTGGGATTTGATTTGTTCAAGTGCAGAAGAATTTTTATCCAGCCAGCGTTTGGTGACAAATAATGTAGCGGGAATTTTGTGTCCAACCAAAAAATCAATCATGGGCGTATCAAAAGCGCCGCTACATGCGTCGAGCGTGAGCGCAGCAATTTTTTCCTGCGTATCCTGGATTAATGTTTGATGCACTTCAAGTGGAAGTTCATGTGTTGAGGCGAATCCCGAGACGGACGCGACACCAAGACAAAAAGCAATAATTGTTTTATTCATGTGAAATATAACGCGCGAGGGGGTAAAATGGCCTAGGTTAAAATATTATTATAATCAAATACTTACATTTAGTGCAAATCAAACTTAAGATCTTTGTTTTTCTGAAGCAGGAGCCGAAGAATTTGCTTTTGGATTACATTGATGTAAGCGTTTTTGTTGTTGTCACCCAAGTTTATTTTCAATCATCGGCGATTGAGATCGATCAGATAATTCAGGTTGCCACTAATGGCGGCTCATCCATCAACGCAATTTGTTCGCGCAATTCAAGAACGCGGTCTTGCCAATAGCGCTGGGTGTTGAACCAGGAAAACGCTACGGGGAATGCCGGGTCGTGCCAGCGCCTTGCAAGCCAGGCGGAGTAATGAATCAACCGTAAAGTACGCAATGCCTCGACCAGATGTAATTCTTTGTCATCGAATTCACTAAAATCTTCATAGCCGCGCAATACATGGCCTAATTGAATTTGCATGGCCGCGCGTTCGCCTGACAGCAACATCCATAAATCCTGAACCGCCGGGCCCATGCGTGCGTCGTCGAAATCGACAAAATGCGGGCCGGGCTGATTGCCTTCCTCTGACCACAACACATTGCCGGCGTGGCAATCGCCGTGCACACGGAGGATTTCTATTTCACCTGCGCGGGAATAACAACGACGCACGCCTTCGAGCGCTTGCGTGGAAACGCTTTGCCACGCATCGAGCAAATCGGCAGGAATAAAATTATTGTTAAGTAAATATTCACGTGGCTCGTCGCCGAAAGTTTCAATATTCAAAGCAGGGCGCTCTACGAATGATTTGACGGCACCAACGGCGTGTATGCGCCCCATGAAGCGGCCAATCCATTCGAGCGAGTTGGGATCATCCAGTTCCGGTGCGCGGCCGCCTTGGCGCGGATAGGCGGCAAAACGAAAGCCGTTGAAATGGTGCAAGCTTTGTTCATTTACGATTAACGGCGATACGACAGGAATTTCCTGCACGGCAAGTTCTTGCACGAATGTGTGTTCTTCCAGAATCGCGGCATCACTCCATCGCTCAGGGCGATAAAATTTGGCGACGACGGGCGCCGCCCCCTCAATACCGATTTGGTACACGCGGTTTTCGTAACTGTTCAGCGCCAACAGGCGACCATCGCCGCGCAGGCCAATGCTTTGTAGCGCATCGAGAATAGTATCGGGAGTGAGGGCGGCGTAGGGTAATGTGACGTCGGTGGGATTCATGGCGACATTCTACTGGCTTTGTGCATATTTACTCATGCAGTTCGGCAAATTCAGCTATTGTGCTGGCAAGCGGTAAATCAATAGTTTAAAAATGAATAATCATTTCGATGTGGTTGTAGTCGGCGCAGGTGCGGCGGGCATGATGTGCGCCGCGCAGGCAGGGCAGCATGGGCGACGCGTGCTGCTCATCGAGCACTACCACTTGCTGGGCGAAAAAATCCGCATTTCCGGTGGCGGCCGCTGCAATTTCACTAACATTCATTGCAAGCCGGAAAATTTCCTGTCACAGAATCCGCGCTTTGCGCGCTCAGCCTTGGCACACTATACGCCGCAGCATTTTATTTCCCTGGTCGAGCATTATGGCATCGGTTACCACGAAAAAACTCTGGGCCAATTGTTTTGCGACAACAGCGCGCAACAGATTATCAACATGCTGAAAAGCGAGTGTGGTAAGGGAAGCGTTGAGTTGCGAATGAAATGCGCAGTCAACGAGGTCGAACATTCAAGCGACAACTTTCGATTGAATACGAGGCAGGGAATTGTGAGCTCAAAATCTCTGGTCATCGCCACGGGCGGATTGTCGGTGCCAAAAATCGGCGCCAGCCCATTCGGCTATCGCATCGCCGAGCAATTCGGACACAGCATCGTGCCCCCGCGGCCTGCGCTAGTACCGCTGAGTTTTGAACCTGAGGCGATGGCGAATTTCGGTGACTTGTCCGGCCTTTCGCTCGACGCCGAAGTATCGTGCAACGGGGGGCGTTTTCGCGAAGCGATACTTCTCACGCATCGCGGATTATCCGGTCCGGCGATACTGCAGATTTCTTCATATTGGCAAGGCGGTGATAGTCTCGACATCAATTTGCTGCCAGGTACCAACGCTGAGGACTGGCTGCTGTCGCGACAAAAAAGTAAAACGCGAATCGACAATGCGCTGGCAGAAGTTTTACCCAAACGATTTGCGCACGCCTGGTGCGCGCGCAAGGGCGAAGTGAAACCATTAAACCAGTACAGCGAAAAAACTTTGCGCGAATTTGCGAAGGCATTACAGCGATGGCAGGTGAGGCCGTCGGGGACATTGGGTTACAACAAAGCTGAAGTCACGATCGGCGGCGTGAACACCGATGAGCTTTCTTCAAAAACCATGGAATCGCATCGAGTACCTGGCCTGTATTTCATCGGCGAAGTTGTCGATGTGACGGGGCATTTGGGGGGCTTCAATTTTCAGTGGGCGTGGTCTAGCGGCTTTGTAGCCGGGCAATCTTTAAATAAATATTAAATATAATCAATAGATTATTGAATAATATTGCCAATACACATGAGAATTCCATTTTTTGATTCTGACCGCAAATTCTGTATATATGTGATCCGAAAGATTTTATTGTTGGCTGCCGTATTCGCCCAACCGAAATAAGAATCGAAAACCATCAAGCTCCTCCGGTTTTTGCCAACAATTTATGTTCATGGATTTTGTCCTTAATAACAAAAAAGGCGCGATATAGGCTTACGCTGATCACCATACCCCAGACCATGCCGGTGAACATACCGCCCAGCATTTTATTCAGTGACATATCGCCGGCTGAGTTAAGTCTTTCGACAAAAACTATAGCTCCTAAGGTCATGCCAAATAACATCCAGGTCGAACAAAGCATGTTTTGAGTGAGCATGGAGCAAAGCCGTTTGCATTGAGGGCTTAACAGCTTGAGGCTGGGTATGGCAGAAATTCCGCCAACGAGCATAAAGATGTGCATGGCGGGCAGGAGTTTTCCATGGAAAACCAAGGAGTCCTTGATCGACAGCCGTGAACTGGAAACGCAAAAAGAATTAATCACTTCTATTGGCGTGTTGAAAACATCAACGCCCAGGCCCAGCAACATTCCTCCAACGCCCAGCGAGAGCATCACGTGTGGGGGTGACAGACCGGCTTTTTGCGGCCGCAGGGCCGCGAGCGCAAGACACCCGATGGCGACCCCGGTACCCGTGAAAAGAATCACCTGTAAAGTAATTTTAATGTCTGAGCCACGGCTTAGCCAAAGGGTGATCGCTATCAGAAGCATTAATAGTAGCGTCACCAAATTGTTCAAGCGGTTGCTAACCAGGCTCATGATTTTTTGATTAAAAAAACTTAAAAAATTATCTTAAAGTCTACACCTTTTGCACTCGTGCATTCTGATTTTTGCAGGCTACAGCCTAGCCGTTAGAGACTCGGTACGTTGCAAAGCAACAAATATATTGCCCGGTTATTGGCTTGACAGAAAAGCATGGCAAGGCGTTAAATGTTTTTTCATTCAATAATAATTACATCAAGTTCAATCAAAAGGAGGCAATAACAATGATTCCACCACGTTTTGACTATCACGCGCCCAAAACTATCGGCGAAGCTGTAGGTCTTCTGAGTAAATATGGCGACGAAGCAAAGTTATTGGCCGGCGGACATAGTCTTTTGCCCATGATGAAAATGCGATTTACGGAACCGGCCAATCTGATAGATTTGAACCGAATTCCCGAGTTGCGCGGCATTAAGGAAGATCAAGGCGTCATCAAAATTGGTGCCATGACTACTGAAAACGACGTTATGAATTCGGCCTTGCTGAAACAGAAAATTCCATTACTTCCAGAGGCAGTAAAACACATCGCCGACCCGCAGGTACGCAACCGCGGCACGATAGGCGGCGACATTGCACACGGCGATCCTGCCAATGATCATCCCGCCATTGCCATGGCCTTGGATGCAGTATTTGTTTTGGTGGGACCGAAAGGGCGGCGCCAAGTCAAGGCAACAGATTTTTTCCTGGGCACCTACATGACTGCAATGTCGGCCGACGAAGTTTTGACCGAGATACAAGTGGCACCGTTCTCGCCTAAAACCGGCTATGCCTATAAGAAGCTGAAACGCAAAACCGGAGACTGGGCCACAGCCGCAGCGGCCGTCGTGATGCAAATGTCCGGTGACAAAGTTACCAGCGTAAAAATTAGCTTGACCAACGTAGCAGACAAGGCACTGAGAGCAAACGCAGCTGAGCAGTTAATGATGAATCAAACTTTGAATGCCGATTTGCTGGCCAAGGTGGTAGCCGCCGTCCGCTCCATTTGCACACCCGCGGAAGATTTACGCGGCAATGCCGAATATAAAACCGCCATGGCGGGAGAAATGACCAAGCGGGCGATTCTCGATGCGGCGGCCCGTTGCAAATAAAAAATTCAATTAATTGAGGAGCTATTAATGGGTACTAAACAAG
>JBAVRP010000037.1:0-14729 GCA_049695115.1 Burkholderiales bacterium | reverse complement strand
CCCGCTTGGCGGGCGAGCTTCACTGCCTCGCGCTTGAATTCTTCTGTAAATTGACGTCGTTGCATTTAACACCTCCGATAGTAGAATCATACCTATCAAATGTGTCCGTGGTTTCGGGGGAAGGCCAAAGGGATCATTCAGATTTTTATAAATAGAGCAGTAAAGTCTCTCGTTGATTAAAATATCAAGCAAGAATTCATAGTTATCAAACGAGCGATATTTATATAAAATCATGGCTGCATCATTTATGTGTGTTTAGCTCACTCTGACTTTTGAATCCCCATCCGCCATCATCTCCCCAATCACCATCGCCCGATCAAACCCATCATCACGAAATAACTTGAGCACCGCATCAACACTGTTCGGCGCACACGACACCAGCAAACCACCGCTGGTTTGCGGATCGGTGAGTAGGGCTTTTTGCGCGGGAGAAATATTCGCGCCGAGTTCGACTGATGCGCCATAGCCCGCCCAGTTGCGTCCCGATGCGCCGGTGATAAAACCATCAGCCGCCATTTGTTCCACTCGAGCCAACAACGGAATGTTCGCCATGTTGAGTTGCGCGGAGAGATTGGCGCCTTTGCATAATTCGAGCAGATGTCCGAGCAGGCCGAAGCCGGTGACGTCGGTAAGTGCGTGTACGCCCGGCATATCGGCGAGTAGGCGGCCTGGCTTATTGAGTTTGGTGGTGTTGGCAATTAACTCGGCGTAGCCCGCTGCGTCGAGTTGGTCTTTTTTAATCGCGGCGGAGAGGATGCCGACGCCGAGCGGTTTGCCCAGAATCAATTTGTCGCCCGCTTTGGCGCCGCTGTTCTTTTTCACTTTGGATGGATGAACCAGTCCCATCACGACCAAGCCGTAAATCGCTTCAACCGAATCAATGGTGTGTCCCCCTGCAATCGGTATACCTGCTTCCGAGCACATCGCTTCGCCGCCTTGAATAATTTTGCCGATGGTTTCAATCGGTAATTTATCAATCGGCATACCGACTAGCGCCAGCGCCATGATCGGCGTGCCGCCCATTGCATACACATCGGATATCGCGTTGGTCGCGGCGATGCGGCCGAAGTCGTAGGGATCATCGACGATGGGCATGAAAAAATCCGTCGTCGCGATCAAGGCTTGGTTATCATTCAGCAAATATACGGCAGCGTCATCGCTGGTTTCGATGCCCACGAGCAATTCTTTAGGCGCTTTATAACCTACTGATTTTTTTAATATTTCTGACAGTACACCGGGGGCAATCTTGCAGCCGCAACCGCCGCCATGCGAAAGCGAAGTTAATTTAATGGGTAGATCGGCGGGTGAATTCATTTCGTTCTCCGTGATTCAAGTGCATCGTCAACTAGCGCGTTGACTGCGTTGTTTTCGCGTTTAGGGTTAAATAATACCATCCGCCGTGCGCATTGCTGCTTGAGTTGCTTAAGGAACTTCGGTTCGCGTTCCGCTTGGTCGAGCAAATAGGCTAATGCCTTACTGTCGCCGACTGGAAAATATCCCGCGTAGTCGCGCCCTAACATACCGACGTTGCCCGACACATGGCTGGCGATCACCGGCACACCGGATGTAATCGCTTCGATAATCACATTCGCGCCGCCTTCCATCAAACTGGAAATCACCATCAGCTTCGCGCGCTTGATGCGCTGGCGCGTTTGCGCATGCGTCTGCTCGCGTAGCCACGCGTAGCGCGGATTTTCTGCTTCCAATCTCTCGGCCCCTGAACGGAATTTTTCTTCCAGCGCATTGCCGATATGGATTAGCCTGATGCGGGAACCATCGGGCAACCGCGCCAAGGCACGCATCGGTGTCAACGGGTCTTTCACATCGCGCATATGCCCGACTAGAATAACATCGAAATTATTTTTATTTGGCCGCGCGGGTTTAAGCAGGCGGGCCGATTGGTAAATCACTCGGCATTTTTTTTGAAACGCGGGCGTGAGTTCATGCACGCCCTCCTCTTGCAGCACCACGAGATGAGACGCCAGCTCGAGTGAACGCCTGGCAGCAGCATCAGAGCGAATGTCCTGATACAAGTCCGTCCCGGTCAAAACGACGATCAATGGCTTGTCGGGAAACGCTCTGGCAAACCGGTGTATAGAATCGGCTGAACGACGCGCATGAAGGGCGATCATGACGCCAGGGCTGTCGCCAGCTTCGCGCCAATCGGGCACAATAGAAACCTTGTGGTGTGGCGACAGAAAACGCGACCAGCGGTAGGCAGTTTGCCAATTTCCGTTATTGGCTTTTTTCATCGCCGGACTAACGATTACAATATTTATTTTTGGAGCAGACATAGTGGAGTATCAGGGCATTGCCGCCAGGCACCTGGACAAAAGAGCATTGGCCTCTGCGATCGAATATGCCCATGAGTTTACATGGGACACGCTGGCCGATCTAGCGCCTGAACAATGGCAGGTGCCTTATCGGCCCGGAATCAATCCGCCGCTGTGGGAATACGCCCATGTCACCTGGTTTTACGAATGGTGGCTTTTGCGCGGCGTGCGCAGCGGGCCGGGAATCGAATCCAAGGCGTCATTTCCTTCCATGCTCGACAATGCCGATACGTTGCTCGATTCCAATAAAGTCGCTCACGCAACTCGCTGGCAGCTCGATCTGCCGGATCTGAAATCGATTCGCGATTACCGCCGTGATGTCCACAACGACGTGTTGCAAAAACTATCGGCCGCCGCAAAGACTGACGAAGGATTGTATTTTTTCCGCCTTGGGCTATTTCATGAGCTGATGCATGGAGAAGCATTAACCTATATGCGGCAGACTCTGGACATGCCTGGCAAACCGCATTGGCGTACCCGATCTGTTGGAAAACCCGGCATTATAAAAGTGCTTGGTGGAAAGTTTTCCCTTGGCCAGCGGCCCGACCATGGATTCGCGTTTGATAACGAAATGCAAAGCCATGAGATAGAAATAAAAAATTTTGAAATCGATATGACTCCCATAACTAACAGACAATACCGAGCCTTTGTCGATGCAGGTGGAAGTCCGCCCGCACATTGGCATTGGGGGAAATCTGGTTGGCAGCATCGCTGGTTCGGACAATGGGAAAGTCTGCCGGACGATCATCCGGTCTGCCATGTAAATGCAATGGAAGCCGAAGCGTATTGCCGCTGGGCCGCTCGCCGCCTGCCTACCGCAGCCGAATGGGAATACGCCGCTGCAGAAAACCACATCGAATGGGGTGGCAACGTGTGGGAATGGACCGCGAGCGCATTCACACCCTACCCCAAATTTGCGCCCGGTCCGTATAAAGAATATTCCGCACCGTGGTTCAACAACCAACGCGAAGTGCGCGGCGGATCGTTCGCCACGCACCCGTACATGCATCATCCGCGTTACCGGAATTTTTATTTGCCCGAACGACGCGATATATTTGCCGGCTTCAGGACCTGCGCAGTCTAGCCAAAGACTAAAAATGAATAAGTCACTGCATGTCATTTCTCCCGAAAACCTGCTGTTTGCGCAAGACGTATTGCATGGCCTGGCGCAAAAACAGAAAACGCTGCCGTGCAAATGGTTTTACGACCAGCGCGGCTCCGAACTTTTCGAGCAAATCACGCGCACGCCGGAATATTATCCGACGCAGATCGAAACGGGATTGTTGCAAACCCTCACTGACGAACTTCCCGCTTTACATGGAAATATTGAAACCATAGTCGAGCTCGGTAGCGGATCATCGAGCAAAACCCGCCTGCTGCTGGAAAAAATTTCCTCTGTGTCCCGCTATGTGCCGATTGATATTTCGACTGACTTTCTTGCGCTGACGGTTGCGGGGTTGAAAAACGATTTCCCGAAGATCGCCATTACGCCGGAAGTTGGTGATTTTACTCAGCCGCTGCAAATCGAAAATTTACCTGCGCAGAAAAATAAGATCCTGGCATTTTTCCCCGGTTCAACCATCGG
Source organism: Burkholderiales bacterium (assembly GCA_049695115.1). Taxonomy (GTDB): domain Bacteria; phylum Pseudomonadota; class Gammaproteobacteria; order Burkholderiales; family JBEEJL01; genus JBEEJL01. Next base: position 10,811 of record JBAVRP010000037.1, on the reverse strand, counting down.
CAATTTTTCGCCACCGGAAGCGACAAATCTATTGGCCAACGTGCGCCACATGACCGGCGCGGGAAGCTGGCTGCTCATCGGCGTGGACATGACGCAAAACTACGCCGCGCTCCACGCCGGTTACAACGACGCACAAGGCATCACGGCGGAATTCAACCTAAATTTATTGCGCCGAGCCAATGAACAGCTAGGCGCGAATTTCGATTTGGCTGCTTTCACTCACGAAGCCCCGTTCAATGCCATCGAGAGCCGCGTCGAAATGCATTTGCGCACCACGCGAAGACTATCAGTCAGCATGCTGGGACAAACGTTTTATTTTCAGGAGGGTGAAACCATCCATACTGAAAACTCTTATAAATATTCGCAGGAAGATTTTCTCGCCATCGCGGAAGCAGCGGGGTGGCGATATATAAAGGTGTGGGCCGACGATACCGTGTCGCGTTTCGGCGAATTTCTGTTGCAAGCGGTTTAACTCACGTTTCCCGATCAGTCGCCGACGACTACCAACGTGATTGTGTACCGGACAGTGTGGGAGCCGGATGGGAATTTCCCCCAAGCCTATTCTCTGTTCGTGCTTCAGGTCGATTAAGCGGATTCGATGTCAACATGGGCTTTTAGTGAATTGGCGATATAGCATTCTTCATGCGAGCGATGATGAACGGCGTCGATTTCCTCCTGTGAGGGTGCGGCGCCAGCAAAAATGATGTGCGGCCGAAGCCGAACGTGGGTGATTGCAAGTTTGCCGCTGTCGTTCTTATCCATCGTGCCGACAGCTTCATCGGTGTAGCTTTCGATTACCCATCCCTTCCTGGCGGCGTAAGCGAGAAAAAACAGCATGTGGCACGAAGATAAAGCCGCCACCAAGGCTTCTTCCGGATCAACTGCGGCGGAATCTGAATAAGGCACCGGCACCGAAAGAGGCGAACTCGAACCCGGCAGCACTGCACCGCCATCGAAGCGCCATTCATGCGCACGGCTAAATTTGTTGTCGGTAAATTTTGCGCCTTTGCGCGTCCACGCAACCGTCGCCGTGTACTGGTGCATCCCGTTCATGCTGCTTTCTCCTTTTGCCGTTTCACTGTAAATGCCAACGCTACATGATGAACCCGATAGCGAGACAAAAAGGCATGTTTAGTCGGCTCTTTTTGCATCACTTAAATTTCAATAAATATTCAATATAATCAAATACTTGTTATTTTATCAGCCGTTGGTTGCGGTATATTGCGTTCTGCTCGTCCAGCCATTTTTTCAGCGGCGCGTAGTAATCGAGAATTGCCGAGGCATCCATATTTTCTTCGCCTGTCATCAGTTTCGGTGTTTGCCGCCAAGCTTGGCTTTAACATTTTTCGAGCATGGCTTTGAGTTTGTCGCCCGCAGGCTTGCTGCCGTAAATCGAGCAGCGATGCAGCGGGCCGCTTGTGACCAGACTCTTTACAAAGCGCACGATGGAATTGGTATTGCATTATATGGGCAATAAAGTAGCGCATGTAGGGAGTATTCGCAGCAATGTGATACTTGGCCGCAGCGTCGAAACCGCCGGGCAGCGTCGGCTCAGGCCGCGTACTCCCCTGATACTTTTCGCGCAACTCTCACCACAGGTTCGCGGTTAGCGCGTAATCCATACTCGGCACGGCGACGCTCGGCGTCAGCAACGAATTTTCCCGCTTCCCCCGCTGTTGCTCCAGAGGCAGGCTTCGCGGCTGGTGACCAGTCGGGCGTAGCATAGGCGTACAACGAGGCGAGGATTAACAAGCTTAAACCGCATTGCCGCGCCGATTTCATGCTAAAAATCATTGTTTTTCCTATAAACGCGGCACGGCGTCATGCCACCCGATATTCATTGTTTTCCGAACAGACGGACAAAAGTGTAGTCAAACTATTGATTAAAGTGCAAAATTCTGCTTAAACTATCATTTATCAAGTTAACAACTGGGGAATTACTCGTGTCGCAGAAAATTCTGGCCCTTGACGTGGCAGGTACGCCGCGCAAGTGGATTGAAATGGAAACCGCGGTCCATTATTACGTGAAGCAAATGGTAGCGTGGAGTATAGGCGAAACCGAATTTACCTATCACGGCGGAATTGCCCGTGCCACGGGTGAACGCTCGCTTATTGTCGCAAACAGCATCATCGCCGTACGCGGGCCGGAATTCAAAATGCGCAATGGCCCGCATATTCCGCAAATTACCAAGGATGCCCTGCTTGAGCGCGACCGCCACGTATGCGCGTATTGCGGAGGGCGCTTCAAACGTTCCGAGCTCGATTGCGAACATGTCACGCCGCTATCCAAGGGCGGTCGCAATAACTGGATGAACCTGGTCACCGCTTGCAAACGCTGCAACCACCACAAACGCAACCGTACGCCGGAGGAAGCTAATATGCCGCTGATCTACCTGCCCTACGTTCCCAACCGGCATGAGCACTTCATTCTGTCGAACCGCAATATTCTCGCCGACCAGATGGAATACCTGATGGCAAGCGTGCCGAGACACAGCCGCCTGCACGCGTGATTTTTCATCGCCATGATGCAAAAAGCCCGCACGACGCGGGCTTTTTTATTAAATATAATCAAATACTTAACTTATCTCCAGACAAGAACAGGAATATCCGTGTGAGTCAGTACCTTATTCGTCTCCGACCCCATGAGCAAACCCGCAAGCCCGCGCCGACCATGCGACGCCATGAAAATCAAATCGCACTGTTTTTCCTTTGCCACCGCGATGATCGCCTCCCAAGGATGATCGCTGCTGCGCGACTCCGTCGTGGACGGTACGCCTGCATTCTTCGCAGCGTTGCTGACATTATTCAAATACATTTCTGCCCGCTGCTTGGCCTCCTGCTGAAAGCGCTCCTCGGTCACCGGATCTATCGGCCCCCAATCGACGTAGGCAATCAGCGGATACGTCGGCATCACATGCAGCGCCGTCACGCGGGCACCCATTTGACGCGCCATCTCCACGCCCTTGGCTGTGGTGAATTCGGAGCGCTCGGAACCGTCGGTCGGTAATAAAATATGCTTGAACATGACCGCCCCCTATCGAAACCTTGTGTATTAGTTATAGTTACTCTAACTCAAAATTGCAATCCTGAATTTATGCCGATCACCGCGCCATACGCCACCTGGAAATCTCCCATCGCCACCCAACTCATCAGTGGCGGCGCCATTACGCTAGGCCTGACGGCTATCGACGGCGACACGATCTACTGGCTGGAAAGCCGCCCGAATGAAGGTGGACGGCAAGTGCTGATGCGACGCAATGCTGATGGTGTGAGCAAAGAAATCACGCCTGCGCCATTCAACATCCGCTCTCGCGTGCATGAATACGGCGGCGGCGCGTATGCGGTGAAAAATGGCGTAATCTATTTTTGTCATTACGCTGATCAGCGTATTTATAAACAGTCATCCAATCATCCCCCCGCACCAATCACGCCTGAAGGCGCTTGGCGCTACGCTGACATGCAAATTGATCTTGTTCGCAACAGGCTAATTTGTGTACGCGAAGATCATAGTGAAGTCGGTAAAGAAGCAGTGAACGAATTAGTTTCGATCAATTTGCTGGACGGGCAAGTTAGCGTTATCGTCAGCGGCGCGGATTTTTATTCTTCCCCACGCCTCTCGCCCGACGGCAGGCTATTGACTTGGATAAGTTGGAACCATCCGGACATGCCGTGGGACGCGACAGAATTATGGCTGGCCGATTTCACTACAGATAATTCGCTTGGAGAACCGCTGAAAATTGCCGGCGATAACGATGAATCTATCGCTCAACCGGAATGGTCGCCGCATGGAATGCTTTATTTTGTGTCGGACAAAACAGGCTGGTGGAATATTTATCGCCACGCGCAACAACAGATACAGGCTGTTTGCCCCATGCAGGCGGAATTTGCTTATCCGCATTGGCAGTCTTGCATGTCGCATTTTGGTTTTTCTTCAGTCAATGAAATAGTCTGTGCATATAACCAAAGCGGGACTTGGCAGTTAGGAAAAATCCACATTGAATCGGGCAAATTGGAAACGATACCCACAGGCTTTACCGATATTCAATATTTGCGCGTAGAAAGAGGACAAATAGTCTTTCATGCCGCAAGCCCTACGCAGCCGCCCGCCATTGTCATGCTTGACGCCAATAACAATTCTACTAAAATGATCCAATCTTCCATCTCTTTGCCGTTCGATGAAAATTATATATCCTCACCGCAAAGTATCTCCTTCGCCAGCAAAGGCAAACGGACTGCGCACGGATTTTTTTATCCCCCATGCAATCCGGATTTTTCAGCACCAGAAAATCAACTGCCGCCGCTGATCGTCATCAGTCACGGCGGACCAACGGCAGCAGCATCAACCGCGCTTAAATTGTCCACGCAATTCTGGACCAGCCGCGGCTTCGCCGTGCTCGACGTCAATTACGCCGGCAGCACGGGTTATGGCCGCGAGTATCGCCGCAGCTTATATGGCCTGTGGGGGATTGCCGACGTGGAGGACTGCATCGCCGGAGCGGAATATCTCGTGCAACAAAAACTTGTGGACGGCAAACGCCTGATCATCCGCGGCTCGAGCGCCGGCGGCTATACGACTTTGTGTGCGCTGACCTTCCACAAAGTATTCAGGGCAGCCGCCAGCTATTACGGTATCAGTGACGTGGCGGCATTGGCGCAAGACACGCACAAATTCGAATCGCGCTACGAAGCGCGGCTGATTGGCGGCTTAAGTGAAGCGTTATACCGTTCCCGCTCGCCGATTCACTACGCAGAACAGCTTTCCTGCCCGGTTATTTTTTTCCAAGGCCTGGAAGACAAAGTAGTATTGCCGAATCAGACAAAGCGCATGGTTGACGCGCTCAAGCATCACGGGCTCCCCGTCGCCTATTTGCCATTCGAAGGCGAGCAGCACGGCTTTCGTAAAGCAGAAACCATCAAGCGCGCACTGGAAGCTGAACTGTATTTTTATTCCAAGGTATTTGGCTTTGAATTGGCGGATGAAATCGCGCCAGTTGAAATTTTCAATTTGCAATAAAAGCAGATCCTTCGTTCCACTCAGGATGACAAGACAATTACTGTAACTCACCTCTCTGTCATTCTGAGCGAGGCGAAGAATCTGTTTTATGTTTTAATTTTTTTTATTTCAGCCAGATTATCGGTAAACAGACCATCCACTCCCCAGGCAAATAATTTTTTCGCCTTGGCGACATCATTCACCGTATAACACATCACCCGATAACCAGCGCCGCGTATCGTCTGAATTTGATCTACGTTCACATGCGCGTGATTGCAATTTACGGAAACGCAGTCAAGCTTTTCCGCCTGTGTTTTCCAATCAGATGGAATTTCGTCGAATAGTATCGCACGCGGTAATTCCGGCGCTTCTGCTTTCGCCGCAGCCAGTGCATCAAACGAGAACGACGTCAGCAGCGGCAAATATTTCTTGTCTTGCCAGATTTTCTTGCATGCCATAGCAGCGGCTTCGCCTGTTTCGCGCTCCTGGCCGGGATTAGGTTTTATTTCCACATTGCACAACAAACCCAAGTCTATGCAGAGTGGCGCGAGTTCGGCGAAAGTCGGCACGCGTTCGCCGACAAATTTTTCGCTATGCCACGAACCGGCATCCAGCTTGGCAATGTCTGCATAAGTTGTTTCGGCAACCAAGCCCTTGCCATTAGTGGTGCGATCCAGCGTGTCGTCGTGCATCACAATCAGCGTGCCGCAAGCGGCGAGCTTCACATCAAACTCGACCGCTTGATATTTCTGTTTCGCTGCCATGCGCATGCCCGCCAGCGTATTCTCCGGCGCGAGAATACCGCCGCCGCGATGGGCAAACAGCTTCGGATAGGGCCATGCTGATTTCATAAATAATTTAATATAATCAAATACTTATAATATAGCCGCGATGGGGAAAATTGAACAGCCGTATCGTTATCCATATAACAACAATGGCATATATCGCCGCCATGATGTCATCGATCATCACACCGAATCCGCACTTGAATCTTTTTTCCAACAAACGAATTGGAAAAGGTTTCCAGATATCGAACAAGCGAAACAGCGCCAACGCCACCGCATACCAAACGATGCCAAATGGTGTAAACGACAGCACCAGCATCATGGCGACGATTTCGTCCCACACCATGCCGCCGTGGTCGGCCACGCCCAAATCGCGCCCCGTTCTTTCGCACGCCCACACGCCGAGCATGAACAATAAAATCAGTAAGCCAAGTACGGCGCTCCGAGACAAAAAAACCTTTAGCAATAAATATAAGCCAACTCCGACGAGCGAACCAACCGTGCCCGGCGCTTTGGGGCTCAACCCGCTGCCAAAACCAAAAGCGATAAAGCGCGCGGGCGATGCAAAGATAAATTTCAAATCGGGATCAGGCAAAATGGTCAAAACCTTTGCTGTGGATTTTCATCGGGTGATTGTCGGCATCAAGCACGATCAATCCATTTGTGCTTTTGATACGGCCGATGCTGGTCACAGCAACCTTTGCCTTGGTGCCTGCAGCTACTATTTGTGCATGCAAGTCCGCTGGCGCGGTAAAGCATAACTGATAATCGTCGCCGCCCGCCAACAGGCATTGTTGTGCTATTGGGTTGGGCAATTGTGCCTGCATGATTTTGGAAACAGGCAAGCGAGGAAAATGAATTTCTGCGCCGACGTTTGCGCGCTCGAGTATATGGCCGAGGTCAGCCAACAGGCCGTCTGAAACATCAATCGCGCTGTTGGCAATTCCACGCAATGCGAGACCCAAAGCTACTTGTGGTCGCGGTGCGTGCAAAGCAAGCTCGCATTGCTTAAGCTCTTCAGGCTGGAGCGACAAAAAGTTTTGCAATGCCGCCAATCCCAACGCCGCATCGCCCAGCAGGCCGGATACCCAGATTTCATCTTCCGCTTTCGCGCCGTCCCGTCGCAACGCTTCACCGGGTTTAGTTTCGCCCATGATAGTCACGCAAATATTCAGCGGGCCTTTGGTGGTGTCGCCGCCTATCAACGCGACTTTATATTCGTCCGCTAAGGCAAAAAACCCGGTGGAAAATCTTTCCAGCCAGCGCTCATTTGCCCCGGGCAAAGCCAGCGACAACAGCGCCCAGCGAGGCGCCGCGCCCATCGCCGCCATATCGGAAAGATTCACAGCCAGGGATTTATGGCCGAGCTTGAAAGGATCGGCATCCGCGAAAAAATGCCGGCCCGATACCAGCATGTCGGTAGATACGGCGAGTTGATGCCCTGGCGTGACTTCAACCAGTGCCGCGTCATCCCCTACCCCCAGCACAGCGGAATTTTCGCGGGTGAAATAACGGCGGATGATGTCGAATTCGAAAGTCAAAATTGTAATATTAAGATTATTGAGGAATTGACAAAAAAAAAGCAGATTCTTCGCGCTGCTCTGAATGACAAGGAAAATATAAAACTGTCATCCTGAACAAGAAAATATAAAACTGTCATCCTGAGCGAAGCGAAGGATCTGCTTTTCGCTTTTGATCTTCACTACATTCAAGCTGAAACATTACGCTTTATGCCGTGCCGTTTGGCTTGCCTGAGTTATTTCCTCACCCCGCAAAGTCGGCGCGATTTTATCCAGCACACCGTTCACATACTTGTGCCCGTCGGTGCCACCAAACGTTTTTGCAAGCTCTATCCCTTCATTGATAATGACTTTATACGGCACGTCCAACTGCGTCGTCAGCTCATAACATGCCAGCATCAAAATACCGCGCTCGACCGGGCTGAGTTGTTTCAATGGGCGATCCAGATGTTGGGAAATTTTTTGTTCCAGGTCACTGGCGGAAGTAATAGTTCCCTTAATCAGCTCGGCAAAATAAGCCTGGTCGATTTTTGCGTAACCTTCGCCTTCGGACAGTTGCGAGATTAAAGAATCTGCGTTGCTGCCATTGACTTGCCATTGATACAGGGCCTGCAGCGCAAATTCGCGCGAGCGCCTGCGCGAAGACTTCATACAATTTTTCCGGCGAGATTCGCCATTTCTATCGCCACCCGCGCGGCATCCGCGCCTTTTTCGGCGACACGCGCCATTGCCTGTTCATCATTCTCGGTGGTGAGAATCGCGTTGGCGACCGGCACGCCGGTGTCGAGTTGCACCTGCATGATGCCTGCAGCTGATTCATTAGCTACCACTTCAAAATGATACGTCTCGCCACGAATCACCGCGCCGAGCGCAATCAATGCGTGGTATTTTTGCGTCTGCGCGAGCTTTTGTAACGCCAGTGGCACTTCCAGCGCGCCGGGTACAGTCACTAAGGTCACCGCATCTTTGCCAACTTGGTGTTTATGTAATTCAGCAGTGCATGAAGCCAGCAAAGCTTCGCCGACTTTATTATTAAAACGGCTCATGACAATACCAATACTCAAACCTTGCCCATTGATTTCAGTTGCAATGCGATTCACGTAATCCCTTATTTTTTTTCGTTTGAAAAATAGCCGGTGACTTCCAGGTCAAAACCAGCCAGGCTGGGCATTTTTTGCGGCTTCGCCAATAGGCGCATTTTGCCGACATTGAGGTCACGCAAAATCTGCGCACCGATACCATAAATACGCGAATCCCATTTTACTTCGCCCGCCTGCTTTTGTTTTTTTGGCAATATGTGTTGCAGAATGTCCTGCGCTGCCTGCGGACGGCGCAACAACACAATTACGCCGCTTTGCGCTTCGGCAATAACGCGCATGGCGGGGTGCAAGCCAAAGCTATGCACGTCGTCCGATTCGTCAAGCAAATCCATCACATTGAGCGGCTCATGCACGCGCACCAGCGTTTCCTTATCTTGTTGCGGAGTGCCTTTCACCAGCGCGAGATGGGTTTCGTTCGCCGTCTTGTCGTGATACGCGACCAATCTGAATTCGCCGTAACGCGTCTGGATATTTTTTTCGCCGACACGCTCGACCAGTTTTTCCGTCTTGCTGCGGTAGTGGATCAAATCCGCGATAGTGCCGACTTTAAGTTGATGTTGTTGCGCGTAGGTTATCAAATCCGGCAAACGCGCCATCTCGCCGTCGTCTTTGAGAATTTCGCATATCACCGCGGCAGGAATCAAACCGGCAAGCTGCGCCAAATCACATCCGGCTTCGGTGTGGCCCGCGCGCACCAGCACGCCGCCCTTTTGCGCTTTTACCGGGAAAATATGTCCCGGCTGCACAATGTTCGACGGCTTGGCGTTGCGCGCGACGGCGGCTTGAATGGTGCGCGCGCGATCCGCTGCGGAAATTCCCGTGGTCACGCCACTCGCCGCTTCTATCGACAAAGTAAAATTGGTGCCCAGTGGCGAACGATTGTCCGACACCATCAAGGGCAAATTCAATTGCGCGCAATGGTCTTCCGTCAACGTCAGGCAAATCAACCCGCGCGCATGCTTGGTCATAAAGTTAATCGCGGCGGGCGTGACAAACTCCGCCGCCATCACCAAATCGCCCTCGTTCTCGCGGTCTTCCTCATCCACCAACACCACCATCTTGCCCGCCTTAATATCGGCGATGATGTCCTGCACGGACGAAATACCGTTGCTGCTGTGCTCATGATTTTTGACCAGCTTCATGTTGTTCTCCAAAGAGACTTGAATAGGCTTCTATTTTATACGATGTCGCTACGCAATCCGCGACGATTACAGAGGGAGTTACAGAGGGAAAATGCTTTAATATGTAACTATTTGATTATATTGAATATTCTATACTATATTTATCATGCGTTCAACATAGCGCGCGATCATATCGACTTCCAAATTCACACGACTGCCCGCTTTGAGATTTTTCAACGTCGTGACATGTATCGTATGCGGAATTAAATTCACCTTAAAACTATTTCCCTCGACATCGTTCACCGTCAAACTCACTCCGTTAATCGTGATCGAACCTTTGCGCGCCATATATTTTTTCAGCGCATCCGGCGCGCGCACGACGAGCAACCAACTCTCGCCGATTTGCTCAAACTTCACCACCTCACCCACGCCATCCACATGCCCGCTTACGAGATGTCCACCAAGCCGGTCGGACAAGCGCATGGCTTTTTCCAGATTCACCTCAGAGCCCTGCTGCAAACTCTCAGTGCAATTAATCGTCTCGCGCGACACATCGACGCTGAACGCGTTCAGATTGAGATCGACCACAGTAAGGCAAGCACCATTGACCGCGATGCTGTCGCCGATGTTGACGTCATCGAGACTCAAGTCTTTGCATGAGATGGTGAGCCGCAAACCATCTTGCAATGGCGTGGATGCGCTGATGTGGCCGACGGCTTGGATGATTCCGGTGAACATCGTTTCTTTTCCTTACTAATTCTAATTACATTTGCTACTGATAGATGACACGGCATCTTCGTAGTCACTATGGGCATTCTTAACTCGACGAAATTCAGAGCTACAATCATTACCAAAATCGAGCGATTCGGCACAGTTCCGGAGCTTACGTGAGTAATCTGCCAAATCAGACGCAGTGCTTTCAGCCTGCGAAAGCGAATTTCGACATTCATCTGACTTGCCGCTATTGCTCTGATTTTTGACCCGACGGTAGACAGTTAGCACCTCCTGTCTTTCTTGTGGCGTGAGTTGTTCAAGCCTCTTCTTGCCTGCCATAACATCTTCATAGTTTCGTAGGCCACGTTGAACATCTTGAGCAAGTGCAAGCGGTACCACTTGACCAAGGAAAATTACGACAGCCAGGAGTGTTGTCTGATACTTTTTCATTTTTAGGGAAACTCTGATTAAGTCCCCGCATCCAATCGAACAAATGTAATATTTGAATGATGGGATACGAGGGAGGAACGACGATGAAACAGACCACCTTTGCCACTGCCGGATTCGACAAATACGCC
>JBAVRP010000036.1:0-26338 GCA_049695115.1 Burkholderiales bacterium | reverse complement strand
CATCGGGTAGCAAAGTTCTGCACTGCTTCGATGTCCTGCCACAGGTATTGCGACAGCCATTCATAACGCACCGTCCGGTTGAATCTTTCCACGTAGGCGTTTTGCTGCGGGTTACCCGGTTGGATATCGCGAAAAGCAGATTCTTCGGCTAAAGCCTCAGAATGACAGAACAAATGACAAACAAAAAATGGCGCACCTCGGTTTTCCATTTTTTTCGATTCAATAAAACGATTACTGGATTTCTTTTTTCTGAATCACCACGTCATTCACTTTCACACTGGTTCCTGCACGCAAGCTGGCGAGAAACCCATTCAAATCTTGTTGCACTAACGCCGACCTGATGCGCTCGCTGTAATTCTTGCGCTTGGCGTCATCAATCGCACCGCCATCCTGCACTTGTGTCAGCTTGAGCAACAGATAACCCTGCGCAGTATCGACGCCGGTGTATGCCGGCAATTTGCCGGCGGGAATTTTGAACGCGGCTTCTGATGCTTGCGGCGGCATTGTCGGCGCGGGTTTGTCGCGGGAAATTTTCAGGGGCGGAGTCCACTTTGATCCGGCTAGTTCCTTGCTTTCTTTCACCAGCGCTAATTGCGCCTGGCCTTCCTTGGCCGCAATACGGCCAGCTTCTTCCCGGATAAGTCGCTGCTGGATTTGCGCTTTCACCTCATCAAAGGGCTTCATGCTGGAGGGTTTGGATTCCTGCAAGCGGGCTGCCACTAACGTGTTAGGCGCAGTCTCCACTGCTTCGGTATTGCGCTTGTCTTTCAGTACTGCTTCGGTAAAAACCGCGTTCAGTAATTTGTCGCTGTTAAGCGGCGGCGGCGCGGGCGATTTCCTCGACAACCAGTCGCTTTGCTGAATCTTGAGTTCGTATTTATCTGCCGCGGCTTTGAGGCTGCCGGATTGTTCGAACACCAGCGTGCCGAACCCTTCGGCCATTTCGGAAAATGCCTTTTCGCCTTTTTGTTTTTTCAGCTCCTGCTGGATTTCACCCGACGCTTCGGCGAGACTGCGCACTTTTTCCGGCTTGATGTCGTTTAACTGAATGATGTGATAACCGAAATCTGACAACACGGGCTCATGGATTTCGCCTTTTTTCATAGCGAAGGTGGCGTCCTGAAATGGTTTGACCATCATGCCCTTGCCGAAGAAACCTAAATCGCCGCCCTGCTTGCCTGAGCCGATATCCTGCGAGTGTTTCTTTGCCAGCTCGGCAAAACCTGCGGGATTTTTCTTCGCCTGTTGAAACAAATCATCGGCTTTTTCCCTGGCCGCTTTTTTCTCGGTGTCGGTGGCGGTCGGCGCGGCGTTAATCAGGATGTGGCTGGCTTTGCGCTGTTCGCCCTCCTTGAATCTTTCCGCATTGGTTTCGTAATATTTTTTGACTTCGTCGTCGGCAATGGTGATTTTCTGCCCGATCTGATCGGCGGATAGCACCAGATATTCCAGTTTTACTTGCTGCGGGATTTCAAATTCCGGCTGGTGTGAATCGTAATAGGTTTTCGCCGCGCCGTCGGCGAGTTTTACCTGGGCAACGAATTGTTCCGGCGTGAAATTGGCAATGCTGATTTCGCGCGTCTGTTCCTGCGCGCGGATAAAATTATCCACTACGGTTTGAGGCACGATCGGTGTGTCGGTCACTGCTTCGCGCAGTTGCTGGATCATCATATCCTCGCGCATGCGCGCCTCGAAACTGCGTTCGCTGTATCCAGAAGAGCGCAGGAAATTCTGGTATTTCACTTTGGAAAATTTGCCGTCGTCCTGAAAATTCGGCACCTCAGAAATACGCTTGGCAAGACGCGCGTCTGACACAGTCATGCCGGCGTCTGCCGCTTCCGCCACCATCAGGCGATTGTTGATCAGGTTATCCAGCACCGCCTTGCGCGCTTCCGGATTATCCATCGCCGCTGCGTCGTACTGCGCACCGAGGATGGATTGCATTTGCTGTTGCTGCGCCCGATAGGCGTTGTTGAATTCACTTACCGAAATTTCCTGGCGCCCGACGCGCGCGGCGCTGTCGCCCTGGCTGCTATTGCGCACGTAGGAATCCAGCCCGAATAGCGCAAAGGGAAATAAAATCAATATCAGAATGATTTTTGCGAATTTACTTTGCGCTTTTTGGCGCAAATTTTCGAGCATCATGGCGGTGTCCGTCTGCGTTTATGAAAAAGGGCGAACTCGCGTTCGCCCCTCTCGGTTGTTGGCGGAGTGGACGGGACTCGAACCCGCGACCCCCGGCGTGACAGGCCGGTATTCTAACCAACTGAACTACCACTCCAGTAAAACATTTACCTACAAGATTCACTGGTGGGTGCTGACGGGATCGAACCGCCGACATTCGCCTTGTAAGGGCGACGCTCTACCAGCTGAGCTAAGCACCCGGAAGCCGGACATATTACTGTATCTGGTGCGGGTTTTCCAGTGCGCATACTGGAGACTTTACTGATGAATGCAATGCGCTATCAGCTTCGTTCAAGCATAAAGTTTATTAACTAATTGATTATATTAAATATTTTTACCGTCAATTTACATCATCTTATGTTGCGTCCTATGCGTATCTTGAAAGCGCAATTTGAAAATCACGGCGAAAAAAAAGCGCGGCCTAAGCCGCGCTTAATACTACAGGGGAAAATCAATGCTTGATCCGAACCGCAGCCACGTCCGGCTTGGCGGCAATAGCTGCCACGTCCGATTTGATTTCCGGTAACGGTTCGGGCTTGCGCTCCAAGGCCATCTCCAACACTTGGTCGATCCAGCGTACCGGATGAATGTCGAGATGGTTTTTGATATTGTCCGGGATCTCGATCAGGTCCTTGGTGTTTTCTTCCGGTATCAACACGGTCTTGATACCGCCGCGGTGGGCTGCCAGTAATTTTTCTTTCAGGCCGCCGATAGGCAATACTTCGCCGCGCAAGGTAATCTCGCCCGTCATCGCCACATTGGCGTGCACCGGGATGCCGGTGAGCGTGGACACAATCGCGGTACAGATGCCGACACCTGCGCTTGGGCCGTCTTTCGGCGTCGCGCCTTCGGGCAAGTGGATGTGTATGTCGTTCTTGTCGTGGAAATCTTCGGCGATACCCAGCGTCTTTGCACGCGCGCGGACGACGGTGAGCGCTGCCTGTATGGATTCCTGCATCACCTCGCCAAGCTTGCCGGTGGTGGTGGTTTTACCCTTACCCGGCACTCTCACCGCTTCAATGGTCAGTAACTCGCCGCCGACTTCCGTCCACGCGAGGCCGGTGACTTGCCCCACTTGGTTGTTTTTTTCCGCCATGCCGTAGTCAAAGCGGCGCACGCCCAGGTATTTGTCGAGGTTGCGTGAATTGACGGTGATCTTGCCTTTTTTTTTCTTGCCGGTGAGTAACGCAGTCACTACCTTGCGGCAGATTTTGGCCACTTCGCGGTCAAAATTGCGTACGCCTGCCTCGCGCGTGTAATAGCGCGCGATGTCGCGTAGCGCTGTTTCAGCCACCAGCAGTTCGCCCTCTTTTAATCCGTTCGCTTTGAATTGCTTAGGCAGCAGGTATTTTTGCGCGATATTGATTTTTTCGTCTTCGGTATAGCCGGACAAACGTATCACTTCCATGCGATCGAGCAACGGACCGGGGATGTTCAGCGTGTTCGCCGTCGCGACAAACATCACGTCGGACAAATCGTATTCGACTTCGATGTAATGATCGACGAAGGTATGATTCTGTTCCGGGTCGAGCACTTCGAGCAACGCCGAGGACGGATCGCCGCGGAAGTCCATTCCCATCTTGTCCACTTCGTCGAGCAGGAACAGCGGATTGCGCACCGCGACCTTGCTCATGTTTTGCAAAATCTTGCCCGGCATGGAACCGATGTAAGTGCGGCGATGGCCGCGGATTTCCGCTTCGTCGCGCACGCCGCCGAGGGACATACGGACAAATTTGCGATTGGTCGCGCGCGCGATCGATTGCCCGAGCGAGGTCTTGCCGACACCGGGTGGGCCGACCAGGCACAGGATAGGCGCCTTGAGTTTGTCCACGCGCTGCTGCACGGCGAGATATTCGACGATGCGTTCTTTTACTTTCTCCAGGCCATAGTGATCCTGATCCAGTACTTCACCGCAAACGGTCAAATCGGTCGCAACCTTGGTTTTCTTTTTCCACGGCAACGCCACCAGAGTGTCGATGTAATTGCGCACCACGGTAGCTTCCGCCGACATGGGCGACATCAGGCGCAGTTTTTTCAGCTCAGCTTCAGCCTTGACGCGCGCCTCTTTCGGCATGTGCGCCGCCTTGATTTTTTTCTCCAGCTCGTCGATGTCGGCGGATTCGTCGCCGTCACCGAGTTCCTTCTGGATCGCCTTTACCTGCTCGTTGAGGTAATACTCGCGCTGCGATTTTTCCATCTGGCGCTTGACGCGTCCGCGGATGCGTTTTTCCACTTGCAGGATATCGATTTCTGTTTCGAGCAAGCTGAGCAAATGTTCGAGACGGAGTTTCACGTCGGGCATTTCGAGTATTTGCTGTTTTTGTTCCAGCTTTAACGGCAGGTGCGCGGCTATGGTATCGGACAAACGGCCGGCACTGTCGATACCGGCGAGGGAAGTCAACACTTCCGGCGGGATCTTTTTATTTAGTTTGACGAACTGGTCGAACTGCGACACCAGCGTGCGGCGCATGGCTTCGATTTCGTGGTTTTCGGCGCCGAGTTCGGGCAGCGCTTCGACTTCGCCGTTGTAATATGTGTTGACATCCATGATCTGGTTAATGCGCACGCGTTGCCCGCCTTCGACTAATACCTTGACCGTGCCGTCGGGCAACTTGAGCATTTGCAGAATGCTGGCGAGGCTGCCAATATGATACAAATCTTCCGGCACTGGCTCATCTTTGGCGGCGGATTTTTGCGCGACCAGCACAATGTTCTTGCCCGCTTCCATGGCGGTTTCGAGCGCCTTGATGGATTTCTGGCGGCCGACAAACAGCGGTATCACCATGTGCGGAAACACGACAACATCACGCAAGGGCAACAGTGGATAAATTTGGGACAGGCTGGGAGTAGTTGACATGATGCTCACCTTTCAATCAAAGATACATTTAACTTGGGTCTTAAAAATCGGTATTCAAGTGTAGTGTTATCACCTGTATACCGCCCCGGCGGATGAGCGCATGTTGCGCGGAAATACAAAAAACTCAATTAAATTAAATACTTAAACACCAGCTACTTTTGGCTGATCTGAGTAAATCAAAATCGGTTTGCCGTCGCCTGCGATCGCATTTTCGTCCACCACGACTTTGGAAACATTTTGCATCGACGGCAATTCATACATGATGTCGAGCAAGGCGTGTTCGATAATAGAACGTAATCCGCGCGCGCCCGTTTTGCGCGCCAAAGCTTTTTTGGCAATAGCGTCCAATGCGTTATCGCGGAATTCCAGGTCCACGCCTTCCATGCCGAGCAATTTCTGATATTGCTTGGTCAACGCGTTTTTCGGCTCGGTGAGTATGCGCACCAAGGCTTTTTCATCCAGTTCATCCAGTGTCGCGACCACCGGCAGACGACCGACGAATTCCGGGATCAAGCCGTATTTGATTAAATCTTCCGGCTCCACTTCTTTCAACAGTGCGCCGATCTGCTTGCGGTCATTGTGGCTTTGCACGGTGGCGCCGAAACCGATACCGCCTTTTTCCGAGCGATTACGCACGACCTTGTCCAGCCCGCCAAACGCGCCGCCGCAGATGAATAATATATTTGTGGTATCGACCTGAACGAATTCCTGGTTCGGATGCTTGCGTCCGCCTTGCGGCGGCACGGAAGCCATGGTGCCTTCAATCAATTTCAGCAATGCCTGCTGCACGCCCTCTCCGCTCACGTCACGGGTGATGGACGGGTTGTCGGACTTGCGTGAAATCTTGTCGATTTCGTCGATATAGACTATGCCGCGCTGGGCCTTTTCCACGTCGTAATCGCATTTCTGCAATAACTTCTGGATGATGTTTTCCACGTCTTCGCCGACGTAACCGGCTTCAGTTAATGTCGTCGCATCGGCGATGACAAACGGCACATTGAGCAAGCGCGCGAGGGTTTGCGCGAGCAGGGTTTTGCCGGAACCCGTTGGGCCTATGAGCAGGATATTGCTCTTCGCAACTTCCACATCGCCGGCTTCTTTGGCCGGATTTTTCAGGCGCTTGTAATGGTTGTAAACCGCGACCGACAGGATTTTCTTCGCCTGTACCTGATCGATGACGTATTGGTCGAGGATATGGCAGATTTCATGCGGAACGGGCAAATCCGATTTGGCGGCTTTGGCGATGGGGTCGCCCTGCACTTCTTCGCGGATAATGTCGTTGCACAGCTCAATGCACTCGTCGCAAATAAACACCGACGGGCCGGCAATGAGTTTTTTTAC
Source organism: Burkholderiales bacterium (assembly GCA_049695115.1). GTDB lineage: Bacteria > Pseudomonadota > Gammaproteobacteria > Burkholderiales > JBEEJL01 > JBEEJL01. Next base: position 19,956 of record JBAVRP010000036.1, on the reverse strand, counting down.
CTCATGCTGGCTCTTGCCGCAAAACGAGCAGTACAACAGTTTTTCGCCACCGATTTTGTCAACCATGTCTCAACCTTACATAAAGTAAGCTGTTTCTGCTTTGACTTTGATCAAGCTTCCAACCGGCTCACCAATACTTTATCAATAATACCGTATTTCACCGCTTCGTCGGCACTCATGAAATTATCCCTATCGGTATCTTTTTCAATTATATCAATAGCTTGACCAGTATGCTTGGCCATCATCTCATTCAGGCGGCGGCGCAGGTACAAAATTTCCTTAGCCTGAATTTCAATATCCGAGGCCTGCCCGCTGAATCCCCCCGACGGCTGATGAATCATGACCCGGGAATTCGGTAAACAGTATCGCTTATTTTTCGCGCCTGCCGCAAGCAAAAAAGCCCCCATGCTGGCGGCTAAACCCATACATGTAGTGCTTACCGGAGATTTAATAAACTGCATGGTGTCATATATCGCCAAACCGGCAGATACCGAACCGCCGGGAGAATTGATATAAAAGTTGATGTCCTTATCGGGGTTTTCCGATTCGAGAAACAATAATTGCGCGACGATCAGATTTGCCGTCGATTCGTTGACCGGGCCGACCAGGAACACCACGCGCTCTTTCAGCAAGCGCGAGTAGATATCGTAAGCGCGCTCGCCGCGCCCGCTCTGCTCGATCACCATCGGGATCAAGCCGAGTCCCTGCGGTTCCATTCTGTTGTTTTCGCTCATGCCGCGTTCCCCATCAGTTCCTGCATTGTCATCGCCTGGTCCTGCACTTTGGCTTGCCCCAGCGCCCACACAACTACATTATCCTCCAATACCAGCGCTTCCACTTCCTGCATCCGCTCGGGTTGGGTGTAGTACCAGCGCACCATTTGTTCCGGTTGCTCAAAACTCTGTGCGTGCTCTTCAAGAGTGGCGCGAATTTGCTCCGGCTTGGCTTGCAAGCTATGGCGCTTCACCACTTCGCCCAGAATCAAACCGAGCTTGACGCGGCGCTGCGCCTGCTCCTTGAACATGTCCGGCGACAGCTTGAGCATGTCTTTGGAGCCCATTCCGCGCGCCTGTAAATCCTGCATGGTCGATTCGACCAAGCGCTGGGTTTCAGTTTCGACCAGCGACATCGGCACATCAAAATTAGTCGCTTTCAGCAAGGCGTCCATTACCTGATCCTTGAGTTTTTGTTGTTTGCGCTTATTCACTTCGCGCTCCAGATTGGCTTTGATTTCTGCGCGCATTTTGACCACATCGCCGTCCGCCACGCCCAGCCCCAATGCGAAATCCGCGTTGACTACGGGCATGGCAGGCGCGAGAACGTCATTTACCGAAATTTGAAACAGTGCGGTTTTGCCCGCTACGTCTTTACCGTGATAATCGGCTGGGAAGGTGAGCGGAAAAGATTTGTTATCGCCCTTCTTCATGCCTACCAGCGCCACTTCGAACTCAGGCAACATGCGCCCTTCGCCGATTACGGTTTGCATGGCCTTGCCCTGGCCGCCGTCGAACTCCGCACCATCAATAGTGCCGCGGAAATCGATATTAACCATGTCGTCTTTCGCTGCCGCCCGTCCAGCGGTGTCGTACTTCACCCGTTGTTTGCGCAGAATGTCGATAGTGCGATCCACATCGGTTTCTTCCACTGTACTCAGCGGGCGATGGATTACGCTGGTGCTGATATCGCCGACATTGACATCGGGGTAGACCTCAAATACGGCGGTTAATTCGATATTTTCTTTACCATCGGCATCTTTTTTGGATTCAAAGCGCGGATAGCCGGCGACACGCAGGTTTTGCAGTTGCACCGCTGCAGTAAAACTTTTTTGCAATGAGTCCGACATGACTTCCTGCCGCACCTGCGGGCCGTATTGCTGGGCGACGAACTTGAACGGCACTTTGCCGGGACGGAAGCCCTGCATTTTCACCGTGCGCGACAGGCGCTTGAGACGGTTTTCGATTTCCGCCTCGATTTGCGCCACCGGCAACGAAAGCGAAAGCTGCTTCTCGAGAGGATTGCTTACCTGGGTTTGCATGAAAAAATTCCTAAAAAACGCTAATTACAAATCTGCTGGTGCGAAAGGAGGGACTCGAACCCTCACGCCTTACGGCGCTGGAACCTAAATCCAGTGCGTCTACCAATTCCGCCACCCTCGCCCATGTCGGTAGTGTATATTATCAGGGTGCTTCTGTCAGCCGAATCCACTGTGACTTTTGTGTAATATCCCTAAAAAAATCAGGCTTTTCACACACTTGTGAATTCATCCCTATCATCTACCGCTCCCGGCTCATTCCAATCCGGCCATTACGAAAATTTCCCTGTAGCGTCGTTATTGATGCCGCGCAAGCTGCGCCGCCCAGTGCAAGTGATTTACGCCTTTGCGCGCAGTGCTGACGATTTTGCCGATGAAGGCGATGTGCCCGACGCAGTTCGGCTGGCCAATCTGGAAAACTATCGCCTTGAATTAAAAAAGATTGAATTGGGCGAAATGCCCTCATCGACTATGTTTAATGCCTTGGCAGAGGTCATCAGCACGCACAAACTACCGCTGCAACCGTTTTATGATTTACTCGATGCGTTCAGCCAGGACGTCACCCTAAAACGCTACGTCAGTTTTGATCAACTCATGGACTATTGCCGTCGCTCGGCCAATCCGGTCGGCCGTCTGTTGCTGCATTTGTATGGAAAAGCTACGCCGGAAAACCTGTTGCATTCCGACGCCATTTGCAGCGCGCTACAACTGATCAACTTCTGGCAGGACGTGGAAATCGATTATGCCAAACAGCGGATTTATATTCCTCAGGACGATATGCAACTCTTTGGCGTGAAAGAAAAACAGATAGCCGAAAAAAATCCTGACGCAAATTTCCGCGAACTGATGCTGTTTGAAATATGCTGCGCTAGAAATTTGTTACTTTCAGGTGAACCGTTGGGTCGCATTCTCAAGGGACGTATAGGACTCGAAATGCGCATGATTATCCAGGGCGGGCTGCGCATACTCGAATTGCTGGAACAACATCAGGGCGACATATTCCATTACCGTCCGAAATTGCTGCGCAAGGATTGGGGCTTAATGGCATGGCGGGCGTTATAATGTTCGCTTTTAAAATAAATGAAGCTCAGATTAAGCGCGAGTTCTAAGCAAGACAAGGCGCGAATAAAAAATAACTCCGCCGCATACGGTTTGATATGTAAGGAGTTATTTTTTATGAGTAACGCAGTATTGTGACGAAATCGAGCTTAAGCTGAGTTTCAAACACTCTATGACGCCTGACGAGTATTGCCAACAAAAAGCCGCCGGCAGCGGTTCCAGTTTTTATTACAGTTTTCTTTTTTTGCCGCCGGACAAGCGCCGCGCCATCACCGCTTTCTACGCTTTTTGCCGCGAGGTGGATGATGTGGTCGATGAAGTAACAGACATCGGGGTAGCGCGCACCAAACTCGCCTGGTGGCGCACCGAAGTCGCTAACGTTTATCTGGAAAATGCGCAACATCCAGTCGGCAAAGCGCTGCAGGACGTGGTGAGGCACTTTGCCATTCCGCAGGAAAAATTGCACGAAATCATCGACGGCATGGAAATGGATTTGACCCATCACCGCTATGCCGATTTTAAATCGTTGCAACTGTATTGCTATCGCGTCGCCGCCGTAGTCGGTCAGGTTTCGGCGATGATTTTCGGCTTCACCAACCGCAAAACCCTGGACTACGCACACGACCTCGGCATGGCGTTTCAGCTCACCAATATTATCCGCGACGTGGGCGAAGACGCACGCCGCGATCGAATCTATTTGCCGCAGGACGAACTGGCGCAATTCAATTTGCAGACCAGCGATATTCTGAACGCGAAATATTCCGACAACTTCAGCAAGCTGATGCGATTTCAAACAGATCGCGCGCAGAAATTTTATGATTCTGCTCTCACCGCCTTGCCCGCTGCCGATCGTAAATCCCAGCGCGCGGGTTTGATCATGGCGTCGATTTACCGCATGCTGCTGGACGAAATTACTAAAAAACAATTTCAGGTTTTGCATCAGCGCATCGCGCTCACGCCGCTACGCAAATTTTGGCTGGCGTGGAAAACCTCGGTGATGAGTTAAATGCGCGTCGGCATTATTGGCGGCGGTTGGGCCGGCCTGGCGGCGGCGGTGGAACTGACGGCGAAAAAAATCCCGTTGACGGTGTTTGAAGCCGCCCGCGAACCCGGCGGCCGCGCGCGCAAAATTCATTACAATAATCTCGATCTTGACAACGGCCAACATATTCTGCTCGGCGCTTACGGCGAAACTCTGCGGCTGATGGCACTTTGTGGTGTCGATGACAACGCATTGCTGCGCCTGCCATTGCAATGGTTTTTTCATCCAGGTTTTTTTATTCACAAAGCAGGCCTGGCGGCGAAATTGCCCGCCCCGCTGGATTTGCTCGGCGCGTTTCTCAAAGCCAAAGGCATGACACTGAAGCAAAAGTTTTCTGTCTTGCGTTTCATGTCGGTGATGCGACTGCGTAACTTCGAACTGATGCAGGACACTACGGTTGCCGCACTGTTGGACGAACATAATCAGACCGGCGCGTTGCGAGATTGTTTATGGGAACCGCTGTGCGTCTCCGCGCTCAACACCCCGATCAAAATTGCTTCGGCGCAGGTTTTTCTGAATGTGCTGCGTGATGGCTTGTTCGGCAAAAAGACTTGCAGCGATTTGTTGGTTCCGCAAAAAAATCTAGGCGATATTTTTCCCCGGCCTGCGGCGAGTTATATTTTTCACCACGGCGGCGACATTCGTGCAGGAGTTTCAGTGTCCGCAATTCGCCCGCTTGAATCGGGTTTTATTGTCGCCACGCGCGATGACGAACAAATATTTACGCATATTATTTGCGCTGCTGGTCCGCATCAGGTCGCGTATCTAATTGAAACGATTCCGGCCATGCAGCCGCTTTTGCATCTCATAGACGCGTTGGAATACGAGCCTATCGTCACAGTATATATTCAATATAATCAAATAATTACCATTGACCACGCCATGACCGGCTTTTACGGCGGCGTGGTGCAATGGATATTCGATCGGGAAAAATTATCCGGGCATAAAGGTTTGCTTGCGGCAGTCATCAGTGCTTCCGGTGCCCATCGCGAATGGAACGGCGATGAATTGGCACTAACAGTGATAGAAGAAATTGCCCGGGCCTTTCCGCGACTCGGCGCACCGCTTTGGCATAAAGTCATCACGGAAAAACGCGCAAGCTTTTCCTGTCGGCCGGATGTTAAGCGCCCGCCGAATTCCACGCCGCTGAAAAATTTTTATCTTGCCGGCGACTACACGCAAAGCGATTATCCGGGTACGCTTGAAGGAGCCGTGCGCAGCGGTGTGCGGTGTGCACAATTGATTCTTGACTCCGCTACACACTGAAAATGAACATCAACGCCTACCAAGCTCCCCCTGATTTGCTAAAAGACCATGTCGTCATCGTCACCGGCGCAGGCTCGGGATTGGGTCGAATGGCGGCAAAACTTTACGCCGCCCACGGTGCCATCGTCATCCTGCTCGGTCGCAAAGTAAAAAAACTCGAGGCGGTGTATGACGAAATCTTCGCCGCAAATTATCTGCAACCGGCGATTTTCCCGCTAGACCTGGACAAGGCCACCGACGCCGAATTTGAATCCATGGCAATGGGAATCAAAAAACAATACGGTCGTCTCGACGGGATTTTGCATAGCGCGTCGAGCGTCCCGGTGCTTACTCCGTTAGCCAACCAGAAACTGGAACAATGGCTGTCCTCGCTACGGGTGAACCTGGCTGCGCCGTTTGCGCTGACCAAAGTTTGCTTGCCCTTGTTGAAACACGCGCGGGACGCGTCGGTGATTTTCACCTCGGAAACCCACGGCCACACACCTTCTGCATATTGGGGCAGCTTCGCCGTAGCGAAAGCGGGCTTGGAAACCCTGACGAAAATCTGGGCGGAAGAATGCGAAATGTTTCCCAACCTGCGAATGAACACATTTATTCCCGGCCCGGTCGCATCGCCCCAGCGTGCAGCTACGCATCCGGGTGAAGTGAAGTCTTCCATGCGATTGCCGGAGTCGTTGGCTCCCTACTATTTATATCTCATGGGCCGTGATGGCCGCGAACTGCGCGGGCAGATTATTTGCGCAGAATAATGCTGTTCAGCTGCCAGGTCCGATAACCAACAATGGCAGGAGCAAGGACAATTTAGGCATGAATGCAACCAAGCTTAATACAATCAGAATTAGAAATATCGCGCGGCGGCGGTTAAAACGCGGATAAAGCATTTGGTCCCCTGCGCGGCCTACCTGAATTACTTTTACCAGCACCAGACTGATTAGCAAAATGGCCCCCAGTTGCAGCGGCGCTATACCTGCTGCTGCCGCAATTGGCAGCAGCAGAAACGCCGCCAACAATATCGCTGCTATCGGACCGATGAAATAGCAGGCCAGGCAAACCGGGATGCTTATGGCCATCAATAACCATCCGGGCGCGATTTTTAAAAACTGTAATATTCCTACGCCCTGTTTTACCCATGGCACTTCCAGCATGCTGGCGTCGCCAAGTAACCGTACGCATAGCATCACCGCCGCGGCAGTGAATAGCCAGGCTGCACTTTGTACCGCGCTGTAGGAAAAAATCTGCGGCAACTCTTGACTATTGGCAGTGCGAAAAATCCAAAGACTGGTCGCGCAAACAGCGAATGATGCCAGCGCAGCAGCCTCGGTGAAAGAAACAAACGATATCATCATACTGCCGACAAAAAGCGCGCAAACCAGGGCGTGCATCATCAGTCGCGCAGCCGGGCTATGTTCTGCGAACACGATATTTTTTGCGCCGGACCACTGCAACGCGGCGGCGACCATCGCAGCCGGAACAAGCAATGAAAAAATTATTTTTCCATACGCGACTCCCGCAATAGCCGCGAACCATAATGCCAACAGCGCGAACGGTACCAGATTCCCGCTTCGCCTTTGCGGGTTCAAAAAAACCCCGGCCAATACCAAGAACGGAATCGCCATCAGCGTGTATTGATCCAGACTATCGAGAAAATACTGGGTTAATAATTTCCAGTTCGCCCGTAATTTTACAACGGACCATGCGAAAGCCGTGGCGCCAAACAACAATGCGGTTTTGATTCCGCCCTCTCCCATGCTGACGGGAAAATAACCCCCTGCCGATATCGGCGAAGTGCGCCACTGTCGCAAAAAACCTGCTGCCATAATTAGTGAACTAATCGGAATCAGCCAGAACACTGCCCTGACGGCTGTTGCCCGAGTGTTAGATTCGAAACCTTGCCACACGCTCGCCAGCAGCATGAGCAGGGAAAAAGCTAACCCGAAATAAATAAACAGGCGAGGCATAGCCGAACGCGAAACCTGTGCCGCGCCCATCAGCGTCATGGCAATAAGCAAATCCGTGGCGAGGTGATGCAACACACTGATATTGACCGTGCGCAATGCCTGCGGTAGCCAAAGCATTGCCTCCGCATAACGCAACAGCGACGAAACCAGTAAAACAAGGAGCGCCGCCACGAGCAGCAAGCCGGGCAGCGCAGATAATATTCGTGGCAGGGTTTTCATTTTCAAATCAACATCATTTACGGCCGTGAAAGAAAAAGCTACGGCAGTTTACACGGCGGGGGAAATTTCGTTGCTGATCGAAGCAGTAACAACAGCATGGCAGACGGAAATAATACTAAAAATATTCAATTAAATCATATAGTTATATATAATAGTGCAGAACGAGTAAAACGTAGCGTGCCCACGTGGACACTGTCAATCTTCTTCCCTGAATGCAATTTCACGCGTCTTGCGCAAGGCCGGCAACAACACGACAACCAAAGCAGCGGCAGCCAGCACCAGCATGGTCGCGCTGATCGGGCGCGTGATCAATACGCTCGGGTCGCCTTTGGATATCAGCAACGCACGGCGCAAATATTCTTCCATCATCGGCCCGAGAATAAATCCGAGCAGCATCGGCGCCGGTTCGCAGCCCAACTTGTGGAATATGTAACCGAGGAAGCCGAATAGCGCCATCAGGTAAACATCGAAGGTGCTGTTAGCCAAACTGAAGGTGCCGATGGCGCAAAACACCAAGATGGCCGGATAGAGGAAATGATACGGCACGGATATCATTTTCACCCACAAGCCAATCAGCGGTAGATTCAGAATCAGCAACATGATGTTGCCGATCCACATCGACACGATCAAACCCCAGAACAGCGTCGGTTGTTCGGTCATCACCGACGGGCCCGGCTGGATCCCCTGCAAAATCATCGCGCCTATCATCAACGCCATCACTGGATTGGACGGAATACCGAGGGTGAGCATGGGAATAAATGATGTTTGCGCACCGGCGTTGTTGGCCGCTTCCGGTGCGGCGACCCCCTCGATGGCGCCTTTGCCGAACATGGCGGAATTTTTGGACATTTTTTTCTCTAATGAATAAGCGGCAAATGATGACAACATGGCACCGCCGCCAGGCAGGATGCCGAGCACCGCGCCTAACGCCGTACCGCGCATGACAGGTGCAATACAACGTTTGAAATCTTCTTTGGTGGGCATCAGGTTGGTTACTTTACTCATCACTGTCGAGCGCGTCGCTTCATGTTGCAAATTGCTGATGATTTCACCCAGACCAAACACTCCCATCGCAACAATAACAAAACTGATACTGTCGGCCAGCTCGGGTATATCGAAGCTGTAGCGCGCCATGCCCGAATTGACGTCGGTACCGACCAATCCGAGCAGTAAACCAAAAACAATCATGCCCAGCGCGTGCAGTAGCGAGCCGCTCGCCAGGACGATCGACGCTACCAATCCCAATACCATGAGGGAAAAATATTCCGCCGGGCCGAATTTTAACGCGACTTGCGCCAGCGGCGGCGCGAATAATGCAATCAGCAGCGTGCACACGGTACCGGCGAAAAACGAACTGATGGCAGCCACCGCCAGCGCCCTGCCGGCGTGTCCCTGCCGCGCCAACTGATAACCATCAAGCGCCGTCACCACCGAGGAAGATTCGCCCGGCAAGTTCACCAGAATAGCCGTTGTGGATCCACCGTACTGCGCGCCGTAGTAAATGCCCGACAACATGATCAGCGCCGACACTGGTGGCAAACCGAAAGTCACCGGTAACAACATGGCGATGGTCGCCACCGGCCCCAGACCCGGCAGCACGCCTATGGCAGTGCCGAGAAACACGCCGATCAAACAATAAAACAAATTGGTGATGCCCATGGCCGTTTGCAGGCCGAGTAACAGGTTATTGAGCAAGTCCATAATTATTCAATTCTTAGTTGGCGAACCAGGTGCCGAGCAATGCCATCGGCACCTTCAGGCCTTTGACAAAAACCAGAGCGCAAAATGCGACCAGCCCAATCAAGGCCAGCGCCGCGCGCCAGGAAAATTTGAAGTGTGCGCTCCCCGCCGCGCTCACTAATGTCAGGGCCAGCAACGCGATAATTAAGCCGGCCGGACGCAATAAAGCGCCGAACAGAACTATCGATGCACATATATACAGGCAGGGTCTCCAGGCAAATTCACCCAACGATACGCCTGGGCGGATAAAAGAGCGCAACAGCGCTATTACGCCGAACAGCGCCAGCAAAGCGCTTAACACCATGGGGAAATATCCTGGCCCCATTTTCGATGCGGCGCCCATGCCGTAATCTTTTGCGATGACCAGTCCGGCCACGCCAAACGCAATGTAGAGTACGCCGGTCCAGAAATCCTTGGGATTGCGAATAATAGGTGACACGATGCTCCCTAATGATCGTTATCTTCTATTCGAGCTGAATAACTGTCGTTGTTGTGTAACTACAGTTTACACGCGTGTCTTAGCTAAGGCTATCGGGCAAAAAAACGGCCCATGCGGAGCCGTTTGCCAATGCGAAATTAAATATAGAATCAGTCGGCGTATTGTCCAGCCTTTTTGATTATTGGCCCCCACTTTGCGACTTCCGCTTTCAAATGCGCGCGTAGCGCCTCAGGCGTTGCCTGATTTTCTGCCACTGGCTCGGTGCCCAAGTCGGCGAAACGCTGTTTTACCGTCGCGTCTTTCAATGCGACGTTCAATGCCTTGTTCAGCTTGTCGATAACCGGTTTGGGTGTCGCTTTGGGCGCATACAAACCATGCCATACTTCGACTTCAAAGCCTTTCACACCAGCTTCAGCAGCGGTCGGCAAATCTTTCAACGAAGGAACACGGGCCTTGCTAGTGACTGCATAGGCTTTCACTTTACCGGCCTTGATTTGCGTCGTGGTATTGGTGGTCTGGTCGCACATCAACTCAACCTGGCCGCCGAGTATGTCGTTCATCGCCGGACCGGTGCCTTTATATGGGATGGTGGTCAGGTCGGTTTCAATCGCGCTCATGAACAGCATGCCGCACAAATGCGAAGCAGAACCCAAACCGGCATTGGCGTAATTCACTTTTTCTTTGTTGGCTTTAAGGTAGGTCACCAGTTCGGCCATGGTATTGGGCGGGAAATCTTTTTTCGCGATCAGCGTCATCGGCACGTCGGTCACCAAACCGATAGGCTCGAAATCGTCAATCGCGTTGTAAGATAACTTGCGATACAAGGCAGGCGCAGTCGAGTGGCCGATGTGATGCAGGAAAATGGTGTAACCATCGCCAGCCGAATGGGCTACCCGACCCGCAGCAATCGTGCCGCCGGCACCGGCGACGTTTTCGACCAAAACCGTCTGCTTCAATTCCACGCTCATGCTTTGCGCAATCAAGCGTGCCACTGTGTCGGTCGGGCCGCCCGCGGCAAAAGGCACAATCAAGGAAATCGGCTTGGAAGGATAGTCATCCGCCCGAACCGCCGACATCCCAAGTAGCGCAAGCGATGCCAAAGCGATAGTCAAAAATTTCTGTTTCATTGCAATCCCCCGGGTAATGGTTTGAAGGTAAAATATTAAATATAATCAATTATTTACATTATTATTTATTTCGCTCAATGCCATCCTACACGAAACCCATGCGGCAAGGAATACGTTAGCGAACCCAATCAACGCTATATCCCGCTTCACCGCTGACGGCCTGGAAATTTATATCGACACCGATACCCGGTACCCACACCAATCTATCGCCGTAGAACAATAATGGCAGACGTTCGCGCTCCCAAGGCGGTACCTCAGATTCCTGCAATAAATTTTTCAGCGTACGGCGTGGACGGTTGGCGGCGAGTTGCAGGGTTTCACCGCCGCTTCTGCTTCGCACGGTAACCGCGCCGCTACTCAGTTTCGACACGCTGACGCCCTGCCCGGTTGTGAGCACGAATTTCAGCACACCCATCAACGGCGTGAGCTTAATTTCCGTTTCGCCATTCCATCGCATGTTCACCGCCGCATCCGGCGGGGCGATGGGAAGGAGGTAAATCCTGCCGCGCCAGGCACGTACTTCATGTCTGCCCAGTTCGACGCATACCTCGGCATCGTACCCACTCGACTGCAATTGGCGCACTAAATCATCGAGACGCGCGGCTTGCGGCATGCGCACGCCGTGGCGCGCGAGAAAATAGCGCAACAGGTTTTTTGCCCTCGCTTTGCTCAATTGCATCAGCCACGCTTGCGATAATTGATCTTCCAGCATGGCGGCTTTGACATCCATCGCAGCTAGTTCGTCGAGCAAAGCCGACGCCTCGGCAAAATGCTGCGCGGCCCTGCCGAAGGTGACGCGATACGCCGGGAAGCGTTTTTCAATCTGCGGCATCACTTCATGGCGCATATAATTTCGGTCGTAACGAATGTCGGCGTTGGACTCGTCGCTGATCCACTTGAGCCCGCGCTGCGTGGCGTACTGTTCCAATTCGATCCGCGTGACCTCAAGCAGCGGACGCACAATAGCAGGCATGCCGGTTAGTGGATTTTTTTTCTGCAGCAGCGGCATGGCCGACGCGCCCTTCACGCCCGCGCCGCGCAACAGTAGCAGCAGTAAAGTTTCAGCCTGGTCGTCTGCATGGTGCGCGAGCGCGATGAAATTCGTAGTCTGTTTTTTGAATACGCCATGGCGTGCGTCGCGCGCCGCCGCTTCAATGCCACTGGCGTGATCGCCAGCGATGTTTACTGTTTCGATTTGCAATGGAATGTTTTTTCGAGCGCAAAAATCCGTGCAAAATTGTGCCCAGCTATTCGCGTTCGGGCTTAATTGATGATTTACATGAATGGCAAATAATTTATAATATTCAATATCTTGCAATCTGTGCAAACAATCGAGCAGGACCACGGAATCCAATCCGCCGGAAAAGCCAACGCATACGCGCGAGCCTTGCTTGAATAAAATCTTGAGTTGCGGCAAATAGGTAGCGAATAAATCCGGAGAGGACATGATATGCGCGAGATAAGAAAATGTTTGGGCGGAAGATTCTAATGAAGCTGATTAAGTCCTTCGACAGGCTCAGGACGAACGGTGAAAAATTGATTACGTTCGTGGTGAGCTTGTCGAACCATGAACGCAATCAACTCGTTCAAAGTTTTCTTAAATTATTTCTGCTCGACTTCTTTGAACTTCCCATATTCCATTAATCGTTTGAGGCGAGCCTCCAATATTTTTTCGATGGGCTTGTCCTGCAAACCGCGCAAAGTATCCTGCAATACTTTTTTCAGCGACTTCGCCATGTCGTCGTAATCCCGGTGCGCGCCGCCGAGTGGTTCGTTGATGATTTTGTCCACCAAGCCGAGCGACTTCAGGCGCGTTGAGGTAATGCCCAGCGCTTCCGCAGCTTCTGCGGTATTGTCAGCGCTTTTCCACAAAATCGCCGCACAGCCTTCGGGCGAAATTACCGAGTAAGTCGAGTATTGCAGCATCAGCATCACGTCCCCGACGCCGATGGCAAGCGCGCCGCCGGAACCGCCTTCGCCGACCACCGTGCAAATAATCGGCACGCGCAGTTTCGCCATTTCGTACAGGTTACGGCCTATGGCTTCGGACTGGCCGCGCTCTTCCGCGTCGATGCCGGGGAATGCGCCGGGCGTATCGATAAATGTGAATAGCGGCACGGCGAATTTTTCCGCCAGCTTCATCAAGCGCAGCGCCTTGCGATAACCTTCGGGCCTTGGCATGCCAAAGTTACGCACGATTTTTTCCTTGGTATCGCGGCCTTTCTGGTGGCCTATGATCATCACCGTCTGGCCGTTGAAACGCGCCAGGCCGCCGACTATCGCCTGGTCGTCGGCAAACGCGCGGTCACCGTGCAATTCCTGAAAGTCGGTGAACATGAGTTGCGCGTAATCGAGGGTGTAAGGCCGTTGCGCATGCCGCGCCACTTGGGAAATCTGCCATGCATTCAGCTTGGCATAAATGTCCTTGGTCAGCGCCTGGCTTTTCTTTTGCAGGCGGTCGATTTCCGATGAAATATCGACTACAGAATCGTCCTGCACAAAACGCAGTTCTTCGATTTTGTTTTCCAGTTCGGCGACGGGTTGTTCAAAATCGAGAAAGGTAATTTTCATGGACGAATCAGGATTTCAATGACGGCTTCATGATACCGCATTTCGCCCCTGCAAAGAGCGACAGGCTATAATTCGTCCAACCCTTATTTTTGCTTGTCCGGAGTAAATGTCCATGGCCAATCGGCTGACAAAAATTACAACTCGAACCGGCGACGATGGCAGCACCGGCCTCGCCGATGGCTCCCGTGTCGGTAAAGACAGCCTGCGCATTGCGGCGCTGGGCGATGTGGACGAACTCAATAGCCATCTCGGTGTTTTATTGGCGGAAAAGTTGCCGCCGAATATTTCTTCCGTGCTCGCCGGCAGCCAGCACGAATTATTCGATCTCGGTGGCGAAATCGCCATCCCCGGCCACTTCACGCTGACGGAAAAGCATCTGGCTAGGCTAGATGAATTGATTGCGCAATTCAACCCGGCATTACCGCCGTTGAAAGAATTTATCCTCCCCGGCGGCTCCCGCGCCGCGGCCTTATGCCACGTGGCGCGCACTGTGGCACGGCGGGCGGAACGGAGCGTGGTCGCGTTGGCGCACAAGGAATCCGTATCGCCGCTGGCAATTCAATATCTCAATCGCCTGTCGGACTTGCTATTTATTTTGTGCCGCGTGATCAACCGCGAGCAAGGTGTGGGCGATGTGTATTGGAAGCCCCAAAATAGTCAGAGTCTTTAAATATTAATACAATCATATAGTTACATATATTATTTTGCCGCTCCTGATGCGTCCTCTAAATGCCTGCACATCTGTTCAATCCCGCCGAGCAGGCGCGGCGTTTGGCGCTGAATGAGATCCGGATCCAGCGCAAAAATATTATTGTTTTTCACTGCCTGTAATTTCGCCTGTGCCATCCACGGCGCCTTCGCGTTTATCTTTTCTGCCGATGTGCTGCAGATAATCACCTGCGGATCCCCCGCGTAAATCGATTCCAGCCCCACTGTCGGCACTAGCGTGCTGACGTCGGAAAAAATATTTTGTCCGCCGCAGATTTGCATCGCTTCGCTGATAAAATGTTTGCCGCTGACCGTCATCAACGGGCTATGCCAGATTTCAAAAAAAACTTTTTGTTTTGGGGTGGCTGCGAAGCGCTGGCGTATGGATGCCAACCGCTGTTCAAAATGATACGCGGCAATTTCGGCAGCAGCCTCAGTGCCGGCCAGTTGTCCGATATTGCGGAGCAGGCGCGGAATATCGGCTACGCGCGTCGGCTCGGCTATAAATACAGGCATGCCGTATTTTCCCAGGCGCCCGGTGTCCGCGGGATGCCCGCCGCTTTTCCATGCAACGATGAGATCCGGTTTCAGCGCAACCAAACGTTCCATGTCGAGTGCCGAAGCATCGCCGATGACCGGCTTATTTTTCGCTTCAAGAGGAAAATCGCTATAGGAGCTGACAGCTGCAAGCTGGTTACCTGCACCAGCGGCGAAAACCAGTTCAGTCAGAAAAGGCGCAAGGGTGACAATGCGCGTAGCTGGAGATTTGAGTTTGACGACGTGGCCAGCGTCATCTGTCACGCTCACTTGCGCACATACCTGGAACGGCATGGCGAAAGCGAATAGAAAAAGAATAATGCCGTGAATAATATTCAGGGAGCGCTGATTAAGTCCTTCGACCGGCTTAGGACGAACGGTAATGTGTAAATTACGTTCGTGCTGAGCTTGTCGAACCATGAACGCGATCCACTTGTTAAGAGCTTCGTTAATCCGTTTTCGCATCTCGCGCGAGCCTGCGCTTGCGCACCGCGCTGGCGAGCGTTACCAATAATTTTTCGCTATCTTCCCAGCCCAAACAGGCGTCGGTGATGCTTTGGCCGTAGGCCAGCGGCTTGCCTTCGACCAGATCCTGCCGCCCGGCTTTGAGGTGGCTTTCCACCATCACACCGACTATGCGTTCGTCGCCGGCAGAAATTTGTCTGGCGACATTTTCCGTGACTTGCATTTGCTTTTGATAATCCTTGGAACTGTTGGCATGGGAAAAATCGATCATCATCCGCGCTGCCAAACCGGCTGCGCCGAGTTCCTTCGCCGATTGTTCGACGCTCGCCACGTCAAAGTTAGGTTGTTTGCCGCCGCGCAAAATAATGTGGCAGTCCTCATTGCCCAGCGTCGAGACTATCGCCGAATGCCCGGCTTTGGTGACGGACAGAAAATGATGCGGCTGTTGCGACGCGCGTATCGCATCGACGGCGATTTTGAGATTGCCGTCGGTGCCGTTTTTAAAACCAACCGGGCAGCTCAGGCCCGACGCCAACTCGCGATGCACCTGCGATTCGGTAGTGCGAGCGCCGATGGCACCCCAACTGATGAGATCGGCCACGTACTGCGGCGTGATCAGGTCAAGAAATTCGGTACCGGCCGGCAAGCTCATATCGTTGATTTCCAGCAACAGCCTTCGCGCAAGACGCAGGCCGTCGTTGATTTTGAAACTGCCGTCGAGCGCGGGATCGTTGATCAAACCTTTCCAGCCCACTGTGGTACGAGGCTTTTCGAAATACACCCGCATCACAATCATCAGATCATTGCCCAAACGATCGCGGACGGCTTTAAGCTTTCCTGCATATTCTTTCGCCGCGGCGTAATCGTGTATCGAGCACGGGCCGATGACCACCAGCAGGCGGTCGTCGGCGCCGTGCAATATGCGATGGATATCCTGCCGTGCGGAATAGACGGTTTCTGATGCGTTATCGTTAAGGGGAAATTCGCGGAACACATGCGCGGGTGGCAATAGTTCTTTAATTTCTTTGATACGTACGTCGTCGGTTTTGTATTGCATGAGAGCGGAATCTATTCTGAAAAAATGTGAAAAAATACAGGCCGGATTGAGTCGATGGCAACCAAGCCCTCAAATCGGCATTATAAAATACTTAATATAATCAATTAGTTAATATAAGTACACTAAGCGGCTGTTGAACTGCCGAATCAAATCGCATCTTCGTTCACTTCGCCGGTACGGATGCGCACTACTTGCTCGACGCTAGTAACGAATATTTTTCCGTCGCCGATCTTGCCAGTGCGTGCCGCCTTGACAATGGCATCGATGGCTTTTTCCACCAGGCTATCGGCGACGACGACTTCGATTTTCACCTTGGGCAAAAAATCGACCACGTATTCGGCGCCGCGATATAGTTCGGTGTGCCCTTTCTGCCGGCCGAAGCCCTTGACTTCAGTCACGGTCAATCCTGATACGCCGAGTTCTGACAGCGCTTCGCGCACTTCGTCGAGTTTGAACGGTTTGATGACGCATTCGATTTTTTTCATATCTGTCCCCACTTGAATAATCCTGAGCTTGGTAAAGTATCCGGCTATAAATCCGGCGCATAGCGTGATGTTATCGGATAACGCCAGTCCCTGCCAAATCCGCGTTCAGTAATGCGCACGCCGACCGGCGACTGGCGACGCTTGTATTCATTGTGCTTGATGAGTTTGACAATGCGATTCACGTCTTCCGTTTTGAATCCGGCCGCAATAATATCGCTCGCGCTCTGGTTGCGTTCCATGTAACGTTCCATGATGGCGTCGAGAATATCGTACGGCGGCAGCGTATCCTGGTCAGTCTGGTTTGCGCGTAATTCCGCCGACGGCGCCCGGGTGATCACGCGCGCGGGAATCACTTTCGACAGGCTATTGCGGTACTCGCACAATTTATACACCAGGGTTTTGCTGATATCTTTGAGCACGGCGAAGCCTCCCGCCATGTCACCGTAAAGCGTACAGTAACCAACGGCCATTTCGCTTTTATTGCCGGTAGTCACGACTATGGCGCCGAATTTATTCGACAGCGCCATGAGCAAGGTGCCGCGGATGCGTGCCTGGATGTTTTCTTCCGTCGTGTCCGGCTGGCGTCCGCGGAATTCGTCCGCGAGAGCGGACTTGAAGGATTCGAATGCCGGGTTGATGGAAATCTCGCTGTATTTGACGCCGAGAATTTTCACCATTTCACGCGAATCGTCCAAGCTGATTTGCAAAGTATACTGCGACGGCATCATCACGGCATGGACCCTGTCGGCACCCAGCGCATCGACAGCGATGGCCAAGGTGAGCGCAGAATCGACGCCGCCGGACAAGCCCAGCAGCACACCAGGGAAGTCGTTTTTGGTTATGTAATCGCGCACGCCGACGCAAAGCGCCTTGTACACCGCCGCCTCGCGCGACAAGGGCGGGGAGATTTTCCCCGGCAGCAGACGTTTGTCGTCGATCTCTATGATTTCTAGCGATGCTTCAAACGGCGCAAATTGATGGGTCAGCGTACCTTTGTTGTCCATGGCGAACGACCCGCCGTCGAAAACCAGCTCATCTTGTCCGCCGACCAGATTGGCGAACACCACGGGGATGCCGCATTCGCGGATGCGCGCCCGCACCACGTCGTAACGCACCTCCTCTTTTCCGACGTGATACGGCGACGCATTCAACGCCAGCAAAATGTCGGCGCCGGCTTCGCGCGCACGTAGCGCCGGGCCGGGCAGCCACACATCTTCGCAGATAGTGACGCCGAAACGCACACTGTCGATGTCGATCACACAAGCTTCATCATGCGGTTCGAAGTAGCGTTCTTCGTCGAACACGTTATAGTTGGGCAAATGGAATTTGCGATAAATCGCCGCAATTTTGCCGTCGCGCAGAAGCGCGGCGGCATTAAAACGCTTACCGTTTTGCATCAACGGGAAGCCTATTAGAACATTGATTTTATTGATCTTTTTTGCGATTTTTTCGACCTCTGCCGCGCAATCGCGCGTGAAACTGTCGCGCAATAATAAATCTTCCGGTGGATAACCGGCGATAGAAAGTTCTGGCGTAATGAGCAGGCTTGCGCCCAGTTCTGCAGCGCGTTGAGACGCAGTCAGTATTTTTTGCGCATTGCCCGCCAGGTCACCGACGATACAATTGAGTTGGGCGATGGCGATTTTCATTGATTGGACTGCGGCTTCATGCGATATGTAGGCAAAATGCGAACGGAAAGATTATGAGTGTTTCGAATGGTTAATATTAGCATGAACCCCTCTTTCCCCCACTGACTTTGCGATGAGCGACAAACAAAAACCCGCCGCAGCCACATTGCAGACGGTTTCGTCGATAGATGACATCGACGCGGAATCGTGGAATCGCCTTGCCGGCGATAACCCGTTTGTGTCCCACGAGTTTTTGCTGGCGCTGGAGCAGACTCGCTGCACTTGTCGCGAGAACGGCTGGCAGCCGCGCCACCTTACGCTGTATGAAAACGGAACCTTAGTCGGCGCGATGCCGTTGTATTTAAAATTTCATTCCTACGGCGAATACGTTTTCGACTGGGCCTGGGCCGATGCTTATCAACACAGCGGATTGAAGTATTACCCTAAGCTGTTATCGGCAGCGCCGTTCACGCCGGTGACAGGACCACGCTTGCTAGCGAAAACAAACGGGCGGCGTTCAGCGCTGGCGCGCGGCGCGCTCGAACTGGCGCGGGAAATGCAGGTTTCGTCTTTGCATTGTTTGTTGCCCACAGACGAACACGCAGCGGAAATGGCGCAGCAGGGCATGCTGCAGCGGGACAGCGTGCAGTTCCATTGGCGTAATAAGGACTACCGCCATTTCGAAGATTTTCTCGCGGGAATGAACCACGACAAGCGTAAAAAAATTCACCAGGAAAGAAAAAAAATCGAAGCATCAGGAGTCACTTTTCGTTGGTTGCGCGGGGTAGAAATAACATCCGCTGACTGGGATTTTTTTACCCGCTGCTATGAATACACTTATCACACTCATCACTCGACACCTTATTTGAACCGGGAATTTTTTGGCCGTATCGGCGTGACCATGCCGGACAATATTCTGCTCGTCGTCGCCGAACGGGAAGGTGTCCCGATTGCATCGGCGCTGAATATTCATAACACGCATCATCTTTACGGTCGCTACTGGGGTGCGCTGGAATACGTGCCCGGCCTGCATTTCGAAACCTGCTATTACCAGGCGATAGCATTTTGCATTGCGCAGAAAATAGAAGTGTTTGAAGGCGGCGCGCAGGGCGAACACAAACTGGCACGGGGATTATTGCCGGTGAAAACCGCATCAGCCCACTGGCTGGCCCATCCGGAGTTCGCCCAGGCCGTGGAAAATTATTTACGCCGGGAATCCGGCGGCGTGGAAAAATATATAGATGAACTAAGCGACAGCAGTCCGTTCAAAAATATTGGCGATTGAATTTCAGCTTTGAGTTGCGCTTTGATGTTGTCCGGCACTTGGTTCCACTTGATGCCATGTAGCGCACCGTAAATCGCCCAAAGTAAATTCACGCTGGAGGGATAACCGTGATTTTTCACCAGACGATAAGCGCCCACGGCAGCCATCTCGCGCAAGTCTTTCAGATTGAGAATACCAACCGCCTGCAACCGAACGGCGCAGGCAGGACCGAGATTAGGGAAACTCTGATTAAGTCCCCGCATCCAATCGAACAAATGTAATATTTGAATGATGGGATACGAGGGAGGAACGACGATGAAACAGACCACCTTTGCCACTGCCGGATTCGACAAATACGC
>JBAVRP010000035.1:0-8255 GCA_049695115.1 Burkholderiales bacterium | reverse complement strand
AAACACTTCATCAATCGCCTGAACTGCGCCTCGCTAATTCGAGAATGCCGATAGTATCTATTTTTACTAATCATATTAGAAAGTTAGCACATCTCAATCGATGCTTAACTTCCTAAGAGCCTAAATATAAATTCGTTAATGGTGGTTTCAGCAGCAAATATGATGGCAGCACGGCGGGGATCTATTCTTCAATCCGTTTTTGATTTTCGCAAACAGGATAAAAAACGGCAAGGTCCGCTTTGCCGTTTTTTTTCGTCCAGCGCGGTTGGGCTTATATTTTTTTCGCCAGTTGTGCCGCCATGCCGATGTAGTTGGCTGGCGTCAGGCCGAGCAGACGTTTTTTTTCTGCCGCAGGGATGGCGAGATGGTTGATGAACGCATGCAACGCTTCTTTAGTGATGCCGCCTTTGCCGCGGGTGAGTTCTTTTAATTGTTCGTAGGCATTTGGCACCGCATAACGACGCATCACGGTTTGAATCGGTTCGGCCAATACGTCCCAATTGTTATCTAAGCCATTATTAATAACTATTTGATTTAATTCAAGTTTATCAAGCCCTTTCAAACATGAATCGTAAGCCAATAAACAATATCCCAATACCGCTCCCACATTGCGTAACACGGTAGAGTCGCTGAGATCACGTTGCCATCTCGACACGGGTAATTTTTCAGCCAGGTGTCGCAATAACGCATTGGCGAGGCCGAGGTTCCCTTCGGAATTTTCAAAATCAATCGGATTGACTTTGTGCGGCATGGTCGATGAGCCGATCTCGCCCGCTTTGACTTTCTGGCTGAAATAGCCGAGTGAAATGTAGCCCCACACATCGCGGTTGAGGTCGATCAGTATCGTATTGGCGCGGGCGAACGCGTCGAATAATTCCGCCAAGCCGTCGTGCGGTTCAATCTGTATGGTGTAGGGATTGAAAGTGAGGCCGAGTACCTCGACAAATTTCTTTGCAAATTTTTCCCATTCCACGTCCGGATACGCGGCGAGATGCGCGTTGTAGTTGCCGACGGCGCCGTTGATTTTGCCGGGCAGTTCGATCTGGGCTATTTTTTGTCGCGCCAATTGCAGGCGGTAGGCGACATTCGCCATTTCCTTGCCCATGGTGGTCGGCGACGCGGGTTGGCCGTGGGTGTGCGACAACATGGCGACATCGGCATGCGCATGTGCCAGGTCGGTGAGTTTTGCAACAAGCTTGTCGAGTGCCGGTAACAGCACCGATTGGCGCGCCTGCTTAAGCATGAGGCCGTAAGCCAGGTTATTGATGTCTTCGGAAGTGCAGGCGAAATGAATGAACTCGCCGACTTTCATCACTTCGGTGTTGTCAGCCAGTTTCTCTTTCAGCCAGTATTCCACCGCCTTGACATCGTGATTGGTGTGCGCTTCGATGGATTTCACTTGTGCCGCGTCGGCAACGGAAAAATCCTCGGCGAGTTGATCGAGATCGGTTAATGTGGCGGAGGAGAAAAGCGGCACTTCGGCGATGGCTTTTTCTGACGCCAATGCTTTGAGCCATTCGATTTCGATTTTGACCCGGTATTTGATCAGCGCATATTCACTGAAATAACCGCGCAAGGCATCCACTTTTTGCTGGTAGCGGCCGTCGAGGGGGGACAGCGCGGTGAGGGAATGTAATTCCATATTTTTGCCTTATACCGGATGATATATTTTATCATAGGCGCATGAACTATCCTGACCGAAACAAAAAACTTGATTTGCTGCTGCGCGAAGTTCGTGCCTGCACCGTCTGCGCGCAGCACTTGCCGCACGGCCCGCGGCCCGTGTTGCGCGCCAGCGCAACGGCAAAAATAGTCATCATAGGGCAGGCGCCGGGACGCAAGGTGCATGAGTCGGGCGTGCCGTGGGACGACCCATCAGGCGATTTGTTGCGTGTGTGGCTTGGCGTGACCAAGGGAATCTTTTATGACGAATCTCGCATCGCCATTGTCCCGACGGGCTTTTGTTATCCCGGCAAAGGAACGCAAGGCGATTTACCGCCGCGGCCGGAATGCGCGCCTTTGTGGCATCCGCGCCTTGCCGCGCTGATGCCGCAAATTAAATTGGTGTTGCTCGTCGGCCAATATGCGCACGCGACGATTTTAGGCGATAGAAAAAAATCCACACTTACGGACACAGTGCTGCACCATGCCGACTATGCGCCGCGCTACATTCCTCTGCCGCACCCGAGTCCGCGCAACCGGATGTGGCTGAAGCGTAACCCCTGGTTTGCGCGGGATATAATTCCGCAATTGCGGAAAAGAATCGCAGCGCTTTTGTAACCTCGCGTCAGCGGACTGGCAACATTCTCCAGCTAGTTTAAGCAGTGCGATGTTGAGGCCCAGTGTTATAATGCCCATCACAACTTTGATAGCGATTTGTATATGAAATTACTCGCCTCCCTCACCAGTCCCTATGCCCGCAAAGTTCGCATCGTGCTCGCCGAAAAACGTATCGAATACCAATTGGTCAAAGAGAACGCGTGGAATGCCGACAGCACGGTTCCTCAATTCAATCCCCTCGGCAAAGTACCGGTGCTGGTGCTGGATGACGGTTCAAGTCTTTTTGATTCGCGCGTGATAGTCGAATTTCTTGACACCGTTACGCCGGTAAGCCGCTTGATACCCACGCCTACGCGCCAGCGAATTGCGGTAAAGCGTTGGGAAGCTTTGGGCGATGGCATTTGCGATGCGGCTTCGACGGTTGTGCTCGAACGCAAACGCGTGCAAAGCCAGCAAAATCCGGAATGGATAGAACGACAATATGGAAAAGTACACGCGGGCCTGAAAGCCATGGCGCAAGAATTAGGTGAAAAAACCTGGTGTACCGGCGATTCATTTAATCTTGCTGATATTTCTGCCGGTTGCGCCCTTGCCTACCTGGCTTTTCGTTTTCCTGAAATCCATTGGAACCGGGATTATCCCAACCTGATGAAATTCGCAGACAAGATTGCCAAGCGGCAATCCTTTCGCGACACCGTGCCTGTTGCGTAAGTGTTTGATTTTATTTAATAAAAAATGGCGCTCAAGAGCGCCATTTTTTCGCCTTGAAAAAAATAAATCAAGTGATAACGCCGCCGCCCAAACAAATTTCTCCGTCATATAAAACGGCTGACTGTCCCGGCGTGACAGCCCATTGCAATTCCCTGAACGACAAATCGAACTCTTTTTCATCCGAATTTTGTAAGCTGCATTCCGCATCGGATTGCCGGTAGCGGGTTTTTGCGCAGTAATTTTTTTGCGCCGGCGCATGTCCGCTTACCCACGAGGTATCCGCTGCGTGTAATTGCGGTTTGAGCAGGGCAGGGTGGCCGTGGCCTTGCACCACAATCAATTCATTACGCGCCATATCTTTATCGGCCACATACCAAGGCTCAGCCGTACCGTCGCGCGTGCCGCCGATGCCGAGACCCTGACGTTGCCCGATGGTGTAATACATCAGCCCTTCGTGTTGGCCGATTATTTTCCCCTCAGGTGTACGTATCACGCCCGGCTCGCGCGGCAAATAGCGCGAGAGAAATTCGCGGAACGGCCGTTCGCCGATAAAACAAATGCCGGTCGAATCTTTTTTCGCATGGTTGGGTAATTTATTTTCCAGTGCGATTTCGCGCACGCGCGATTTTTTCAAATCTGACAGTGGAAATAAGGTGCGCAACAATTGTGCCTGATTCAGGCGATGCAAAAAATAACTTTGGTCTTTGCTGCTGTCGGCACCGCGTAGTAATTCAAAGCGGCCGTCATTTTCGCGCACACCTGCGTAATGACCGGTAGCTATTTGTTCGGCGCCGAGTTTGATGGCGTGGTCGAGGAACGCTTTGAATTTGATTTCAGCATTGCACAAAACATCCGGATTCGGCGTTCGGCCGGCTTTGTATTCGGCGAGGAAGGTGGCGAACACGCGGTCTTTGTATTCCGCCGAAAAATTTACCGCTTCAAAATCTATGCCGATCACGTCGGCGGCGGCGGCGGCGTCGATCAGGTCTTCGCGCGTCGAGCAGTATTCGTCATCGTCATCGTCTTCCCAGTTTTTCATAAACAGGCCGATGACGTCATAGTCTTGCTGCTTGAGCAACAACGCGGCGACAGACGAATCCACTCCGCCTGACATGCCGACAACGACGCGTGGCTTGGACACTGCTATTCGAAATGCGCGAGCAAATCCAGCGGATAGCGCTTGCCCGCCAGATAATCTTCAAGACATTGCGCGACCAGCGGGCTACGGTGGCGGTCCGCGTGGCTGCGTATTATTTCCGGTGTCAGCCAGGCCGTGCGCACAATGCCGTGATCAAGCCGTTGCTTTGGTTCGTGACCCGTGATGTCGCCGGTAAACGTGAAGCGCAAATACGAAACATCTTTTTGCGGATGCCGCCATTGGTAAATGCCGGTCAGGGCGGTAGGCGAAAAATGATACGCGGTTTCCTCCAGTGTCTCGCGGACCACCGCGGCGATCAGCGATTCACCACGCTCCAGGTGTCCCGCAGGTTGGTTGAACAGCAGGGCGCTGCCGGAAGATTTTTCTTCCACGAACAGGAATTCGCCTTTGCGTTCGATAACGGCGGCGACGGTGACGTTTGGTTTCCAGACCATGATGCCAAGAGAGCTTGAGAGATAAACTGCTATTTTACGGGCAAAAAATAAAAAAGGCAGGAAGATTCCTGCCTTTCGATGCTACTAAACCAGCGCCAATTACTTCATTGCGCGCTTGGCTTTTTTCGCTTTTTTGGATTTCTTGGCTTTAGTACCGGCCTTTTTCGCGGCCTTTATGGGCTTCGCTTCAGCCGGCACAGCCATTGGGGCTTGCTGAACCACTGCTGGAGCGGCTGGTGCGCCTACAGCATGTGAAGCAGCAGCGGCATTAAAACTGAAGGCTGCAACAGATACAGCGATCAAAGTGGAGATAAGTTTGCTCATTGGGTTTCCCTTGTAATTAAATGGCACCGATAAATTCCGGTAGCGGATTATAAAACAAAATAGTTTCCTGTAAACAGGGTGGCATCGTCGATAATTCAATAAAAAAGGCGAGGGGCCACCTCGCCTTTAACGTCTATCCTGTTTCTTAGGTTTACTTCATCGCTTTTTTAGCGCGTTTACCTTTTTTGGCTTTTTTGCCTTTTTTCATTTCTTTGGCTGGTTTTGCATCGGCAGCGGCAGGTACGGCCATCGGTGCGGCGGGCGCCCCGACAGCATGGCTGGCAGCGCCAACGTTCAAGCTCACAGCAGCGAAAGCAGCAACCACAAGTGCGGATAATAGTTTGCTCATGTTGTATCCTTATCATTATGAAAAAGTTAAACCAGTGCTTCCCGGGCCGGACGATATGCGAGCCCGTCAGTCCCACGCGCAGAATAGCAAATTATTAATGAATCTGCACCCCCATCTGAACGCATGAGCACATATGGTTTTCCCCAGTTATAGTTTCCGCCCGATGCTGCGGTGCGTTTTAGTCTTGGTGATTGGATTGGCTTGCGCAGCAATCGCCGCGCCCTATGTGCCGGGCGACGAAAGCCTGGTGCTGGAAATCCTGCCCGTACGCCCCGGCGATCCGCGCGCGGCGCTGCTGCGCGATTTGCGCGCGCAACTGTCGCGCGAGCCGAAAAATCTTGCTGTCGCGCTGAAACTGGCGCAAGCCTATTACAGCCAAGTTGCGGAAGAGGGGGATCCGCGCTTTATCGGCTACGCGCAAAATGCGCTCGCGCCTTGGTG
Organism: Burkholderiales bacterium; assembly: GCA_049695115.1. Classification (GTDB taxonomy): domain Bacteria; phylum Pseudomonadota; class Gammaproteobacteria; order Burkholderiales; family JBEEJL01; genus JBEEJL01. The sequence continues at coordinate 2,557 of JBAVRP010000035.1, read as the reverse complement.
GAATGCGGCTGACGCGCCGATTGAAGTGCTGGTACTGCGCGCGTCGATTAAACAATACCGTCATGAATTCAGCGATGCACTGGCGGATTTGTCGCTGGCGCAGGCACGCAACCCCGCTTACGTATCCGCATGGACGACTTCTGCCGCGATTCATACTGTGCAGGCGCGTTACGACGAGGCACGCAGGCATTGCGACAAATTATTTACGCTGACTTCCCGCGTGTTGGCGCAGGGCTGCGTTTCTTCCATCGACTCCATCAACGGCAAATCCGCGCAAGCCTACGCCGCTCTATTGAAAGAATTGCAACAAGCCAAACCCGAACCCACTCCCGAACAAAAACTCTGGGTGCAAACCAGGCTGGGGGAAATGGCGCAACGTTCTGACGATTTGGCGCTGGCAGAAAAACATTTCAAAGCTGGGTTGTCGCTGGGGATCAGCGACGGCTATTTGCTGGCTGCCTACGCCGATCTATTGTTGCAACAAAAACGCTCAGCTGAAGTGATCGCGTTGCTCAAAGGCAAAACCAGTTCCGATTTATTATTGCTGCGTTTAAATATCGCAGAACAACAACTCACCAGCCTAGAGTTTGCGCAACATCGCGATGCGCTGGTCGCGCGCTTTGAAGCGGCACGGCTGCGCGGCGACAAAGTGCATCAAACCGAAGAGTCGCGATTTAATTTGCAGGTGCTGAAAAATCCGCAGGAAGCTTTGCGTCTGGCACAGGAAAATTGGCAACTGCAGCGAGAGCCGCGCGATGCCCTGGCCTTGCTTGAAGCGGCAGCGGCGTTAAAAGATGCGCAAGCCGCGAGTCCGATTCTGCAATGGTTGCGTACAACATCGCATGAGGACAAGCGTTTGCGCGATCTGGCGCAGCAATGGGAAGCAAAATGAAATACATCTATAACTATTTGATTATATTTAGTTTTATTAGTGTATCAGCGTGGGCGCACAAACCCAGCGACAGCTATCTCTCGCTTAAGGTGGATGGCCCAATCATCAACGGCCAATGGGACATTGCCTTGCGCGACCTTGATCACACCATCGGCCTCGACGCCAACAACGACGGCGACATTACCTGGGGTGAAGTCAAAGCCAAACACCAGGACCTCGCCGATTACGCGATGTCGCACCTGATGATAAGCGCAGACGGAATATTGTGTCCGGCAAAAGTGACCGACCATCTGATCGACAACCACAGCGACGGCGGGTATGCGGTAATGAAATTCAGCGCCGATTGCGCCGCCGAGCCGACCAAGCTGGAACTGGACTACGATTTATTTTTTACCGTCGATCCGCAACACAAAGGCCTGCTCAACCTGGTCTATCAAGGACTATCAAACACCGCTATTTTCAGCCCGGACAAAGCGACGCAAAGTTTCGATTTGAAAGCGGCAAGCAAATGGCAGCAATTTACTGATTACGTGGTACACGGCATCCAGCATATTTGGAAAGGGTTTGATCACGTATTATTTTTGCTTTCGCTGCTATTGCCTGCCGTGTTGATGCAGGTGAATAAAAAATGGCAACCGACCGCCAGTTTCCGCGCCGCGTTTATCGACGTACTGAAAATCGTCACCGCATTTACCTTGGCGCATTCGATCACGTTGACGTTGGCGACGCTCGGCGTTATCAGTTTGCCGAGTCGGTTTGTCGAATCCACGATTGCGGCGTCAATAATGCTTGCGGCAGCGAATAACCTCTGGCCCATGTTCCAGGGCAAACGCTGGGTGGTCGCATTTTTCTTTGGCTTAATTCACGGCTTCGGCTTCGCCAGCGTGTTGGCCGATTTAGGTTTGCCGCAAGGCGCGCTGATATTAGCGTTAGTGGGTTTTAATCTCGGCGTAGAAATCGGCCAACTCGCCATCGTCAGCGTATTCTTGCCGCTGGCTTATTTGGCACGGCGAACATGGATGTACCAGCGCGTGATTTTAATCGCCGGCTCGCTCACCATCGTCGCGCTAGCGGGAACATGGCTGATTGAACGTGCGTTCAACGTGAGCATTTTGCCGTTCAAGGTCTAATCAAAAGTAGGGTGCGCTGCGCGCACGCGTGCTATGTTCGACCAACAGATTATTGAATTTATATCGCGACGCGTGCGCGCGGCGCATCCTACATCCACTGTCATTTTGAGCGATAGCGAAGGATCTGTTTTTCGATGTTTATTCAACGCGCGGAACAGCAGATTCTTCGCTATGGCTCAGAATGACGATGAGTAGGGTGTCTATAAACGCAGCGAATTGCACCGGACAACTAATTGAATGAGACATGCGGCGCAATTCGCGTTGCTCTTTGCCCTATGAGTTCTGCTTTTCGATGTTGATTTTTTGGCTGAGCAGGAGATTCTTCGCTATCGCTCTATGAGTTTCAATTAAACTTATACGAATCCAATTGTTGGGCGTTCATCCGAGCCAGAGATAAGAAAAACAAAGTGGCCTTCCCCCGAAACCACGGACACATTTGATAGGTATGATTCTACTATCGGAGGTGTTAAATGCAACGACGTCAATTTACAGAAGAATTCAAGCGCGAGGCAGTGAAGCTCGCCCGCCAAGCGGG
>JBAVRP010000034.1:0-48450 GCA_049695115.1 Burkholderiales bacterium | reverse complement strand
CCGCATAAGGTTGCAACGCTTTCTCATACAAGGCATGGCCGAAAATATAAAACCGCATATGCTTGAGTACATTGGCGCGGCGCTGCCAGAATAAAGTTTTCCATTCGTGTTGCAAAAGTAACTGCGACGACTCCACATCACTGCACGCCACAATCACGCCACTCTCATCAAACAAAGTTATCGCGTCCCGCACCGCCGAGCGCGTCGCCTGCCTGCCATGAAGATTCAGCTGCTCAACATGCCGCGCATTAATCGCAGCTTTCGCTTTTGGAAACCGCATCCATACCAATGCGTTGAACAAGTCATGCCACGAGTTCTCGCGCGTCTGCACTTCACCGTGTTCGTATATACGTGATTCATAGCGATTGGTAGATTTATCATCGTTGATGATGGAGGGAACGAAGTGGATGGGTTTGCCTGATGCGGTGACAACTTGGCGTGAAAGTTTCGCTAGTCGTTGATTGCAATTTGCTGGAGTAGGGAAGCGCTGGCCGTAACGCTCGTAAATGCTTGGTAATTCTGCTATTGAATCATTCAGGGGCAAAAATAATTTTGAGTGGAGTAGTGAATTTGAGTTCCAAAAGATCGACATGTTAGTATCAGACGGCATAGTAGCCTAATTATAAATGAACTTGCAGAAAACTATATTTGGCTTGCCACATATAGGTAATCGCGGTTAATCTAATAATAGTTAATAGTCAGATTACAGTTGGCAGATTCGGTCATTATGCTGTTGAGCATTGGCGACAAATACCATGGCCGTTTTTGCAGCATGATAATTAATTCTAATTGGGACAGAATGGAACACGCATACGCTGCAATCGGCCGAGCAGTTTTTTTCGCACAAATATTCGAGACTACTCTCATTCCAATATTTGAGATCTTTAAATTACTTGATCAGCCAACCTATAGAGTAAAGACTGGTGGTTATATTTCAGATGGAGCTTTTAAGATTCCAATTAGTAGCATTATCAATGCTCTAAGGGAAAAGGGGCAGATTGCTCCAGATCTAGAAGAGCGCTTAAACACCTACGTACAAGATCGCCACACGCTAATTCACCGTTGGGTAAAAGAAAATGGCTGGCCGGCAGATACCGACGTAGAGGGTTTTTCCTCCGTAGTTGACCTTGCAAATCGCGTAGAGAGTGAGGCAAAACAATTGACCAAACAATTTGCTGACTACATGGTCAAATATGCCAATCCAGAATGGGCGCGTGAGAATCCCGACGAATACAAAGTAAAAATGTCCCAATTATTTCACTTTGCTCATGTTGAAGAAAAGAAAAAATAGAACAATCAAAAAATGAAGTCATTCATGTTCGAATCAAAAACAATTGGGTTATTCGCGCTGACTGCAATCGCAGAAATCGTCGGCTGCTATCTGCCTTATCTTTGGTTGAGTCGTGGGTATAGCGTTTGGTTGTTGTTGCCTGCTGCGCTGAGTCTCGCTGCGTTTGTGTGGTTGCTGGCGTTGCATCCTTTTGCGGCGGGGCGGGTGTATGCGGCTTATGGTGGGGTGTATGTTGTGGTGGCGTTGGGTTGGTTGTGGGCGGTGGATGGGGTTCGCCCGACGAGTTGGGATGTGGTGGGTTCGTTGTTGGCGTTGGTGGGGATGGCGGTGATTATGTTTGCGCCGAAGCAGAGTTTGTAGCGGTGCTATTTTTAAAGAAAATCCCTCCTATTGGCGTCAACATAACATTCGCCGTGCGAATGTTAGTTTCCACCGCAAGAAGCCGCTGAGCGGCGTCTTATCTCCCTTTGTTAAAGGGAGGAACAGAAGCTTGCCCACGACGTATTTTTTTCATGCGGCGGATTACGCTGAGCTAATCCGCCCTACAAATTTTCTGACGTTTCCCTTCTTGTTGAACGCGAGTAAAATTATTTTTCACGAGTTGAGCGATGACTTAAGACCACAGCATTGCGTTTTTTGAAACGCAGCTTAAAAAACGGGCGCGCGACCTGCCCGTTGCCCATAGGGTGCAAAGAACGAATTGCGCCGAGAGTTCTCAAACCACCAAACGCAAAGGAGGAGCAACAATGGCAGCATATTTAATCGCGGACGTCGAGGTTATCGATAGTGCCGGATACGCGGATTATCAAAAGCAGGCGCCTGGCACCATCGCATTATACGGCGGGCGCTATCTCGCGCGCGGCGGAGCAACCGAAGTGCTTGAAGGATCGTGGTCGCCGAAGCGATGTGTCATCCTTGAGTTTCCCACCATGCCCAACTTAAGACCTGGTATGCGTCTCCCGAGTACCAACCGCTTCAAGCCTTACGTGAACGGACCGCAAGATCGAATTTTATTATTACCGAGGGGCTCTGATAAAAACAGGGCGCCTTGACTGCACGCTATGATGAAGCCCGCTTCCAAAGACGCTCGGCTGACGCGTATCACCAAGCTGTGTTTGGCATTGCCGGAAGTCGTGTGTGCCGTGCATGGCGATCATACCGATTTCCGGGTACGCAAGAAGGTCTTCGCCTACTTTCTCAATAACCACCATGGCGACGGGCATTGTCTCCGTATGCTGTAAGTCCGCATTCGGGGAGAACATTGATCGCGTGAACACCAACCCTGAGCGATATTATCTGCCCGCATACATTGGCGCCAAGGGCTGGTTCGGGCTGCGTTTGGATCGTCGCCCTACCAATTGGCGTGAGGTTGAGAACATTCTCGAACTCAGTTATTGTCTTGCCGCGCCGAAAACATTGGCCCGAGTAGTCGCGCAACGAAAAATAACTGCCATATCTCGCCGGGCGGGACGAACAGAGTGAATTGCACCGATATCGGACTAAATCAGAGTTTCCGTGAGCGAGATTGTTCCATGGCTTCAAACCATAGCATTGATTTTTTTGAGACGCAGTTTCAAAAACAAGCGCGCAGCCAAGCGTACCAACTGAATCCGTTTGAGTCGGAGGTGCTGCCGTACTTGCATGGGCGCGTGCTCGACTATGGTTGCGGCATGGGTAATTTAGCGATCGAAGCGGCAAAGCGCGGATGTTCCGTGGTGGCGCTCGACGCCAGCCCATCGGCGATTGCCGATCTGCAACAGCGTGCATCTTCAGAGCGTTTACCGGTAGAGGCGGAGGTGGCGGACCTGCGCTACTATCAACTCAAGGAAAGTTTCGATTCCGTCGTGTCGATTGGCCTGTTAATGTTCTTCGATTGTCCGACTGCGTTCAAGGCCTTGGCGCATCTGCAGGCGCACGTGAGCGAGGGTGGGCTCGCAGTTGTCAACGTGCTCGTTGAAGGCACGACGTATCTCGATATGTTCGATGCTGACCATCATTGTCTGTTTAACCGGCCTGAAATTGAATCGCGCTTTGCGGGCTGGCACATTCTGAAATCAGAGTTCAAAGATTTCGACGCGCCGAACGGAAAAGTAAAATCTTTTGCGACAGTAATCGCACGGAAACCAGTGACGCTGCATGCATGATAACTATTTGATTATATTTAACTATTTGTCATATGCTTGTGAATAATAAACGCCGGTAAAACCGGCGTTTATTATTTCTCGCTCATCGGAAGTGGCGCATAATAACCTGGACTGCCACAGTCAAAATTGAAACAATACGTCCACGCTCGGCATAATGGCCTATCCGAATAACAAAGGGGAAATGGTTTGACGCAGACCGTGACGCTGCCGCTGTGGGTGTTTGCGATCATGCTCGCGCTGGTGATTGCCGGCGCATTGCAATGGATGTTGTTACCGAGCATGCGCTGGTATTTCCGGCGCAAAGTGCGCGGCGTCATCGACGAAATCAGCGTCCGGCTGAATATCGAAATCCCCCAGTTCAAGCTCACGCGACGGCAAGGATTGATCGACCAGTTGATGCTTGATACGCGCGTGCTCGCCGCGGTCGATCAGCATATCGCTGAACACAAAGTGCCGCGTAGCGTCGCCATGCAAAAGGTGAACCGCTATGCGCGCGAGATCGTGCCGGCGTTCAATGCCTATGTTTATTTTCGGCTTGGCTATTGGCTGTCGAAAAATTTCGCCCGTTTTGTTTACCGCGTGCGACTGGGTTACACAGACAGCGAGGCAATTGCCAAGATCAATCCGAAATCCACAGTGGTGTTCGTGATGAACCACCGCAGCAATATGGATTATATTCTTGTCTCTTTTCTCACTGCCGAGCGCGTGGCGCTGAGCTACGCCGTCGGCGAGTGGGCGCGCATCTGGCCATTGCAGGGATTGATCCGCGCCATGGGTGCTTATTTTGTGCGGCGAAATTCCGGCGACCTTTTGTACCGCATGGTGTTGCAACGCTACGTGCAAATGGCGACGGAAGGGGGTGTGCCGCAGGCCTTGTATCCCGAGGGTGGGCTGACAATAGACGGCAAGTTGCGCGCACCGAAACTCGGTTTACTCGACTATATGTTGAAAAATTTTAACCCCGAGGCGGAACGCGATTTGGTATTTATTCCCGTTGGCTTGAACTACGATCGCGTGATTGAAGATCGCACGTTGCTGCGAAAACTTGACGAAAACGCGCCGCGCGGCGGCTTGCTGCGTACTGTGCGTATCACTGTCGGTTATCTTTCGCGCCAATTGATGCTGACCTTGTTGGGTCGGCGCTATCGTTACGGTTATGCCTGCGTGAATTTCGGCCAGCCGATGTCGATGCGCGAATATGTTATAAGCGGCGGTACGGATTTTCGTACGTTGGATGAAGCGACGCGGCGCTTGGCCGTTGCGCAGGTCGGCGACCTATTGATGCGACGTATCGGCCAGATTATTCCTGTGCTGCCGGTGCCGCTGGTGGCGACAGTATTGTTGCGTAATCCGCAGCGGGCGTTTTCCGAACTGGAACTAAAAGCTGAAGTGTTGGAGTTGATACAAAATATTGAAGCGAGTGGCGCGCACGTTTATGTGCCGCGGACGGACCGCGATTACGCGTTGACCGTTGGTTTGCGCATGCTGACTTTGCGCCATTTAGTCGAGGAGCAAGATGGTTTGTATCGCGCGAACAGGAATGAATTGCCGGTGCTGCATTACTACGCCAACTCGATTGTGCATATTTGCGCACAACTTGAATCGTCTACGAGTAATAGTGTAACTATTTGATTATATTTAACTATCTAATGATTTGTTGAAATAAAAACGCCGGTAAACCGGCGTTTTTATTTTGCGGAATTATTTTTAACGCAGTTGCACTCTGTGATTGCCGTTTTCATTATCGCCAGATTCGCGATGACGACGATGGCTGTCAACATCGGCTTTTACCGCCGCGGCCGGCTGTTGCGGCTGTTGTTGAGCTACTTGCTGCGGAGCCGGTTGCATCACCGGCATTGCGGGACGAACAGGTTCAACAGCACGCACAATAGGACTTTGTTGCGGGCCATGATTCATCCGCGGGGGGTGGTTACCGCGGTTGCCTAGGTCGGACGGCGTCTGCGTACTAGGCTGCGCGGTAGCAGGTTGCGTCACGGCTTGTTGTATCGCTGTTGTGATCGGCTGCTGTTTAACCGGTCTGCCCACTTGTGGCGGGGCTGGAATATTTTGCACGGTGCCCGGCTGCGGATTCGCTGGCGCAGGCTGGCGATGCCACGGGTTGTCGCTGCGCGGTTGCGGTTCCTGCGCGCGGGGAACCGGAGCGGGTTGCACGAGAGGATTCTGCTGGCCGTAAACGCGGCCCATCATGCCGATTTGCTGGTGATTCAAACCCGGTGCCGGCGTCCTGATGGCGCGCAAAGATGACGGCGGCGGCAGCGGCGCAGTGCGCGCGACCGGTTGGTTGACTGCCACTTTGACCGCTTGCGTCACCGACATAATGGGGCGTGTGAATTGGTCGCGCGGTACGACGGTGGTGAACGCGCGCCACGAGTGCGGCCTGTCGTCGCGGTTGTGACTTCCGCCGCCGTTATTACCGCGGCCGTCGTGCACATGCGAGATATTCACGTTCTGAATATAAGTGTTGCTGCAGTGGTAATAGGGACGATACGGCTCGCCCCAACCGAGCGGGAACCAACCGACGGCGTACGCGTTGCCGAACGAGAATGACGCGCTCCAGCCCGGTTCGCCGACGAATGCAACCAACGCAGGCGCATATATGGGACGCGCATGATAGTGGCCCGGTGCCCATGCCCAGTAGTTATTCACTTGCACCCAGCGGCCGTAATGGAACGGCGCGAAACCCCACGGCGCGTTGTCCACCCAAGTCCAGCCCCAGGGTTGCACATGCACCCAGCGGCCATCCTGATACGGCACCCAGCCGGAGGCAACATAGGAAGGTACCCACACATTGCCGTAATTGGCATCGCTGCGCCAACTGCCGTATTGGTCGAGTTCTTCATAGCCGGTCATTTCCGGCGACACGTATTGCGCGCTGCGCGCGCGCTCGAAACGATAATCGCGTTCGCGTGCCCAATCGTCAAAGGCGTCGCTTTGCGCGGTTTCAATTTGGCGATTGTAATTGCCGCCGACCACGGTACTGGTGCCGGCGTAGAGAACGGATTCCTGCGCGCCGGCAACGGTTACGCCTGCAGCGCCCTGCAACACGGTGACGCGAGTGGCTTGTTGATCGGTGTCAATGCGATAACGGCCTGCCGCGCGAATAATCGCCTGGGTATGCGGTGTGGACACGCGCACATAATCGCCTTGGTCGAGGCTGCGTACGCGCAGGTTGAGCGAGCCCTGCGCGAGACGCGTGTCTATCATGTTGTCGGTCACACCGAGCAGGTCAAGCTGGCTGTCGTCGGCAATACGCAACGCAGTGGAGCCGACGCGCACTTCGACGCGGCTGCGGCCGCGCGTAGCGAGCGAGTTTTGCGAGGTGACCGGATAATTCACTATTGCATCGCGCCAGCTGGCTTGTTCGTCGTAAAACAGCGCCGAGCCTTCGATAAAGCTCACGCGGCCCGCGCGCGAAGGCGGATCGATGTTATCCGCAGAGGCGAATGCAGGTGTGAGCAAAGTCACCAGCAGGGAACAAAATAATAATGAGCGGATTTTCATGGCAGCCGCCTGAAATGGTTGTAGATGCTTTCTAAAACGTTCATGAGCGGCCGGGGTTGACGCTTGCCAAGCGCGAGCGGATGTATAAGTTGTTCGCTACCAGTGCCGCGAGGACCAAGGCAACACCAGCAAATTCAACCGCTTGGAATTTATGCCCCTGCCACATGCCGATGGCGAAAACGATCACCGGTATCAGGTTGCCGAACAGCATGACGTTCAACGGGCCAAGGCTTTGCACCGCCACATTCCAGCCGATGACGGCGAGGATGGAGGCGAAAATGATCATATAAAGCATTTCCCATTTCACGCTCTGGATGGCTTGCGCCTCTGGCATATGAATGTAACCGATTGCAGTGAACCCGAGTGTGATCAAGCCAACGGCAATCATCGCCGGCGCGCACGTGAGGGCGGTGTAGCGCACCGGCGACCAGCCGGCAAACTTCGCCGCGCCAAGGGTATAGACCACCCAACTCAGCGCGCCGAAAAATACCAGCGCATCACCGAACAAACTGCCGCCGCTGAATGCATGCAGTGGGTCGCCGCGGGTAATCAGCAACAGCGCGCCAAATAGCGCGATGGCAACGCAGGCTAAAGTGAAATTCGCTGGACGGATTTTTTTAATCGCCCAATTGAAAAACACCATCGTCAACGGCTGCAGCGCGGCGATGGTGGAGGCATGCGCAGGCGTCGAGCGGCTGAGGCCTTCAAACGCGAGCAAACTGAATCCGGCAAAACCAAACGAGCCGTAAATAAATGCCGACAAAAATTTGCCGTCGAATTTGAGCGCGGATTTTCCTTCGAGCGCAGCGAGCAATACGATGAATACCGTCGCGGTGATGACGTAACGAATCAGCGTCATATAAAACGCGTCGATGTGACTGAGTATGACTTTGGCGATGGGAAACATGCCGCCCCACGACAAAACGGCAATCAGCGCACCCGCCACGCCGGTTAAAATATTATTATTAATCAAATAGTTATAGAGTTATCAAAATTACGCGTCGAATTACTTTGTCGGTACCAAGGTGAGCCGGTCTATTGTGCCGCTTTCAATCTGGACACGATTGGTGGTCATCGGAATGTACTCTATCGCCGCCCATTTTTTGGCAAAGTCATCATAGTGTGGCGAGAGACGGTTTCCCGACTGGCCGGTGGAGTGCATATAGCGTGATTGATTCAAATCCGACAAATCGTAAATGGCACGCAAGCTGGCGGCATGGCGGTTGGCAAAAGGTTGTGCGTCATTGCTGATAGTGTGGCGGCCTACATTGACGCTGTAACTATCACCCGCCGAAGGCACGCGGATGTCGAACAGTTTGGCCAGCGTTGATTGCTTGCTGAACGGGCGGTGTTCGGATAATGCGAAATGGGCATCGCCCCAGCGCCAGTAATCCATCCTGTTACCGTATCGTTTTTGCAAATCGTCCACGGCACGGCTTAATGCCAGCGTCATCATCCCACCACAATTTTCTATTTGCGCCGTGCTGATGTCGTCGCACCAGCGTGATTGGCCGTTATCGTTTTTCAATACATGATGCAGGAATACCGCGCGCTGGTCCCATTCCTTACCAAATATTTCGTCGCCCAATTCATCGGCGTAAACCAAACGCGTCAGTTCGCGGTACCAGGCGGAAAATATCAGCGGTGCGGCGTCGTTGCTGCGCATCTCACCGTTCCATTTTTTCACCAATTCATACGCGGCCGAGCCGGCGGGATCAGGTTTGATCGTGTCGAACAATGGTTTAAAATCGGCGACCATTTGCGATTTCACGTCGGCCTGAATCGAAGCGAAGGTATCGACCGAGTGTTGGCTTTTCTCTGCCAACAGGTTGTTGATACGGTCGGCGCGGAACGGTGGAAGCCATTCACTGGTAATGTAAGGTTTGTAACCTGGTGCGGTGATTTTGTGATTCGCCGTCACCACCTGGCCCGACGCGGGATTGTATTGCTGCGGCAATTGCTCAAACGGAATAAAACTTTCCCAATCATAAAGTGCATCCCAACCGGGTGAAGGCGCAAGCCCTTTGATGGCATTGCCTGCCTTGCGCACGGGAATCCGCCCGGGCGCGACAAAGCCGATGTTGCCATCAATATCGGCATACACCATGTTTTGTTGCGGCGAATGAAAGTCGCGCGCGGCTTTCAAAAATTCCGCCCAGGTATTGGCGCGATTAATTTTTACGCCCGCTTGTAGCGCCAGGTCATCATCGCGCAGCGTTGTCCACTGAAACGCTATGGCATAACCATTGGGCGTGGCCGCACCGATAGGCGCCGACACGTCGGACACAATTGGGCCGTGACGCGATATGCGTATTTGCAGGTTGACATCGGGTTTGCCTTTTACTTTGATGGTTTCATTCAGCGTCTGGAACGGCTGTGCGCCCGCCGGCGTGATGTATTGTGCCGGATTCATCGCGTCGATTTTTTCGACATATAAATCCTGCACATCCGGGTTGGTGTTGGTGAAGCCCCATGCGATACGATCATTGTGCCCGAGCACAATATTGGGTACGCCGGGCAAGGTCGCGCCGATGACATTCAGCCTGGGTGCCGACATATGCGCGAAATACCAGATGGCCGGGGCCGACAATGACAAATGCGGATCGTTGGCGAGCAGCGGTTTACCCGATAAGGTTTTTGCGCCGCTCACCACCCAGTTGTTGGAGCCGGCGCCCTCGGGCAAATTTTCCGGCGCAACTGCTGCGAGGCGCGCGGCCTCGTTTTGCAAATCTGCGTAGAGTTTGGATAAGTCCGGCACCACCATCGGCGCGTCGCCCGGATAGGGCGGAATGAATTCAGCGATTTGTTGCGGCGATAATTTTTGCGTCAATTGCATGCGCAATAATTCGTTGCGCCAGTTGCCGCCGAGATCCCACGCCATCATTTTCACCCAGGCGATGGAATCCGCTGCACTCCATGGCTCGGGCTTGATGCCGAGCAATAGGAATTCCGGCGGCAGCGTCCGCGTGTTGGTGTTGATGAAGGAGTTTACGCCCGCCACATAGGCCTTCAGCGTGTCGGCGGTTTCCTGATCGAGATTTTTTTGCGTGGCGTCGGCGAAACGGCGAATGCCTAGCGTGCGCAGGAATTTGTCCGTGTCGAGGGCGGACTCGCCGAGTACTTCCGCCAGGCGGCCGGCCGCGATGCGCCGGTTCATTTCCATTTGCCACAAACGGTCCTGTGCATGCGCGTAACCGAGGGCAAAATGCGCGTCGCCGATTGTGTCGGCGTAAATATGCGGCACGCCGAAGCGGTCGCGCACGATTTGTGCGCCGGATTGCAAACCGGGCAAGGCGATGCGGCCATCGGTCACGGGCAGCGACTGGCTGAGGAAAACATACGCCGCCTGGCCGGCCAGGATAAGCAAGCACGCAATGATTACCGCAAAATAGAAGACTTTTTTCATTGGATTGTTAAATTATTCCATGCAGGGCCGTCGTCGAAACCGCTTGTGTTGTAATAAGCGTCGAGCCTGGGGTGCATCACGGCCCGCCAAAGCGGGGGAACCAGCGCCAGCCACACCATGGTCGCATAACCCGCCGGCAATTGCGGACTGTTTGTGGACGAAGCCAATGCCTGGTAGCGCTTCGACGGAAACATATGATGGCCGGCATGGCGTTGCAGGTTGAACAACACACCGTTGGTAAGCCAGGCGCTGGAATCCCATGCATGTGCCTGCCCAAACGACTCTAATTTCCCGTTCGAATCCTGTTTTCGCATTAAGCCATAATGTTCAATGTAATCAACATCTTCTAGTAGAACGAATGCGACCGCCGATTGAGCGAAAAAATACGCGGTAGCGGGCCAGCCGAATGCCAGTCCCAGCGCCAACGCCACGATCATCGGCAGGCCGGTGAACCACAGCATCTGGTTGCGCCAGCCGAAGTGCGCGTAGCCGAATTTTTCAAGGCGCGAGAATTCCAGCACCCACGCATGCAGCCAGGAGCCGATGACCGCGCGCAACGAACAAATAAACATCTTCATCCCGGCGCGCGGTTGCCGGATCGTCACGGGTACCGACCCGGACATGGTGGCCGCGGTTATGCTCGATATAAAAGTGTCCGTAACACACGCTCAGCAGCAAAATTTTCGACAGTGTGCGCTCGGCGGGGGATTTTTTATGGCCCAGCTCATGGGCGGCGGTAATGCCGATTGCGCCGCTGGCATACCCAATGCCAAGGCAGATGGCGATGCGGATTTCCGCTGGCACCTCAGGCCGACAAGCCATCCATGCGCCCCAAATTTGCACGGCAAGCTGCAGGGGCACATATAGTATAGGTATCAGGCGAAAGTAATTTTCCTGCTCCAGCCGCGAAGTTTGCGCGGCATCCGGGCGCGAATAGCGCGGGCCGATTAAATAATCCAGCACCGGTATCCCCAGTAGCGGCGTCAGCGCAACCGTGTGGTAATAATCGCCGCTATAAAATGCCAGTACAGGAACCAGCGGTATGGCGAGTCCGATAACAAATACAAAACGGTTTATTCCTTTCATCGCGAAATGACTATTTATGAATCATCTTGATTGCGTTTGCCGATTAACCATTTTGGCGTTGAAATTGCCCCGCGCTTCACGTAATGTCCATGCCATATTGCATCGTGCCCCAAACGCCTGAATCATACAATTGTATAACTCCCAAGCTGAATCCGCACCGCCGGCAGTTCCTTCTCAGCGCAGCATGCGCAACCTGGCGAAGTTGCGCGCCCTGTGGCGCTTTGTTTTGCCGTACCGTCAGCGCCTGGCGCTGGCCATGGTGGCGCTGGCGCTGGCGGCGGGCGCCATGCTGTCCATCGGCCAAGGTTTGAAGCAGGTCATCGACCAGGGCTTCACCGCTTCTAACGCAGCGCAACTTGATACGGCACTCCTGTCGTTGCTGGTATTGATCAGCGTCCTGGGTCTGGCCACCTTCACGCGCTATTACTTTATATCATGGGTGAGCGAGCGATTCATCGCCGATTTACGCCAGGCGGTGTACGCGCATATCATGAAATTGTCCCCCGGCTTTTTTGAAATCACCCGCACCGGCGAAGTCATTTCGCGGCTGACCAACGACACGACTTTAATGGATAGCGTCATCGGCGGGGCATTTTCCTATGCCTTGCGCAATCTGGTGCTATTCGGCGGCGGCATCACCATGATGCTGATTACCAGTCCCAAGCTCACCTTGCTGGTGCTGGCCGGCGTGCCCATCGTGTTGCTGCCGATCATGCTCTATGGTAGCCGGGTGCGCAAAATTTCCCGTGCAATTCAGGATCGCGTCGCGGACGTCAGTTCCTACATCGACGAGACGCTACACGAGATTCGCACCGTGCAGGCGTACACCCACGAGACGCTCGCCAACGAAAAATTCAGCGGCTATGTGGATGCGGTGTTCGCCACCGCCGTGCGCCGCGCGCGATCCCAGGCGGCCTTGATCGCCTTGGTCATCGTGTTGGTGTTCGGCGCGGTGGGGGTGATTTTGTGGATCGGCGGCCATGACATGCTGGCCGGCCGCATCAGCGCCGGCGAATTATCCGCGTTTATTTTTTATGCCGTGCTGGTCGCCAACGCCGTCAACGCGGTCACCGAAGTCTATGGCGATTTGCAGCGCGCTGCCGGCGCATCGGAACGGCTGATGGAGATTTTGCGCACCGAACCGTTGATCCGCGTACCGGCGCAGCCCGTTGCCCTGCTGGTGCCGCCAGACGGCGAAGTACAGTTTGATAATGTGGTCTTCCATTATCCCTCGCGGCCTGACGCAGCGGCGCTGGATCATTTTTCCCTTCACGTATTGCCGGGCGAAAAACTCGCCCTGGTCGGCCCATCGGGTGCGGGCAAGACTACCGTGTTCCAGTTATTGCTGCGCTTTTATGACGCTGACAGCGGTGGCATTTTGATCGATGGCGTCGAAGTCAAACGCGCTGATCCGCAGCAAGTACGTTCGCGCATCGCGCTTGTGGCGCAGGACGCGGTAATTTTTGCTGCCAGCGTGTCGGACAACGTGCGTTATGGCCGCCCGGAAGCCAGCGACGCCGAGGTGCTGGCGGCTTGCGAAGCAGCCTATGCATCGGAATTTATCCAACGCATGCCACAAGGGATGGATACTTATTTGGGTGAACGCGGCGTGCGTTTGTCCGGCGGGCAGCGCCAGCGTTTGTCGATTGCGCGGGCGCTGTTATCGCAGCGGCCAATATTATTGCTCGACGAGGCAACCAGCGCGCTTGATGCGGAAAGCGAGAAAATGGTGCAAATGGCCCTACAAGGATTGATGCGCAACCGGACAACTTTGATCATTGCTCATCGCCTGGCGACAGTGCAAAACGCGGACCGCATTGCAGTAATGGAGCAAGGGAAGATAGTCAGCGTCGGTACGCACACGTCCCTGGTGGCGGAAAACGGCTTGTACGCACGCCTCGCGGCGATGCAATTTACTGTAGGCGATGAAAACTGAAATATTGTAACTAATTGATTATATTTAATATTATGTGATTTGTGGACTAAAAAAACTCCTTCGATTTGATATAAGAAATATCCACGAAGGAGAGGGCGTGCAGTACTAGCACTATTAAACAGGAGGCTACATACTCTCCAACTACAACTTCGGACAGCACCTTCAACTACTTTCCTACTTGATCTCGTTACAAGTCTTTATCCAGTTTATTCCTGCGCTGCAATAGACCCATTCCGGCTAGTCCCGCTGCTGCCAGCCAGATGGCGGCCGGCACGCTCCAGCCGCCGGCGTCTGCGGGGCTGGCCGCAGTTTTCGCGTCTTGGGGGGCAGCCGCTGGCGCTTCAGCTAACATCAGCGCATTCGCTGCGCTGCGTCCGCCTTGTATAACAGCTCTTTGTTCATCGGCGGTGAAGTTCTGCATGTTGGCGTTGGGCTCGCCTTTTTGCGCTTCGGCGCTACCGGTTGTCAGCAGACCCGTGACCACCATGCCCGCCATCAACATTCCTGCCGCCGCTGTGTTCATTTTCATGGAACTACTCCAGGAAGTTATATTCAAACTAAATTGTTTCCGGATTTTTAATCACCGTCGTACACGCGATTGCCTAGTACGATTTCAGTGTAGGCAGAGAAGGCACTGACTTCAATGCGGGTTGGAAGGTAACGACGTACGTGTAACCCTGTATTTAAAACTACACAGTGAGACGGGAAAAAAATGAAAAACACTGTGAACTAGTGCACTGACATTTGCCGTGAGTGGGGCGTAATCTGAAATCAAGGAGAAGGCCGAAACAACGCGAAATCCGGCAGTGCATTTAGCCGCAGAATCACAGCACGCAAAATGCAGTCAACTATAATGGAGTGATTGAAACGGCATCCAGCAATCCGTCAAGGAGTGCGTATCATGAAACACATGAAGTTATTAACCACGCTGTTCAGTTGCCTCATCGCTTTCCACGCCCATGGGCAAACCAACGACCTTGCCAGCGTGACTGACAGCGACCTGGCCGAAATCCAATCGGTAGTTCAACAGCAATTGTTTGCCATCGACCGGAACGACGCGGAAATGGCGTTCGCGTTTGCATCCCCCGGCGTGCAGGAGGCGTTCGGCAGTTCGGACCGATTTTTATTCATGGTGAGACGAGGTTATAGTGCCCTGTACCGGCCGCGGCATGTTGAATTCCTGGATCTGACGGTGATCAACGGAACAACAGTACAGCCGGTGAGGCTGGTGTCCAGCGATGGCGGGGTCGAAGTCGCACTATATGAAATGCAGCGCCAGTCCGACAACCAGTGGCGCATTAACGGCTGCGATTTAGCTAAATCGGAATTGACTTCGCTGTAACATAAAAATTATTGCGCGTCAGGCTGTTTTTCCGGTCGCGCCTTGTCGAACGCCGGTACCGTCAGGCACGCGGCGTATATTGCCCGAACAGTCGGAAATTCTGCCAGCGGACACGCGAACCGAATCGCGTTAGCCACTTGCGGCACCAGGCAGATATCGGCCAGGGATACTTGGTCGCCGTGACAGAATTTTCCCGTATGTTTGTTCCCCGCCAGCATTTTTTCCAGTACCCATAATCCTTCCGCCACCCAATGTCGATACCAGGTATCCACGGTTTGCTTATCGTGGCCCAAAGGCGCGCGTAAATAATCCAGAATCCGTTTGTTATTCAACGGATGAATATCGCACGCGACGACTAGCGCGAGCGCGCGCACCCGCGCCCGTTCGGCAGGCTCGGTCGGCAGGAACGGCGGGGAGGGGCGGGTTTCGTCCAGGAATTCGCAAATCGCCAGAGATTGGTTGAGCGAATAGGCACCATCGACCAGTAAAGGCACGAATCCCTGTGGATTGATGGCGCGGTAGGCCGACTCGCGCTGCTCGTCGTTGCCCAGATGAATCGGTATTGACTCGTAGGGCAGGTTTTTCAGGTTGAGCGCGATACGCACCCGGTAAGCGGCGGATGAGCGCCAGAAGTCGTAGAGTTTCATAGTGCCCCAGTTACAAGCGGTAGGATGCCGGGAAAATCGTTTGGCTTATAATGAGCCATTATGCAACGCTGTTCCGGAATTTGCCATGAGTCGCAAGTCGCCGTCCGCTGAAATTTCTTTGCAACGCATTTCCCGCGATTGGATCACGCAGCGGCTGCTTGCGCCCGATGCCGTGGCAACGCCGCAGGGAGATTCAGGCCATGAGACGCCTTTCCCCAACAAAGACGGCTCGCCGCGCGTGGGCATCACGCCGGCAGGTGTACTGGTCGCGCTGTTAAACCGCGACGCCGGCGTTCACGTTGTGTTGACTCAACGTACCGACCATTTGTCCGACCACGCGGGGCAAATCAGTTTTCCCGGCGGGCGAGCGGAAGGCCATGACACAGATATTATTCAAACCGCACTACGCGAAGCGGAAGAAGAAATCGGTCTCGCGCGCAGACAGGTCGATGTGCTGGGAACCCTGCCGGATTATTTCACTGTGACCGGGTATCGGGTGACGCCCGTTGTCGGTTGGGTGGAAGCGCCGGTAAGTTTCAGGCCGGACCCATTTGAAGTGGCGGAAGTGTTCGAAGTACCGCTGGATTTTTTTCTCGACTCCGCCAATCATCTGCGCCACAGCCTGGTGCGTGACGGGCGTGAACGCTTTTATGTTGCTATGCCCTACAATGGCCGTTATATCTGGGGCGCCACGGCAGGCATGCTGGTCACTTTGCAACAAGTCCTGATGCGGGAATAAAAACATGAATTTCCATTTACCTATTGCTGTTTCGGCACTGACATTAGCGCTGGCCGGCTGCGCGCAGGCACCGGTCAGATACAATCCCGCGCCGGTGCCGCCCCCCACGACACGCACTATTCCGCCGCCCCCCACCGCCACGGCGGAAGTTATCACCAGCGCGAACAGCAAGACCGTCATGAAAAGCCGCGACAAATTATGGCGTTCCGTGTCGTCGGCTTTGTCGCAGTCGCCCTTTGCCGTCACTAGCGTTGATTACAAAACCGGCGTGATGCAATTGCGCTACGCAGGCGACCCGCGCAATTACATCGACTGCGGAAGAGTGAATTCGAAAATCACGCTGCCGACGGGCGAGCGCAATTACGAATTTCCCGCCGCCATCGCTTATCAGCAATATCAGATTAACAACCAAGGCCGAGTATTCAACGTCGACCGGCGCATGAATCTGGAGGCGCAGATCGTACTGATGTTACAGTCGCTTGATGCGACGCGTACTTCGGCGCGGGTGGAAACGCGCTATGGCGTCAACCGCGATCAATACGTCACGCCGCTGGACGGCGGCGCCCCGTTCAATGCTTCGGATTCCGTCAGCTTTATGTATAACGAATCGGCGACGTTTCCGAATGCGGCCACGCGTTGTACCGCGACCATGCAATTGGAAAACGAGCTCATGCAATTTATCAAATAAGCATTCTACCGAAGCAGACTCCGCCACTAACAGCTGAAAATATGTTGCCAAAAAAATTTCCCCCCCAAGCCACCATCGGTATTTTTAACCCATCGGGCCTGGTGTCCGACCCGGACAAGATCGGCTCGGCCGCACGCTATTTCGAACGCCTCGGCCATAGCGTTTTTCTCGATGAGCGCGTGGCTAACCAGTGGAAATATTTCGCCGGCACAGATGACGAGCGCCTCGCCGCGATCAACGCCATGCTGCGCAATCCTGAAATAGATGTCGTGATGGCGGCGCGGGGCGGTTACGGCTTGTCGCGGATTTTGCAGCGAATTGATTTCAGCGAAGTGGCGGCGTCGCGCAAAATATTTATCGGCCACAGCGATTTTGATATTTTTCATCTCGCGCATCTGCGCCAGGGTGGCGTCGGTTTCGCCGGCCCCATGCCGGCGGTGGATTTTTTCAAGGAGGAAAATTCCGCTTTCACGGAGAAACATTTCTGGGGGCTGCTCAGTGCGACAGAATATTCAATAGATAGTATCGCAAGCGACCACGATTACGCGCCGCAAACCATTGAAGGAGTGATCTGGGGCGGCAACCTTTCCGTGCTGGTGCATCTGGTGGGCACCAAATATTTTCCGCAAATCGACGGCGGGATTTTGTTTGTCGAAGAAATTAACGAAGAGCCGTATCACATTGAGCGCATGCTGCTGCAACTCAAACATGCCGGTGTGCTGGATAAACAAAAAGCCGTGCTGTTCGGGCAATTCAACCGTTGCCTGCCGACGCAATTTTCCAGTCAGCCGTACAACCTGGATGATGTAATGCAAACCATGCGCGAAATCATTGCTTGTCCGATGCTGACTAATTTGCCTTTCGGGCATGTCGAAAACAAGATTACCATTCCCGTCGGCGCTATGGCAAAATTATCAATTAAATCAAATAGTTATAATATATCGTTTAGAGGATATTGCGCGTGAATTCTGGCGACGTTCAAGACGCAAAACTATAGGCTGGAAATCCGGATACGTATGCTTAGCCGTTATTTGAAAAACGCATTAATTAGTGATGACTTGATTGCGGCCCTGGTCTTGCGCCGATTGCAAAGCAATCTCCGTTGCTTGTAACAACATCTCGGGGCTCAAATCCCGCTCTTCGTAATCGCACGCCGCGACTCCCACGCTCATACTGGTGCGCATGGCGCCGTGGATGGTGTCGCAAGGTTTGGCTGCGAGTACGCTGCGCAGTTTTTCCGTGGCAGTGTAGGCCGCATCCGGACGGCAGCCGGGTAACACAATCAGAAAGCGCCCGTCGCCGAGATATCCCACCGAGTCGTATGGCCTGACTACGCCGAGCACACGCACAGCCGCTTGCTGAATCACCGCATCGGCGCTAGCCGCGCCATAGGTTTGGCGGATGAAATCCATGTAATCGAGTTCGGCGATGGCCAACGATAGAGGTTCTTTCGCCCGTCTGCTGCGGTCGATTTCTTTAGCTAATATATTTTCAATGGCGTGACGGTTCCAGGTGCGGGTGCCCGGATGCAACAGCGCCGCACGCTGGGTCAGGTTAAGTTCTTCGATAAGCTCGATTTGCGCTTCGCCCATGCTGCTGATGCGCAGTTCCGCTTCCGCCCAGCGAACCAGATCGCGCAACGTGAGCAATTCGTCGGCGGACAATTCCCGCGGCTGCGGGCCGAACAGGGCGAACACCCCGGCCCGATGTCCCAGACTGTCGTGCAAGGGGCAACCGGCGAAAAACCCCAGGCCGGGCGCAGCAGCCACATTGGGGTTGGCGGCGAAGCGTGCATCGGCGGCCACATCGGGCACCAGGAACGGCGCGTTGCGTGAAAGCGTATGGGAGATGAAGCAGTGTTGTTCCTCGCAGGTGGCGAACCCGCCGGCGGCGACGGCCCACGCCGGGGCGCGACCGGGAACCGGCACTAACACGGCTTGGGCTTTGAATAGACGCGCCGCGAGTTGTCGTACGCGGGTGATGCGTGAGCCGACCGTTTCCGCAATAGGATAGAGTTGTTCGAGATGCTCCCGACGCTCATCCAGAATGTCGTTATCAATTTGCTGGCCCATTTTATTTTCCCTCTGCCATTGGCTGTGCGCCCCCGCGCACGATTACACACTCTAAAACCATAAGTTGATAATTGCAATGGGGAAGACCCAGTATTCCCCGCTCATGCAGCCCTTATCAGGCGGGTTTTGAAGCGTTCGCTCGCGGCGATGAGCTGACTGCGGATGCTAGGCTCGAAAGCCGAATGGCCTGCGTCATCGACCAAAATGTATTCCGCCTGCGGCCATGCATGATGCAAATCATCGGCGGACACGGGCGGGCAGACAGCGTCGTAGCGGCCTTGTACGATGACGCCGGGAATCGGATGCAATTTATGCGCGTTATCAAGCAGCGAATTCGGCGGCAAAAAAATATCGTGTTTGAAATAATGCGCTTCGATACGCGCCAGGCCCAGCGCGACCACGTCGCCGGCGAAGTGGTGCACCAAGTCGGCATTCGGTAACAAAGTCGAGCAAGAGCCTTCGTACACGCTCCATTTGCGCGCAGCGGGCAGGTGAACCGCCGGATCGGGACTTTTCAGTAAATCGTAATACGCATCGAGAATATTGTTGCGCACGCCCTCGGGCAGATGTCCCGCAAATTCGCGCCAGGCTTCGGGGAAAATATTTTTTACGCCGTATAAAAACCAATCTATTTCTGATGGGCGGCAGAGAAAAATGCCGCGCAATATCAGGCCTAGGCATTTATCCAAGTGCACTTGCGCGTAGGCCAGCGCCAGCGTGCTGCCCCACGAGCCGCCGAACACCAGCCACTTGTCCACTTTGAGATGACGACGCAGGGTTTCCATATCCCGAATCAAATGTGGCGTGGTGTTGTCGATGAGTTCGCCGAGCGGAATCGAGCGGCCCGCGCCGCGCTGATCGAAAATAATAACCCGATAAAACCCCGGATCAAAAAATTGACGGTGCGTCGGCCCCGCGCCCGCGCCGGGCCCGCCGTGCAAAAACACTACGGGTACGCCGCGCGGGTTGCCCGACACTTCCCAATACATGCTGTGGCGCCCGTCCAGCCGCAACATACCTTGCTCATGCGGCTCGATTGGGGGAAAAAAAGTATTCAGGTCGCCCGGGATTTGTGTCGAAATATTCATGACCTCAATATTATTTATATTAATAAAAACAATTAGTTAAATAAGTGCCTGTATTAGGGATGCTGGTAAAAATACCACATGGGAAAGCCGCAGTGTAAAACTGTGTAATGATTCCTTGACAGTTGTTGCGTCACAGCATAGCCTTTGTCGCGTTGATGGCTTCGCTTTGCTCTGGACTCACTCTAGCGGAACCTGGTTACTACACGGGGGTGTAAATGCTCTACCACTTAAACGAAATATCCCACGCCGCTGCCGCACCTTTGCTCTGGTGGAGTCAGGTCGGCGCGAAACTTTTTTCCCACCCTTACAGCGCATTATCTTACGCACCGCTGAGCCGCAATGTCGCTGCCAGTTGCGAATTATTTTCCCGGATCGTCCAGCGCTACGACAAACCGGCGTTTGGCATCAACGAAACTATTATCAAGGGCAAAGCCGTTGCCGTCACGCAAACTATCGCGGTGGACAAGCCGTTCTGCCATCTCCTGCATTTCCAGCGTGCGGCAAAAACCAGCGATCCGAAAGTGCTGATCGTCGCGCCCTTGTCCGGGCATCATTCCACCTTGTTACGCGATACCGTTCGTACCTTTTTGCCCGACCATGATGTGTATATCACAGACTGGATCGATGCGCGCATGGTGCCGATCACCGATGGCGCATTTCATTTCGACGATTATGTAAGCTACGTAAAAGAATTTATCAGGTATCTGGGCGACGGCGTGCATGTGGTATCCGTATGCCAGCCAACCGTACCCGTGCTGGCGGCGATTTCCCTGATGACCCAGGCCGGCGAAAAGATCATTCCGCGCAGCATGACCATGATGGGCGGGCCGATAGATGCACGTCGTAGCCCCACCAGCGTCAATAGCTACGCTAGGGATAAACCCATCAAATGGTTTGAAAAACATGTGATCGCCCGCGTACCCGTGCGCTATCCGGGCGCGGGACGCCGCGTGTATCCGGGCTTTTTGCAGCACATGGGCTTTGTCGCCATGAACCCGGACAAGCACATTCAATCTCACTGGGACTTTTTCGATCATCTGGTCAAGGGTGACGGCGATAGTGCCGAGTCGCATCGCCAGTTTTATGATGAATACAACGCAGTGCTCGACATGCCTGCGGATTATTATCTGGATACGGTCAAAATGGTGTTCCAGGATTTTGATCTCGCCAAAGGCAATATGCGCGTTGCCGGACAACTGGTCAAACCCGAGAGTATTAATAAAACCGCGCTGCTCACAGTGGAAGGTGAACTGGATGATATTTCCGGCGGCGGCCAAACCGAAGCCGCGCAGGAACTGTGCAAAGGCATACCAGCGGGGCGCAAACAGCATTATTTCGCTGAGCAGTGCGGTCACTACGGCATATTCAGCGGCCGTCGTTTCCGCGAAAAGATTTATCCGAATATCCGTGCCTTTATACGCAAATACGACTGAGTGATTTTTTCTGCGCTGTAAAAAAGGCCGATGCGACCCATCGGTTTTTTTATGTTGACGCGCTGAGTACATGCGCGTAGTTTTGAAACATAAGCAATCTTATAAGGAGCCAAGCATGGACAAAATAATCGGCCAAGATGACGTAATGGATTTGTTCCGCAAAATGATGAACCCGATGGGCTTGCCGGCGCAAAACCCGTTCATGCCGGTGCTGGATCCGCAGGAGCTAGAGAAAAAAATTTCCGAATTGCGTACGGTGGAACTGTGGCTCTCCAGCAATCTCTCATTATTGCAACTCAGCATCAAGACTCTGGAATACCAGCAGGCGCTGCTGACCCCGACTGAAGACAAGTCAGCTAACGGCAAAAAACCGGTCGATAAACCGATGGAAAATCCGTTTTTGAATCCGGATTTATGGCCGTGGAATCCTTTGCAGGCAACGACTCAGAAGGGCAAAACAACAGCGGCAAAAAAAACGGCCGTTAAGAAGCGCGGCAAGAAACCAACTAAATAATATACCAATTGCCGCCAGAAAAAATAATAAACTTCAATATAATCAATTATTTATTTTTATAGCCGCTGATCCGATCCAGAGTCACAAAACGGCAGGGATAAATATTCTTTTCGTCCGCGGGGCGTAATTCCGCCGCGACCTCACGCCACGCTTGCATGTCCAGCAGCGGAAAAAAAATATCGCCTTTCACCTCACCATCCACCTGCGTGAGGTAAATTCGCTCCACCATCGGCAAGGCTTGCTGGAATAAAGTACTGCCGCCGATGATAAAAATTTCTTCCGTGTTTGCGCAGGCATGCATCGCGGCATGCAGCGACGGCACTACTATGCACCCTGGCGCGGAAAAATCTTTGTTCGATGTCACGACAATATTCCGTCTGCCGGGCAAAGGCTTGCCGATGGATTCGTAGGTTTTGCGGCCCATGATAATCGGATGGCCCATGGTCAAGGCGCGAAAGTGTTTCAGGTCGGCAGGCAGATGCCACGGTAGCGTATTGTCCGCGCCGATGACGCGGTTATTCGCCATCGCGACTATGAGGGATTTACGCATAGTCAAACTGCGATGGGCGCTTTGATAGCTGGATGAGGGTCGTAGTTTTCCAGGGTGAAATCCTCGTAGCGAAAACCGAAAATATCCTTTACCGAAGGATTGATTTTCATGATCGGCAGTGCGCGCGGCGCGCGCGACAGTTGCTCGCGCGTCTGGTCGAGATGGTTGACATACAAATGGGCATCGCCGAAGGTTAGGACGAAATCGCCGGGCTTGAGCCCGCAAACTTGCGCCACCATCATGGTCAGCAGCGCATAAGAGGCAATATTGAACGGCACGCCGAGAAAAATATCCGCGCTGCGTTGGTAAAGCTGGCAGGATAATTTGCCGTCTGCGACATAAAACTGGAACAGCGCATGGCAGGGCGCCAGCGCCATTTTGTCGATGTCGGCCACATTCCATGCAGAAACGATCAAGCGCCGCGAGTCGGGATTTTTTTTGATTTGTTCGACTACTTGTTTGATCTGGTCGATGTGACGGCCATCAGGCGCAGGCCAAGCGCGCCATTGCACACCGTACACCGGCCCCAGATTTCCCTGCGCATCGGCCCATTCATCCCAGATCGTGACCTTGTGTTGCTTGAGATAATCGATATTGCCAGCGCCCTGCAGAAACCACAGCAACTCATGCACGATGGATTTCATGTGGCATTTTTTGGTAGTGACCAGCGGAAACCCTTTGGCCAAATCGAAACGCACCTGGTAGCCGAAAACGCTGATGGTACCCGTGCCGGTACGGTCGGATTTTTGCGTGCCGTGGTCCAGCACATATTGCATCAAGTCGAGATAAGTGCGCATGGAGTTATA
The DNA here is from genome assembly GCA_049695115.1 of Burkholderiales bacterium. Lineage (GTDB taxonomy): Bacteria > Pseudomonadota > Gammaproteobacteria > Burkholderiales > JBEEJL01 > JBEEJL01. Next base: position 25,186 of record JBAVRP010000034.1, on the reverse strand, counting down.
ATGTAAATTGTTCGCGGCATTTTAACATGCGGCTGCAGGTTCAAAACAAGGGAGATCAATTTTGCCAGTGAGACTCAATCAACAGGCTGCGGAAATTTCGGCCAAAGACTTCGCCGCCGCCAGCCATGTGCTGGTATTGATACCCAAAAGTAAAACCCTACCGAACGGATTGCCAGGAATAGCACAACTGAAAAAATCCCTTGCGCGCAAAAACATCAAGCCGGATGAACTTGCCATAACTCCGGTGTTCGGCGAAACCGGCCAAGGCGGTATCGCGGGGTGGGCAATGGTGGACGAATCCACATCGGTATTCGAGCAACACACGCTGTTGCGCAAGGCGTTGCAAATACTGCTGGATGAAAAACCGCAAAGCATATCGATTTGCGTTAACGGCAATGCCGAACAAAGAATGCGCGCGGCAGAAAATGCGCTGTATGTGTGTCTCGCCAACGCAGCACCCACGCCGACGCGCAAGAACAAGAATGGCGGTAACTTATTGAATACCATCAATATTTTTGGATACGAATCAGCGGATAATTTCGCCCTTTCTGTGGCGAGAGCCGAAGGCAACGCCCTTGCGCGCGAACTGACGCACACGCCGCCCAACGAACTGACGCCGAAAATTTATCGCGCAAAAATAAAAGTTCTTGCGAAACAACACGGCTGGAAAATGATCGAGCACGACATGAAGGCGCTGCGCAAAATGGGCGCCGGTGCTTTTGTCGCCGTGGCTCAGGGCAGCAGCGAAGACGATGCGGCGATAGTGCATCTCAAATATTCGGCCAAAAATGCAAAACAGAAGATTTCACTGGTAGGCAAAGGCATTTGCTTCGACACGGGCGGTCACAACCTCAAATCCGCGCGCTATATGCACGGCATGCACGAAGACATGAATGGCTCTGCCGTCGCGCTGGGGATTTTGCTGGCGGCGACCCGACTCAAGCTGCCGCTGCAAATCGATTGCTGGCTCGCCATCGCACAAAACCACATCGGCCCCAACGCGTATAAGCAAAACGACGTGGTGACGGCGCTCAATGGCACCAGCATCGAAATCATGCACACCGATGCCGAAGGCCGCATGGTATTGGCGGATACGCTGACCTTGGCGGCAAGGGAAAAACCGGCGTATATCCTCGACTTCGCCACGCTAACCGGTAGCATGATAGTTGCGTTGGGTAATCGCTATAGCGGCGTATTCGGTAATCGTGATGATTTAGTCGCCACGGCTATTGCCGCAGGCCGGATGTCCGGCGAGCGGCTGAATTCGTTTCCGCTTGACGCCGACTACGATCCGGCCCTGGACAGCAAAATCGCCGACACCAAACAATGCATACTTGAAGGAGAAGCCGACGCTATTCTGGCGGCACGGTTCCTGAATAAATTCAATCTGGATGTTCCCTGGCTGCATGTGGATTTATCCGCTGAACGATGCGAAGGTGGACTCGGTGCGATCAGCGATGCCGTGACTGGTTTTGGTGTTGGCTTCGGCCTTTGCCTGTTGCGGAGATGACGCGCAGCCCAGGTTTGGACGCGGTTTGATTGCATGTTGATTTCTGCATCGCGTGTGTTTCAAACAGACATAAGCATTGCCTTGTTCAAATATCCGGCAAACTATTTTCAGCTAGGGTTTTTTGGTAAAATGCTTTGTTACGCTAATCCATTCTGGTCGGGCAGCACAAAAATAATAACAATAACTAATTGATATTTTGAGGAGTTTTTGATGGATTTTGCCGGGCAGCAGCGTAACCCTACCAAACATTTATTGGGTTTGGTGTTCGTGGTGTTGATGCACATCGGCATTGTTTACGCCCTGATGTCCGGGCTAGGCCGAAAAGCCATACAGGTAATCACAAGACCATTAGACGCCAAAATAATAGAAGAAATTAAAGTTACGCCCCCGCCGGAACCACCCAAACCGCCACCCAAAGAGCCTCCGCCCAAGACTGCGCCGCCGCCACCGCCTGCTTACATACCTCCACCGGAAGTGAAAGTGGACGTGCCGCCACCGCCCAATGTGATTACTGCGGTGATGTCGGAAAAGCCGCCAGAACCGCCCGCGCCGATAGTGCGTGAACCCGTAGCGGAAGCGCCCGCACCGGCGCCGCCACCCCCCCCGGCGCCTAAACCTGCGGTGCGCCGCGGTGCGGCAATAGTTTTGAACAAAGATGAATGCACCCCGCAATATCCGCGCAAGGCGTTACAGGACGGCATCAGCGGTGAAGGTGAAGCACTGATTGATGTGGCAACCAATGGTTCAGCCGCCAAAGTGGTGATCATTTCTGCGAACCCGCGTGGCGTGTTCGACCGGGAAGTCATCCGTGCCTTCATGACCTGTCGTTTTCCGCCCGATTCCACGGAATACAAAGTGACTTATCCTTTTGGCTTCAAGTTGAACGATTAGTTTTTGAGTTGAAGCAGATATTTCTGAGTATTTGAAATAGCAGAAAAATTAACAGTAGCATTGCATTATTTATAAATAACAACCGCAGCAATTCATATTTTTGGAGGCAACATGTTGAACCCCCGACGTTTTACCGCACTCATCCTGGCGCTACTCATGCTGGCAACCCCCGTTACCGCAATTCTCGTCGCGCCTGCGGCGCTGGCGCAGACACCGGCAGCGACGCCGCCTTCGACCGAAGCGCCCAGGGCTGATGCAGGACAAGCCGCGCCAGTGCCTCCGCCGATGCCAGCCACTACCAAGACGGTCGAAAATCCGTATGGCCTTGAAAATCTGTGGGCCCAGGGCGATTATGTCGCGAGGGGCACGTTGATTATTCTGGTTCTTATGTCCATGGGCACCTGGTATGTCATGGTCGGCAAGTTATATGAACAATTCAAGCTGATGAAGCAGGCTGGAGCCATGACCAAATCCTTCTGGAGTGCAGGCACGGTGCAACAGGGAATCAGCAGCCTGAAAGAAGGCAGCCCCTTCCGTTATATCGCGGAAAGCGCGATGCAGGCGACGCAACACCATGCCGGCGATCTCACCGAGCAAATTGACCGTAATACCTGGGTTACCATGTCAATCCAGAGATCAGTGGAAAATGTGCAAAGCCGCTTGCAGGATGGCCTCGCCTTGCTCGCAACCGTAGGTTCAACCGCGCCGTTTGTCGGATTGTTCGGTACCGTGTGGGGGATTTTGCACGCGTTGACTGCCATAGGCGTAGCGGGGCAAGCATCGATCGATAAAGTCGCGGGCCCTGTGGGCGAAGCGCTGCTCATGACCGCCATCGGCCTCGCCGTGGCCGTGCCAGCCGTGCTGGCTTATAACTGGCTGGTTCGCCGCAACAAGCTGTCGATGGAAAAAGTCAGGGCTTTCGGAACAGATTTACATTCGGTACTCATGAGCGGAACGCGGATAGGCGAGCCGGGGCGCCCAGCGAGGGCGGTGAAAGTTGGCTAGATGTCCATTCCCGCACCGGCTAGAATCCAGCAAAAAATGCATTTTCATTCTGAACAAAGTGAAGAATCTGCATTTATGAATCAAAAAACAGTAGCAGACACTGAACGGCGCTCAGGATCACAGATGTCAGGTGCGTACGCGCAACCTACGAAACTGAATTACCAATGAGGGCAATATAATGTCCATGACATTTGCGTCAAATAGCGAAGAAGACGAAGTCGTCTCCACCATCAACACCACACCGCTGGTGGACGTGATGCTGGTGCTGCTGATTATTTTCCTGATCACCATTCCCGTCGTAGTGAATCTGGTCAAGCTTCAGTTGCCAAAAGAGACTAACGTGCTGCGCGAATCCAAGCCGGAAAATGTAAATATTGCGGTAAACAAAGACGGCATCATATTCTGGAATGAGTTGCCGATGAAAACCACCAATGAACTCTTGGAACGGTTGAAGAAAGTGTCGGTGAAAAAACCGCAGCCGGAAGTGCATATTCGCGGCGACCTGGAAAGCAACTATGAGGGCATAGGCCGCGTGATCGTTACCGTGCAGCGGGCCGGCATTGTGAAAATCGGCTTTATTACCGAACCGCCGCCAAGAAACTAAAAAATTCAATATAATTAAACACTTATATTAGCTTAACGACTAAGGAACTTGTATGTCCATGAACGTAGGCTCCGGCAGCGCATCTGGCGAACCAGACGTAATAGTGGACATCAACACCACACCGCTCATTGACGTAATGCTGGTGTTGCTGATCATGTTAATTATCACCATCCCGATTCAGTTGCATTCGGTCAACATGAATATGCCGGTTGGCAACCCGCCGCCGCCGCTCACGCCGCCGGAAATTGTGCGTGTCGACGTGGACTTCGACGGCACCATCATCTGGAACCAGCAAGTCGTGCCTGACCGCGCGACGCTGGAAGAAAAATTCAAGACAGTAGCGGGCCTCGCCATCCAGCCGGAAATTCACCTGCGCCCGCACAAGGCAGCAAAATACAAACATGTCATCGGCGTCATGGCCTCGGCGCAGCGACTTGGCGTGACCAAAATCGGGCTAGTGGGGAATGAACAGTTTATGAATTGAACCGCTTGAATTTTTGTTAAACAAAAAGCCAAGGGAGATCCCTGGCTTTTTTTACCACTTATTTGTGACGACTTTCGACCGCGATTCCGACCGACAGGCCATCTACGCCTACTTGTCGGCTGCCGCCGTTTTCGGTGTCCTGTTTTGCGCTAAAAATTTTTCCAACTCCTGAAAGAACTGAAAACGATGCTCATAAATACTCAGATGATGATCGCCGTTTTCCTGCGTAACAAAGCGATAGGATTTATTGCCCGCATCGGTTAACGCCTTGGTCATTATGACTGCTTGATCATAAGCGACAAGCCTCCCAAATGTGCAATCACAAAGCAAAAAAGAAGGGGGCCGAAGCCCCCTTAAAAATAACTTATCAAATCAGATTAATGCTTAAAACTTATGTTCATACCCTAAAGAAAATTTGAAGCTACGTGGAGCGGTGTAGCTGAGTACACGGCCATAGGTTGGAGAAACGGTATTGCCGACGTTATACACTTCGTCAATTGTTTGCGCCGTTTGTTCGTCGGTCACGTTAAAAATATCAACTTTGAACGCCAATCCCTTTACCGTCTCGCTCTTAAATACGAAATTCAAATCCACGCGCTTGTCCCAAGGCAGACTCCCAGTGGAACCACGGGGAGAAGGTACGCCATTGCAATAACGGTAGGAAGAGCCGTAATCTACGTTAGGGTCGATCGTCGGATGGTTACCAATACAGTTAACCGGACGGCCGGAGGCTAACAGTAGATTCCCCCCCATGGTGATTTGCGGTGTGAGTTCGTAGAAGCCGTAGGCCTTTATCTGATGCCTGCGGTGGTTGGGCAACAGACCATTGGCATATTCCATGAGTTCCGGGTGATCCCATGTCTGAGTTGCCGCTACGTCGGTTTGCGCAACGTCAGACAAGGTTTGACCTTCGGTGTTGCCTTTACTTATTGACCAAGTGTAATTGAGCTTGCCATACCAACCATTGCGCAAAGGATGTTCCGCAAAAAAGTCCAATGCGGTGTACTTCCGTTCAACGTCAGGCATTCCAAGTTCTTCTTTGGTCAAATGAACCCGGGTTAGGTTGGTGCCCGTACCTGCGTAGTCCACGAGAAAGTCATTCGCCTTGCCTGGGTTAAAGGTCGCACAACCGAAGCCACCCCAATTCGTGGTGTCGATATTATTTCGCGTCGCGTATGCTTCGAACGGCCTGAAATCACATAAATCGTCGATAGTCGATTTCAAGTCGCGATACGTGAGCTTGGTACCAAAATTCAGGGCTGGCGAGAAAGCCTTTTCAAACCCTAGCGTGATTTCGTCCTGATACGTCGGCTTCATGTCCAGGGCGGAGACTTGCCTGGCGTCTTTGGCTTGTCCGTACTCGTTATTGGCTGAAAATGCCGGGGTGATATCGGCCCGGCCGATTGGCGCGCCCTGGGCGTCAACACCGGTGTAGGTGAAGTACTGGTCGGTAAACGTAGAGCGGCTGGCACCCCGTACTGCGATATGCGTCGGGATCTGTATGTGATATCGGCCGGCGCTACCGAACAATTTCAACGAAGCATCGCCGCTAACATCCCATGCTGCGCCGAACCTCGGGGCGATCTGGTTCTTTTGTTCCAGGAACGTCACGTTATCACCATTTTTGTTGGTAAATTGTTCGTTACGCAAACCTGCCGTTAGCAAAAAGTTTTTCGTGATCTGGAACCGGTCTTCGATGTATTGGGCCGACTGGTCGGAGTAGGCGTTGGTTACGTCCGTGAAAATTCTTTCCCTGCCATAGTAACCTCCTGCTGCCGGTGTGCCGGGAGCAGCCCCGGCGCCTATCGCCACCCTGGTCCCGCCTATGGCTATCGGCGTGAGTGGTGTAGTAGTTCTGCGGTAATCCCAAATACCGCCACCGGCGCGGAAATCGCCCGCGTTGATTGACGATAGCTTGTTATCGTCAAGTCCCGCGCGCAATGTATGTTTGCCGAGTTTATATTCCACGTCGAAACGGAAGGACTTAATTTCATCCTGGGCGCCAGGCGGCAAAATATTGCCGGTCAATGGCTGAGGGTTGGTGTAGGTGAATCCAGGGAATCGGGCCGCGACAGGGGCAATGACTTGATACAGTTTAGTACTTACATCGTAACCATCATAGGCGTTGATATGCTCGGATTTACTTTTTCCGTATAAGGCGGTCAGGGTCAAATCTTCGGTGAAATTCCCGGTATATTTAATTATCTGGGCATCCGCACCGATCGATGAGGTGTGATCTGCGACATTAGTGTAGTGCGCGGATGAACTGACAATGCCGTTTTTATCGCGGGTGGTATAGTCGTATCCGGACAGTTTTTCATCACGGGTTGGCTTGTCGCCAATCAATGTCGCTTCGAGGCGATGATTATCGGTGATATTCCAATCGAATTTGCCCATGTAACGCTTAATTTCGTCTTTTTGCTCTGTCCAACCACTTCTGACGTTCGCAGTTGAGGCGGAAGTAAGGTTTACGCCAGAAAAATCGTCCTTTATCAGTTCCCCGGACAAAAACATAAATAATTTGTCTTTAATGATAGGGCCGCCGACATAGGCTCCGAACGTTTTGACATCTCGTTCGTTATCCTCGCGTCTGACCAAAAGTTTCCCGTCGGTACCCGCATTTTCTGGAGCCCCGGTTGCCGGGTAAAAAACGTTGCGTGGCTTGTCGCGGAAAAACTGCGGGGCGATACTAACTTCACCGCCTACTTCCCAATTGTTAGTACCGCTTTTAGTCGTGATGTTGACTACGCCGCCAACCGAGCGGCCGAATTCAGCACCAAAACCGCCGGTAAGCACTTGAGCCTGACCAATCGCGCCGAACGGCAATTCAGACGCGCCAAGCTGGGACAATGGGTTGGTGACCGGAAAGCCGTTGATATAATATGAGTTTTCCGATGGTCCGCCGCCGCCGAAGCTGGCGCCACCGGAGTAGCGGGAATCGGCGCGAGTGGTATTTGGGGCTAGTTGGACGATGGCGTTGACGTTTCTGGCAACCGGCAATTTATCCAATTGCGCTGCGGTGAAAGTGGCGCCGTTGTTGGAGCTGGATACGTCGATGGTTTGACGACGGCCAACTACTTGTACTGCTTCAACCGCTTGAATGCCGGCAAATACGATTTCCGAGCCTTGACCGATAAATACATCAGTGCTTGAGGTAGCAACGACGGCGTTGTTTTTCAGCAGTTGCGCCTTGTAGCGTCCCGGTGGAAGCGCTGTGGCTTGGAATCGCCCTGTGCTATCAGGTGTCACTGTACGTTTGGCGCCGGTATCGATATTTTCGATAACTACACTGTCTCCTTCGGCTGCGGTGACTTTGCCGAAAATAATACCTGTTGTGCTGGTTTGTGCGTAGGCAACTGAACTAACGCCAATAGTCAGTGCTGTAGCAGATAGCGCTAAAGTAAGCGCGCGGACCAAAAGTTTTTTCCTGAACTCAATTTTGCCTGAAGACGCGGCTTTTATCTTTCCGATACTCATGATGAGACTCCCCTTTGCTGATAACGATATGTAAACTGGAAACACCCTTTTTACTGCGTGGCTGAAGGGTAGTGGAGTAAAAAAAATTAAACAAGTGGGGGAATACCCGCTGCGAGTACATTCTTCGATACCAAAGGCGTGGGAAAAATGGCTCAAACAGCAGCGGAAAGTGGTAAGGTGTAATTTATTGTTTTTTATGATTTTTAATATTCCGCACCAGTTATTTCAAACTAGAACTAGAAGGAAGTTAGGCTAGCGTAGGGCAGGACAAAGCCAGAAAAAAGCATCGAATTGTCACATTAACGCAACAAACGGGATTTTTTGCCGCACTGCAAAATGAAGCGTGATACCGGTGTTTTGCCCGGTAATTTGCAGGCGTTCCCATAGCTTGAAGAAATTGCTATAATTGACTGGCTAAAAAAGAAATGGGCGTCACGCCCATTTTTTGTTTCCGACTTTCGGGCAAGTTTTCAGGGTTGGCGGCATGGCACAGGTGGGTGACTGGGAGCAAAAGATCGATCAAGCCCTCGCCGGCATGGGTTACGAACTGGTGGATTTTGAGCGGGCGTCTCGCGGTTTGGTGCGGGTGCTGATGGATTCGCCTAAAGGCATTTCCGTCGAGGATTGCGAAAAAGTCAGCCATCACCTGACGCGCTGGTTTGAGGTGGAAGGATTAGCTTACGAGCGGCTGGAAGTGTCGTCGCCGGGCCTGGACAGGCCGCTGAAAAAAGCCGCCGATTTTGAGCGTTTCGCGGGCGAGCAGGCCCAAATTAAAATGCGCATGCCTATTAACAATCAGCGTAATTTCATAGGCGTGTTGCGCGGTGTGAAAGATAACAAGGTGCAACTGGAAACTGAAACGGGTTTGGTGGCTTTGGAATTGAATAATCTGGACAAAGCCCGCTTAATACCGAATATATAAGTGTGATTTTATTGGATAATTTATGGCTCGCAGAAAAGTCGCAGAAGTTGTAGTCGAGAAAGTAAACAACAAAGAGGTTTTGCTTCTGGTTGATGCCTTGTCGCGGGAAAAAAATGTCGATAAAGACACCGTATTTACCGCGCTGGAAATGGCATTGGCGCAGGCGACCAAAAAACGTTTCGCCGACGACATCGACGTACGCGTCGAAATCGACCGCGTTACCGGCGAATACCAGGCCTTCCGTCGTTGGCAGGTGGTGGAAGATAACGATCATGAGGAACCGGCGCGCCAGCTCGCTATTACCGACGTTAAAGAACAAAACCTCGGCATGGAATTGGGCGACTATAAGGAAGAGCCGATGGAAGCTGTAGAGTTCGGCCGCATCGGCGCGCAAGCGGCGAAGCAGGTGATATTGCAAAAGATCCGCGATGCCGAACGCGAACAAATTCTCAGCGATTTCCTTGAGCGCAAAGAATTCCTGGTCACCGGCACTATCAAGCGCATGGAACGCGGCAGCGCGATTGTCGAATCCGGCCGCATCGAAGCGTTGTTGCCGCGCGACCAGATGATCCCGAAAGAAAACCTGCGCATCGGCGATCGCGTGCGTGCGTATTTGGCCAAAGTAGATCGCGCCGCGCGCGGCCCGCAACTGGTGCTGTCGCGCATTGCGCCGGAATTCCTAGTGAAACTGTTCACGCTGGAAGTGCCGGAAATCGAAGAGGGCCATCTGGAAATCAAGGCCGCCGCGCGCGATCCTGGCGCCCGCGCCAAAATCGCGGTGAAGTCGAACGATCCGCGCATTGACCCTATTGGCACCTGCGTAGGTATGCGCGGTTCGCGTGTGCAAGCGGTGACGGGCGAACTCGCCGGCGAGCGTGTGGATATTATTTTATGGTCGGCGGATCCGGCGCAGTTTGTCATCAACGCCCTAGCGCCCGCTGAAGTCAGTTCGATTGTGGTCGATGAGGAAAAGCACAGCATGGATGTGGTGGTCGACGACGAAATGCTCGCGCAAGCCATCGGCCGCGGCGGACAAAACGTGCGTCTCGCCTCCGAGCTCACAGGCTGGGAACTCAATATCATGACTCCGGAAGACGCGGACCAGAAACATACCGCGGAAAACTCCACCATTCGCGACCTATTCATGCAAAAGCTCGACGTCGATGAAGAAGTCGCCGACATTCTGGTGCAGGAAGGTTTCAGTACGCTGGATGAAGTTGCCTACGTGCCGCTGGAAGAAATGCTCGAAATCGAAGCCTTCGACGAAGACACGGTGAATGAACTTCGCAGCCGTGCGCGCAACGCCTTGCTGACTGACGCTATTGCTTCGGAAGAACAAGTCGAACACGCCGCCGAAGATTTGAAAAACATGGAAGGCATGGACAACAAGACCGCGCGCCTGCTCGCATCCAAAGGTATTGCTACCATGGAATCGTTGGCGGATCTTGCTGTCGATGAGTTGGTCGAGTTGACCGCGATGGATGAAGAGCGGGCCAAAACATTGATCATGACGGCGCGTAAACCGTGGTTTGAGTAATTATAAAACTATCTGATTTTATTGAAATTTTAAGCAGCATTAAACGGATTTAAGAAACACATGGCTCAAAAAAACGTAGCGCAATTTGCTGAAGAACTCAACCTGCCAGCCAAGCTGTTGCTGGAGCAGTTGCGCGCGGCCGGCGTGGAGAAGACCGCCGCGGAAGACAGCCTGACTGAAAAAGACAAGTCCAAACTGCTGGATTATTTACGCGAAGTGCATGGTAACAAGGACGGCAAAGCCAAAAAAATCACCTTGGCGCGCAAGCAGACTTCGGAAATTAAAAAGGCTGACGCGACCACCGGCAAAGCGCGCACCATCCAAGTGGAAGTGCGCAAAAAACGCGTCGTGGTGAAAAATGAAGAGGCCGTTGCGGAAGCGCCGACGCCTGTAGTCGTTGAGCCGCCTAAGGCTGCCGCGAAAAAACCGGTAGAGATTATCGACGACGAACAACGGCGGATCCGCGAAGAAGAAGAGCGTCGCCAGACCGAGCTCATGGCGCGCCAGGCCGCCGACGCATTGGCCAAACCCAAACGCGGTCGGCCGAAAAAAGCCGATATCGAAGCCGCCGCTGCCGCTGAAGCCGCCAAAGTAAAGGCCATAGCAGAAGTCGCACAAATACAAGCGAAAGAAAAAGTCGCCGCCAAAGAAGGTGACGCAGCAAGCGTCGCCAAATCAGCAAAGCCTGTTAGCGCAAAATCTGCCGAACCGGCAAAAGAAGGCACTTTGCATCGGCCCACCGCCAAACCCGGCGACAAAAAACCGGCCAAAAAAGCCAAAGCCACCACCACGACGTGGATGGAAGAGACGGCGAAAAAGCGCACCATGAAAACCCGCGGCGATACTTTCGGCAGCACGCGCGATGGCTGGCACCACAAAAAGGCCGCGCGCCACAAAGCCGACAGCGACGCCGAACACGCATTCTCCTTACCCACGGAACCGATTGTGCACGAAGTGCTGGTTCCGGAAACCATCAGTGTCGCCAGCCTGGCGCAAAAAATGGCCGTCAAAGCCGCTGAAGTGATTAAGACTCTGATGAAAATGGGCAGCATGGTCACCATCAACCAGGTGCTCGATCAGGAGACCGCGTTGATCGTGGTGGAAGAAATGGGCCACATCGGCAAAGCGGCCGCGCTGGATAGTCCGGAAGTATTTATTGACCAGGCTGCCGCAAGCGATGCCGTTGCGGAATCCCGCCCCCCCGTGGTCACGGTTATGGGCCACGTCGATCACGGCAAGACCTCGTTGCTCGATACCATACGCCGCACCCGCGTCGCCAGCGGCGAAGCGGGCGGCATTACGCAGCACATTGGCGCGTACCATGTTGAAACACCGCGCGGTATGATCACTTTTCTCGACACACCGGGCCACGAGGCGTTTACCGCCATGCGCGCGCGCGGTGCGAAGGCAACGGACATTGTAGTGCTGGTGGTCGCAGCGGACGACGGCGTGATGCCGCAAACCATAGAAGCGATTGCCCACGCCAAAGCGGCCAATGTGCCGATAGTTGTCGCGGTCAATAAAATCGACAAACCGGAAGCGAATTTCGAACGCATTAAACAGGAATTGGTGGCGCAAAGCGTGTTGCCGGAAGAATACGGCGGCGACACGCAATTCATCCAGGTGTCGGCCAAGACCGGCAAAAATATCGACGGCTTGCTCGAAGCGATTTTGCTGCAAGCCGAAGTGCTGGAACTGAAGGCGGTCAAAAATGCGCCGGCGAAGGGACTGGTAATCGAATCACGCCTGGATAAAGGCCGCGGCCCGGTCGCCACAATTCTGATTCAATCAGGCACCTTAAAGCGCGGTGACAACCTGCTCGCCGGTGCGGCCTTCGGACGCATCCGCGCTATGCTGGATGAAAACGGCAAAGCCGTCGACGAAGCCGGTCCTTCGATTCCGGTTGAAGTGCAGGGCTTGTCCGATGTTCCGGGCGCGGGCGAAGAAATCATGGTCATCAACGACGAACGCAAGGCGCGCGAAATCGCCTTGTTCCGCCAGGGCAAATTCCGCGACGTGAAACTCGCAAGGCAGCAGGCGGCGAAGCTCGATGACGTGTTTGCCGAGGCGGCACAGGGCCGGGTCAAATCATTGGCGTTGATCATCAAGGCCGACGTTCAGGGTTCTTACGAAGCGCTGGTGCAGTCGCTGCAAAAACTCTCCACCGATGAAGTGCGTGTGAACGTAGTGCACAGCGGCGTCGGCGGTATTTCCGAATCCGACGTGAACCTGGCGCTGGCGTCGAAAGCCGTCATCATCGGCTTCAACACCCGCGCCGACGCCACGGCGCGCAAGCTGATCCAGAGTTCCGGCGTTGACGTGCGTTACTACAACATCATTTACGAAGCGGTCGATGAAGTGAAAGCGGCCTTGTCAGGCATGCTATCGCCCGAGCGCAAGGAAAGCGTGATCGGCATGGTGGAAGTTCGCGAAGTGTTCCGCATTTCCAAAGTTGGCGCGGTCGCCGGTTGCTATGTGCTCGACGGCATGGTCAAGCGTGGCTCGCAAGTGCGTGTATTACGTGAGGACGTAGTGCTGCACACCGGCGAACTCGACTCGCTCAAGCGTTTCAAGGATGACGTGAAAGAAGTCAAAGCTGGTTTCGAATGCGGATTGTCGCTGAAAAATTTCAACGATCTCCAGGTCGGCGATCAGCTCGAAGTCTTCGAAACCACCGAAGTGGCACGTACGCTGCAGTAAACCAGCGTACTAAATAATCAGCCCATGCCCAAACATCCCGAGCGCGTACGGCGCATCGCAGAACAAATCCAGCGCGACCTGTCGGGCATAATCCACAGCGAGCTCAAAGACCCGCGGGTGGGCATGGTGACCATTACTGATGTCGAAGTCGCCCACGACTACGCCCATGCGAAAATATATTTCACCGTGATGGGCGACAATAGCGACCACGCAGCCAGCGAAGAAGGGCTGACCCGCGCCGCAGGTTTTTTGCGTAGCGAATTGGGTAAAGGGCTGAGCCTGCGGGTGGTGCCGCAATTACATTTTGTTTACGATGAATCGGTGGAACGGGGCGTGCGTCTTTCCAATCTCATCGACCAAGCCAATTCTGGATCCAAAACCGGACCCAAAACCGGCTCGGAGTAATCTTTGTAACTGTATGATTCAATTTGGTTTTTTATCAATCGTATTATTGGTTAGCTTGGTGATGATTTTTCTGCGTCTCGCGCCAACTTCGTGGCAAGTCGAAGCGCCGCCGGCTAAAATTTCCGCGCCAAATTCTGCTGCAAAATATTTTTCTGCCAATCTTTCCACCACTGAGCCATCCAATCATGCCAGCAGTGTGCTCGCACTGCCTGACGGCACGCGCATGGTCGTATGGTTCGCCGGTTCGCGCGAAGGCGCGACCGATGTCAAGTTGATGTTGGCGATCAATGAAAATGAACATTGGAGCGAAACGCAAGCGATCCAAAGTGTAGCGGGCAATGCAACGGCATTCGGCCATCACACAAAAAAAATCGGCAACCCTCTTTTGTTCGCTGCCGATGGAAAAATACATTTGCTCTTCGTCACCGTCGCGCTCGGTGGTTGGGGCGGCAGCCGTATCGCGCATAGCGTGTCGGTGGACAAAGGGCGCACCTGGTCCGCGCCGCAACTGTGGGTGACCAGTCCGTTCATCAATATCAGCACGCAGCTGCGCAATCCGCCGCTGCCGGTGAAACTCGACGACGGCAGCATGGGCTGGTTACTGCCGGTACATCACGAGTTTATGCGGAAATTTCCGGAATATTTACTGCTCGACAACGGCGGAAATTTTTTGCATAAACAACGCGTGCCCTATGGAAATGGCTTGATCCAGCCGGCGTTGATCGCTTATCCGCAGGGCGGAGCGGGTGCGCAACTGCAGGCCTACTTCCGCCCGACGGCAGAACAAAAAAAAATTCTCACGGCTTCGTATAAAAATAACTGGGATGCAACTTTGCAAACCACGTCATTACCCAATCCTGACGCGGGCATAGCACTGGTGAAATTGGCGGACCAGCGTTTGCTCATGGCGTACAATCCGTCGAGCGAAAATCGCAATCGTCTGGCGCTGGCGTTGAGCGACAATGGCTCAACCTGGCGCACAGTGACGGAAATTGAAAACGCCAAGGACAACGAATTTTCTTATCCTGCGTTGGCGGTGCGCGGCGACGACATCGACCTGACTTATTCGTATCGGCGCCAGTTCATCAAGCATGCGCGATTTAATACCGCATGGCTTGATCAGCAACTCTCGGCGCAAAAGGAATAGTGCGTCACCCCATCTCATCCATCGCCGCATTATTGCGCAAAGCCGGGTTGTCGCCGCTGCTGGTTTATGCCCTGCTGTCCGGCGCGTTCATGATGATAGTCATGATGCTGGCGCGGCTGACTTTCTGGTTCGGTTTTCGTGCAGGTAATCCTGCGCTAGATTCCAGCCTGCTCAACCAATCGCTGCTACTCGGTTTGCGCTTTGATTTGCGTCTTGCCATTCTCGCCGTGCTGCCGATGTTGTTGCTCGCGGTGTTGCCTTGGTTGGGCAAGCGCATCCATGCCTTCGTGCGTCCGCGTTGGTGGTTGGCTTATGCGGCGCTGGTGTGGGCCGCGCTGGGTTTGTTCATTATTTTCGATTACGGCCATTTCGCTTATTTGCAATTGCGCCTCAACGCCGCCATTCTGAATTTTTTGCGTGATGCAGATACCGCGCTCGGCATGTTACTGCAAACTTATTCCGTGTTGCCGATAGTGTTGGGCTGGTTGGTGTTTGTTGTGCTGATGCTGTGGCTGCAAATAAAATTATGGCGCATTTGTGCAGCGCTTGCCCCCTGGCCGGTTACGCATTGGGGGAAAAAAACAGCGGCAGGTTTCGCCGCCGTGCTGCTGATGGGCTTTGGCATCCACGGCAAGTTTTCGCAATATCCGCTGCGCTGGAGCGATGCCTTTTCGTCGGGCAATGCTTTCGCCGCGGCGCTGTCGCTCAATCCAGTGCTGAATTTTTTCGATACCATGATGTTCAAGGAAGCCGAATTCGACGAGAAGGCCGTGCGCGACGCATACCCGCAAATGGCCGACTATCTCGGCGTGACCACGCCTGATGCCGTTAAACTCGATTACCGTCGCTTTGTCTCGCCCAAACCCAACGCGCTACCCGGTCAGCCGAATGTGGTGCTGGTATTGCTGGAATCTTTTTCCGGCTACAAAACCAGCGTATTCAATAATCCGCTCAACCCGACGCCGCACTTCGCCGCACTGGTGCAACAGGGCATTTTGTTCACGCATTTTTTTACCGCACACGCTGGCACGGCGCGCGGCGTGTTCGCAACACTTACCAGCATTCCCGATGTGGCAGTAGCCGACACCACCAGCCGCAACCCTCTGGCGGTGAACCAGCACAGTATCGTCAACGCCTTCAAGGGTTACGACAAAATGTATTTCATCGGCGCCAGCACCACTTGGGCGAATATCCGCGGCATACTAAAAAATAACATCGAAAATCTCACCATTTACGAGCAGGACCATTACACTTCACCCGTGAACGATGTATGGGGCATATCGGACAAGGATTTACTGCTCGAGGCGAACAAGATTTTTCGCGCAAAAGACAAGCCGTTTTTCGCCATGATCCAGACGGCGGGTAATCACCGGCCCTACACGATTCCCAAACAGGACACGGATTTTGACATTAAACATTTTTCCGAGGCGGAACTCAAAGCCAACGGGTTTTTTGCCGATGACGAATTCAACTCCTTCCGCTACATGGATTATTCGATCGGCAAATTTATCGACGCGGCGAAACAGGAAAAATATTTTGACAACACGGTGTTTATTTTCCTTGGCGACCACGGTATCACCGGCAACGCCGGTGCGCATATGCCGCGCGCATGGAGCGACCTGCGTCTTACAACGGGACACACTCCCGTGCTGATCTATGCGCCGAAATTATTGCAGCCGGCGCGTTACGACATGCCGGCGCAGCAGGTCGATGTCATGCCGACAGTCGCCAGCTTGTTCAATTTTTCCTACATCAACAAAACCATGGGACGCGATTTGCTTGATCCGCGTTTTGATGGCAAACGAAACAGTTTTATTATTTATCACAGCGATGGCCCGGAGATTGGCATCGTGGATAAGGAAACTTATCTAACCATGCGCGCTGGTGGGGGCAATGCGAAGCTGTACGATTTGCACGCAGAAAACCCGCTCCGCGACACGATACACGATAATAATATTATTAAATATAAACAAATACTTACAAAAAATCTGTACGAGACGGCGCGCTATATGTTGACGCACAATAATAAAGAACCGCATCCGTGAATTCCCTGAAGCTGGCTTACGGCTATCTCGGCCACGTGTTGTTGTGGACGCTTGTATTGCGCACGTTTCTGGCACCGGTGACGCCAGCGTCGTTTAGCCAATTGCCCGCGCAAAAAATTCTCTGGCTGGGTTTGCTTGCGCTGCCGTCGCTGGCGATTTCGTATTTCACCCTTGGTATGTTGAGTCAACTTTCCGCGGCGTTTACCTTCCTGTTGTTTGTCGGCCTCACCCAATTTGTCCACGGCTTTCCACCGCCGGCGATGTCGCCGTGGTTGTTTGCGGTCGTCGCGCTGGTAGGGTTGTTATTGTATGCATCGGCGCTGGGGTTTTTGCGCACGGATATCTATGCATGGGGTTATCAAGCGCGATGGCTTGCGCTCGCATCAGGGTTGCTGGCTTTGTTGTTGTGGCCCGGCGCGCCGCTGGTGTCGTGGGCAATGGCGTTTGCGCTCTTGGCATTTGCGCTCGGCATCGGCGCGTCACGTAATTTGTGGGATTACCTGGTCGATCCAATAATGTTTTTCACCGCGGTTTATTTTTTCATTCGGTATCTCTGGCGTGGTTAAAATTCCGAGGCGCAATGTGTGCGGCGTTCTGCTGCTGGATAAGTCATTCGGGTTGACATCGAACAGTGCGCTGATCAAAACGAAAATTTTATACCAGGCGTTGAAGGCCGGCCACACCGGCACGTTGGACCCCTACGCCACGGGGCTGTTGCCGATTTGTTTTGGCGAGGCGACCAAGTTTGCCGGGTTTATGCTCGACGCCACCAAAGCCTACGAGGCGAGCGTTCGCCTCGGTTACACATCGAACACCGGCGATGCGGATGGCGAGGTGGTTTTTCAGCAGCCGTTCCGCGGCGAGATGACAGACGTCGAAAACACACTGCAAAAATTCCGCGGCCGAATCTCGCAAATGCCGCCCATGTATTCCGCGTTGAAGCATAAGGGCCGACCTTTATACGAAATGGCGCGGCAGGGAATTGACATCGAACGTCAGCCGCGCAGTCTCACCATCCACGAATTGACTTTGCTGGGGCGGAGCGATGACGAGTTGCACCTCCGCGTGGTGTGCAGCAAAGGTACCTATATTCGGGTATTGGCGCAGGACATTGGCACGGCCTTGGGTTGCGGCGCTTATCTTTCTGCGCTACGCCGTACCGGAACCGGCGGGTTTAGGCTCAGCGATGCGCATACATACCAATCCTTGGACTCAATGGACGCCGAACAACGAGATAGCTTGTTGTTACCTGCGGATTCGCTATTGCAGGATTTGCCATCGGTGGTTTTACCTGAAAACCAAGCGCGACTGCTGGGGCAGGGTACGCAGGTGCGAAATCCAAATGCCTGGGGAAAAATGAATAAAAACTCAATAAAAACAAAGATATATGATGATAGCGGGCATTTCTACGGCTTGGCAGTCTCGGATAACGAAGGCAATATCATCGCCGAGCGCATGATGGGACCGGACAGGCAATTAAATTCCTGAATCCGGCTTGAGCAAAACCCTCTTAAAAGTGTAAAATACACGGCTTGAGATTTGACGCATATTTTGGAGAAGCACCATGACCATGAACGCCGTGCAAAAAGCGGAAGTTGTAAAACAGTATCAGCGCGCACAGAACGACACCGGCTCGCCCGAAGTCCAGGTCGCGCTGATGACCTCACGCATCAACGAATTGACGGATCATTTCAAAGCCCATGTAAAAGACCATCATTCCCGTCGCGGTTTGCTCAAGCTGGTGAGCCAGCGTCGCAGCATGCTCGATTACCTCAAGCGCACCAACAGCGATAGTTACCGCGCGCTGATTGAACGTCTCGGTTTGCGCAAATAAGTTTCAGGGTTTGCGCGAAACCTTGCCAGCAATGAATCGCGGGCAAGCGGCAGAATAAGAATTTTTTGCAAACCCGATGGACTTTCCTCCATCGGGTTTGTTGTTTTTGATGTTGTGATGGTTGTATCGATTTTAAAGTAACACCGTTGACGTGGCGGAATTGTCCGCGCGTATCCAGAAATCTACCGAGAAGGATATTCCCTTGAAAGCGATTAAAAAAACATTCATGTTAGGCCGTCATCAAGTCAGCATTGAAACGGGCGAAATCGCCCGCCAGGCTGATGGCGCTGTATTGGTTACCATGGAAGACACCGTTGTGCTCGTCACCTGCGTGGCGAGAAGAGATGTGAAACCCGGCCAGGACTTTTTCCCGCTCACCGTTGATTACCAGGAACGTACTTATGCTGGCGGCAAAATCCCCGGTGGATTTTTCAAGCGTGAAGGCCGTCCCTCGGAAAAAGAAACCCTCACTTCGCGTTTGATCGATCGCCCCCTGCGCCCGTTGTTTCCCGATGGTTTTTACAATGAAGTGCAAGTCATCGCCACCGTCATGTCGAGCAATCCGGAAATCGATTCCGATATTCCAGCCATGATCGGCGCCTCGGCGGCTGTAATGCTCGCCGGTGTTCCGTTCCAGGGGCCCATCGGCGCCGCGCGTGTCGGTTATCTGGATGGCGAATTCGTATTGAACCCGACCAAAACCGAACTCACCTCGTCGAAGCTTGATCTCGTCGTCGCCGGTACCAGCCAGGCGGTGTTGATGGTGGAATCGGAAGCGCGGCAATTGCCCGAAGACATCATGCTCGGAGCCGTGGTGTTCGGCCACCAACAAATGCAGACGACGATTAACGCGATTATCGAACTCGCCAACGAGGCGGGTAAGCCGGCATGGGAGTGGTCTGCGCCAGTGAAAGATCCTGCACTGGTCGAACATATCAGCCGCATCGCCAAGGCCGACCTGGACGCAGCCTATCGCATTAAATCCAAGCAGGCGCGCACGGAAAAAATCAACGCCGCCCGCGACCGTATGATCGCCGAAGTGGTGACACAGGATTCCTCAACCGAACACGTCAATCTCGTCTCGTCATTGTTCTTCGACATGGAAGCCAAGATTGTCCGCGGCCAGATCCTCGACGGCGAACCCCGTATCGACGGCCGCGACACCCGTACCGTCCGCCCGATTTCGATACGCACTTCAGTATTGCCACGCGCCCACGGCTCGGTTTTGTTTACACGCGGTGAGACGCAAGCTATTGCTGTGGCAACACTAGGCACAGGGCGCGATGAGCAAATCATCGACGCGTTGCAAGGCGAATACAAAGACCGTTTCATGTTGCATTACAATTTCCCGCCTTATTCCACCGGCGAAACCGGCCGCGTCGGCACGCCCAAGCGGCGCGAAATCGGCCATGGCCGTCTTGCCAAGCGCTCGCTGGTCGCCGTATTGCCAACAGTGGAAGAATTCGGTTATACCATGCGCGTGGTTTCGGAAATCACCGAGTCCAACGGTTCCAGCTCCATGGCATCGGTCTGCGGCGGCTGTCTTGCGCTGATGGACGCAGGCGTGCCGCTTAAAGCACACGTCGCTGGTATCGCGATGGGCTTGATTAAAGAAGGCAATCGTTTCGCCGTGCTTACCGACATCCTCGGCGACGAAGATCACCTCGGCGACATGGACTTCAAAGTAGCGGGAACCGAAGCAGGCATCACTGCGCTGCAAATGGACATCAAGATTACCGGCATCACCAAGGAAATAATGAAAGCCGCGCTGGACCAGGCGAAAGAAGGTCGTATGCACATCCTCGGCCTGATGAAGTCGGCGATGAACGCGCCGCGTGGCGAACTCTCCACCTTCGCGCCGCGCATTATCACCATCAAAATCAACCCGGAAAAAATCCGTGACGTCATCGGTAAAGGCGGCGCTGTCATCCGCGCGCTGACCGAAGAAACCGGCACGACGATTGATATCACCGACGACGGCACCGTTAACATCGCCTGCCTCTCAGCCGAAGCGGGCGCGCTGGCGAAAAAACGTATCGAAGAAATCACCGCCAACGTCGAAGTCGGCAAAGTGTACGAAGGCACGGTGTTGAAACTGCTCGACTTCGGCGCGATCGTGTCCGTGTTGCCAGGCCGTGACGGTTTGCTGCACATCTCACAAATCGCCAACGAGCGCGTCGCCAACGTATCCGACAAACTCAAAGAAGGCCAAGTAGTAAAAGTAAAAGTATTGGAAGCCGACGAAAAAGGCCGTCTGCGTTTGTCGATGAAAGCCTTGTTGGAAGCGCCGATAGCTGAACAGCAGTCGTAATTTTTAGTTAATGTAGAAAAAAAATAGCAGCCCTTGGCTGCCATTTTTTTTGAGCTTTTATTCTGAAATATGAGTTATTTAAATCTTGTTTGGCTTCGGTTCGGTGAGCTTGCCTTATTACTATCTGGGTTTTATAAATTTCAATTCATCGCAACAAAGAAAAATAGCTCGGTAATTTATTTAATCCCGCAGGCCGGGCGGTGGCCACGCTGGTTGCGGACATGGTTCGAGGATCAGCGGCGGCTTTAGAATGTTTATACGTAGTTGGGTTGCTTAACACATAATTCGATTGTAAGTCGCTTTGTCTGCCTCATAACACAAACAGGCGGCCGCCCTCATTCCGCTACGGTCAAGAATGGTGACTTCGCCACGGCTATAGCGGATTAATTTCCGGTTTTGCAGCGCCGTAGCCGCTTTAGTGATACCGACGCGGCGGACGCCCAACATATAGGACAAGAATTCATGCGTAACATGTAATTGGTCGGAATGTGCCCGGTCGTGAGTCATCAACAGCCAGCGGGCGAGGCGTGCTTCTACTAAATGGAATCGGGTACAGGCGGATGTTTGCGCGAGCTGGCTCACGACTACGTAAACATAACGTCGCAGCACCCGTTGCAGTGCAGGACTGGAATCGAGCTCGCGCCGAAATGGCGCAGCTTCCATCCGCCATGCCGACCCTGCGCCTTGTACCAAGCCGCGAAATGATGATGCATTGACGCCCAGCACCAAAGAGGCGCCGAACATGCCCTCATTGCCGACCAGGCCGACCTCCAGAACTTCGTTTTCCAACACCGGTGTCAGCAGGGAAATAATACTGCCAGTGGGAAAGTAAACATAACGAAGGCGCTCGCCAGGCTCGGACAAAATATCATCTAACACCAAATCGACCTCATCGCAGCCTGCCAGAAAGTGTTCACGATCTTTGCGCGGTAAGTTCGCGAGCAGACGGTTTGCTGTTGGTACATTTTGCAGCGATACCATTGCAATCTCCAGTAGCGTTGGGTGGAAGCCAATAGGTGACACAAGCAGAAGTGACTGCCACTCCGATGACGAATGAGAACCAAGTGTGGACGAGCCCTGAGCCTGTTAAAGCTTGGCGTAAATGAGCGCACTTGTCTGTATGCTAGCGCACAGAGGGAATTAGCGTAGTGCTGTGAGACTTAGCGCGGAATAGACAGCCACGGCGCCCGGCCAACTGGCTTACCGGGCGACCGCCTCCGGTAGCAGGCGATCAAACTCTTTTTTGACTACTGCGTAGCATTCGCAGCAGCGGGCTTCCAGGCCCGGCCGGTCGAGCACGGAGATATGGCCGCGTTGGTAGCTGATCAGGCCGTCACTCTGTAATTTCCCAGCGGCCTCGGTATCGCCCTCACGACGCACGCCGAGCATATTGGCGATCAATTCCTGCGTCATGGTCAGATCGTTACTTTTCAGTCGATCAAGGCTTAATAGCAGCCAGCGGCACAGTTGCTGGTCCACTGAGTGATGCCGGTTGCACACTGCCGTCTGTGCCATTTGGGTGATCAGCGCCTGGGTATAACGCAGCAACAAATGCATTACCGGGCCAAAGCGATTGAATTCATCTTTCAGTACCTGGGCCTTCAGACGATAGGCATATCCAGCACTTTGCGTGAGCGCGCGGCTAGGCGTGGACTCGCCGCCCATGAACAGGGCAATGCCGATAATTCCCTCATTGCCGACCACGGCAATCTCCGCCGACGCGCCGTCCTCCATCACGTAGAGCAGCGACACGATGCAGTTGGTCGGAAAATAAACATGCTTTAACTGAATGCCAGGTTCATAAAGCACATCACCGAGCGGCATCGGCACCAGTTCCAGGTGCGGCGCGAGGCGCGCATAGTCTTCCGCCGACAAGGCGGCGAGCAGGTGGTTCTGTAGCGGGTCATGTGGGCTGGACATGATTAATCTTTCAATTACGGCCGCTTCTAACGAAGTTACCAGCGCGGCATAAAAATGGTTAATAAACACCACGATTTAATTATAGTACATAGCCATTAATTTCATATGTGCGATAGCGTACAGGCGATGCGCAGGAAGAGCTGCATGAATTAATTGTTTATAAATAGCGGGTTAGCTGGAAACGCGTTATTGCGGCAACACTGTGCATTGCGATATATGCAAGGGTGTCCCGCAGATATTGACATGCCCATTGTCACTGGGCGATGTGTTTTGCCTTTTTCGTGAGTGAGCGAGTGACGCTGCATGCAGACACGCTGTTCTTCCCATTACTGCCCACAGGAAACTTCATCGCAGTTAAATGACGCTTATGTACGCCAGCAGACAGACGGCGAAAACTTAACTCAATACGCTGGAACCATTGGAGCCAACAGGGACGCAATTTCTGCACCTTGGCAATGCGCAAACTTATAGTAATGCGCAATTGGCGAAGAGAAGTGTATGTCCAGCATGATATGCCGATGCATCACTCCAACAAACTCTCACATTAAAGGAACCATAATGAAGAAATTCAATATCAGCATCATCGCCCTGGCAATCAGCCTTACCTTGAGCGGTGGCGCGATGGCGCAAAGCATGTCGAAAAACGACTACAGCGCGGGCAAAGATAAAATTGCCGCATTGTACAAGTCAGAAAAAACGGCATGCGTTACGTTATCCGGCAACGCAAAAGATATTTGTATCGTTGAAGCCAAAGGCAAAGAGATGGTCGCAAAAGCCGGGCTGGAAGAAACCTATCAACCCAGCCGCAAGACGCATTACCAAGCGCGTGTTAGCAAAGCTGAGGCTGACTACGCGCTGGCAAATGAAAAATGCGACGACCTGGCAGGTAACACCAAGGATATCTGCCGCAAGGAAGCGAAATCCAAATTAGTCGCTGCCAAGGCAGATGCCAAGGTGCAGATGAAGACTTCAGATGCCAACGCGGTAGCTAATGAAAAGTCTTTGGAAGCCCGTAACAAGGCAAATGATCAAGTAAATAGTGCCCGTAAGGATGCCGCAGAAGACAAGAGTGAAGCCCAATATGCCGTAGCCAAGGAAAAGTGCGATACCTACGCTGGTGGCGCCAAAGATCAATGTATGGATCAAGCGAAAGCCCGTTTTGGCAAGTAGCAATTGAATAGAAAGCTGTTTTGAAATCCCATTTTTTTACATAGAGGTCATCCAATGAAAACGAACCATAAATTTATACTTAGTACGCTTGCTACAGCCATGCTGCTTGGCTTGGGCGCATGTTCTGGCATGTCAACGCAAGACAAGAACACTGCCATAGGCGCTGGAGTTGGCGCTGTAGGCGGTGCCGTCCTTACCGGCGGTAGTACGGCAGGAACCGTTGGCGGTGCGGCCGTCGGCGGCATTATCGGTCATGAAATCGATAAAGATAAACCCAAAAAATGATCGACAAACGATGCGCCCAACAAAATTGTCTGACGCATCGCAGTAGCGAGATTGGCCGAAATGGTCAATCTCGTTTTAGGAGAAGTGAGCCATCAGGAGATACAAATGTTAAAACTCAATGAGATGGCGAGTGCGGGCTTTTGCCTTGGCGCTAACTGTTTCCAGCTGCCAAAAACAGGAAGGCCCCGCAGAGCAAGCGGGCAGGGAAGTTGATAAAGGAAATCTAGCATGGAACACGAATTACCCCCACTGCCTTACGCGATGGACGCACTACTGCCACACATCTCGAAAGAGACGCTGGAATTCCACTACGGCAAACATCACCAGACTTATGTCACCAATCTGAATAATCTCATCAAAGGCACCGAGCACGAAAACGCCAGCCTGGAAGACATTATTAAAAAATCTTCCGGTGGGTTATTCAACAACGCGGCGCAAACTTGGAATCACACGTTCTATTGGCATAGCCTCAAGCCGAACGGCGGCGGCGAGCCTCGTGGAGAATTGGCGGAAGCGATCAAAGCCAAGTTTGGTACCTTCGAAGAATTTAAGAAACAATTTACGCAAACCTGCATCGGCACCTTCGGTTCTGGTTGGGCCTGGCTGGTGAAAAATGCTGATGATACCGTTGAACTGTTGAGCACATCAAATGCACAACTGCCAATGACCAGCGGCAAAGTCGCGCTGCTCACTTGCGATGTATGGGAGCACGCGTATTACATCGACTACCGCAATAAGCGCCCTGATTACGTTGCAGCGTTTTGGAACCTGGTGAACTGGGATTTTGCAGCGAAAAACTTCGATTAATTTATTTTATTTTTAAGGAAGCTCTGATTAAGTGACTGCGCAAAAATATTTTGTTGAAACCAAAATCGTCATGGTCGAAATGATGGCTAAAGATGCGTAATTCGTTATTGAATTCAGCTTTGGGTACGGGTT
>JBAVRP010000033.1:0-64382 GCA_049695115.1 Burkholderiales bacterium | reverse complement strand
GGCGTCGGCGTCGGCGTCGGCGTCGGGGTCGGCGTAGCTGTAGGCGTAGGTTCAGGCGTCGGCGTCGGCTCAGGTGCCGATCCACCGGAACCAGACGAACAGCCTATCAAGGTCGAGAGGATAATTGCCAGCGCAATTCGCCTGCATGTAAGATTACTTCTCATTTTATTGGCTAGCTATTGGTTATTCAGTCGGCTAACGGCATATCTGTTCGTCAGATTAATACAATAGTAGAAACTTGGCTGTAGTCTGGCTAGTAGGGTTATCCTTTATTTTCGCACAGGATAGACTACCCTATAAATTCATAAAATTTTCATTATGCAGGCTGCTAACAAAGGCGGCAGACAAATAGGTACTTGAACTAATAACAGTATGTGGATAATCATTAAGCAAGTTAACAGTGTGATTGATTAGCCCCGATCATTAATCGAAATATAAAACAAATGTATATTCTGCCGACCAAGGAAGGCAGAATATCAAGCTGGCTTTTCGTCGCGCAGCGCCCGGCGCAAAATCTTGCCGACATTGGTCTTGGGCAATTCTTTACGGAACTCGACGTGGTGCGGTACTTTGTATCCGGTGAGTTCTTTTTTGCTGAACGCAATCAGCTCTTCAGCCGTCAGGTTAGGATCTTTTTTCACCACGAAAATTTTCACTGCTTCGCCTGATTGTTCGCTCGGCACGCCTATAGCAGCGACTTCGAGTACGCCTGGGTGGCGCGACACTACATCTTCGACCTCGTTCGGGTAGACGTTGAAACCGGAAACCAGAATCATGTCTTTTTTGCGATCAACTATTTTGACAAAGCCCTGCGGGTCCATGATGCCGATGTCGCCGGTGGCGAAAAATCCGTCCGGATGCATGACCTTGGCGGTTTCGTCGGGGCGGTTGTAATAACCTTTCATCACCTGCGGTCCGCGGATGCAAATTTCGCCGCGCTCGCCGATTGCAACCGGTTTTTTGTCGTCATCGCGGATTTCGACTTCGGTGGAAGAAATCGGCAGGCCGATCGTACCGTTGTATTCCGCCAAGTTAAGCGGATTGATCGTGGCGCCGGGCGAAGTTTCCGTCAGGCCGTAGGCTTCGAGCAATACGCAGCCGGTCACTTGTTTCCACTTGTCCGCGATCGCCTTTTGCACTGCCATTCCGCCGCCGAGCGTCAAGCGCAGGTTGCTGAAATCGAGCTGGTCAAATCCGGGCGTGTTCAACAAGCCGTTAAATAAAGTATTCACGCCGGTGATGATGCTGAACTTGTGTTTCGCGAGTTCTTTCACGAAACCCGGCATGTCGCGCGGGTTGGTGATCAGAATATTCTGCGAGCCGAGCCGGCATTGGGTAATGCAGTTCGCAGTTAGGGAAAAAATATGATACAGCGGCAGAGCGGTAATGATAATTTCCTTGCCTTCGCTGACGTAATCTTTTTGCCATTCGTGCGATTGCAACACGTTGGCGACGATGTTGCGATGGGTCAGCATCGCGCCTTTGGAAACGCCCGTTGTGCCGCCGGTGTATTGCAGGAACGCAATATCGTCGTGCGTCACTTTCACAGGCGTTAGCGTTTGCGCTGCGCCCTGGCGAACCATGTCGCCGAATTTTACCGCGCCGGGCAAGTCCCACGCCGGCACCATTTTTTTCACTTTCTTGACGACAAAATTGACGATGGCCGATTTGGGAAATCCCAGCATGTCGCCAAGGCTGGTCACCACAATATGTTTCACTGGCACCGCGCTACGCACCTGCTGCAATACGTGGGCGAAATTTTCCAGAATCACTATCGCTTCCGCGCCGGAATCCTTTAACTGGTGCTCGAGTTCGCGCGGCGTGTATAACGGATTGACGTTCACCACCGTGTAACCGGCCTTGAGCGCACCGAAAATACACGCCGGATATTGAAGGACGTTCGGCATCATCAGCGCGATACGCGCGCCCCTGGGCATTTTCAGCACGCCCTGCAAGTATCCGGCAAAAGCGGTCGCGTAACCGTCCGCTTCAGCGTAAGTCAGCGTTTTGTCCATGCAGGTGTATGCGGGTCGCACGGCGAATTTGCGCACGCTCTCAGCCCAGATTTCGCCTATCGATTGATATTGATTGGGATCGATTTCGGCGGCAACGCCGGGCGGATAAGACTTTAACCAGATTTTTTCCATTATTCTCTCCTCGGATGGTTGTTTCGGCAGGTAGTCCTGCTCGGATATTTGTTTTAATGCGCCTAATATATAAGAATTTTGCTGTTTCAGCGAGCCGCAGCGCAGCGACGTTTGAAATTATTTATGGCCTGAATTAAACACAAATCTTTCTGCCCTTATGCAGTAGCCCGCGAAACCGTATAATTCATCCTTTCGCATTCAATTTGGCTTTCAATGAATCCGCATCTTTCGCTCGTCCAGCCCTACCCTTTTGAAAAGCTTCGGCAGTTATTGCGAGGCGTCAAGCCCAACCCGGCGCGCCATGCCATCAACCTGTCGATCGGGGAACCCAAACATCCGACGCCGGATTTCATCAAGCAGGAATTGCGCGACCATCTGGGCGGCTTGGCGAATTATCCGCTCACGCTGGGCTCTGAAGGACTGCGTGGCAGCATCGGCGCGTGGTTGAACCAACGCTATGGTTTGTCCGGCATCAATATCGATGCGCAGGTGATTCCGACCCTCGGCAGCCGCGAAGCGTTATTTTCTCTCGCGCAAACCATTATCAATACGCGCAAACCGAATCCGGTTGTGGTTTGCCCCAATCCGTTTTACCAGATTTACGAAGGCGCAGCCCTGCTCGCCGGCGCTTCGCCCTATTTTCTCAACACCACGCCGGAAAATGGTTTTTCCATGGAGCTCAACCGTTTTCCTGCTGACGTGTGGAGCCGCACGCAACTGGTGTTCACCTGCTCACCCGGCAATCCGCACGGCAAAGTCATGACGCTGGACGAATGGAAAGCGCTGTTCGCCCTGTCGGATAAACACGGGTTTGTCATTGTGTCCGATGAATGCTACTCGGAAATTTATTTTGATGACGCGCATCCGCCCCTCGGCGCGTTGCAGGCCGCGCAACAGCTTGGCCGTAACGACTTCAAAAACCTCGTAGTAGTAGGCAGTTTGTCCAAGCGTTCGAATGTGC
This sequence comes from Burkholderiales bacterium, assembly GCA_049695115.1. Taxonomy (GTDB): domain Bacteria; phylum Pseudomonadota; class Gammaproteobacteria; order Burkholderiales; family JBEEJL01; genus JBEEJL01. Next base: position 61,274 of record JBAVRP010000033.1, on the reverse strand, counting down.
CGGGCATGCGTTCAGGCTTTGCCGCTGGCGATGCTTCCATCATGAAAGCATTTTTGCTTTACCGCACTTATCACGGTGGCGCCATGAGTCCGCCGGTGCAAGCGGCGTCTGCGGCGGCGTGGGGAGACGAAGCGCATGTGGAACAAAACCGGGCGCTTTACAAAGAAAAATTCAAAGCGTTTTACGATATTGTCAATCCAGTGATGCCGCTCTCTATGCCGGAGGCGGCGTTTTATTTCTGGGCGCGCACGCCGATAGACGATCAGAAATTTGTGCAAAAATTATACGAACGTAAACGTGTCACCCTGCTGCCTGGGACTTATCTCTCCCGCGAGGCATTCAGCGTCAATCCGGGCAACGGTTTTGTACGCATCGCGCTGGTACCTGCTTTGTCAGAATGCGTTGACGCCGCCAATCGAATTAAAGAATTCGTCACCAAACTACCCGCTCATCCTTAATTTCAAAATAACAGGAACATATGCCTAACCAGAAACTCATCGAAGACGCGTTTGAAAAGCGCGCCGAATTCAACCCGATAAACGCACCCGCCAACATCAAGCAAGCCGTCGCCGAAACGCTCGACCAACTCGACGCAGGCAAACTGCGCGTGGCGGAAAAAATCAACGGTGTATGGATCACACACCAGTGGCTGAAAAAAGCCGTACTGTTGTCGTTCCGACTGAAAGACAACGAAATCATACAGGGCGGTTTCACGCATTATTTCGACAAAGTCGATTCCAAATTCGCTAATTTCACCGACAAGGATTTCCAGGCTGGCGGTTATCGCGTGGTGCCCTCCGCCGTAGTACGCAAAGGTTCGTTCATCGCCAAAAATGTCGTGCTGATGCCGAGCTACGTCAACATCGGCGCGTATGTTGATGAAGGCAGCATGATCGATACCTGGGCCACCGTCGGCTCGTGTGCGCAAATCGGCAAGAACGTCCACTTAAGCGGCGGCGTCGGCATCGGCGGCGTGCTCGAACCAGTGCAAGCCAACCCCACCATCATCGGTGACAACTGCTTCGTTGGCGCGCGCTCGGAAGTGGTTGAAGGCGTCATCGTCGAGGATAACTGCGTCATCTCGATGGGCGTATTCATCGGCCAAAGCACCAAAATTTATAACCGCGCGACGGGCGAAGTCACTTACGGCCGCATCCCTGCAGGTTCCGTCGTCGTCTCCGGCAACTTGCCATCGAGCGACGGAAAATATTCCTTATATTGCGCCGTCATCGTCAAACAAGTCGATGCACAAACCCGCTCAAAAACCAGCATCAACGAGCTATTACGCGGCGTATGAAAAGTTAAATAAAATCAATAAGTTATGATTGTCTATGGAATCAGGAATTGCGACACCGTAAAGAAGGCACGCGCGTGGTTGGACACAAATAATATCGCCTACGAATTCCACGATTACAAAACCGCTGGCATCGACGAAAAACATTTGCGCGCATGGCTAAAACAAATTGACTGGCAGCAACTCGTCAATCGCAGCGGCATGACCTGGCGCAAATTATCCGGTGAGCAACGCGCGAAAATTATCGATGATGATTCGGCGATAGCGTTGATGCTGGCGCAGACTAGCGTGATTAAGCGGCCGTTGGTTGAAATCGGCGGCAAGATTGCATTGTTGGGATACTCTGCCGATGAGTATTCAAATTGCCTAAAAAATAAGCAGCGTTAACCAAGCGCTGCGACTGGAGAGTGCCATGCGCTACGAAGTATTCCTCAAACGTCTCAACAAGGAAATGCCCGCGTGGATTGAAAAGGGCTGGCTCACGCAGGAAAACAGCGCGAAGATTGCCGAGCACGCCGCGTCGCAGGAATCTGGCCATGGCAACAAGCTGACTTTGGCCTTGGCATTGCTTGGCGTGATTTTGCTCGGCGCTGGTGTGATTATGTTTTTCGCGTCGAACTGGCAGGCCATTCCGAAGTTGGGAAAATTAGCTTTGCTGTTCGGCGCTTTGTGGGGCGCGTTTGGCCTGGCCGCTTATTGGCTTTCGGCAAAACGTTCGCCGATGCTGGGCGAGGCGATGGTTTTGCTCGGCGTGATCATGTTCGGTGCCAACATCCATTTGATCGCGCAGATTTATCACATTGATGCGCATTATCCCGATGGCGTTTTGCTTTGGAGCGTGGGCGCACTGCTCGCCGCTTACTTGTTGAATTCACAAGCAGCCTTGATCGCCGCACTGGCGCTGGCGCTGTTGTGGAGCGCGATGGAACACTGGGGATTTAACCGCGCTTTCCACTGGCCGTTCCTGCTGTTCTGGTGCGCCGCATTGCCGCTACAGTATCGGCATCAAGCGTGGCAACGCGCGCTTTGGGCGGCCGGTGTCAGCGTGCTGGTGTGGAGCTTTTTTTGCCTGTTCCGCGAAATTGGCATGCATAATGACATGAATCCAGTGCGCTTATTCATGCTGGCCTATACGGCGGCCTTCATCGGCGGTCTGGTGGCCGCGACTTATCCGGCTACCGACTTTTTTTCGCGCACGCTTAAACGCTGCGCGGCAATTGGCGGCTTGTTCAGTTTTTATCTGCTCACCACACCCAAGCAAAATATGTTTTTTTCCTCGATACGCTCGGAGATGGGCACTTCCATGCTTTCCGGATGGGGCGTTGGAATGTTGTTCCTGCTTGCGCTGGCCATCGGCCTCGCGCTGTGGCACCGGTCGCGGGTCAAGCCTGGCCAGCAACTTCCTTATTTGAATTACGGCCGCATACTGTTGGCGTTTGTACTGGCGCTGACGACTGTCAATTTTTTTATGCGGGGTGTCACGGACAATAGTTTGGCTGTCATTGTTTACAATATTTTATTCTTCGCCACTTTGATATGGGTCATCCACGCGGGATTGCACGCGAACGACCGTTATCTGGTGAACCTCGGATTTTTATTTTTTTCCATCACGGTGGTATCGCGTTATTTCGACACATTCTGGTCCTTGTTTAACCGCTCGCTGTTTTTCATGGGCGGCGGCTTGTTGCTGCTCGGCGGCGGCTATCTGCTCGAACGGCAGAGGCGCAAACTCAATGCCAGCATCCAGGCCAGGAGGGCGGCATGAGCATCAAATTAAAAACCATGCTTTTACTGATCGCACTCAGCCTGAGCCTTGTTTACATGGTGGCGCGCAAACAATACACACTCAACACCGGCGCACCGATTGTATTGGAAACCACGCCGGTCGATCCGCGTTCGTTGTTCAGCGGTGATTATGTGATTCTGGTTTATAAGATCAGCAGGCTGTCGATGCAGGATATTCAAGGCGATAAGGATTTCAAACCACATGACGAAATCCATGTAGTGCTGAAGCCCAAGGGCGAATACTGGGAAGCTGTGTCGGTCCACCATCATGCACCGCCGCGCAAAACCGACGAAATACAGCTCATCGGCGAAGTGCAGTATGCATCCAGCAATTTCTGGAACCCGGAAACGCGGCAAAATGAAAACAAGGCCAATGTCCAAGTGCGTTACGGCATCGAAAATTATTTTGTACCCGAAGGCGAAGGCCGCAAGCTTGAACGGCCTGCGACGGATGAAAAATTATCGGTGCAAGTCGCGGTGGATCAATTCGGCGCGGCCGGCATCAAGGCAATTTTGCTCAACGGCAAACCGCGTTATGTTGAAAGCCTGCGGTAAATGAAGATTACTAGTGGGCGCAATGAACTTAGCTAATTGCGCCGCTTTTTACACAATCCCGGCTAAGTTTTTATCTCTCACGGCCTGCTGTGCGGCGTGTGCAGAGCGCACGTTACATTAATCGAAACGCATTTTAATGCCCATGTTGCGTTGCACTTCACCCTTGCTACCCTTTCCAATAGCAATCAATATACTACGTGCGGTCGCGTAAATTGCGGCCACACGTATTGTTAATCGCGAATTTATTCTTAATGCAATCAGCCTGATCATTATTCATTACTGCAACGCAGATATTTGCTGCAACCATCGGCCATGTCGCCAGGCAAATTAAACTGCGACCAATTACTGCCTGCTTTTCCTGCACTGCCGCTTACACCTTCCATTCCGCTCGACCCTTTCATTCCGGCCTTTACCGCGGCTGCGGTGGGATGAGTGCCGCTAAAATCCTCAAACGCCTGATCTATGGCGGGTAACGATCTCTTGGCGCTCGCCATGCCTGCCTCACCTTTCATTCCCTCCCTCCCACGCACGCCTTCGGCTGTCTTCGGCGCAGTCGATGGGTGGGTGCCGCTTAAATTTTCATAGGCAGCGTTGATGTCCGGATCAACCGCCGGCCAATCGATGTCTGCGATAGAAGTAGCGGGCAGAAAAATAATACTTGTCGTAGCGAGAATAATTCCTGCCATATATTTTGTAATAGTGCGCATGATAATTCTCCTCTATTTAGAGTGTGGACAAGATCCTGAACCAATATAAACGGGAAACATTTTGACCGTAAAAATCAATTCGGAGCCCACAGGCTCAGTCTAAATCAAGCCTCACAGTATTGAATTGATCCAGATCAACTCAGGGCCAATCTATTCATTTGTGAATCTGCGAAAACCTCAAAAAGTAGCGTCAATGAACAAGGGAATTGTGCCGGTTGTTAATCTCGTGCCCGACTGTCTACTTTTTGCTCACTGCCTCATACACTGCGCATGCTCTATTTAAGAAAAAAATTTTTATCCACCGGGTTACGTTTCACTTCACCCTTGCTACAGCGGTTATGGTAAATTTCGCAACATGTGCCTACTACTTTTTGCCTACAACAAGCATCCCGATTACCAGCTGATTCTCGCCGCTAACCGAGACGAGTTTCATGCGCGTCCTACGCAAACGGCGCATTGGTGGACTGATGCGCCGGATATTTTCGCCGGGCGCGATCTGGAAAAATCCGGGACGTGGATGGGTGTAAACAAGAACGGGAAATTCGCCGCTCTAACCAACTTTCGTGATCCTTCGCAACGCAAAGCGAATGCTCCTTCGCGCGGCTTATTGGTGAGCAATTATTTACACGGCATACTTTCGCCTGCTGATTATCTAGCGCAATTAGCTCAAAGCGCCGATCAATACGAAGCATTCAATTTATTTCTCGGCGATAAACATTCGCTTTGGTTTTTTTCCAGCCGTGACGAAATTCCTCATGAATTAAAACCTGGCGTGTACGGTTTATCCAACGCGACGCTCGATGAACCTTGGCCCAAGGTCACGCACGGCAAACAAGGGCTAACAAAAATCCTTGTTGAAAATATCAATGAAAACAATCTATTTTCCCTGCTCGCCGACCGCACGGTTTACCACGACGAGCACTTACCGCAAACCGGCGTGCCGCTGGAATGGGAACGGCGTTTGTCCGCGTCATTTATTGTGTCACCGGAATATGGGACACGCTGCTCGACTTTATTATTGATAGGTAAAGATGGCCGCATGGAATTTGTCGAACGCAGTTTTGACGCCGCCGGCGAAATCACAGGGACAAAACGCGCGGGTTTTACTGCCTGTTAAAACATGTTGCGCTGCAAATTGAGTCGCCGACGCCGCCGGGCTAGACTTGAACATAAGAATTGATGATTCCTCCCCGGGTTTCGTTTCACTCCACCCAGCCTACGAATGGCGCTTAAATGAAAAACGCAGTTGAACAACTCGGTATGTATCAGTCGTATCACTACGATGCGCGTAACTGCGCCACGCATTTTATCGGCATTCCGCTGATTATTTTCGGCATTCTCGTGCTTCTTAACCGCATCGAATTGATGGGAAGCATGCAGCTCGGCACCTTAGCCATTATGGCGACGCTCATCTATTATTTTCGTTTGGACTGGGCATTAGGTGCCGCTATGACAGTCGCGTTTTGCCTTATTCAATATTTCGCCATTCAGACCGCCGCTCTTCCGCAAAAGGAATGGCTAACTTATGGACTTGGGGCGTTTATTATCGGCTGGGTTTTTCAGGCCATCGGGCACGTGTTTGAAAAACGCAAGCCCGCGTTCTCCGATAACCTGATGCAATTGCTGATCGGTCCGCTTTTTTTGATGTTCGAAATTTTCTCTGCCTTGAATCTCAAACCCGAAATGCATCAGGCAGTCATGCAACACGCGCTGAAACTGCATCCGCCGGCAAGCCGTCAGGGAACGCCCGCATGAGCGCCTCGACCTACAAGAATTTTCGCGATTTTTACCCGTTTTACCTATCCGAGCACCAAAATTTCGTCTGCCGCCGCCTGCATTTCGTCGGTACGTCGCTGGTCATCGGCATTGTGCTGGCAACCATTATCCATAATAACTATTCATGGATCTGGCTTGCCTTGGTCGCTGGCTACGGTTTCGCCTGGATCGGCCATTTTGTATTCGAAAAAAACCGCCCGGCGACCTTTAAGTATCCCTTTTACAGCTTCATCGGCGACTGGGTAATGTACAAAGACATCCTGGTCGGCAATATCAAATTCTGATGTTTTCGAAAGAATCAAGCCGCCGCCAGGCGGCTTTTTTTATTTGCGAGCCGCGCATCGGTTGAATCAAGTAAAATGCCGTTCAGTGCCTATTGTTGATCGCCCCTTATGACCTCCACTCTCGAACTCGCGCAGGCTCTCATCGCCCGCCGCTCGCTCACGCCGGACGACGCAGGTTGCCAGGAAATCCTGCAACAACATCTCGAACGCCTGGGATTCAAGATCGAGAAAATGCGTTTCGGATTTACTGACAATCTGTGGGCTCGTCGTGGCACAACGGGGCCGCTCGTCTGTTTTGCCGGCCATACCGACGTGGTCCCGACCGGGCCGGTAGAGAAATGGGACAGCGAGCCGTTCACCCCGACTTTACGCGACAATCGATTATTCGGCCGCGGTGCCGCCGATATGAAGACGTCGCTTGCCGCATTTATCACCGGCATTGAAAAATACCTTGCCTCCTATCCGAATCCGAAAGGTTCGATTGCATTACTGATTACTTCGGACGAAGAAGGCACAGCGGTCGACGGCACCATCAAAGTCGTCAAAGTATTAAAAGAACGCAACGAACTGATCGACTATTGCATCGTCGGCGAGCCGACCTGCGCGGACATTTTCGGCGACACGATCAAGAATGGCCGACGCGGTTCGCTGTCGGCCGACCTGACTGTCAAAGGCGTACAAGGCCATATCGCCTATCCGCACCTGGTAAAAAATCCGATTCACTTCGCCGCGCCTGCGATTGCCGAACTATCGCAAACCGTGTGGGATAACGGTAACGAATATTTTCCCGCGACATCGTTTCAAGTTTCCAATATTAACGGCGGCACCGGCGCGACTAATGTAGTACCGGGCACGGTGCGCATATTGTTCAACTTTCGTTTTTCCACCGCCAGCACCGAAGCGAATCTGAAACAACGCGTGCAGGATATTCTGGCCAAACACAAACTCGATTACGACATCGTGTGGGAATACTCACCGCCCTACATCACACCGCGCGGCAAATTAGTCAATTCGATGGCTGCCGCGATTAAACAAGTGAACGGCGTCGCCGCGCAAGTCTCGACCACTGGCGGCACATCGGATGGACGTTTCATCGCCGACATCTGCCCGCAGGTGTGCGAGTTCGGGCCGTTGAATTTGACCATACACAAACTCAATGAGTGCGTGGGCATGCACGAGATTGAACCGCTGTCCGACATTTATTTCCACACCCTACAAAATCTGCTGCAAAAATAATGTTCAACGAAGCCAAAAAAAACCTGCAAACCGTGCGCGATCTGTTGCGCTTCGGCGTAAGCCGTTTTAATGAAGCCAAATTATTTTTCGGCCACGGCACTAACAATGCCTACGACGAAACGGCGTATTTGATTTTGCACACATTACACCTGCCGCACGATACGCTCGATCCTTTTCTCGACGCGCGATTACTGCCGCAGGAAATATCTGCGGTGTTGGTGCAGCTCGAAGCACGCGTCACGCGCCGCGTTCCCGCTGCGTACCTGACCCACGAGGCGTGGCTGGGCGAACACAAATTTTATGTCGATGAGCGCGTCATCGTGCCGCGTTCATTCATCGCCGAATTATTGCGCGAACAATTGCAGCCATGGGTCGAAAGTCCGGAGAACATTCACTCTGCGCTCGATATGTGTACCGGCTCCGGCTGTCTCGCCATCCTCACCGCGCTCGCGTTTCCCAATGTGCAAGTGGATGCCGTAGATATTTCCGACGATGCGTTAGCGGTCGCACGGCGAAATGTTGATGAATACGAGCTGGAAGAACAAGTGCGCTTGGTGAAGTCCGATTTGTTTTCTTCCCTCAAAGGCGCTCGCTATGATTTGATTATCAGCAATCCGCCGTATGTGAATGCAGAGTCAATGAATAGATTACCGCAAGAATATTTGTGCGAGCCGCGGCTTGCGTTAGCAAGCGGTAACGATGGCCTGGATCACATACGTGTGATTTTGCGTGATGCGCATAAGTATTTAAATAAAATAGGTTTTCTGATAGTCGAATCAGGACATAATCGCGATGTAATTGAGTCGGCATTTCCGGATTTGCCGTTTATCTGGCTTGATGTGAGGCCTGGTAGTGAGTACGTGTTTTTGTTGCGGACGGAAGATTTGTCGCAGTAGAACGCACCGCGCACGCGTAACGCTCTAAAGGCTTGGTTGCCGGAAAATCTTACGCGTGCGCGCAGCGTACCCTGCTCGCCATCACATAGTTTCGTTTACTACTTCATTCGTCAGCGGCAATGAGGACTGTTTCCTTTGCGATAGCAGAATATGCCCGCGTTCCCGCGCGCGCTTCAGCATAGGCATAGCCAGCGCCAACGTAGCGACGCAAAACATGGCCAGCACAAAATATTCTATCGGCTCGTAATCTATTCCGGCTTTCAACATGGATTCGATGGCGCCAGGGTAACTGAGGGCTATCCAATCGTAGATGGTATGCATGGCGATGGTGAACCAGAGGTTGCGCGTAAGAACATAGGCCGCGCCGAGCAATAGCCCGATGAATATCATGGGAATGAGATCGGCCAGCAACACATCGGGCCGCACGTAGTGCAGCATGCCGAACAGGATTGCCTGCAATGACAAAGCCCACCATGTGCCTAACACTTTTTCGATAGCATGCAGCAGAATGCCGCGAAACATCAGCTCTTCTGTCACGCCTGCCACCAGCGATAATGTGAGCGCACGTAAAACCGCATCCATTACGTCGAAGGATTCCGGTTTGGGGAAATGTAAATTAAACCAGCCAGCGAATTGCAGCAGCATCAATGGCGTAGCAAGTACCACACCTAATAGCGCGCCCTGCCAGAAGTTACGATGATTGAAATGCAGACTGGAAGCGAGAAATTCTGAAGGTTGAAACAACCACAGCGTATATTTGTAAACCAGCAGCGCCAAAGCAACCGCGACCACCGCACGAATCAAATCCAGCCATTTGAAAATACCAGCTGGTTCTTTGGCGATCAGGCCGACTATTAGCATGATCATAAACCATACAAGCAAAATTTTCAGGCTCTGTTTACCGAGCGCAATGGCAATTTTCATTTTTATATAACTAATTGATTATATTCACTTTTTTAATACTATCCCATCTGCGTCGCGATACTCGGCTCGCCCAAGATCGAGCTTGGCGAGATCAGCTTCAATTTTCTTTTTGTCACCGACAGCGACCACGATTAATTTTTCCGGCGGCACATATTTTTTCGCCATATCGATCAATTCGCTTTGTGTCACAGCGCCGAAACGTTGCGGAATCTTGGTGAAATAATCCAGTGGGAATTCGTTGGCGAACAGCGAAGCGAAAGCCCCGGCAGTAGCCGGACCGGTATCAAATTGTCCAGGCAAACTTAACATTTGCGAACCGATAGCGCGGGAGAGTTCTTTAGCATCCGGCGGATTGGAGGTGATACCTTTTATTTCTTTGAATACTTCTTGCAAAGCAGGCGTGGTCACATCCGTGCGCACGCTGCCCCGCACGGCGAAGACACCGGATTGGCGCTGGTACTGCATGCCGGAATAGACGCCGTAGCTGTAGCCTTTTTCTTCGCGCAGATTATTATTAATACGGCTGGTGAAGGTGCCGCCCAACGCTGCGTTCATGACCTGGATCTTTTCGTAATCGGGTGTGGAGCGCGCAGGACCTAAAGTTGCCACGCGTATCGCCGTTTGCGGCGCGCCGGGTTTGTCCACTAATACCAATTTTGCTTTGGTGGAATCAGGCGTGCTTGCTTTACGCTCCGGTAGTACGCCTGATTTCCACGCACCAAAATATTTTTCCGCTAGAAGTTTCAATTCTTCGCCGCTAATATTCCCTGCCACGACTAAAGCCGCATTATTTGGCACAAAGACTTTCTTCCACAGCGCCTGCAAGTCATCGCGCTTGGTCGCCTTGATCGCGGCCTCGGTTCCTAAATCAGAAAAACCATAGGGATGCTTGTCGCCATATAGTGCAGCTTGCAATACCCGGCCCGCCGTAGCGCTTGCATCATCGCGTAATTGCACCAGCGCAGCTTGGCGGCTGGCGCGCTCGCGATCAACTTCTGCTGCCGGAAATGAAGGACGTAGCGCGACATCGCTCATCAAATCCAGCAAGGCAGAAAAATTTTTCTTCAGCGCGCTGCCGGCCACAAAAGTGGAATCAGCGCCGGCACCGGCACCGAGCGACGCGCCGAGGTAAGCGACTTCATCGGCGATTTGCAGCGCGTTACGCGTCTGCGTGCCCTCGGTCAACATGCCCGCCATGAAGCTGGCGAGGCCGGGCTGGTCGGACGCGACATCGCCGCCGCTACGAAAAACCAGATTCGCCGAGACCAAGGGCAAACCGCTGCGCTCGCTGTAATAAACGGTCAAACCATTTTGCAATTTGAATGAACTCGGCGTCGGCAAAGAAATTTTCGGCTCCGGCCCTTGCCCCGGCTGCTGCGCGCGCCAGGGTTCTGCGGCGTTTACCGACTCGGCGCCTGCACCGGGCTTAGTTTCCACTTGTTTAGGTGTCGGCGGCTCCGGCGCCAGCTTCTGCTCTCCGGGAAGGCCGACTACGACGACGCGTTTATTGTTTTGCAAATATTGTTGCGCGATTTGTTTCACGCTGGTGGGAGTAACGGCGCGGTAGCGACCTATGTCGGTGGCGAGATAGCCGGGGTCGCCGACGAAATGATTATAAGTGTTCAGGCGATTGGCGATACCGACGAAGCCGCCGACTTTCTCCAGGCCCTGCACCGTCCCGGTTTCAATCAAATTACGCGCGCGATCGACTTCTTTTTGCTCCGGCCCTTCGCTGCGCAACTTTTGTAATTCTTCGTCTATCGCCTTTTCCAATTCTTCCGCTGTGTGCCCGGGCCGGGCCGTGGCGCTGATGGCAAACACCGAACCCAGCATCAGCGATTGTTGCGTAGCGTTGACGTTTTGCGCAATTTGCTTTTCATACACCAGCTTTTTATACAGGCGGCTGGATTTGCCGCCGCCGAGGATTTGCGAAGTGATATCCATATCGGCGTCCCCAGGCTTGAATATCGACGGTGTAATCCATGCCATGTTCATTTGCGGCAGTTCCACGCGGTCGGTAATCACCGCACGGCGCTCTTTTTCTATCGGCGGGGTGGCCACGTTCAGCTTGGGCAAATCGGGTCCCCGCTTCAAAGTGGCAAAATATTTTTCCACCTGCTTTTTTGCGCCTGCTGTTTTGAAGTCACCTACCAATACCAGGCTGGCATTGTTGGGTGAATAATATTGCTTGAAGAATTTTTTTACGTCTTCCAGTTTGATTGACTGGATGTCCGCATGCGAACCCATGACATTTGCATAATAAGGATGGGTTTTCGGAAACAGGTTTTGGTAAATCGCTTCATCGACTATGCCGTAGGGACGGTTCTCGACGCTTTGGCGGCGTTCGTTGCGCACCACGTCTTGTTGATTGGATAACGCAGTCTGATCGACTTCTTCGAGCAAATAGCCCGTACGGTCGGAGTGTATCCACAAAGCCAGTTCAAGCTGGTTGGAAGGAACAGTATCAAAATAGTTGGTACGGTCAAAATCCGTCGTGCCATTGGAGTCCGTCGCGCCTGCGCCTTCCAGGAGTTTATCCGCCGCGCCACGCGGCACATGCTTGCTGCCGGCGAACATCAGATGCTCAAACAAATGCGCGAAACCCGTCTGCCCTTGCGCCTCGTGAGCGGGGCCGACGTGATACCAGATGTTGACCGCGACAACCGGTGTGCGGTGGTCTTCCACCAGGATCACATCGAGTCCGTTGGGCAAAGTATATTTTTCGTAAGGGATATTCGGTATACCGCCCGAACTTTGCTTCGCCTGCTGCGGAACCGTGCATGAAACCAGCACGAGCAGCAATAACAGAAAGATTTTTTTCATGTTTTCTCCTAGAGGCTCAATAGATATTCAAGGCTTGGTATTATCTGGCGTTGATTTGGATTCTACTTCGGCCGGCAGGTTCCCGGACTGGAGATTCAATTGATGCCAAAGTTCCAGCGCGTTTAAATAATCCGCCAGTTCGTCCTCATACAGCTCAAAAACGCAGGGGCAGCAATCGCTTTGGCAACAATCTTCCGGCGCGGGTTTTTGCGGCGGGCGCGGTTTGGGATTCAGCGTGGCCATAATGAATAGTTATTCGCCCGCAATACGCCGGCGGCGCGGGCGCTTGACGGGATAGACGACGGGACGTTTCGCTGTCCGTGGCGCTGCAGCGGCTTTCCTGCTTTGCTCGGGCGGCGCTTCTGCCAACTCTTCAATATTCATCCTTCCAGCGCCTTTTTGCCGGCCACGACGCATCGGTTCGACATCTTCAGCTTGAGGATTAGAACGCTTGGCGACCCAATCAGTAATCATTTTCACTTGCGGCGCTTCCAGTTCCAGCCACATGCCGCGCTTGAGGCGCGGCGGCATGTTGACGATGCCGAAACGGGTACGCATCAAGCGACTGACCATCACGCCGACAGCGGCAAACATACGCCGTACTTCGCGGTTGCGGCCTTCCTTGAGCACCACGTTGTACCAATGATTGGCCGCTTCGCCGCCTTCGTAGCGTATCGAATGAAAATGCGCGACGCCGTCCTCCAGCTCCACGCCGCCGGTCAACTGATGCATCTTTTCGTCGTCGAGTTCGCCCATGACGCGCACGGCGTATTCGCGCTCGACTTCAAAACGCGGGTGCGTCATGTTGTTTGCCAATTCGCCGCTGGTGGTGAATATAAGCAAACCGCTGGTGTTGTAGTCCAAGCGTCCAACGGCTATCCAGCGTCCGTGTGCAGCGCGCGGTAATTTATCAAACACCGTGGCGCGGCCTTGCGGATCATCGCGGCTGACGATTTCGCCTTCAGGTTTGTGATAAATCAGTATGCGCGGTGTTTCTGCGTCATCCCACGATAATTTAATCGGGCGACGATCAACGCGCACCACATCATCCGTGCTGATACGCATGCCGATTGTTGCGGGTTGGCTATTGACGGTAACCCTGCCATCGGCAATGACTTGTTCCATATCGCGGCGCGAGCCGTAGCCGGATTGCGCCAATAATTTATGCAGTTTTTGGGTCGGCTCGTCACCGCGCTTTTCGGCGGCGCGTTCGCGGATGTATGCGCGCGCGTCGCGCCGGTCGGAAAGTTCCTTTTTTGTGCGTCCCGGGTCGGCTGGACGGCGCGCGGAGTCTTTTTCCGCTGGCGCAAATTTTTTAAGGGCAGGCGCTTTATCGGACTTACTCTTCGGCGCGCGAAACGGCGTTTTTTTGCCTCGCGATTTTTTTGCTGCAGGTTTTGCTTTACTGCCTGGTTTAATCGGCATGGGGTTAGTGCAGAATTTCGCCGCGAAGATCCTCATCGTCAGCGCCGTCCATTATTTTTGCTATCGTTGCTTCCGGCTCGACGATTTGTTCTACCTGACCGTGTAACGGCACCGCAGCGAGCGGCGCTTCGTTTTGATTCATTTCCAGCGCCATTTGCAGCTGATCCAGCGGCGGCAATTCTTCCAGTGATTTCAGGTTAAGGTCGTCGAGAAATTTTTTGGTGGTGCCGAAAATTGCCGGGCGACCCGGTACTTCGCGCGTGCCGATCTGGTCGATCCAGCCACGCGCTTCGAGGGTTTTCAATATATGCGGCGATACCTGCACGCCGCGTATGTTTTCAATATCCGCGCGCGTGACCGGCTGGCGGTAAGCAATGATGGCTAAAGTTTCCATCACCGCGCGAGAATAGCGCGGTGGCTTTTCGTTGCTCATGCGGCCCAAATACGATTGGTATTCCGGTTTGACGCGAAAACGCCAGCCGCTGGCCACATGCACCAGTTCAATGCTTTTATCCGACCACTCCTCACGCAATTCATCCAGCAGCTTGCGCAAATCGTCGTTAGATAAATTTTGTTCAAACATTTTTTTCAGGCCGATCAGACTCACCGGATCCTGCGCCGATAACAGCGCTGCTTCGAGTATGCGTTTAGCCAATGCCTCGTCGAGCGGTTGCTCAACATCGGCAGCGACGATTTCTTCGGGTTGCAATTCTTCAGTTTGAGAAGACATTTTTACTCTTTGCATATATAGGTTCAAACGGTGCAGCCTGAGTGAGTTCAATCAGGCTTTCGCGCGCGAGTTCGAGCAACGCAAGAAAAGTGACCACTACCACCGGTGCTCCACGGGAAGCATCGAACATCTGGCTGAATTCGACATAATTGCCACCAGTCAGCATGCGCAGCACGCGGCTCATGTGCGCGCGCACGGATAATTCTTCGCGGGTGATTTTGTGGTGCTTGTTTATCCGGGCGCGATTGAGAATCGTCAGCCAGGCTTGCGTCAAATCATTGGCATTCACTTCGGGTAGGCGCTCGCTGAGATTTTGCTCCAGCATGACTTCAACAATAGCAAAATCGCGTCCAGCCTGCGGCATCCGGTCGAGTTCGGCAGCAGCGGCTTTCATCTGTTCATACTCGAGCAAGCGGCGCACCAGCTCGGCACGCGGATCCAACGGCTCGGCTTCGTCTTCGCGCGGCGGACGCGGCAGCAACATGCGCGATTTGATTTCGATCAGCAACGCCGCCATGAGCAAATATTCCGCTGCTAACTCAAACTGGTTGGCACGCATGGTTTGCACATAGGCCATGTATTGGCGCGTCAGGTCCGCCATCGGGATGTCAAGGATATCGAGCGAATGTTTGCGGATGAGATACAGCAGCAAATCTAGCGGGCCTTCGAAGGCATCGAGAAATACCGATAAAGCTTCCGGCGGAATGAATAAATCCGAAGGCATGTCGAGAAACGGCTCGCCGTGCAGCTTGGCATGCATCGGCGCAGATTCAAATAAATCGGGGGAGTGCGGATTGAGAAGAGGTTCAGACATGTGGCTATTATATCATCGCGACCGATTGCTTCAGGTAGTGGAGGCAACGACATACTTCACACTATAAAATTAACCCGGAAAACTATCCAAGCCATGGCATATTTGCGGCGTATCTATAGTATGTCGACAACCATAGCTAACTTCTTGATTATATTTATTTTTCTGCGCCGACGGAAATTATTTGGCCGCTAATCAGCTAAAATACTGTTTTGATTCATGGGGTTGTATTGTAATTTTCGATCTTGAAACCGCGATTTTACATCGGGCACCGCAGCCAGAAAATACTTACTTGCGCCCAGCCCCTGCGCGAAAAACATTGAAACGGCTGCGCATACTTTCCTGCGACAAAAATTGCGCCGCGATTGATTCCAGCGCCGACGGAGTAAAGCCAAATACAGCGGGAAAATCGCAATCGCAGGTGCTGTCCACTTCCATAGACAGCAAGTTGTCGCGCGACATTAATTTTCCCGGCAGATATTCCATCACCAGCGCCTGAAATTTGGCTATCGGTGCCGGCAGGCCGATGATGATACGCTTTACGTTCTTGATGCTCGCCACCAGTTGCACCAGCTCGTGTAAAGTGTATTTTTTCGGCCCGCATAAATTGTAGCTTTGTCCAAACGTGTTGCGGTTTTGCAGGCTGTTCACAAATGCCTGCGCAACATCTTCCACCCACACCGGCTGGAATTTTGCCTTCGCGCCAGCAAGCGGCATCAGCGGCACCACGGAAAGTAATGACGCAAACAAATTCAGAAAATTATCACCCCGGCCAAAAATAACCGAAGGACAAAATATCGTCCACTTCAAACCCGAGTCACGCACCAGCTGTTCCGCCTTCCCTTTCGAACGCAAATATCCACTCGGCGCCGACACATGGGCTTTCAAGGCACTCATATGCAAAAGCCGCTCAATACCGTTCGCTTTGCATGCCGTAATGACTTTACGCGCCAATTCCACATGGGCATGCCGAAATCCTTTCCCATGTTTACGGCTATCGTGCAGCACGCCGACCAGATTGATAACCGAATCGCATCCATTGGTGACGCGCGCCAACTCTACTTCATCGTGAATATTCGCTTCGACGATTTCCACCGAAGGAAAAACAAACAAGGTTTTGGCGTGTTCCCGTTTTGCAGTCACGACACGCACGGCAGTGCCTTGTGCAGCCAATAAACTAACGATATGACTGCCGACAAAACCACTGCCGCCGAGAATGCAGATTTTTGTTTGATTCATTTTTTTGAAATTGCTGGTGAAAATCCTTTTGCAACAGGTCAATCCGGCCGCGTGCTGTCGACATCCGCCGTACCGCTCGGTCGCTGCGGGATAGTGCCAAGGCGTTGCTTCAACGGCTGCATGGGCAAACCCAGCCGTGCTGTATAAAACTGCGTGTTGCTCATGACTTTTTTGACATAGTCGCGGGTTTCGGTAAACGGAATCGTTTCAGCGAAAATCGCGCCGTCTATCGGCTTGTCGTCGCGCCAGCGTTTCGCACGCGAAGGTCCGGCGTTGTATGCGGCCGTCGCCAACACCGGATGGGCCAGTTCTTCCAGCAGGTATTTCAAATAATAGGTGCCGAGGGAAATATTGGTTTCGGGCTGTATGGTGGAACTGGCCTGGAAATTTTTCAACCCCGCCTTTTTCGCCAGCCACTGCCCGGTAGCCGGCATGATTTGCATCAAGCCCACTGCGCCTGCGCGTGAGCGCACATCAGCCATGAAGCGGCTTTCCTGCCGTACCAATCCGAATACCCACGCCTCATCGACGCCGCGTTGTTTTGCATAGTTGCGCACATTCGCTTCAAACGGTGTCGGATAGCGCAAACTGAAATCGTGCGCTGCCTGCGTCTTGTCAGAAGTATTGATCGAACGTTCCGGCCAGTTGGCTTTGCGCGCCAGTTCCGCTGCGGCCAGCAATTGGCCATCATTCAGGCTGCGCACAGCGGCGATCCATTCTTTGGTGCCCTCGGTCTCCAGACCCAGGCGATGCAATGCAAGGGCGCGCTGGATATCCGGCCGTTGCTCAACGGTTTTGATTTCTTCCGCAGACGCTTTGCTGTCCTGCGTCGGCAAATTCAGCGGCTCAGCGCCGATTTCCTCCGCCGCCAGTAAACCGTAATACAAATATTCGCGCGACAGCGGAGTGAAAATGTCATTCGCCGCTTCGGTTCTGCCCAATTCCTTCAGCGCCCGGCCTTTCCAGTAACGCCAGTTGCTTTCGCGCTGTTCCAGGGGAGAAAGCTGCTCAATGCTCGACAGCACAACACCCCACGCTTGCACCCGCAGCGCGGCGCGGGCGCGCCAGGCAATTTGGGCGTCGGACATATTGTTCACATCAGCATGGCGATACCATTCAATGGCAAGCGGCTCGTGGTTGCGCGCACCTTCAAAGCCGATCAGCCCCCACACATAGCTGCGATCAGGTGGACTGAATTTTTCCTGCATGGCGGCCCAGCGCATAGCCGCAAGCGATGACTGCGTGTGCGCGAGCCGGTGCATAGCGAACATGGCGACTTCGCGGCCAGCGCGCGTTTTGAAATCAAAATTGTTTTTTTCCAACAACAGTTGCGGCGAATCGTAAGCGGCGCCGATTTGCTTGTCGTTCATCTGCTCGTTGGCGGGCAGATTGTTGTTCAAACGCCTCGCGAGACTGACGCTCCCAGCTTCGAAGGCGAGACGGATGCGCGTCCATACATCGGGCGCCATGATGACTTGCTGGGTCATCATCGCGTCGAAGAGCGGATCGCAACTGTCCGGCTGTGCTTTGCCGTTAAACCAGAATGTGCGGCCTTCCTTTAAGGCGTCCGCGTCTTTGTCAGCCAAACGTGCCTGCAACGCGAAGCAGCTGAGTTCAGCATCGGGATTTTTCAATTTGGCGAAATCGGCGTCGAAAGCATCCCAGTTTTTTTGTTGTCCCTGCTGGCGCAGCCATTCTCCGAGAAGTTGATCAGCCAACGGCGTGTCGGGATAGTCTGCAGCATAGCGCCTGACTTCAGCAGCTGCGCCGGCTTCTTTAATGCGATTGCTGATTTGCCAAAACTGCGCGTAAGATTCCAACACATGCCCGTTTAATTTGGGAACAAGCTTGTCGAGTTGTTTTTGATCGCGCGCGCGATAGGCATCGCGCGCGGCGATGAAATCTTCGTCGCTTGCCGCAAAACATGGTGTTGCATTCACGAATGCAAACAAAAATGTTACGGCAGAAAAAAATGATACTTTGCGCATATATTAATTTATTAATTTAATCAAATACTTATCTTATAAACCGAATATTGCCGAGGTGACATATCACTGTAACTATTTTATAGTGTCGCTTCAATCAAAAACTTCCTATAAAAATGACTGATTTTCTTTTTGACCCAAAAAACTGGATTGCGCTGATGCAAATCATCGGCGTCAATATCATTTTATCCGGCGACAACGCCGTGGTAATTGCCCTCGCCTGCCGCTCATTACCCGCCCATATGCAAAAAAAGGGCATTATTTTTGGCAGTGCCGGCGCAATCTTGTGCCGCGTGGTGCTGACTTTCTTTGCCGTTTATCTGCTCGAAATCCCTTTTCTGAAAATCGTCGGTGCAGTGCTGTTGCTGTGGATAGGCGTGAAATTACTGCTTCAGGATGACGGAGAAGGCGATGGCATCGAATCGGCCAGTACACTGAAAGACGCTATACGCACCATCATCATCGCCGACGTGGTGATGAGTCTCGACAATGTACTCGGCGTCGCGGCGGCGGCGAAGGGTAATGTGCCGCTGATTATTATCGGACTGCTGATCAGCATTCCGCTGATTATTTTCGGCAGCACGGTCATTATGAAACTCATGGAACGTTTCCCGATTATCGTCACTATCGGCGCGGGCTTGCTTGGCTATGTGGCGGGCGAAATGGCCATCAGCGATCCGGCGATACACTCATGGGTGGCCGACCCATCGCCGAACCTGCATCGCGTCGCCGGCATAGTTTGCGCCATTTTTGTTGTCACCATGGGCACCTGGCTATCGCGGCGCGCCAAACCGGAACACGAACCGTTGCTGGATCTGGCGCAAGGCTCTAAAACCGATAAAGAGAAATCAAAATCATGAATCTGCTCATACCTATCGACGGTTCCGTCCATTCGGAAAACGCTGTACGTCACGCGCTGACACTGCGAAAATATATGCCGGTCGAAATTCATTTGCTCAACGTGCAACCGGGTTTGCATTCCGGCCACGCCAAAATGTTCGTCAGCGAAAAACAGTTGCAGAATTACCAACGCGAGCACGCCGATCAGGCATTACAATCAGCCCGCGCGCTGCTTGATACGGCCGAGGCTCCCTACCAGCATCACATCGGCGTTGGCTCACCAGGCGAGACTATTGTCGCCTTTGCCAAGGAAAAACATTGCGATCAAATCATCATGGGGGCCCGTGGCGAAAACGCCCTCACCAAACTGATTCTCGGTTCAGTGGCAACTGAAGTCATCGGACTCGCCGAAATACCCGTCACACTGGTAAAATGACGCTATGCAACATAGTTGGTTATTAATAACCAATTAATTATAAACAGTTTTTTATCATTCTCCCGGTGGAGGCCACCATGCTACCTGCTGCCGCATCTGCCCGCGAGCGCATTCATTTGCGGCGCATATCCGTCGAAGGCTATAAACGTGCCGACGGTTTGTGGGACGTTGAAGCTCATCTCACCGACACCAAGGAATTCGACTTCAGGGTGTCCGACGGCATGCGGCCTAAAGGCACGGCGATTCACGAAATGTGGCTGCGCATCACCGTCGATGACAGGCTGCACATCATCGACGCCTGCGCTTCCACAGACGCGATGCCTTATCGCGGTTACTGCGACGCGATCACGCCCGAATACAAGAAACTCATCGGCCTCGCGATTCGTCCCGGCTTCAACAACCACATCAAAGAATTATTCGGCAGGGAAAAAGGTTGCACGCATATCACGGAGCTCATCGGCAACATCGCCACAGGAGCGATCCAAACCATGGCAGGCCAAAATCCGCATTTGCGCCATCCGGACAAAAAGCCGTTCCAGATCGACGGTTGCCACGCGCTGGTTTCCACGGGCCCGGCGGTAGCGAAATTTTACCCGCGCTGGTATCGCGCGCCGGCTGAAAAAGAAAAAGCCTGACTATATTAAGGACCTCTCATGCAAGCGACCAATCTGAAAAATAAATCCGTCGTCGTAACAGGCTCCACCAGCGGCATCGGTCTAGCCATCGCCAAGGAATTTGCCAAGCAAAGCTGCAAAATCATGTTGAACGGTTTCGGCGATGCGGCAGAGATCGAGAAAATCCGCGCGACGATGGCTGCGGAAAATAAAACCGAGGTTCACTATTCGCCTGCCGATATGAGCAAGCCAGTTGAAATCGCCGCGATGATGACGCAAGCAAATAAAGTTTTCGGCGGGGTGGATATTCTGATCAATAACGCAGGTATTCAGTTTGTCTCCCCTATCGCCGAATTCCCCGCCGAAAAATGGGATGCGATTCTCGCCATCAATTTATCGTCGGCATTCCACACCACCAAGGCAGCGCTGCCGGGGATGAAGGCAAAAAAATGGGGGCGCATTATTAACATCGCCTCGGCTCACGGACTGGTAGCGTCGGCATATAAATCAGCTTATGTCGCCGCCAAGCACGGCGTCGTGGGACTGACCAAAGTCACAGCACTTGAAGGCGCGCAGGAGGGCATCACTTGCAACGCCATCTGCCCCGGCTATGTGCATACACCGCTGGTGGAAAAGCAAATCGACGACCAGGCCCGCGCGAATAATATCCCGCGAGAGAACGTTATCCGCGACATCATGCTGGCCAAGCAACCGAACAAGCGCTTTGTCACGGTAGAAGAAATCGCCGCTTTCTCCATTTTTCTTTGCAGCGAGGGCGGCACTTCGTTCAACGGTGCTGCGCTCGCCATGGATGGCGGCTGGGTCGCAGAATAAATGGCTAATAGTAACAACACTAAAACGCGTACGATTAATCTCGCTCTACAAGGCGGCGGCTCGCACGGCGCATACACATGGGGCGTGCTGGATCGTTTGCTGGAACAGGACGGCCTTGCCATCGACGGCATCTCCGGCGCCAGCGCAGGCGCGATGAACGCCGCGGTATTCGCTGACGGCCTGCTCGACAACGGCACGGCGGGCGCGAAAAAAGCATTGCGTGATTTCTGGAAGGCCGTGTCGGAAACGCCCAGCGCATCGATGTTCAGTTTGCCGGTGATGAATGAATTCGCCGGCACGGGTTTCGACCTGATCAGCCGCGTGTTCTCCCCTTATCAGACCAATCCGTTCAATCTGAATCCGCTGCGCGACTTGCTGGCAAAACAAATCAACTTCGCCCGCCTACGCAAACAAAGCCCGGTGAAACTTTATATCTGCGCCACCAATGTGCGCAGCGGCCGTGCCAAAGTTTTTGAGCATGATCAGATCAGCGGCGACGTATTGCTCGCATCGTCTTGCCTGCCGTTTTTATTCCAAGCGGTCGAAATAAAAGGCGAACATTATTGGGACGGCGGTTATATGGGCAATCCGCCATTATTTCCACTGTATGACAACACAGAAACGCGCGACATTATCATTGTCGAAGTGAACCCAATCAAACGCGACGACGTGCCGGATAAATCGCAGGAAATTATCGACCGCCTGAATGAAATCAGTTTCAATACGCCCTTGATTCTGGAAATGCGCGCGATTGATTTTGTGAATCGGCTGTTGGAAAAACAGCAAGAGGCCAGCACAGGCACAGGCGCAATCGGCTTACTCAATCGCCTGATACAAAAAAAGCACGGCCACGAAAAGCAATTTGCGCCGCTTTACATTCATGCGATTGAAGCTGAAAAACAAATGAGAAATTTCGGCGCCTCAACTAAAAGCGACACGAGCTGGAGTTTTTTGCAGGAGTTGCATGACATCGGCTATCAAGCCAGTGACAAATGGCTGACAAAAAATTACGACCAATTAGGCAAACGATCCACTATAGACATAGCAGAAAAATATTTATAAATCATATAGTTATCGATAATTAGTTTAGTTGAGGCGAATATAAGCCTGCAACCGAAATGAGACCAACTTGTATTAGCTTATCGCCGTACTTGCACACACTGTTAATATGACAAGGTTTGCAACGATACAAATAATGCGTGCAAACGGAAAACATCCAACAAGGAACGTCATGAAAATCCACGAATACCAAGGCAAGGAAATTTTCCGCAAATACAACATGCCGACGCCGCGCGGCATCGCCTGCTTCAGCGTCGATGAAGCTGTCAAAGCAGCGGAACAGCTCCGCGGCAAAGTATGGGTGGTGAAAGCACAGATACACGCCGGCGGCCGTGGCAAAGGCGGCGGCGTGAAGGTCGCCAAATCGATGGACGAAGTAAAACAATTTGCGACTCAAATTCTCGGCATGCAACTCATCACGCACCAAACCGGGCCGGAAGGACAAAAAGTCCGCCGGCTGCTGATTGAAGAAGGCGCCGACATCAAGAAGGAACTCTATGTCGGTATGGTCGTCGATCGCGGTACGCAAAAAGTTGCGCTAATGGCGTCGTCCGAAGGCGGCGTAAATATTGAAGAAGTCGCAGAACATCACCCGGAAAAAATCCATAAAGTATTTATCGACCCGGCAACCGGTTTAACCGATAAAGACGCCGACGACATTTCGCGCAGAATCGGCGTCCCCGTAGCAAGCGTCACTCAGTCGCGCCAGATGCTGCAGGGTTTATACAAAGCATTCTGGGACACCGACGCATCGCTGGCCGAAATCAATCCGCTGATTATCACGGGCGACGGCAAAGTGATCGCGCTCGACGCGAAATTGAATTTCGATTCCAACGCGCTGTTCCGCCATCCCGATATTGTCGCCATGCGCGACCTTGACGAAGAGAACCCGCTTGAAATAGAAGCGTCAAAATTTGACCTGTCATACATCTCCCTCGACGGCAATATCGGCTGCCTGGTGAATGGCGCGGGCCTGGCCATGGCGACCATGGACACGATTAAATTATTCGGTGCAGAGCCGGCCAATTTCCTCGACGTGGGTGGTGGCGCAACGACGGAAAAAGTCACCGAAGCCTTTAAGATCATGCTGAAAAACAAAAAAGTCAAAGGCATACTGGTGAATATTTTCGGCGGCATTATGAAGTGCGACACTATTGCCGAAGGCGTGATCGCGGCGGTAAAAGAAGTAAATTTATCCGTGCCATTAGTTGTGCGCATGAAAGGTACCAATGAAGACCTGGGCAAAAAATTATTGGCTGAATCCGGCCTGCCGATTATCACCGCCAACAACATGGCCGAAGCTGCGCAAAAAATCGTCGCTGCAGTTGCAGGAAAATAAGGAAATAAAATGTCGATACTGATTAACAAGAACACCAAGGTCGTCACGCAGGGAATCACGGGGAAAACCGGCCAATTCCACACCCGCATGTGCCGCGATTATGCCAACGGTAAAAACTGTTTTGTCGCCGGCGTGAACCCGAAAAAACCCGGCGAAGACTTTGAAGGCATCCCGATTTTCGCCACGGTGAAAGAAGCCAAACAACAAACCGGCGTCAATGTATCGGTGATATATGTGCCGCCGCCGTTCGCCGCCGCTGCGATTTGGGAAGCCATCGATGCCGATCTTGATCTGGTTATTTGCATCACCGAAGGCATACCAGTGCGCGACATGGTTGAGCTCAAAGATAAAATGGGCAAACAAAATAAAAAAGCGATTCTGGTCGGGCCGAATTGCCCCGGCGTCATCACGCCGGAAGAAATTAAAATCGGCATCATGCCCGGCCACATCCACAAAAAAGGCCGTATCGGCGTGGTGTCGCGCTCCGGCACTTTGACTTACGAAGCCGTCGGCCAATTGATGGATTTAGGATTAGGCCAATCCACCTGCGTCGGCATCGGAGGCGATCCGGTCAACGGCATGAAGCACACCGACGTGATGAAAATGTTCAACGACGACCCGGAAACCGACGCGGTGATTATGGTCGGCGAAATCGGCGGCGATGATGAGGAAACCGCCGCACGCTGGGTCAAGACGAATATGAAAAAGCCAGTCGTCGGTTTTATTGCCGGCGTCACCGCCCCGCCGGGCAAACGCATGGGCCACGCGGGCGCGATTATTTCCGGCGGCAAAGGGACTGCCCAAGAAAAATTGGCGGTGATGGAAGAATGCGGTATCAAAGTCACGCGCAATCCGGCGGAAATGGGCAGGCTATTGAAATCAATTCTTTAATATTTTTGCACTGCGCTAAAATAATCCACTTGTCGGGGCACAAAAAGTGATGTAGCGCACACATATTCCTCCTAAGCCCAGTTCAATCCAGCTTTGTTCTTTGCCACACCTGACATATCCTCCTGTTTGTTAAGCACTTCACTGCCACGTAAGTACATAGTGGTTACAGTCACTAAGTATCGTGAGAATGCAGGGGGAAATATGCAAGACCGAAAATGCCCGTTTACTGAAATAAGACGAACTTCCGGTCAGCCCAGGCCGCGCTTACTGCATGTTTGTACGCTGCTGGCCGCCCTGAACCTTTTCTCTCTCCCTGCCTCTGCCAATGACGACTTGATGGGCATGTCGCTGGAAAAACTTCTTGAAGTGGAAGTTTACGGCGCATCGAAATACGCGCAAAAAACCAACGAGGCTCCCGCCTCCGTCACCATCATTACCGCTGCCGACATTCGCAATTACGGCTACCGCACTCTCGCCGATATACTCAAAAGCATACGCAGCCTGCACGTCAGCAACGACCACAATTACCAATACGTCGGTGTACGCGGCTTCGCGCCGCCGGGCGATTTCAACACGCGCGTGCTGTTTTTAATCGACGGTTACCGCGCCCTCGACAATATTTACAACCAGGGCATGATAGGCAACGAGTTCCTGATTGACATAGATTTGATCGAACGCGTTGAATTTATTCCTGGGCCCGGCTCTTCCATATATGGCAGTAATGCACTATTCGGCGTGGTCAATATCATCACCAAATCGGGCAAATCCTTGCGCGGCGGCAATGCCGCAGTGGAAATCGGAAGCAACCAAGCGCTTGGGCTGCGCGCAAGTTACGGCGCAGAATTGAGCAATGGTGCGAACTGGGTGCTCGCCGCGTCGCGCTTCAAAACCAACGGGCAGGATTTTGTCTTTCCCGATATCACGACGAATAACGGCGTGGCTAACCGCTTGGATGACGAAAGCAATTACCGCGTGTACTCCAAACTGGATTACAAGGGAGTCGCGGCAAGCGCAGCCCATGTTTGGCGTTATAAAGAGCTTCCTACTGCGTCCTTTGGCGCTGAATTCGCCGCACCGGGCACCCGTACCATAGACCGTCAAACCACGCTCGACTTGCGCCATACGGGCGAAACATCCGCTGGCACTTTGATCAGCCATGTTTATTTGGCCGATTATGCCTATAACGGCATTTACGTTAACAACAAAGCGACCGCCAGTTACAACGATGACACCGGCAAAGGTAGCTGGTGGGGCGCGGATCTGCGTTTGCTGAATACGAGCCTGAAAAACCATAAATTAATCATGGGCATGGAATTTGAAAATGATTTTCGCCAAGTACAAATCAATAACGATCAAAACCCATTCCAACCGAACACGGATGTAACAAACAACAACAAACAAATCGGACTTTATTTGCAGGACGAAATACGCGTAAGCAACCAATTTATATTAGGTGCCGGTTTGCGCTACGACCATCATAGCGAATATGGTGGCATCACCAATCCGCGCTTGAGCATGATTTATTTGCCCAACGCCGAAACCTCGTTCAAAGCGCTGTACGGCTCGGCCTATCGTGCACCCAATGCGAACGAGCGTTTTTTCCAAGACAACAATTCCCAGGCCGGCAACCCTTATTTGAAACCGGAAAAAATCAAAACCTATGAATTGGCTTACGAACAAAACCTGCCCGGCCAAGTGAAGGTAAATGCTTCCTGGTTCCGTTACCGCGCCAACGAACTAATAACATTAATAACAGATGCTGTACCCGGACCGAACCCAAACCAAAATCTGGCTCAATATCAGAATACCGAAAATTCGGAAGCGAGGGGTTTCGAATTCGGCCTAGACAAAAGCTGGAACAACCGCATGAGTACGCGTATCAGCTATACCCATCAACGTGCGCGCGATATCGGCAGTGGAGAAGTACTGACAAATTCTCCAATAAACCTCGCCAAATTCAATTTTACCGCCCCGTTTTGGCACGACTACTTACAGCTGGGTTTTGAATCGCAATATATAGGCGCGCGCAAAACCAAGCTGGCCGAAGTCGCTGCCTACCATGTGGAAAACCTGGTGCTGCAAGCGCCGCAGCTCGTTAAAGGCGCGAATTTTACTTTCGGCATCTACAATTTACTTGATGCGAAATTTGCCGACCCGGCTGGGCCGGAACATGAGCAGGACGCATTGCCGCAGGCAAAACGGACCCTTCGCCTTAAAGCAGAATATAAATTCTAATAAGAATGATGAAATACGTTTATAAAATTATCGTCGCTGCATTGACGGCATGCCTGATTTTTTCTCAGGCTGTTGGCTACGCACAGGTGCAGGAATACGAGTTAAAGGCGGCATTCCTTTATAACGTGGCTTTGTTTACCGATTGGCCTGCGGACACGTTTGAAGACAAGGACCTGCCGTTTAATTTTTGTATCGCAGGGACGGACCCATTCAGCAATAGCCTGGATTCATTACTGACAAAATTGCTCAAGCAGAGAAAAATCAGCGTATCGCGCCTGGGGAAGGCTCCAAACTTTAACAACTGCCAAATATTGTTTATTCCTGCGACGGAAAATAACCGTGCAGAAGCGATACTTAAAGAAATCAAAAATACCAGCACTCTCACTGTGAGCGAAGACAATTCGACATTCAAAAAAGGCAGCATGCTGAACCTCTCAATTATTGAAAATAGGTTGCGTTTCCAGGTAAATATGGATGCGGTTTCCACCGCCAAACTATCCATCAGCTCCAAACTTTTACGGCTGGCTGACAGCGTGCAATAAGAGAAAAACAATCATGAGCTTGAATACAACTCCACAATTGACATTGCAAAGGCGGGTAACCCTGGTCAATCTTGCGACCACTGCAGCCGCCTTATTGCTGGCGACCGCCCTCCTGATCGGCATAGAGTATTTCCATTTGCGCCGTGCTTTTCTGGAAGATTTGCAGGTGCAGGCGCGTATTCTGTCCAACAACAGTTCAGCCGCCCTGTTATTCAGGGACGATAAAACAGCCAATGAAATACTGGCGTCAATGCATGTTGCAGCGCAGGTGGGCCATGCGGAAATTATCGATATTAACGGCCAGATGCGGGCTGATTACACGTCAACGAATTTCGTACGATCTACAACACCGCTTGTCTACATGCCCGAAGAAAAGTTTATATTTAACAGCCTGTCACTCGAAATTTTTCAACCCATTGCTGTAGAGGGCAAGCCTATCGGCATGCTTTATCTGTGCGCAAGCCTGAAACCGCTCTATTCGCGATTAATTGTCTTTTCAGTGGCGGCGGTACTGATCGTGTTAGGCGCGCTCGCCGCTGCTGCACTGATGCTAAAGGGTATGCGCCGCACCCTGACCAAAGCGGAACATGACCTCAATTTTCTCGCCATGTTCGACCCGGTCACCAATTTGCCAAACCGCAACGCGCTTAGTGCGCGCATCACACAGGCAATATCGCGAGCCGAGCGAGTTAACACCGGGCTGGCCGTACTTTTTCTCGACTTGGACAATTTTAAAATCATCAACGACACCTTGGGGCACGATGCCGGCGACCAGTTGCTGCATCAAGTAGCCTTGCGCTTGACTACGGCGCTGCGTGGGTCTGATTCGGTATTTCGCCTCGGTGGCGATGAATTTACCGTGCTGATTGAAGACATGCCCGAGTCCGCAGCGGTCGGGGTGATAGCGAAAAACCTGATCACGGCCCTGCAGCTCCCGTTCAATGTCAAAAACCATGATGTGTATGTAACGACGAGTATTGGCATAAGCCATTACCCTGAAGACTCCCATCATTTCAAAACCCTGCTGAAAAACGCGGATACGGCGATGTATCATGCCAAGTCGCGCGGGAAGAATAATTTCCAGTTTTTTTCATCCGACATGAATTCGCGGGCACTAAAACGCCTCGAAGTCGAATCCAGCCTGCGTCGCGCTTTGGAGAATAATGAATTTGAAGTTTATTACCAGCCGCAAGTGGACCAGAGAAACCGCGAAGTCGTTTGCATGGAGGCTTTGATACGCTGGCGGCACCCTGAGCGCGGCCTCGTATCCCCAGCCGAATTTATTCCGATTGCCGAAGAAACCGGATTAATTATTCTTATCGGCGCATGGATACTCAAGCAGTCCTGCCTTCAATGCCACGAGTGGCATTTGTCGGGGTTCCCTAACCTGAAAATAGCGGTGAACTTGTCGGGTAAGCAATTCAATCAGGAGAACCTGACCGGACAAATCGCGCAAATCCTGATGGAGACAAAACTCGATCCTTCTTACCTCGAGCTGGAAATTACTGAAAGCGCCATTATGGAAACCAGCAATCATGCAATCAATATTCTCCAGCAATTGCGCGACATGGGGTTAAGCTTATCCATCGATGATTTCGGCACCGGCTATTCTTCCATGAATTACCTCAAGCGCTTTCCGATCAGCAAACTCAAAATCGACCGCAGTTTTGTCATGGATATCCCCGGTGATACTGAAGACGGCGCCATCACCGAAGCAATTATCGCGCTGGCAAAAGCGCTCAACATCGCGGTGGTAGCAGAAGGCGTAGAAACAGCAGAGCAAGCTGATTTCCTGTTGAAACGTCAATGCAATCTAGTGCAGGGATTCTATTACAGTAAGCCGATGCCTGCCTACATCGCCGGCGCGTTCCTTGCCGAAAACTCAATCACAGTAAGCACGCCGCAGTTAGCGTATGCCGGTTAAAAACGGATAACAGGTTTCGCACTGGCCGACCATACGCAAAGTCAAAGCTTCATTTCACTGGGCATGATTGCAGAATATGCGCTACGATATGCCCTCTTCCTTTTCAGATAATTTTTGCAATGCATTCCCCCGAATACCTCGAAACTCAATACAACGCCCGCGCCAGCATCCCCGACCATCCACAGATTTTTGCGCGTTGGGCAGAAACCTCGGCACAAGTACGAGATTCGTACCTTTGTGACCTGGACATTGCTTACGGCCACGGGCCTACAGAAACCCTGGACCTATTTCCCGCGCAAGGCGAAGCGCGCGCTATGCTGGTGTTCATTCACGGCGGTTGGTGGCGCTCGCTGGACAAAAGCGATTTTTCTTTTATCGTGCCCGAGTTTAGCCAACGCGGCATTGTCGTGGCAAATATCAATTACAGCCTCGCCCCGGCCGCGTTCATGGGCGACATGGTCAAACAATCGCGCGACGCCATGGCATGGCTGTATCGCCACACACCGCACTTCGGCGTTGACCCGGAAAAGTTTTATATCGCCGGGCATTCCGCCGGCGCGCACCTCGCCGCGATGATGCTGGCAACTGACTGGAGCAAATTTGCCGACGACACGCCACGCGACATGATCAAAGGCATGATGGGCATCAGCGGCATTTATGATCTTGCGCCGTTGCTGCAGATTGAGTCTGTCAATTGCGATTTGAAATTGACGGCGGGCAGCGCGAAAAAACTCAGCCCGACTTTATTGAAAGCGCAATCCGACGCGGCGGTTTTTCTGGTTGCAGGGGAATTGGAAAGCGATGAATTCAAGCGCCAGACTGATTTACTAGGGCACATGTGGCATAGAAATATTGAATACAATCAAATAGTTACAGATGCACATCATTTGAATATCGTAGACCGTTTGGCCGACAGCAGAAACGAATTATTCAAACTATGCATGGCTATGTTGAATGATGAATAAAAAAACAACGGGCGCAGCGGCGCCCATTGTTCTTTTGTGCGCTGATTATTTCTTGCTCCGCGCCATCATCATTTCAGAATTCACTTTGCGGTCCGCATTCACTTTCTGAAAATGCGGACGCTCGCCGAGCTTGGCGATGTAGGCTTTCGCATGCGGAATGTCGTCGTAAATATTCCGGCCATATATGATTTTCATCGCAAGGCCGACCACTGGAATATGAACAAACGCCGCGAAGTCTGCATGGGTCATTTTATCGCCCATGATGAACGGCTGGTCGAACTGCGTCAGGCGCGCGAGGCCTTTGAAGCCTTTTTCCAATTGCAGCAGCACTTCGCTTTTGACATCATCGGACACTTTGCCACCGAAGAATGCTTCGGGATATAAGCGCCGGGCCGGCCATTCAAGATATAGCTCCATGAATTTCACCAGCTCGCGGCATTTGGCTTTTTCTAATGCACTTGCAGGATACATTGGATTTTGCGGATACGCATCCTCGAGATAATCGGCGATGACGTGGGATTCGCTGACCGCACCACCGTTGTCTTCAATAAACGGGATTTTGCCTATGGGCGAACGCTTGAACAATGCTTCGTCTTTCGACGGCCAGACTAACTCTTCGCTGAAGGGAATATTTTTTTCCAGTAAGGCCAGCTTGACCTTGTTGTAATAATTGCTTGCTGCAAAACCGCAGAGCTTTAACATTGTGTTCCTTTTCTCATTTAAGTCGTTTTTTGTCGCGATAGTAGGTCAGTGCCTGCGAGATACAATGCCGCAATGCCCTTTCCGGAATTTTATCAGCTTGCCCGAACACAATGGCCCTGTTTTTTTCAAATTCGAAGTCGTTTCTGAACATTTCCTTAAAGCTATCAACTAAAGTTGTCTGGCAATGAAATACATCGCGTATTTTCCTGGCTGAGATTTGATTCGGTCGATACGGATTAAGCTGCCGCTCTTCGATACACTCGTCAAGTAAGCAGGTTGCCCTCATTTAAGCGTTTCTTCCAATACCCTTACCCCTTCTGTTTCTGCCGCGACTTCGAATATCAGTTGCCGCAAAGCCAATAATTTAACCTTGATTTCCTTAGGATGGTTTTCAAAAATGGCAGCAACCTGCGGATTATCAAATTTTTTCCACTTATCCATGATCAAATTACAGTAGTTTTACTTCAGCAATCAGTTTGTTAACCGCTTCCTGCCCGCCGCCGCAAAACATTTTTGTATTGTGGCTCCGGCATAACTTTTTGCTAACGCAAAATGTTAGCCTCCACCGCAACAAGCTACTGGCTCGCATCACAGCTGCTTTACTTCGTGAATCAGCTTATTGACCGCTTCCTGTCCGCCTCCGTAGAACATCCGCGTGTTGTCTTTGTAGAACAACGCATTTTCGATACCAGAGAAACCTGAGCCTTGTCCGCGTTTAATCACGACGACATTTTTCGCCATGTCCGCATTCAATATCGGCATGCCGTAAATCGGGCTGCTCTTATCCGTGCGCGCAACTGGGTTCACCACGTCATTGGCGCCGATCACCAGCACCACGTCGGCTTGCGGAAATTCAGGATTTATTTCATCCAGATCGAAAATGCGTTCGTAATTTACGCCTGCTTCGGCCAACAATACGTTCATATGGCCCGGCATACGACCGGCGACGGGATGAATAGCGAATTTTACTTCTATGCCTTTTTCATCCAGCAATTGCGTCAGCTCCCATACTTTATGTTGTGCTTGCGCCACCGCCATCCCATAGCCGGGAACGATAATGACTTTTTGCGCGTAAGCCATCAGTATCGCCGTGTCCTGCGCATCGATTTCGCGCATGCTACCGGTCACTTCTTGCGCGCCACCCGCGCCTGGAGGTGGCGGTGACAATAATTTGGCAAGCGAACGGTTCATCGCTTTGGCCATCAACTGCGTGAGCAAAGTACCCGCCGCACCGACGACGGTACCGGCAATAATCATCGCGGCATTGTTGAGCACAAAGCCTTCAAACGCCACCGCCAATCCAGTCAATGCGTTGAACAGCGAAATAATCACTGGCATATCGGCGCCGCCGATAGGCAGCGTCATCAACACGCCGAACAGTAAAGCCAAAATAAAAAACAAAATAATCAGCAGCGGGAAATTCATGTCCTTAATGCTGATACCGACTGCCAATCCAATCAACACGGAAATTGCCAGCACGGTATAAGTGATTACCTGATGCTGTGGAAATGAAAACACGCCTTTCATGATCCCCTGCAACTTGGCGAAAGCAATCAAGCTACCGGAAAACGAAACGCTGCCAATCAGCGCACCGATAATGGCGAGCATTCCTGTAGCGGAAGATTGAATATGGCCGCCAATCAATTGCGTCGCGGCTATTGCCGCCGCCGCGCCGCCTCCCATGCCGTTATATAGCGCGATCATTTGCGGCATATCCGTCATTTGCACTTTTTTGCCGCTGACCCAGGCAAGGCCACCACCGATGGCGATAGCCACAATCATTAAAATATAATTGATAGTGCGATGGCTGACGTTATGCAAAATATTCGCGTCGAAAAATGTCACCACTGTCGCCAGCGCCATTCCCACGCCCGCCCATACGATGCCTTTCTGCGCACCGAGCGGCGAACTCATACCCTTCATGCCGAAAATAAACAATACGGCGGCGGCGAAATAGGAAATCTGGATTATGTGGCCACTCATTTTTTATTGTCCTTCTTGCCGGTAAACATGCCGAGCATGCGCTCGGTCACCACATAGCCGCCAACCGCATTCATCGCCGCCAGTGCGACACCGAAAAACCCGATGAGTTGTTGTATTACGCTGGTCGCTTCGCCCAATGCCACCATCGCGCCAACCAACACGATACCGTGAATGAAATTCGAGCCGGACATCAACGGTGTATGCAATATCACCGGCACGCGGCTGATAACCTCGTAGCCGACGAACGCGGCGAGCATGAATATATAAAGTGCGCTGTAACCTTCGAGCATGATTATTCTCCCCCCACGGCTTTGCGCGTGGCTTCGTGGATGATTTTTCCGGCGTGCGTGTAGAGCGAACCTTTGAGCACTTCATCTTCCCAATCGGGTTTGAGTTCGCCATCCTTGATCATCAAGCCCAAAATCGCCAACAGGTTTTTGGCATACATTTCCGAGGCATGCACCGGCATCGTGCTCGGTACATTCAATGGGCCATGTAAAGTCACACCATGCGCGGAAATGGTTTTGCCCGGCTGCGTGAGTTCACAATTGCCGCCGGATTCCGCCGCGAGATCGACAATCACCGCGCCGGTTTTCATCCGCGACACCATCTCGGCACTGATGATTTTCGGCGCGGGACGTCCCGGCACGGCGGCGGTGCAAATCACCGCGTCGGCAGCAGCGACAACCGTCGCGAGTTTTTCCTGTTGCGCTTTTTTTTCGTCTTCGCTGAGTTCGCGCGCGTAGCCGCCAGCGCCTTCCGCGCCGGAAACCACACTGATGAATTTCGCGCCGAGTGATTCGACTTGTTCTTTCGCTGCCGCGCGCACGTCATATGCTTCAACTAGCGCGCCTAAACGGCGCGCAGTGGCGATTGCCTGCAGTCCCGCGACACCCGCGCCGATGACTAACACTTTTGCCGGACGAATCGTGCCTGCAGCCGTGGTGAGCATGGGGAAAAAACGCGGCGACAATTGCGCCGCCATTAACGCCGCCTGATAACCGGCGACGCTGGCTTGCGACGACAAGGCATCCATCGATTGCGCGCGGGAAATACGCGGCACCAGTTCCATCGCCAGGCTGGTGATATTTTTTTCGCACAGTTTTTTTGCGATGGCCGGATTTTTTCCCGGTTGCATAAAGCTGATCAGCGTTGAGCCATCCGGCATATGGTCGATTTCACTTTCGTTCGGCGGCTGCACGCGCAATATCAAATTGGCGGCGGTATAAAGTGACGCACCACTGACAACTTGCACGTCGGCGAAATCGGCATCGCGCAACATCGCGCGCTCTGCTGCACCCATCTCCATGCGCAACGATGCGCCCATGGCTTTGAGTTTTTTCGCGACTTCAGGCACCAGCGCGACGCGAGTTTCGCCTGATAACGATTCTTTGGGGATAACTACACTGACAGGCATGAATATCCTCTTCACGTAACTTATTGATTAAATTTGGTTTTATAACTGAATGCGAAGCGGAGACTGGGAACAACCCGATGCACATTTATAGTTTGGAAGTTAACATTTTTTGCCGGATTACGCCACAGCCGTATTTCTTCACCTACTCATAATCTTAGTGATCTGGATTTGAATCGAATCAAAGCTTGGTCAAAGTTTTTTCCCAGTGCAATCACTTTAAACAATTCACCCATTTCTGCCGGGCTGACCAGCCGCTGCACAGAATTCACAATGGGCAAATAATTCGCGCCATCGCTGGCATCGTGTCGCGCGATTAAATCCGTGATGCCGCAATCAAGCAGAAATTGCGCTTGCGATGTATAGCCAATGATATCCAATTCCGCTTTCTCACCTGCGTGCGCGATTGCGGAGAAATCCACATGACTGGTGATGTCCTGCAACCCAGGCAAATAAAATGGATCGGCATGCGCATGGTGGCGATAGTGGCACATCAGCGTACCCATACTGCGTTGCGGATGATAAAACTCAGCGGCGGAAAATCCATAATCAATTAGCAGTATCACACCTTGTTGCAACATCGCGCCGATGCTGGCGATGAAACCGCATGAAACTAGATTAATTTCGCTCACATAGCCGTCAGGTAAATTCAATTTTGTCGTCGCTGCAAATAATGCGGATTGTTTATCAACTTCGAGATCCTGAAAAATAAATTCTTGATTATAAATAGCAACACCACGCTCGCGAATACAGTCTAACGAGCATGAAATCAAATGCGTCGGCATCGCGTCAAGCAGTTCGTTGCCGATAATTAACCCATTGAATTTATTAAATAATTTATCAATCCATTTGATGCGTGAAAATACATCGGCGGGAAGCGAAGATAATAATGTCTGCTGGCGTTCGTGCAAATCTGCGCTGACTTCGAGTATAAAATAATTTTTCGGTAGTCGTTTCAGTTGTTGCAGCTCAGTAAGTAAATCAAATGCCAACTTGCCCGAGCCTGCGCCAAACTCGAGAATATCGCCATCAGTTTGTGCCATCACTTCTGCCACGCATTGTGCGATAGATTGACCGTACAACGCGGAAATTTCCGGTGCAGTAATAAAGTCGCCATCCTTGCCGATTTTTTTTGCGCCCGCGCTGTAATAACCCAAACCCGGCGCATACAAGGCCAACTGCATATAACGCTCGAAGGAAATCCAGCCGCCGCGGTCAGCTATGTCGCTACGAATCAACGCAGCTAACTTTTCGCTATGCTCCAGCGCATCAGCCGACGGTGCGGGAAAAGAAACTTCGGAACGGTTAAGCGGAATTTGCACAGGGAATCGAAATCAGAATTTTTGCGGTAGAATCTGGATAAATCTTATAGGCAAATTATACCATGCAGAATAAAGTAACCTTGGTAACCGGCGGCGCGAAGCGTGTCGGCGCGGCGATCGTAAAACGCCTGCACCGCGAAGGGATGAATGTGATGATCCATTATCTTCACTCGCACGCTGAGGCGCATACGTTGCGCGACGAACTGAACTTGATACGGAAAAATTCCGCCAACGCGATGCAGGGAGACTTGCCGCAAATTCAAGACCTGCCTAAACTTGTAGAACACACGCTAAAAACCTTCGGTCGCTTGGACGCGCTGGTAAATAACGCCTCGGCGTTTCAGGCAACACCTGTCGGTAGCATTAGCGAAACCAACTGGAATGATTTAATCGGCGCCAATCTGAAAGCACCGTTGTTTTTATCCCAGGCCGCCGCGCCGGCACTCAAACAAAACAACGGCTGTATCGTCAACATCATAGATATCCACTCTGAACGCCCGCTGAAAAATTACGTCGTTTATTCCATCGCCAAAAGCGCGCTAATCGGACTCACCCGCTCCCTTTCCATTGAGTTGGGGCCAGAAGTTCGCGTCAACGGCGTATCACCCGGCGTCGCAGCGTGGCCTGCGGACGGCGGGCATTTCGACGCAAAAGAGCAGGCGCGCATCATCAATCAGACTTCGCTCAAACGAGCCGGTACGACGGACGATATAGCAGGCGCGGTTAAATTTTTGGTGTGTGATGCGACTTATATGACAGGAGAGATTATTAATGTGGATGGTGGGCGTAGCATTAATATGTAAATAACGTAGGGTGCGCCGCGCGCACGCGTTAGGCCCTGATTAGTTACTAACTTGTTTAATGGCTGATGTCCAAGCTCCTTCCCCTAGCAAGGGAAGGCTGGGGTGGAGTCGAAAATGTTGTGGTGTTACTGATTGTAATGCTCAGACCAAACTATGCCGGGGGTGATGGCCGCGCCACGGTGGGCAACGCCTCGGTGTGGGCGCGGCCATCGGCGTACCGTTCACCCCTTTATTTATTGCGGCCACCCGCTGCACCGTTCCCACCCCCTTGCTGCGCGTCCCGATGAACGGTGCGCCCCGGCGGCTAGTCACTTTATTGCTTCGCCAAAAAAGTAGCCAAAAAAGGCGAACCCGCCGCGCTGCTTTTTTGTTTTTGTTTTTTTGTCGCAGAAGGGTGAGCTATTCTCTCTTCGCATTGCAGATAGCGGAGATGTTCTGCCCAACAAAAAAATGAGCCGCATCAGCGGCCCATTTTATTTCCATCACCAGAAAAATTATTTAACTAAAGAATATTCCATGCGGCGATTTTGCGCTTTGCCTTCTGTGGTGTCATTGGAAGCCACTGGTTTGCTATCGCCATAACCTTTGGCAGTTAACACGCCCTTGCCGACACCCAAACCAACCAGCGCAGACATCACCGATTGCGCGCGTGCATCCGACAGTTTCATATTGCTGGCCGGGTTGCCCACATTATCCGTGTGACCGCCGACTTCTATTTTAGTACCCGCAGCCGCAGCCTTGATGGTCTCTGCAGCTTTTTTCACTATATCCATGCTCTCAGGCGTGATTTTCGCGCTGCCAGTAGCAAAGCGAATATTGGTCATATTCAAGGCTTTGACCAGGTCATCACCGCTGACGTTGCCTGCTGCTTTGAGGGCATCCAATTGGGCGGCTGCATCTTTTGGTGCCTCAGCTACTGGAGCTGGTGCAGGCGCTTCAGTTGGCTTGGGCGCTTCAACTACGGGCGCTGGTCTCGGTGCTTCCACCGCAGGCGCTGCTTTCGGCGCTTGGGCAGCTGGCGCAGGCGCCTCTCCAGGCTTGCGCGTCATGAACCAGCCTATTGCCAACACCGCGGGTATCAACAACCACACCCATTTAGGTATGCCACCACTGGCAGCGGCTCCAGGTGCTAACGATCCTACTGCGGCAGCCGCTTTATCCGCCGCTCCGCCTACTACTGCTGCCCTACCCGCTGCGGCACCCGCACCGCCTGTTGCTCCACCTAATGCGGCTTTCCCTGCAGAAACAGCAGCGCCGACTGCGGCACCGCCTGCTGCGGCTGCCGCACCTGCTACAGCGCCAGAACCGGCTTTATCGCCACTCATATATTGGCTGATAGCGGCAGGAATACCGGTCGGTACTTTACCGTCGCCGGTAAGAGCGTGAACAATATTCGGTAACATAAACCCCACCGCGCTACCAAGCGGGCCGCTACCGAGGCCGGTTTTCGCGGCGAGGTCTTTTACCAATCCGCCGCCGATGGCATTTTCCATTTGGGTCGGATTGATACCGAGCGGCAAGCCTTTACCGCCTCCGATCCAGGAGGACGCGAGATCGGCCAAACCTTTTTGTTTGAACATATCCAGGAATCCTGCAAGCCCGCCGGATTCTTTTTTAAACATCATGCCGAGCAAGGCGCTGACGATCATGCCGCCTTTATCGCCGAGACCGAATTTTGCCGCCGCTTCACGAATAATCATATCTAACATTTTAGTTACCTCCTGGGGTCTTCAATATGGGGGTGGAAATTGCTCGCACAGCAAACGGCACACTCAGTGCGTGGCATAGTCTAAATTAGACTACAGTTTAACGCCAATTTTTGATTTCCGCGCTAGCACACCCGCAGGCAAATTATAAACCCAGCCGCTGCCAGATAGTAGATACGGAACCTGCCTGGTTCAGCGTGTAAAAATGCAAGCCGGGTGCGCCGTGGCGTAACAATTTGTCACATAAAGCCGTGACCACATCCAGGCCGAAAGCTTTGATCGACGCCGTGTCGTCGGAATAGCTTTGCAGTTTCAAGCGCATCCAGCGCGGAATTTCGGCACCACAGGCATCGGAGAAACGCGCCAGCTGGGAAAAATTATTGATCGGCATGATGCCGGGCACGATGGGAACATCGACGCCCATCGCGCGGGCTGCATCGACAAATGCAAAATACGCGTCGGCGTTATAAAAATACTGCGTGATAGCTGAATTAGCACCAGCATCAATTTTGCGTTTGAAGTTTTTCAAATCCTCCGTCGCGCTTTTCGCCTGCGGGTGGTATTCGGGATACGCCGCCACTTCGATATTGAAATGATCGCCGCTATGCTGACGGATAAATGCGACCAGTTCGTTGGCGTAACGAAATTCACCGGTGCCCATCGTACCTGAGGGTAAATCGCCGCGTAATGCGACGATATGTTTAATGTCGCTGTCTTTGTATTGATCAAGCACAGATACGATATTTTCCCGTGTCGAGCCGATACAGGATATATGCGGCGCGGCGTCGAAGCCCGATTGCTGTATTTCCAACACGGCCTCGAGCGTACGGTCACGCGTCGATCCACCGGCGCCGAAGGTCACGGAAAAAAAATGCGGTTTGAGTTGTTCAAGTTGCTTGCGCGCAGCGCGCAGTTTTTCCATGCCCTCTGCGGTTTTGGGCGGAAAAAATTCAAAACTGAATTTTTGTTCGACTTTTTTTTCGGCTGACATGAAAGGCTTTCTTTCGTTTCGCATAACTTCAATTTATTAGTCGGCGATTGATGCGAGAGAGTCCTTCCCCCTTCAAAGGGGAGGGAATTTCATTTTTTCATAGCCATCAATAACGATACGCATCGCCTTTATACGGCCCCTGCTTGTTGACCCCGATGTATTTGGCCTGCTCATCGCTGAGTTCGGTGAGTTGTGCGTTGAGTTTTTTCAATTGCAGGCGCGCGACTTTTTCATCCAGGTGTTTGGGCAACACGTACACGCCGACCGGATATTTGCCCGAGCCTTTTTGCGCTTCGCTCCACAACTCGATTTGCGCGATGGTCTGGTTGGCGAACGACGAACTCATGACATAACTCGGATGACCGGTGCCGCATCCCAGATTCACCAGGCGGCCTTTGGCGAGCAGGATGATGCGTTTGCCGTCAGGAAAAATCACGTGATCAACCTGCGGCTTGATTTCGTCCCAGGTATATTTATCCAGCGACGCCACATCGATTTCGTTATCGAAGTGGCCGATGTTACAGACTATGGCCTGGTCTTTCATTTTTTTCATGTGATCATGGGTGATGACTTTGTAATTGCCGGTGGCGGAAACAAAAATATCCGCCTTGTCGGCTGCATAATCCATTGTCACCACGCGATAACCTTCCATCGCGGCTTGCAATGCGCAGATGGGATCGACCTCGGTCACCCACACCTGCGCGGACAAGGCGCGTAAGGCTTGCGCCGAGCCTTTGCCGACGTCTCCGTAACCGGCCACCAAAGCGACTTTACCGGCGATCATCACGTCGGTGGCGCGCTTGATTGCATCGACCAAGGATTCGCGGCAGCCGTACAAATTGTCGAACTTGGATTTGGTCACGGAGTCATTGACGTTAATCGCGGGGAAGGCCAGCTTGCCTTCTTTGTGCATTTGGTAAAGACGATGCACACCGGTGGTGGTTTCTTCGGTCACGCCTTTGATGGCGGCGAGGCGCTTGGCATACCAGCCAGGCTTGGCGGCCAAGGTTTTTTTGATCGAGTTATACAGGCAAATTTCTTCTGCGCTGGTCGGCTTATTCAAAATCGACGCATCTTTTTCAGCGCGTGTACCGAGATGCAATAGCAAAGTAGCATCGCCGCCATCGTCGAGAATCATATTAGAAAAGCTGCCGTCGGCCCACTCGAAAATGCGATGGGTGTAATTCCAATATTCGTCGAGGTTTTCGCCTTTGTAAGCGAACACCGGAACGCCCGTCACGGCAATCGCGGCAGCAGCGTGATCCTGCGTGGAATAAATATTGCACGACGCCCAGCGCACTTGCGCACCTAGCGCAGTAAGGGTTTCGATCAGCACCGCCGTTTGGATGGTCATGTGCAGTGAGCCGGTAATACGCGCGCCTTTGAGCGGTTGAGTCTTGACGAATTCTTCGCGGATCGCCATCAGGCCAGGCATTTCGGTTTCGGCGATTTTGATTTCTTTGCGGCCCCAATCGGCGAGTTTGATATCGGCGACGTGATAATCGTGTTGCGGTTTGACAATGGCATTCATGGAACACTCTCCAAATAAAGATTGCCCAACTCGCAACATTAAGCCGCGAGAAGGCGATGGTTTATGAAATGGGAGCGCCCTTGAACAAGAGAGCGTCCTGCTGAGCGTGGCTAAAATATAAATTAAATCAAATACTTAGCTGCAGCGCTCCTCAGCGGAACGGTATCGCGAAAACTGGTTAAACGACTGCGCGTAATTGACCCAGACCTGCCTCAGAACGCAATTCTTCTGCCCTATCGGTCTTTTCCCAGGTGAATTCCGGTTCGTCGCGGCCGAAGTGTCCGTAGCTCGCGGTCTTGGCGTAGATCGGACGCAGCAGATTGAGCGTCTGGATAATCGCTTTGGGTCGCAAATCAAAATGCTTGCGGATGAGTTCGATAATTTTTTCGTCGCTGACTTTGCCGGT
This sequence comes from Burkholderiales bacterium, assembly GCA_049695115.1. Lineage (GTDB taxonomy): Bacteria > Pseudomonadota > Gammaproteobacteria > Burkholderiales > JBEEJL01 > JBEEJL01. The sequence goes on along the minus strand of JBAVRP010000033.1, from coordinate 20,267 downwards.
GCCGTAAGTGTTGACCATCATGCTCACTGGTTTGGCAATACCGATGGCGTAGGCAATCTGCACTTCGCATTTGCTGGCGAGACCCGCGGCGACTATGTTCTTCGCCACATAGCGGCCGGCGTAAGCCGCTGAACGATCAACCTTGGATGGATCCTTGCCGGAGAATGCGCCGCCGCCATGGTGCGCCGCGCCGCCGTAGGTATCGACAATAATCTTACGGCCGGTGACACCGGCGTCACCCATCGGGCCGCCGATAACAAAACGCCCCGTGGGGTTAATCAGGTATTTGGTTTTGTCGGACAGCATTTTGGCCGGCAACACCGGTTTGATAATTTGCTCGATGATGGCTTCGGTCAGTTGAGCATGGGAGGCATCGGGGTGATGCTGGCTCGATACGACAACGGTATCGATGCTGTGGGGCTTGCCATCGACATATTTCACCGTCACTTGCGATTTTGCATCCGGACGCAGAAACGGCAAACGGCCGTCTTTGCGCAACTCGGCCTGGCGCTGCATGATGCGGTGAGCATAATAGATCGGCACCGGCATCAGCGCCGGGGTCTCATCGCAGGCATAGCCGAACATCAGTCCCTGATCGCCCGCACCCTGTTCCAGATCCAGCCCCTGGCCTTCGTTCACGCCCTGGGCGATATCCGGGGACTGGCGGTTGAACGCTGTCAGTACGGCGCAGGTGTGGTAATCGAAACCGATTTCCGAGCTGTCGTAGCCGATACGCTTGATCATTTCACGAGCGACAGGGATGTAGTCGATATGGGCGTTGGTGGTGATTTCGCCCGACATGACGACCAAACCGGTCGTCACCAGGGTCTCGCAGGCTACCCGCGCATTGGGGTCTTGGGCTAGAATGGCGTCCAGAATGGAATCGGAAACCTGGTCCGCGACTTTGTCCGGATGGCCTTCGGAAACTGATTCGGAGGTAAAAAGAAATTCGTTCATATCAAGGCTCGCTTTGCGTGAAGATCAAACGGGATGGAATCAATTTTGTATTTTAACACTTCTTGTCTGTCCATCAAAATCAGAAAAATCCGGCTCTCCCGATGACGTTTCTGCTGCGCCTGCTCGCCAAATTACCTCTTAAAACCAACCATGCGATTGGCTCGGGGCTGGGCTTGCTGGCGTATTTATTTTCCCATAACTTTTCCCAACTGACTTACGACAATTTACAACAAAGTGGACTGGGCCCCAACGAAAAAAGTTTCCGTGAACTGCTGTCACAAAATATAAGCGAAACCGGCAAAGGACTGACAGAACTCATCGTCGCCTGGTTTCGTCCGGAAAATGAAGTGGCCAACCTGGTGGTCGAATATGATGGCTGGGAACACGTAGAGGCCGCACGAAAAATCGGCAAGGGCATTATTTTCATCACGCCCCACCTCGGCTGTTACGACATTGCAGGCCGCTGGCTCGACAGCAAAATCCCGACAAAATTTTTATATCGCGCGCCAAAAATGGCCTGGGTGCAAAAGCTCATGGACGCCGGACGCGATCGCGGTAAGGAAAAAATGGTGCCGGCGGATGTGTCCGGCGTGCGCACACTGATGAAAACCTTGAAGCAAGGCGGTAACATCAGCATTCTGCCGGACCAGGTGCCCGGTGTGGGCGAAGGCGTGTGGGCGGATTTTTTCGGCCGGCCCGCCTACACCATGACGCTGGTTACGCGTTTGCAAAACGCTACCCAAGCGCCGGTCATTTATTATTTCGCCGAACGTCTACCGCAAGGCCGCGGTTATAAAGTCTGGCTGCAGCCGGCCATGGCGCCCTATTCCGACGACAGAAATACGGCGGCACGCCAACTCAACGCTGCCTTGGAAGATTTGATCCGCAAAGCGCCGGCGCAATATTTGTGGGGATACAATCGTTACAAAACTCCGGCAGGCGTTGCGGCGCCTGAGATTGCCGCAGAAAAAAAATCATCATGACGCGGATTTTTTTATTTTTCATGTGGCTGGTGCATTTTTTACCCTTGCCGGTCATCGAGGCCATCGGCCGATTTTTTGGCGGACTGGTTTATTATTTTGGCCGCCGCCGGGTCACGCGAACCAATCTGGCGCTGTGTTTCCCTGAAAAAACCGACGCAGAACGCAAACAGGTCGCAAAACAATTATTCAAAAATCTCGGCGGCGCATTCATGCAAGCCAGCGTGTTGTGGTGGTCGCCGCCGTTGCGGGTCACTGAGCTTTGCGACCTCAAAGGCCGCGAAAATCTCGATACGCTCAAAGGCCAGCCGGTGATTCTGCTTTCGCCCCATTTCACCGGCCTCGACATCGGCGGTGCGCGCGTCGGTTATGAATGGCAATTGTGTTCCATGTACAGCGAACAGAAAAACCAGGCATTCGACAAAGTGCTGCTGGCAGGCCGCAAACGTTTCGGCGATCCGCATCTTGTCACCCGCGCCCAGGGTTTGCGCCCGGTGGTGAAATATCTCAAGCAAGGAGTTCCATTTTTATATTTGCCCGACATGGATTTCGGCGCAAAGGATTCCGTCTTCGTCCCGTTCTTCGGCGTGCAGACCGCCACGGTTACAGCTCTCACCCGCCTATGCCAAATGACCGGTGCCAAAGTGGTTCCGAGCATTACCAAGCGAGTAGGTGCAAAATACGAAACCACGCTATATCCGGCCTGGGGGAATTTCCCCGGCGCATCGCCGGAAGACGACGCCGCGCACATGAATAAATTTATCGAAGACCGCGTGCGCGAAACGCCGGAGCAATATTTTTTTGTTCACAAGCGTTTCAAAACCAGGCCGCCCGGCGAACCGTCTATATATTAGAATGGCGCCATGAGCACCAGACTTAAATTCAGCAAAATGCAAGGCTTGGGTAACGATTTTGTCATGTTCGACGCCATCAACCAGCGCGTCGAATTGTCACCCGACCAACTGCGCCACATCGCCGACCGTCGCTTCGGCATCGGCTGCGACCAGATTTTGCTGGTGGAAAAACCCTCTGCGCCAGATGTGGATTTCCGTTATCGCATATTCAATCCGGATGGCGGCGAAGTTGAACACTGCGGCAACGGGGCACGCTGCTTCGTGAAGTTTGTGCGCGATAAAGGGCTTACCGATAAAACGGAAATCCGCGTCGAAACCCGTAACGGAATCATTATTCCCAAACTGGAAAATAACGGCGATGTCACCGTCGATATGGGTGCGCCCGTTTTTGAACCTGTTAAGATTCCGTTCAAAACTGGCGCGCGCGCAATAACTTACAACTTGTTCATCAACGGCCAAGCGAGGGAATTTTCCGTGCTGTCAATGGGCAATCCGCACGCAGTACAAATCGTCGCTGATGTCGAGGCCGCGCCGGTGCTGACGGAAGGCCCTCAGATCGAGAATCACAGCGCGTTTCCGGCACGGGTGAATGCGGGGTTTATGCAAATTGTCGATCGCCATCGTATGAAGCTGCGCGTTTTCGAGCGCGGCGCGGGCGAAACACTTGCTTGCGGCACCGGCGCGTGTGCGGCGGTGGTCGCGGGCATCACGCGTAAACAGCTCGACAGCCCGGTGCTGGTCAGTCCAGTGCAAGTGAGTATGCGCGGCGGCGAACTCAGCATTGCGTGGGGGGGCGAAGGTCTGCCGGTATTCATGACGGGCAGCGCGACACATGTTTACGACGGTGAAATTCCGCTTTAGGCTTATAATAAATTATTAAGTATAATCAAGGATTTATTGATGATTCTGGATATGGAAAAAGTTGCCGAATTCATCCGCGCCAATCCGCGTTTTTTTGAACAATATCCTGACATTCTGATGGCTCTGCAGGTGCCGCATCCGCATGGCGGACGCACGGTATCGATCAGCGAGCGACAGATTCTGGCGTTGCGCGAAAAAGGCAAATTTCTCGAACGCAAACTCGCCGAGTTGATTCAATTCGGCGAAGAGAACGACGCCATCAGCGACAAGATACACACGCTAGCCTGTTTGCTCATCGGCACGCGCAGCATTGACGAAGTCATCGACACGCTTGAGGGACAACTGACGGAAAATTTTGAAGTGCCCCATGTGACCTTGCGTTTGTGGACCAACAACAAACTGGCCACGGAGGGTCGCGAAGAATTCGCGTCCACCAATCAGGAGTTGCAGGGCTTCGCCCACGCCATGTCGGTGCCGTATTGCGGCCAGCATGCGGTGTATGAAACCCATCGCTGGTTCGGCGAATCGGCGCCGCATTTGAAATCGTTCGCCATGGTGCCGTTGCGCCACGGTACCACTTTTGGTTTGCTGGTAATGGCAAGTGAGGACGCAGAACGTTTTTATCCTGAAATGGGCACACTGTATTTGCAGCGCATAGGTGAACTGGCCAGCGCTGCCCTCGCGCCTTTTGTCGTCAACACCTGAAACCCGTGACAACCAGGACAAACAAGTCTGCGACAAAAAAATCCGCCGCGATTAAAACCGGCACAGTCGATCCGCGTCTGGTGGCCTTCACTCAACACTTGTTGCACGAACGCCGGTTGTCGCCGCTGACCGCGAAACATTACGGCCGCGATGTGGCAGCGCTGTTTGAACTGGCAGCGGACATCCCGCTGGAAAAACTCACTACGCATCACATCCGCCGCTACACCGCGACCTTGCATGGGCGCGGGCTGTCAGGAAAAAGTTTGCGCCGCATGTTGTCCGGCTGGCGCGGGTTTTTTGATTTTCTCGGCAGGCAACACCTGGTGACACAAAACCCGATTGCAGGTGTGCGCGCGCCCAAGTCACCCAAAACTTTGCCCGATGCTTTGTCGCAAGACGATGCGATCAAAATGGTGAACATCCAAGGCGAAGAAGTTTTCACGTTGCGCGACCGCGCCATGTTTGAGCTATTTTATTCATCCGGATTGCGTTTATCCGAGTTAGTCAATCTTGATCCTGCAGATATCGATAACGGCGAAGTGCGCGTCACCGGTAAAGGCAACAAAACACGCTTGATTCCGGTCGGCACAAAAGCAATCGAAGCCATCAAAGCCTGGCAACACAAACGCAAAGACATTATTAAACCTGACGAGACCGCATTATTCATTGGCAAAAATGGCAAACGTATTTCACAACGCATGGTGCAATTGCGATTGAAAAAATGGGCGGCGATTCAGGGCATCGAAGCCAATATGCATCCTCACGTATTGCGCCATTCCTTCGCCTCGCATATGCTGCAAGCGTCACAGGATTTACGCGCCGTGCAGGAAATGCTCGGCCATGCCAGCATCGCTTCGACGCAGTTTTACACCCATCTGGATTTTCAGCACCTAGCCAAGGTTTACGACTCGGCCCATCCGCGGGCGAAGAAAAAGTAAGCTTTGTAAACAGGCGTGCGGAAACAGGCGTGATTGACTTGTTGAGCCATTTGAACCATTCTAATTAAATGATGTTGTCCCGTTGGATCCAAACTTTGTTGTTAGCCATCGTCCTGCTGTATGCGCAGCAGATAGCGACATTGCACGCCATGTCGCATATGTACCAGGGGCAGAAAACCCAGCAGGAACAGGATCTTCCAAGCGTAAAGGCCTGTAGCCAGTGCATAGCGCTGGCAGAAATTCAAAGCGCCGTGCCCGCGGGACATCCGCCATTCGCCGCTTTGCTTACCCATTTCGCGGCCTATTTCATTGCCTCCACCTCCCCGTTAGTTCAAATAGCGCTGGGTTTCTCCGCCCGCGCGCCTCCTTACTCCCTGTAACGTTGCACGCATTCGGCGTTGCGCTGTGCGACGCCATCGTGTCTTGATTGTTGCAGGAGAAATCCGTGTTCAAACCCTATGCGTTTTGTTGTGCCGTCGCCTTTGTTATAGCCATTCCGCAGGATGCGCATTCCGCTGCCGACGATGATCTGAAGCAAATACGCGATCAAATCCGTGAATTGAAAGACAGCTATGACGCGCGCATTCAAGTATTGGAACAACGACTGAAGGAAGCCGAAGCCAAAGCCGCGCAGCCGCCCGCGGCGAGCCGCGCCCCACCCAGCAATACGTTCAATCCGAATATTTCGCTGATTCTTTCCGGTGCGTACAAAAATCTGTCGCAGGATCCGACCGCTTATCGCATCGGCGGTTTTATTCGCGCCGGCGAAGATGCCGGGCCGGGCAAACGCGGATTCAGCTTGGCGGAATCTGAATTGACCCTGAGTGCGAATGTCGATCCGTTTTTCTCCGGACAACTCACGATGTCGCTAAGCCCTGAAAACACAGTCTCTGCCGAGGAAGCGTTTATCGCCGCGACTGCTTTAGGTAACGGACTAAACGCAAAAACCGGCCGCTTTTATTCCGGCATTGGCTATCTCAACGAACAGCACGCCCACGCATGGGACTTCGCCGATAATCCGCTGGTTTACAACACGTTTCTCGGCCGCCAATTCGTCCATGACGGTGCGCAAATTAAATGGCTCGCGCCAACCGATAGTTTTTTCGAATTCGGCGCGGAAGTCGGCAACGGCGCACGCTTCCCTGGCACCTATAGAAACAAAAACGGCATTAACGCCGGCGCAGTGTTTGCGCACACCGGCGGGGATGTCGGCGACTCGAACTCATGGCGTGCAGGCCTGTCGTATTTGCAAACCCACGCACATCGCAGCTTTGACGACAGCATCCAAGGCGTCGCCACGCCGTTTACATTTAGCGGCGATAGCAAAATTGCCGCCGCAGATTTTGTCTGGAAGTGGGCGCGCAACGGCAGCGCCAAAGATATCAATTTTAAACTGCAAGGCGAATATTTTCAGCGCAAGGAAGACGGCAATCTGGCGTTTATACATCCCTTGATACTTGCGCCACAAAACAATTTCAACAGCCCTTATGCGTCAGATCAAGCCGGATGGTATGTGCAAGTCGTGTATCAATTCATGCCGCAATGGCGTGCTGGTCTACGCTACGACAGATTATCGGCGGGCAATATTCCGCTCAATGGCGGCAGCGTACTCGGCGCTTCCTTTCTTGCCGACTATCAGCCGTCGCGCGCAACCCTGATGTTCGATTACAACCCGTCGGAATTTTCGCGCTTCCGTGTGCAAATTGCACAAGACAACTCGCGGCCGGACACAACGGATAACCAGCTCACCCTGCAATATATCCACAGCTTAGGCGCCCACGGCGCACACAAATACTAGGACTCATGATGAAAAAAATATTATTGATTTTATTACTATTTTGCATGCCAGCCCACGCAGCTCTCAACGTTCTTACTTGCGAACCGGAATGGTCTGCGCTCGCCACTGAAATTGGCGGCGACAAAATCAATGTCGCCAGCGCGACGAACGCGTTGCAGGATCCACATCACGTCGAAGCTAAACCGAGCTTGATCGCCAAAGCGCGCAATGCGGACTTGTTGATTTGCACCGGTGCCGAATTGGAAATAGGTTGGTTGCCGATTATCCTGCAGCAATCGGCTAATCCGAAAATCCAGCAGGGTAAACCGGGGCATTTTGCCGCGTCGCAGTTTGTCGAGATGAAAGAAATTCCTATTCGCAGCGATCGCGCCGAGGGCGACATTCATCCTGGCGGCAATCCGCATATTCAGACAGATCCGCGCAATATGGCGCTGATCGCGACGGCATTAGTCGCGCGCATGAAAGAGATCGACGCTGCAAGCGCGGGCTTCTACCAAACCCGCTACGACGATTTCGCCAAGCGCTGGCAGGCCGCGCTGGCCAAATGGGCTGAGCTGGCTGCGCCATTAAAAGGCGTACCCATCGTCGTGCAGCACAAGGCATTTATTTATATGAATGAATGGCTGGGCCTGAAAGAAATCGGCGCGCTGGAACCCAAGCCTGGCGTCGAACCGACCATGGGCCACATGTCTGATTTGCTGGAACAGTTAAAACGCACACCGGCTAAAATGGTGATTCGCGCAGCGTATCAAAGCGAACGGCCTTCGGAATTTTTGCGGGAGAAGGCGAACATTCCTGCAATCAAATTACCTTTCACCGTTGGCGGCAATGAACAGGCCAAAGACTTGTTCAGTTTTTACGATAACACCATTCAACTTTTACTCGCTGGTGCCAAATGAGCTTCGCTGATTTTGATTTTGGCATTCTTCCTTTTGCGCTCATCGCGGGCCTGCTGGTGACGCTCACCCATGTGCCGCTGGGCATGCAGGTGCTCGCGCGCGGCATAGTGTTTATCGATCTCGCTATTGCCCAAATCGCCGGCGTCGGCGTGATGCTGGCGGATTCCATCGGCTTGGAGCCACAAGGGTTTGCGGTGCAAATTGCCGCCCTCTCCGCCGCGCTGATCGGCGCGCTGTTTCTCACTTGGACCGACAAGAAATTTCCCGACGTGCAGGAAGCCATCATCGGGGTCGCGTTTATTCTCGCCGCCAGCGGCGGCATGTTACTCATCGCGGGCAATCCGCACGGTGGCGAACATTTGAAAGACATGTTGGTTGGGCAGATTTTGTGGGTGAACAAGACCTCGCTTATCGTTACCGCAATCGCCTACGCGGGATTATTGGCGGTCTGGTTTGGATTCAAAGACCGCATCGGCCGCGTTGGGTTTTATTGTTTGTTCGCCTGCGCGGTCACGGCGTCGGTGCAATTGGTCGGCTTGTACCTGGTGTTCACCACCTTGATTGTGCCCGCCCTCGCCACGCGCAAATTGGAAAAACATCGCCTCCCTTGGGCTTATGCACTAGGCGTCGCAGGCTATCTAATTGGCCTGCTGGTTTCAGTTAAAGCCGATTTGCCCTCCGGCGCGGTGATTGTGTGGACTATGGTTGTTTTAGGCATCGTGTTGCATGCATGGATTTCTGCTCACATGATGAAAGCGGTAAAATAACCATTTGCCTGCTTGCAATCTCCACTTTGTGACTGCATCTACTTATCAACATTTTCGTTGTTTTAATTGGATAATTAATGACTACAGAATCCTTTCACGGCACGACTATCGTCTCCGTCCGACGCGGCAACCAGGTCGCCATGGGTGGCGACGGACAGGTCACCCTCGGCACCATTGTTGCCAAATCCACTGCGCGCAAAGTGCGTAAAATGTATCACGACAAAATCCTCGCCGGTTTTGCCGGAGCGACGGCGGATGCATTTACTTTGCTGGAGCGGTTTGAGTCCAAGCTGGAAAAACATCAGGGACATTTGATGCGCTCGGCGGTGGAGCTGGCCAAAGACTGGCGCACCGACCGTATCCTGCGCAGACTCGAAGCGATGCTGGTGGTGGCCGACCGCGAAAGTTCGCTGATTATCACCGGCATGGGCGATGTGCTGGAACCGGAACTCGGCTTGCTCTCCATTGGCAGCGGCGGTAGCTACGCGCAGTCCGCCGCACGCGCGTTGCTGGAAAACACGCAGATGTCGCCGATTGAAATTGTCAAAAAATCCTTGGTGATCGCGGGCGATCTGTGCATATACACCAATCAGAATCACGTCATCGAGACACTGGAATGATGAGCCACATGACCCCGCAGGAAATCGTGCATGAACTGGACAAGCACATCATCGGTCAACACGCGGCTAAACGCGCCGTCGCTATCGCTTTACGCAACCGCTGGCGCAGGCAGCAGGTGCCGGAACCCTTGCGACAGGAAATCACGCCGAAAAATATTCTGATGATCGGGCCCACCGGCGTCGGCAAAACTGAAATCGCGCGCCGCCTGGCCAAACTCGCTAACGCGCCATTCATTAAAGTTGAAGCGACTAAATTTACCGAAGTCGGCTACGTTGGCCGCGATGTCGATTCGATCATCCGCGACCTGGTGGAAATGGCGATCAAGCAAACCCGCGAGCAGGAGATGAAAAAAAATCAGCTCGCCGCCGCCGACTCAGCGGAAGACCGCGTGCTTGACGCGCTTTTGCCCACGGCGCGCCCGGTCGGTTTCGGCACTTCGCTCGAAACATCCGCCGATCCGGAACAAAATTCCACGCGACAGAAATTCCGCAAAATGCTGCGCGAAGGCAAGCTCGACGACAAGGAAATCGAAATCGAAATCGCCGCGCCGCAAATGCATATGGAAATCATGGCGCCGCCGGGCATGGAAGACATGACCGCGCAAATCCAGGGCATGTTCCAGAATATGGGCGGCGAGCGCAAAAAAATGCGCCAGCTTAAAATCGCCGAAGCAATGAAACTGCTCACCGAAGAAGAAGCCATGAAGCTGGTAAACAATGAGGACCTTAAAATCCGCGCACTGCATAACGTCGAGCAGAATGGCATTGTGTTCCTGGATGAAATCGACAAAATCACCAGCCGTTCCGAAGGAAGCGGGCCGGATGTATCGCGCGCGGGCGTGCAGCGCGATTTGTTGCCGCTGGTTGAAGGCACCACGGTCTCCACCAAATACGGCATGATCAAAACCGACCACATACTGTTTATCGCCAGCGGCGCGTTTCATATGGCCAAGCCGTCGGACCTGATACCCGAATTGCAGGGCCGCCTGCCGATCCGCGTCGAACTCAGCTCGTTGTCGGTTGACGATTTTGCAAAAATCCTTACCAGCACCGACGCCTGCCTCACCAAACAGTACGAAGCTTTGTTGCAAACCGAAGGCGTGACTTTGGATTTCAGACCCGACGCCATCAAGCGCCTGGCCGAAATTGCGTTTCAGGTCAACGAAAAAACCGAGAATATTGGCGCGCGGCGTTTGTATACAGTGATGGAAAAATTGCTGGAACAGATATCTTTCGACGCCGGCAAAGCCGACAAGCAAAGCGTAAATATTGACGCGGATTATGTGAACAGCAAGCTTGGCGAATTGGCAAAAAGCGAAGACCTCGCGCGATACGTGCTATAATTGTAACTTATTGATTTTATTAAATAATTTATGAGCATTATCAATATCGCCGCATACAAGTTCGTTACTCTGGACGACTTGCCCACGCTACGCGAAACGCTGAAAGCGCAATGTCTGGCGTTGAATTTGCGCGGCACGATTTTAATCGCACCGGAAGGCATCAATATGTTTCTCGCCGGTGAGCGCGCAAACATCGAACAATTCTTTATCCAACTGAAAAGCGATTTACGCCTCGCCGATCTTGCGGCGAAGGAAAGTCCCTCGGACGAAAAACCTTTTAACCGCATGCTGGTGAAAATAAAAAAAGAAATTATTTCCATGGGCATGCCGGAAATTTCGCCGGCGATCAGGCGGGCGCCTGCCATCGCCCCCGCAACTTTGAAGCAATGGCTCGACGAAGGACGCGAGGTGGTGCTGGTGGATACGCGCAACGAGTATGAAATCCGCCTTGGCACATTTCACAATGCGCTGCCTATCGGTGTCGATACCTTTCGCGCATTTCCACGCAAGGCAAAACAATTGGATGAATCGCTGAAAAACAAAACCGTGGTGACATTTTGTACCGGCGGCATCCGCTGCGAAAAGGCTGCGCCTGTTCTGCAAAACCTGGGGTTCAAGGATGTGTACCAGCTCGACGGCGGCATATTGAAATATTTTGAAGTATGCGGCGGCGCCCACTACGACGGCGATTGTTTTGTCTTTGACCGGCGTGTTGCGCTCAATCCCCGACTCGAAGAATCCGGCATTGTGCAATGTTTCAATTGCCTGAGCCCCGTGACAAAAGCTGAACAACGCTCCCCGCACTATGCGCTGGGCGTATCGTGTCCGCAGTGCATAAATGGCAAACCTTTGAAGCGTGAAGCTGATATTCTTGCTGCATCACAAGCCTGAATCTGCGGCGCAGCAATCCAGTCGCGTATCATCGCAAAAATAATATCCGGGGGGCAAATAATATGAGGTTTCCCGTTTTGGGTAACGCAGTACCGCAGCGCAATTTCGGCATTTTGCATTCATTATCGCGGTGGCTGCTGAAAAGTTTAGGCTGGAAATTCGAGGGAAATTTGCCTGACGTGCCGCGTATGGTGGTGGCCGTAGCGCCGCACACGACCAATTGGGATTTTTATCTCGGCGTCGCGGCGCTGATTTCAATTAACCTGCGAGCCAACTGGCTTGGCAAACACACGATTTTCCGCTGGCCGGTGAACAACCTGTTGCGCGGGATTGGGGGCATTCCCGTTAACCGCAGCGCCCCTCACGGAGTAGTGGGCGATTCCGTTGCCGCATTCCGCGCACGCGACCAAATGCTGTTGGCCATCGCGCCTGAAGGCACGCGCAAAGTAGGCGCGAATTGGAAAAGCGGTTTTTATCATATCGCCAAACAAGCTGAGGTACCGATTGTGCCGGCATATTTTGATTTCAAACATAAAGTCATCGGGCTCGGTCCACCACTCACCCCAAGCGGTAACATGGAAGTTGACTTGAAAATTCTGCAGGATTATTGTGCCAAAGCCCGTCAGGGATGACGAAAATAATTATTATAATTCATAGGCTTCTGATTATATGATGGGTCCGTAATAAAATAACAGTTGCAGTTTGCGAAGGATTTCTGAGTATGGTGTACCGGTTAGTTTTTTCCATCGCGATTCTCACACTGCCCCTGGTGAGCTGTCAATCGACTTCCATCGCGCCCATCATCACTGCGCCGAGCGCTCAACAACCCGCGCCGGCACAAACTGCACCGCGGCCTGCCAGTCCCGCCGTCAATCAGCCGCAGGTAGTCGCTGTTGCCCCCGCAACAACGCAAGCCCCTGCAGCATACGTGAGCGAAATCCAGCGCTGGCGCGCCGAACGGTTGCAAAACCTCACCAAAGACGACGGCTGGCTTACCGTTGCGGGATTATATTGGCTCAAGCCCGGCGCGAATAACGCAGGAAGCGGACCGAACAACACTATCATCTTTCCGCGCGGCAAATCACCCGACATTGTGGGCACATTTGAATTGCAAAGCGGCAAAGTGAGTTTCACCCCTCGTCCGAATTCAGGCGTTACGTTCGGCGGCAAGCCGTTGCTCCAAACCATCACACTCAAATCGGATGTGGAGTCGCCGGACAAGCCAACCGTACTGGATTTGAATTCGCTGCGCTTTTACATCATCAAGCGCGGCGAACTGATGGGGGTGCGCATCAAGGATTTCACTTCCGCTGCGCGTACCGCTTTCAAAGGACTGAATTATTTCGAGCTGAGCCCTGCCTGGCGCGTCGAGGCAAAACTCGAACCGCATAACCCGCCGAAGAAGATTTCCATCGTCAACGTACTCGGTATGACGGCGCAAGAGCCGTCGCCCGGCGCGCTGGTATTCAGCGTCAACGGAAAAACCTACCGTCTGGACGCTGTCGGCGAGCGCGGTGCCGATACGCTCGACATCATGTTCGCGGACGACACTAATGGCCGTGACACTTACGGTGCCGGCCGATATCTCGACGCCGAAAAAGTACCGGGCAAGCCCGACACCTACCTGCTCGATTTCAACAAGTCCTATAGTCCGCCCTGCTCTTTCACCCGCTTCGCCACTTGCCCGCTGCCGCCGCCGCAAAACCGCCTAAAAATCTCGGTAACGGCAGGCGAAAAAAATTACGCTGGCGTTCACTGAAATATTTCCCACAAAAAATGCGCGCAGCATTCATTCGTCATTACGGCGGCAACGACGCAATTGAAATCAGCGATCGTCCGGTGCCAAACGCCGGCCCGCGCGATGTGCTGATACGCGTGCGTGCGGCCGGGGTCAATCCGGTGGATTATAAAATCCGTGACGGCCAGCTCAAATCGATCCTGCCGTTGAAATTCCCCCTTATTCTGGGCAACGAATGCGCAGGCGTGGTGGAAAAATGCGGTACGGAAGTGCGTGCATTCAAACCGGGGGACGCCGTCTATGCGCGGCTGGAAAAAGACCGTTTCGGCGCCTATGCCGAATTCGCCGCCGCCAATGAAAACTCTGTCGCATTAAAACCGGCGAACCTGGATTTCAACCAGGCGGCGGCAATACCTCTCGCTGGCCTCACCGCGTGGCAGGCACTAATTGAAATCGGCAAATTACAGGCCGGACAAAAAGTATTGATCCATGCCGGCTCTGGCGGCGTCGGCACATTTGCGATACAACTAGCGAAACATCTGGGCGCATTCGTCGCCACCACTTGCAGCGCACGCAATGCTGCACTGGTGAAAAGCCTCGGCGCAGACGTGGTTATCGATTACACGACGCAAAAATTCGATGCGCTGCTTGACGGCTACGATCTGGTGTTCGACACCCTTGGCGGCGACACGCAGCATCGTTCGTTTTCCGTATTGAGGCGCGGCGGCGCGTTGGTGACTGTAGCCGGAATCCCGACAGCGAAATTCGGCCGTGCATGGGGCGTTAACCCCATTGTACGTATGGTGATGGGTTTCAAAAACCGCGCCTCCACCAAGCTCGCCCAGGAACGAGGCGTGACTTTCAAGTATTTGTTCATGCACCCGAGCGGCGAGCAGTTGCGTGAAATCACCCGCTTGATCGAGGCTGGAAAAATCAAACCCGTTATAGATAAAACTTTCGACCTGGACCATTTGCGAGATGCATTGAGCTATAGTGAAAACGGCAGGACCGTCGGCAAAGTAGTGATCACGATTTAATCCGATAGCTGCATTAATGGAGCCCCGACCATGGCATACGACGAAGGGTTGGCGGAACGGCTGCGCGAAATATTTTCCGGCCGCAACGATGTGGCCGAGAAGAAAATGTTCGGCGGTGTAGCGTATATGATGCGCGGCAATATGGGCTGCGGCATACTCGGCGACATACTCATGGCGCGCGTGGGGCCGGAACAATATGCGGCTGCGTTAAAAAAACCCCACACGCGGGACAAAGCTGGCAACATGCGGCCAATGAAAGGCTTTGTTTATGTGGAACCGGCAGGCTATGAATCGGACAAAGCGTTGAAGGATTGGCTTAAGCTGTGCGAAAAATTTGTCGCAAGTTTGCCGCCGAAATAGCCCGTAGTTATTACTTGTAAGTATTTGATTATTTAAGGAGAAAATCATGGTCTGCAATATGGGAAACACTGATCGTACCGTTCGCTTTATCGCAGGCTTCGCCATAATCGCGGCCGGCTTATATTTCAGTAGCTGGTGGGGCGCGTTGGGCCTGATACCGCTATTCACAGCAACCACGCGTTGGTGCCCGGCGTATTTGCCGTTTGGCATTTCGACAGCCAAAAAATAAGCCCACGGTATGGCCCCCTCCTTTCAAGGGAGGGAATATATTTACAAATTGAAGTCCGCCAATATTTTTTGGGCCGCAAAACGCTGCAAACTCGCGCCCAGCGCGAAATGCGCATCGACCGCTATCGCTTTCTCCGCGGCCGCTTCCAGGGTATTTTTTTCCTTTAACGCAAGCAGGAACGCGTAGTCTGCCGCAGACAGCGTTTCAACTGTCAGGGTGAAATTCTCTGCGCGGCTCACCAGCAGATAATTTTCGCCTAAACCCAGATCGACTGAATCATTGCCGATGAAATCATCCTGATTAACCTGCCATATTTTTTGCGTCGGATATTCCGATGCCAGCAGCGCCACCGCAGGATGTAAATCGAATTGGAGCTCGCCGTAACGTTCCGGCGCAACATTTCTAAGCCCGGCCAAATCTAGACCAACATGGTCGGCCGCATGGAATACGCGATGACAAGCCCACTCCAGTTTCGCCACGTCGGGCAGGTACGCC
This sequence comes from Burkholderiales bacterium, assembly GCA_049695115.1. Classification (GTDB taxonomy): domain Bacteria; phylum Pseudomonadota; class Gammaproteobacteria; order Burkholderiales; family JBEEJL01; genus JBEEJL01. The sequence continues at coordinate 4,795 of JBAVRP010000033.1, read as the reverse complement.
AAGTTTCTCGCCGGTCCAAATGAAGCGAGAAAATCAGCAAAGGACATGCCAAAATCATGCAAATCGCCGCTGACAGATGGCGTGATGCGAACATACTCGTTCGCGGCATGGTTAAAAAAATCATCTCCTACCAGTTTGTTCACCACGGGATAGACACCTTGCAGCGCACTTCGTAAATTAGTAAAGCTATTGTTGCGGTAAATCGCCAGGCGATCGGCGGCGCTGATCTTTGTTTCAACAATATCAAGCTCAGCGGATTTTTGAGCCGAGTCAAAAATGCCGCTAACAAAATCTTTTTGTAGTGTATTTAGATTATTCAATTGTTACACCGTAGGCTGGGCTGATAAGCCCAGCGATTCACTCGACGGCGACAAATTGCTGGGCTTATCAGCCCAGCCTACGGATTGCGATAAAATTTTATTGGCCTTGTCGGCCTCACCCAACAATATATCCAACGCCGGAATATCCGCATCCCATTCAATCAGCGTCGGTTTATTGCCCTTCAATGTAATAGCGTCGGCATACAGTTGCCACACCTCGGCGCAGACTTTTTTGCCGTGGGTGTCGATCAGGCATAGTCCATTGTCGTCAAAACCGGCAAGGTGGAATTCCTGCACGGCTTCACTGGGGATCGCGCGTATGTAGGCTGCCGCGGAAAACCCATGATTGATCGCGTTGACATAGATATTATTTACGTCGAGCAAAATGCCGCAACCGGTCCGCTGCGCCACTGCGGACACAAACTCCCATTCCGGGATGGTCGAGTGGCTGAACTGCAAATAGCTGGAGACGTTTTCAACCAGCATCTGGCGGCGAAGAAAAGTTTGCGCCTCATCCACATGGCGGCACATCAGCGCCAGCGCTTCTTCGGTATAAGGCAGCGGCAGCAAGTCATTGGTGTGGCGGCCGCTGACGGCACCCCAGCACAAATGCTCAGATACCAGCGAAGGTTCGTAGCGTTCAATCAATTTTTTGAGTTTTGTGAGGTGTGCAATACTGAGTTCATCTGCTGTGCCAAGCGAAAGCCCGACACCGTGCAAACTCAAAGCATAGTGTTGCCGTAATTGTCCGAGAAACCAGTGCGGCTGGCCACCTTCGCCGAAAAAATTTTCGCTGTGCACTTCGAGAAAAGCGAGGGAAGGAAGTTTATCGAGCAATTCGCGGTAGTGCGGTGAGCGCAAACCGATTCCGGCTTGCGCCGGAATCGGTTTGTTTGGTTCAAAGCGGGATGAAACATTTTGCATGGCAATTTCCATCCCGCTATTTTACCGCTTACTTCTTCATTTCATCTTTCATCATTTCTTTTTTCATTTCATCCTTCATCATGTCCTTTTTCATCATGCCGTCTTTGCCCATCATGGCAGCTTTTTCAGCTGTCGCTGCGCCGCCGATTTTTTCGCAGGTGCCTTTGGCGACATATTTCCATTCGGCTGGATCGCTGTCTGCCTTAGCCTGACCGGCGCAGCCATGCTTGGCAGTGCCGCAGTCGTTCATGCCGGCTTTGGCAATACCGAAGCATTTGTCTTTGCCTTCATCGGCTGCTTGAGCCACGGTTGCGAGTGAACCTGCGGCGAGCAGACCGATGAGTGCCGATTGGATCAGAGTTGAATTTTTCATAATGAGTTTCCTTTTTCAGTTAAAAAAATGAATAAAAACAAATACAATTGTTATATCCCCAGCGTACGACTGACCGGATTTGATTTTGTTCCCCGCCCCGACCGGCGATATTTCCCTGTTGGCGTGACCCATTCCTGCTCCAACCGGGTTTTTAGTGCCTCCCGTGCCCGATGAAGCACGACCCAGCAATTTGACGATGTAATGCGCAATTCCCTGCAAATGGCTTCAGTTTCCGCGCCTTCAATTTCACGCATGTAAAATGCGCGCGCGGCAGAGGGCGGCAAATCACTCAGACAATTTTCCAGAAAACCAAAAAATCTTTTTTGTTCCAGCGCCTGGTACGGGTCACCCCAGGTGGCGGCAACATTTTCTGAATCGTACGAATAATATTTATCGTCGTCTTGTTGGCCTTGAAAACTGGCAGCTTGCAATGGCTGTTTGCCATGGCGACGGTGAGTATCAATAATTTTGAATTTCAAAATCGCCGTAAGCCAGGTGCGTAATGTGGATTTACCTTCGAAGCGCGCGCCCGATTCCAGGCCGGCCAATAGCGTTTCCTGCACTGCTTCTTCCGCATCGACCGGGTCGCGCAGTTTGGTCAAAGCGAAGCGATATAAATAATCGCGCTCGTCCTGAATCAGGCTGCCGAATACTTGCGCGCTCATCTCCATGATCAAACTCTCCAGGATACGTTCTGGCTGATTATTTTTTCACCCGCTCTAAAAGCGGCGTCGTTATCCGCCACCAGAGCGTAGCTGCCGATTTTGGCCGGATGGACGGCGGCGATAAATCCGCCTTGCTTGCGGGTTTTGCTCCTAGCTACATTTTGCGACGGCATGGTAATCAAGGTGATTTTGCCCGCTTCGGTTTGCAACACGATATGTTTGCCGAAGCCGCCGGGCACGGGGCAGTCGTGCAAATAAGTGACGTTGATGAAGCCATCTTTTATCGACGCGCCCGACAAACCCAATGCCGCGATCATCTCCTGTTGCGAAACTTTTTGCTGCGCTTTCATCGCGCCCGGTTCGCCGGATACATGTTCGATGGAAGCCGTGAGCAAACCGGGATCCGGCGCCATGCTGTATAACACCGCACCCACCGTCACACCCACTGCCGCGACGACGGAAGCGGCCAGCGCCGTCCAGTTTCCGGCGCGGCCATGACGACGCAGATTATGGTTAAGCATAATGCGCGATTCGAGCGAGCTATCCACCGGCACTTCAACCGCCTGCGCAAGTTTCAACTCAAACGCATCGCTGCGTTTGGCATATTCGGCGCACGCCGCACAAGTGCACTCATGCTCATCCAGCGCTTGATTGCGGATATGCGGTTGCGCCAGCAGGCTGCGCCGGAATTCCATGCAATTCATGATTTTTTCCCCCAACTTATTTCAGGCTGCCCAAATATTTGCCGCATGGCTTTACGTGCCCGTGTGACGCGTTGCATGGCGCTGTTTTCACTGATGCCCACCATGTCGCCGATTTCGGCGCAACTGAATCCGCCCAGCACTTGCAACAACAGCGGCTCGCGAAATTGCTCCGGCAACAGCCACAACGCTTCGCGCATTTCATACGACGCTTCGATTTTCGATTCCACGCCGTGCATCATTTCATCCAGTTCTTGGTCATCAATTTCCACACGCTTTTTTTCGTACAAACGCACATGCTCGTGATGACATATGGTTAACAGCCAACCTTTGGCCGCTTTTTCGTCGCGCACTGTTTCCCAATTGGCCCATGCGCGGGCGAACGTTTCCTGCACCAGATCCTCTGCTACGCTGCGATCGCGGCATAACCAATAAGCGAAGCGGTAAATATCCCCGGTATGTGCCTGGACCATCATTTCAAAGCTGCTTTGCTTGCCGCGAAAAAGCATGTTTAATCAGTCTTTTCTATTGCTCTCATGGGATAAGACCGGCTTATGACCCCAAACCTGACCGCGGAAGTAAAAAAAAGTCTTTCAAGTGTAAAATAGCGCTGTTTTCCACTTTACCTGAAAGCCGCTCATGGCCCTCAATGCCGTCAATGCCGAACAAAAAGCCAATACCCTGTCCGAAGCCCTACCCTATATACGCCGCTATCACGACCGCACCATCGTAGTGAAATACGGCGGCAACGCCATGACCGAGCAAAACCTCAAGGAAGGCTTCGCCCGCGATGTGGTGATGCTGAAGTTAGTTGGTATGAACCCGGTAATAGTTCATGGCGGCGGTCCGCAGATTAACGAACTGTTGAAAAAAGTTGGCAAGAAATCCGAATTCATCCAGGGAATGCGAGTCACCGACGAGGAAACCATGAACATGGTGGAAATGGTGCTGGGCGAATTGAATCAGGAAATCGTCTCGCTCATCAATCGTCACGGCGGCAAAGCCGTCGGCCTCACCGGCCAGGACGCCGCATTTATCCGCGCAAAAAAGATGCTGGTAAAAAGCGAAACGAATAAAGGTGAAATGCTCGACGTGGGTTTTGTCGGCGAAGTCGAAGCCATCGACCCGGAACTCATCGCCCTGCTCGATACGCGCGACTTTATTCCTGTTATCGCGCCTATTGGCGTCGGCGCGAATGGCGAAGCTTTTAATATCAACGCTGACTTGGTCGCCGCCAAACTCGCGCAAACTTTGAACGCGGAGAAATTGGTGCTGATGACCAATATCACCGGCCTGCTGGATAAATCCGGCAAACTGCTCACCGGCATCACCGCGGCCGAAGTCGATAAACTGATAGAAGACGGCACCATCTCCGGCGGCATGCTGCCGAAAATTGCCGGTGCGCTGGACGCGGTGAAAAACGGCGTGAGGAATGCGCACATCATCGACGGCCGCGTTGAACACGCGCTGTTACTTGAACTGCTCACCGACGAGGGCGTCGGCACCTTGATTCGCGGCGCGGCGGCGAATCGGCCGGATGGCCGCTAGCCATTGTCATTCTGAACAAAGCAAAGAATCTGATTTTCGAAATGGTAGATGCGACAGCTGATCCTTCATCGCACTCAGGATGACTAGCAACAATAGAATTCCAGTTTATATATTAGTAATTGATTATATTAAATAATGGGTCTTAGGAAGCTAAAGTGGGTTGGTTCTCAACAATTTGAGTAACTCAAGGTAAAGATTATCATTCCGATGATTAAAGCGATATTCCGATTCTTTCAAATGCAAATAGAACGTGTGCTGCGCGAT
>JBAVRP010000032.1:0-74274 GCA_049695115.1 Burkholderiales bacterium | reverse complement strand
AGCTTGGCGTATTTGTCGAATCCGGCAGTGGCAAAGGTGGTCTGTTTCATCGTCGTTCCTCCCTCGTATCCCATCATTCAAATATTACATTTGTTCGATTGGATGCGGGGACTTAATCAGAGTTTCCTAAATTAAATAATTTATGATCCATATCCTCCCGGCTACGCAAGACGACATTCCCGCGCTCGCTCGTGTGTATGTGGACACCTGGCGCGACCAATACGCGAAAGTGCTGCCGGAAAAATTTTTGTCGCGCATGACGCAAGCGGATTACGAAAACAAATGGGCGGGCTGGTTGGCTACGCCGGGGACGACAACTTATATCGCTTATCTGGATCGGCACGGCGTGGTGGGTTTTTCGCAGGGCGGCCCAGGCCGCGACGGTCAGTTGAACTTTTTTTCGGAAATATATTTGCTGTACGTGTTAAAAGATTTTCAGCAGCAGGGCATCGGCCGGGAATTAACTGCGGCGATGGCGAATGAATTTATCAAAGCCGGTTTGTGGGCTATGGCGGTGTGGTGTTTGCGCGATAATCCAAGTCGCGGATTTTACGATGCTATGGGCGGCGAGTTGCTGGCAGAGAAGTACGTTGGCGTTGGCGGAGAAAATTTTGTCGAAGTCGCTTACGGTTGGCGCGATGCGCGGATACTAGTTCAGCATAACAAGCAAACCGTCTTGCGCCGCCGCTGAGATTTTGCGCCATGAGTGACTTTGCTTTACCATGCGCCATCTATTCAAGATAATAAAACAGACTATATATGAGTATCAAAGCTGACAAGTGGATCCGCCGCATGGCGGAGCAACACAAGATGATCGAGCCGTTCGAGCCGGATCAGGTGAAAATGGTCAATGGCGAACGCATTGTGTCTTACGGCACGTCAAGTTACGGTTACGACATCCGCTGCTCGAATGAATTCAAGCTGTTCACCAATATCAACAGCACGATAGTCGATCCGAAAAACTTCGACGAGAAATCGTTTGTCGATGTGAAGGGCGATTTCTGCATCATCCCGCCCAACTCCTTCGCCCTCGCGCGCACGGTGGAATATTTCCGCATTCCGCGCAATGTGTTGACTATTTGCCTGGGTAAATCGACGTACGCGCGCTGCGGCATTATTGTCAACGTGACGCCATTCGAGCCGGAGTGGGAAGGTTTTGTTACGCTGGAATTTTCCAACACCACGCCGTTGCCGGCGAAAATTTACGCCAACGAAGGCGTGGCGCAAGTGCTGTTTTTTGAAAGCGATGAAGTGTGCGAAACATCTTACAAAGATCGCGGCGGAAAGTACCAAGGCCAAGCAGGCGTCACTTTACCGAAGCTATAGTAACTAATTGATTATATTTAGTTATTTCACGCTCAGTTTCACTTCGTGTTTTCAATTGTTTGACTGTCGCCACACATATATTCTCATCGTAGTTAATGCTTCTGACTTATAATCGCAGGCAACCAAATCCTTGGAATCCGCCATGAAACGCCTTTTATTGCTTGCTTCGATTTTATTCACCGGCCTCTTTGCCGCTTGCGGAAGCACGGTGACGCCCACGCCGAAAGCCAATCTGCGCGTCATGCATGCCTCGCCGGACGCGGGCGCGGTGGACGTGTTGCTGGACGACAAAAAAATCCTCACAGGCTTTGCTTACAAAAGCGCGATCGCTTTCGATCAGGTTGACGCGGGGGCGCGTAATATCAAAGTCAATGCGACAGGAGTCACCACGTCGCTTATCAACACAACGCAGAATTTAGCCCAAGGCCGTTATTACACAGTCATCGCTGCCAATACAGCGTCTGCCGCCGTGCCGCTGGTGGTTGACGACGACAATAGTGCGCCGCCGGCGGGCAGTCTCAGGTTGCGCTTTGTTCATGCCGCCCCTGCGGCGCCGGCAGTGGATATATATATATCCAAGCCGAGTGATGACATTACGCTGGCCAGCGCTCCCCCAGCAATCGAAAACGCAAGTTTCAAAACCATCTCACCGGCATTGGATATTACGGCGGGCGTATACATTATCCGTGTGACCAGCGCGGGCAACAGGGCCAATATACTGTTTGATTCTGGCGAAAATACCTTTGGCGAAGGCGCAAACCTGACGCTGGTAGCGGTGGAACAAAACAATCTTAACAAGTCCCCAATCAGCCTGGTTAACCTGACGCGCAATACTTTTTCGCCGAGGGGAGAACTGCTGGATATTAACGCCCAGGCGCGGGTGATTCACGCGTCACCCGATGCGCCGGCGGTGGATTTGTACGTGGATACCGTATTGGCGCAATCCGGCCTGGCTTATGGCGCGAATACCGCGTATCTGCCTCTGTTGGCCAAATTGCATAACTTCAAAGTAAACAGCACAGGCACGGCTACATCGCTCGTTAACAGCGATCTAACCATCGGCGCTTCCAAGTCCTACAGCATTTACGTTATGGGTTTTGCGGCTACGCCGCCGCAATACGTAACTATAGCGGATTTACTTGAACCGCCGACGGCAGGTAACGCAAATCTGCGAATAGTCCATGCTTCACCGAATACGGCTGGAGTGGATGTGTTTCAGGACGCCGGTACGGCGGCAGTGTTCACTGCATTGCCGTATGGAACGGGCAGCGGTTATATCATTGTTCCGGCAGGAACCCATTCGTATAAATTCAACCTGACCGGTACCGTCAATGCGGCATTGCCGCCGCAATCTTTTACCCTGGAAGCGGGCAGGGCGTACTCAGCCGTGATGCTCGGATCGTCTGTCGCCGGCGCTGCCAATCCGCTTGCGCTCAAGTTGATTACTGATCGATGATTAACAACAACATAAATGATATCAATATCAGTACGAGATTGAACAGGCTGTAATGGCTGCCTGCGCGAGGCAAAAAAATCCGCCTGGTGATCGTGCTGCTTTGATTTTTCATGCCGACCTCGAAGCAAGCGTAGCCTGGTTTGAATGAAATCGAATCCGGGAAATCTCCCCTAATCCGCGGTTTCCTTCAAGGCTACGGGATCTCAACCGTAAGCTGAGCCGATCGCCCTGCTTCTTCCAATGTCCGCCTGGCTGGTAAATCGCCGGGCTTTCCGCTCCAGCTCATTCCGCTACCGTTGTTCCCGCACGGCTGGAGTCCTGCCCCTCATATAGGATGGGCGCTCCCGCCGTTTAAAAGCGATGGCTCGTCTGTGCCCATCCAATAATTGCTAGTCGGGCGAAGGGATGAAATAAGGTTGATGTTCATCGCCAGAGCCCGTGTACACATCAAGCAATGCGGGGGTTTGCAGCTTCGTTTGACTCTGGATTTTGCTTTTGCCTGCGGGCCCCATCTCGCCCGGTGTTTTCCCGGCCGACCCTTGGACATCTAGCTGTTTTTTTGACTACTTTATTATCGCGGTTTCCGTTATTGACCCCGTCAGCAGCCGGTGTAAAGAACAACAGCGCGACGATCCCTATGACAACAGGGCAGACAGAATAAGCCGGCCGATATCAAAATCCATTTTCCAATTCAGGTGGTTGGTTGTGCGAATGTGATCCATTTCAGTCTCCTTGTGGTTAAAGCCGAGCTAGTTCAGTATCAATCCCCGCTGCAGCGCAGGTGTTTGCTGCATCCGTCAGCGACATCGCCGGGCAAACGGAAATTATCGCTGTGCTCGAATTTATTTTTGCCTGCCGCCCCCATCTCACCGGGAAATTTCCCGGCCGGGCCGTGTACGGCTGGCTGGTTTTGGGATTCCTGCTTGGGCTGTTCGGACGTGGCCTGCGTTGATAAACCGGCAAGATCGTGGGTTCTGCGTTGCGAAGTGCTTGCAGGTTTGTCTGCGCGGGCTATTTGCATATTTTTAGCTGAGTGAAATACGCCGTCATTCCATGCTTCAAGTTGGTCGGCTTGGGCTGGAATATTCGCCAGGATAATTAATGAGACGGCAATGCAAAATTTAGAATGAGTCATAATGTTCTCCCGCAACTTCAATTAAGATAAGAAATTCCGCGATGGAATGTAATACGCTTCCACGTGATGCCAATTTAATTGACGGGCAGGATGAGCGATAGGGAAAATTACCGGGAATTTTGTGACAAATTCACCGAGAAAATGAAAGCAGCAGGAGCGTCCAAGAGGGAAACAGGCGGGGCACAGCATTACCAGACCGGAGGCGGTTTTAAATTAGTGATTTTGCCTAAGTACAATTAATTGATTTAGGTTGTTACTTAATTTATCAGCGTGCCTTGGGAAAAGTAATTATGTATATAATATATTGATTATTAACAATAATTAATAATATGTGGGAGCGTAGAGCATTTTGCAAGGCTTGCAAATGACAATACTTGTCCTATGCTGAAGACTTGATTGAGCATCGCGCGAAGTGACGGGGAAAACATGCCGCAATTTTCAATAAATGATTGGCTTGATGGTCTGGGCTTTTTGCAATATGGGCCGCTTTTTGAGAAAAATGCCATTACGCCTGAATTACTGCAGGATCTGACCGACCAGGATCTGAGAGAAATAGGCGTGACCATGCTTGGCCATCGCAAGCGCTTGATGGCTGCCATCACTTCACTTGCTCAGCAAAATGTTGTGATGGCTGATGCGAACGATTCCGCAGGCCAGAATTTGCCGATCAAGGCAGAGCGTCGCCAGATTACCGTTTTATTTTGCGACCTGGTTGGGTCAACGCAATTGACCAGCACGCTTGATCCCGAAGATGTGCGCCAGGTGATAGGTGCTTACCACGCGGCGTGCCGATCTGTTATCGAGTCTTATCAGGGTAATGTCGCGCAATTTCTCGGCGATGGTGTGATGGCCTATTTCGGTTGGCCCAAAGCGCATGAAAATGACGCTGAGGGCGCTCAGCTTTGCGCGATGGAGTTAGTAAAAAAAATCAGCGGACTGCAGTTCAAGGATTTCACATTGCAAGCGCGTATAGGGCTCGCCAGCGGCACAGTGGTAGTGGGAAACAGTCATGCAGCGGGCGACAATTCCATGTTGGCTATTGGTGAATCACCTAATTTAGCCGCTCGATTGCAACACCTGGCCGAAGCGGGCGAAATCGTATTGGCACACTCGACACGCAAACTCACAAAAAACCTTTTTCAATATGCAGATATGGGTATGCACCCAATAAAGGGGATTGAAACGCCTGTGCAGGTTTGGCGCCTCAATGGGAAAGATGCGACATCGAGTCGCTTTGAGAGCCAGGTATCGTACAACAATGTTTATGTTGGGCGCGAAGACGAAGCACTCCGAATTAAACACTTGTGGCAACGCACGAAAGGAGGAGAGGGCCAGGCCGTTATTTTGCAGGGTGAGCCTGGCATCGGAAAAAGCCGGACCGCCAAGTTGCTTGAAACCCATATCTCCGGCGAACCCCATATTTGTCTGCATATGCACGCTTCGCCATTCCACATCAATTCAGCTTTTTACCCGATTATCGCGCATCTCTTGCAAGTGGCTGAGATTGCAGCGAACGATAGCGGAGCGGAAAAATTTTCCAAAGTAAAAATGATGATGCATGAGCATGCTGAATACTCGGCCCGGGCCATAAGCCTGATAGCCGATTTGTTAGGCGTGCGCCTGCCCGGAACCGATCCGGGACTCGGCATGACCTCGGCAATGAAAAAAGAGATCACCATAAAATATTTATGCGCCATGATAGGCAGCCTGTCGGAGCGCCGCCCCCTGTTGTTGGTTATTGAAGATTTGCATTGGTTGGACGCATCGAGTTTAGAGGTTATTGAAGAGCTGCTGCGGATTGCCCGCGAGAAGCGCATCATGATTATCGCGACCAGCCGCACCGAGTCTCAGCCAAAATGGGCCGAAAGGTCAAACGTACGCGTTTTTCATTTGGGAAAATTAAATGAACTACAGTCCCGGCAACTTATTGATGTCACTCTTCGGGGCGGAGAATTACCCGAGGAGCTTAAGAAATGTATAGTTGAAATGACGGATGGGGTTCCGTTATTTATCGAAGAGATGACCAAGTCGCTGCGTGAGGGCCAAGTCAATACGCAAGGCGGGGAGCCGAAAAATTTCAGCGTTACCAAGCCGATGCTGGCCGTGCCGTTGACCTTGCGTGATTCTTTGATGTCCCGGCTGGACCGGTTGGCCTCTGGCCGGGATGTAGCGCAAATAGCGTCTTGTATCGGCCGTGAATTCGACTACAACCTGCTGTTGAAGATTTCCCCATTTAATGGGGAATCCCTGGATAAGGCGTTGGGAACATTACAGGCGGCGGGGCTGGTGGCGCGGAAAGAAGTCGCATACAAGGATATTTATGTTTTCAAGCACAGGATGGTTCAGGAAGTTGCCTACGACTCTCTCTTGAAGAGTCTGCGTCTGCAGTTACATGGGCAGATTGCTACGGTAATGGAAGAGCATTTCCCTGAATACGTCGCCACACAGCCCGAGATGTTAGCCCACCACTTTGCCGTTGCGAATATGCCGCAAAAAGCCATTGTTTATTGGCAAATCGCCGGCGCGCTGGCAAAACAGCGCATGGCAGTGCTCGAAGCCGTTTCGCATTTTGACTCGGCCTTGCTGCAACTGGAACACCTGCCGGAATCTTTACAGCGCGACACAGCCGAATTGGACATAAGAACCAGCCTGGGTACGGCATGGATGGCTCTACGCGGCTGGGCGACACCGCTCATTGCAGAACACTTGGGCAGGGCTTGGCAACTGGCTAAAGCTTTGCGTGTGGATGACCATAGCCTCAGCATTATCTGGGGATTGTGGGTGCAATTGCAGTGCACGGGCAGGATACGCGAATCCAAGCGTTGGGCCGAGCTCTTGCTGGCAGAGGCCAAACGTACAGGGGATCGGGATATGGGAACGGCTGGCCGGATGGCGGCATGCGTCACCCATTATTATCTTGGGGAATATAGGGCCTCGTTGCGCTACGCCGACAGTTTGATCGACAGTTACGATGGCACGGCTGATGAACGGTTGGCGGACCTGCTCAATCATGATCCCAAAACGATAGGCGGTGTGCAAAAAGCATTTTGCCTATGGATGTTAGGCAAGCCGGAATCCGCCGTGTTGATGATGAACAGCACATTGGCGCATGCCGAATCAAGGGGGCACGCGTTCGATATTTGTTATGCCGTTCATTGTGCCGGTGCTTTGGCTGGCCAGATATGCGATCCTTCAACATACCTGGCAAGAGTGGAAGACCTGGTTCGTATCGGCAATGAAAAGAGATTGCCTTTTTTCGAAAAAATTATGGCCGCTATCAGCCATGCTTCCTGGCTATTGATTTCCAACCGGCCGGGCGAGGCGGCAGCGGAATTTGAACGTATCATGCCCCAATATATGGCAACAGGCATGGGCATTGCGTTGACACGCTACATGGCACTTAGCGCACAAAGCCACGGCGAAGCCGGCGAGATAAAAACCGCATTGAAGGAGTTGGAGCAAGTATTCCTTCAGGTAGAACGTAGCGGATGGGAGGAGCAATATTATTATCCTGAGGCCTTGCGCATCAAAGGAGAAATTTATCGGATGAGTGAAAACTTGACCGAGGCAGAAAATAATTTTGTCGCCGCAGTCGAATTGGCGCGCAAACAAGAAGCAAATTCGTGGGAATTGCGCGCGGCGACCAGTCTTGCCAATCTCCTGTCAAAGCAAGGCAGGGTCAACGAGGCGTGCGAATGGTTAGCGCCCTCGTTGCGGAAATTTGATGAGGGATTCGAATTGCCCGATTTGAAACAAGCCAGCGCCTTGCTAACCAGCTTAAAGCAAAGCCGCGTTATCCAATTGACTCCTCGGCAAATCAGTCTATAGCCATAGCGCTCGCCACTTATCCGGTTTCGCACGCTGGGCCGACAAGCCCGACAATTATAAAAACAGGCAGAACACGTTTTTTCCCTGATAAACCGTAAGATTCCCTTCTGGCATATAATTCGCTCTAAGCTATGGGCTAGATGCCGCAAGTGCTTTATCAGGAGAAATAAATGAAATTCCGTTTCCCCATTGTTATCATCGACGAAGATTTCCGCTCGGAAAACACCAGCGGCCTGGGTATCCGCGCGCTGGCGAAAGCGATTGAAGACGAGGGCATGGAAGTGCTGGGCGTGACCAGCTACGGCGACCTGACACAGTTCGCACAGCAGCAGAGCCGCGCGTCAGCGTTCATACTTTCTATAGACGACGAAGAGTTTGGCGGCGGATCGAAAAAAGAAACTGATGTGGCGCTGAAAAACCTGCGCGCGTTTGTGACGGCGATCCGCGTGCGTAATGCGGAAATCCCACTTTATATTTACGGCGAGACACGCACCTCGCAGCATATCCCCAATGACATCTTGCGCGAGTTGCATGGTTTTATTCATATGTTTGAAGACACGCCGGAATTTGTCGCGCGGCATATTTTGCGCGAGGCGCGTTCGTATCTTGATTCCCTTGCGCCGCCGTTTTTCCGCGCGCTGACGCATTACGCGCAGGATGGTTCTTATTCGTGGCATTGCCCCGGCCATTCGGGCGGCGTGGCGTTTTTGAAATCGCCGGTCGGGCAAATGTTCCACCAGTTTTTCGGCGAGAACATGCTGCGCGCCGATGTGTGTAATTCCGTTGATGAACTCGGCCAGTTGCTTGACCACACTGGGCCGATCGCCGAATCAGAACACAACGCTGCGCGGATTTTCAACGCCGACCATTGTTTCTTTGTTACCAACGGCACATCGACTTCGAACAAAATTGTTTGGCATTCGACCGTCGCGCCGGACGACATCGTCGTCGTTGACCGCAATTGCCACAAGTCGATTTTGCATGCGATTATCATGATCGGCGCGGTGCCGATTTTCCTCACGCCAACGCGCAATCACTTCGGCATTATCGGGCCGATACCCTTGTCGGAATTTGATCCGAAAATGATTCAGAAAAAAATCCAGGCCAATCCTTTCGCTCGAGAGGCGTTGAAGAAAAACCCCAAGCGTAAACCGCGCATTCTGACCATTACGCAAAGCACTTATGACGGCGTGATTTATAACGTCGAAATGTTGAAAGACACTTTGAATGGCACGATTGATACGCTCCACTTCGACGAAGCCTGGCTGCCGCACGCGACTTTCCATGATTTTTACAAAAACATGCACGCTATCGGCAAAGACCGCCCGCGCTCGAGAAATGCGATGATTTTCGCCACGCACTCGACGCACAAATTACTTGCGGGTATTTCGCAGGCGTCGCAAATTATTGTGCAGGAACCGGAGAATGATAAGCTCGATCGCGATATTTTTAACGAAGCGTATTTGATGCACACCTCGACCAGCCCGCAATACGCCATCATCGCGTCGTGCGATGTGGCGGCGGCGATGATGGAACCGCCCGGTGGTACCGCGCTGGTGGAAGAGTCGATACTCGAGGCGCTGGATTTCCGCCGCGCGATGCGCAAAGTCGATGCGGAGTGGGGCAAGGATTGGTGGTTCAAGGTGTGGGGCCCGGAAAAAATTGCCAAAGAAGGCATTGGTACGCGTGAAGATTGGGTATTAAAAGCGAATGAAAAATGGCATGGCTTCGGCAATCTCGCCGACGGCTTCAACATGCTCGACCCGATCAAAGCCACAGTGGTCACGCCGGGTCTTGATGTGTCGGGCAAGTTCGCCAAGAGCGGTATTCCCGCGTCGATCCTCACCAAATATCTCGCCGAGCATGGAGTAGTAGTTGAGAAGACCGGGCTGTATTCGTTCTTCATCATGTTCACTATTGGCATCACCAAGGGCCGCTGGAATACGCTGGTCACGGCGTTGCAGCAGTTCAAAGATGACTATGACAAAAACCAGCCGATGTGGAAAATCCTGCCGGAGTTTTGTCAGAAGCAAAAAGAATATGAACGCGTAGGCCTGCGCGATTTATGCCAGCAGATTCACGACATGTATAAAGCAGCCGACATCGCGCGACTGACCACGGAAATGTATTTGTCCGACATGCAGCCGGCGATGAAGCCGTCGGAAGCATTCGCCAAACTCGCGCACCGCGAAATCGAGCGCGTGGAAATCGACAAGCTCGAAGGCCGGGTGACTGCGATTCTGCTTACGCCTTATCCACCGGGTATACCGCTGCTGATTCCGGGCGAGCGGTTTAATAAAACCATCGTGCAATATTTGCAGTTCGCGCGCGAGTTCAATAAACGCTTTCCCGGCTTTGAGACCGATATTCATGGCTTGGTGGCGGAACAAAATAAAGACGGCGCATTACGTTATTACCTCGATTGCGTGGTTTAATATAAGTATTTGATTATATTTAATTATTTAACAATTTAACACGCGCCGTATAATTGAGACCATGCAGGATTTCTGGCGCAATTGCGGCTTTAATTTATTGCAGCGGAATGCGGAGAATCATCTGTTGGTGACGGATGATTTTTTGCGCCGCTATTTGCATCGGCCCGAACTCGTGTTGGTGAAAGAATCCTGCTCCGCCGAAATCGCGTTGCATGCTTCGTTGCTGGATTCGCCGCGTCAACAAGTCGAGGCGCTGCGATTGGAAAAATTGGCCGACCCCGACTCGCGCGACAATTACCGCGCCTGGCTGAATTTCCGCGATCGTTTGCTGCAAGCCGATTCAGTTGAAGCGTGTTATTTGGACATTATGCGCAACGGCAACCGCGATGTTGCCCCGCTGTTTATCGACCAGATGGCGCAACTGATTGTGCGCAATATTCTCGATGGCGAAATTAATCCGCTGGTCGTGCGCGCGGCTGAATGTTTTTTTCGGGCGCAAAGCGTGAATATCCATGATGGCGCGGTAATGGCTGCGGACGCGCAGACGGTGGATATGTACGCCACCACCGGCGGCTTCGGCACGCTGGGAAAATTACTGCGCGAAACCAATACTGCCACGCGCGCAGTGACGCTCGACGTATTGAACAACGATAACGCGGTGCTTTACTGGATGCGCGACGAGCGCTATGACACGGTGATTGATTTAACCATCGGCAGGCCGGGTATCACCATGTTGTGCGGTGTGTTGGAAAAATGGCTGCAGCATTTTCTCGGCGTGCGCGCCAGCATCAAGCCGGTGGAAAAAATCCACGACGCCAACTGGGCCTGGCACATTGGCTTGGACGCGGAATCGAATATGCTGCTAAATGATTTGTATCAAGGCAAATCACCGGACGCCGCCGATCTGAAGCGCCTGGTCGGATTATTCCGGTTGACATTTCCTGACGCCGGCGCAGTGGAAGAGAAACTCGTGGGCAAGCCGATTTATCTGGGCATGGCCATTAATGCGCAAAATATTTTGCGCCTCAAGCCGCAGAATCTATTGCTGAATCTGCCGCTTAAGGCGCATTTATAAATCGTTGTTTATATTTAATATTTAATTAGGCTGGGCGGCGATTCCCAGTATCGCCATTGCCTTGGCAAGAACATCAACCGATTCCTGATGCTTTCCTTCCTTGTGCAGCACCTCGCCTTCCGCACGCAATTTTTTCACCGTCTCCATTTGTTCCGTGCTGATCGATGGATTTGCGGCAATCGCCTCGTCAATTTTTTTCATGTCTTTTGGACAGTGAAAGGCCATGGCGGAAGTGCTGGCAGCCACTACGCTGGCGGCAAAAAAAAGGACAAATTTTTTCATGCTGGGTCTCCTTCAAGTAGGATAAAATTGGACATCCAAACAGCTAATGGTTAAAACCGGATGACCGCAATTTGAATGCCACTATTGGCGTATAAGCCGCATTGAGTGTGAGTGCATTCTCCCACTCACCTGTTCAATATAGTTGATTTAAGTGGATTTGCAAGGGCTTAACCGAACTCATCAACCAGGAAAAATCATGCCGCCAAACCAGAAAAATGAAGAAATCGCCATGCTCCGGTCGGAAATTGAAATCATGATGCAGGAACGGGCGAACCTGTTGCGCGTCACAGGCGCGGCGGCGGCGTTTGTCGCTAACCTGGATTCGCACGATTTGCCGACCAGTGCATATGAAGCTGCGGAAATCCTCGCTGACAGCCTGAATCACATACCTGAAGATACGCTGCAGGACGCGCTGCTGGCGGTGAAAGCGGAAGTCGCCATTGACACCACTGAACGTCGCAATGCGCCTAGGCGCAAAGACAGTTGAACCAGGCTGAGTCTTCGTTGGCCGTTACGTTTGCGGATATTGAATCGGCCGCCGCGCGCTTGCAAGGCATCGCCAACCGCACGCCGGTGCTGACTTCGCGCAGTTTTAATCAACAGGTTAACGCGCAAGTTTTCTTCAAGGCAGAAAATTTTCAGCGCGCCGGTGCGTTCAAATTCCGCGGCGCTTACAACGCGCTTGCGCAATTGTCAGCACGACAAAAAAAATCGGGCGTTGTCACCTATTCTTCCGGCAACCATGCTCAGGCGGTAGCGCTGGCGGCGAAACTGCTCGGCATCAGAGCCACCATCGTCATGCCCGACGGCGCCCCCGCCAGCAAGCTGGCGGCAACCAAAGCCTATGGCGCGGAAGTCGTCATGCACGATCCCGCGCAGGAAACGCGCGAGTCTGTCGCCAACAAAATTTTGCAGCAGCAGGGCGGTGAAATGATTCCGCCATTTGACTATGCGCCGGTCATCGCCGGGCAGGGCACGGCGGCGAAGGAGTTGATCGAGGAAATCGGTCCGCTGGATTATTTGCAGGTGTGTTGCGGCGGTGGTGGTTTGCTATCCGGTTGCGCGATTGCGGCGAACGCTTTGTCGCCGTTTTGCAAAACTATCGGCGTCGAGCCTGAGGCGGGCGACGATGGGGCGCGTTCGTTCAAAAGCAAAACCCTGCAAAAGGTCAAAAACCCCGACACCATTGCCGATGGCGCGCGCACGGCTTCATTGGGCGCGCTGACATTCCCGCTCGTACTGCATTACGTGCATGACATTATTACGGTAAGCGATGCTGATTTGATTTATGTCATGAAATTTTTTTTCCAACGGATGAAGATTGTAGTGGAACCCACCGGCGCGCTGGCCACGGCGGGGCTTTTGAGCGGTAAATTTAAAGCGCCGGGGGCGCGAATCGGCATAATAATCAGCGGCGGCAATGTCGATCCGGAGAGTTATAGTAAGTATTTGATTTAATTTATAATTTTATTTGAAATTATTTGCTTTTTATGTGCACCGCCGGTACGCGTGAACGTTACCTAGATAAATACCGGAGAAATATCATGAAAACCACCTCATCCAAAACCGCCAAGATATTGCTCGTCGCTTCGATCGTTTTTGCCACCTTAGCCAGCAGCCCCGCCATGGCTGGCGGCCGCGGTCACTGGGGCGGTCATGGCCATGGTCATTGGCATAGCGGCTTCAGTTTGTATTTGGGTTTGCCACTTTTCTGGCCTTACTATGGGCCCGCTTATTATCCGCAGCCGGTGGTAGTTGCGCCGGCGCCGCAAGTGGTTTACGTCGAACAGGCACAACAACCCGTTGCCCCGCCGCCCGTACAGCAATACTGGTACTACTGCGGCAACCCGCAGGGCTATTACCCCAATGTGCAAGCTTGCCCCGGTGGTTGGCAAAAAGTGTTGCCGCAGCAAGTTCGCTAACGCAACAATTGAAGAAGAAATAATTTGTCATGAATCGCTTGTTGAAAATTTCTGCCGCAATCCTCGCCCTGATGCTTGGCGCGTGCGTGACCATGCCTAACGGCCCGAGCGTGATGACGCTGCCGGGCACCGGCAAAAACTTCGATCAGTTCCGTGCGGACGATGCTTCGTGCAAGCAATACGCCAACGAGCAACTCGGTATCTCGCCGCGGCAGGCTGCCGAATCCAGCGCGGTTACCAGTGCGGCCGTAGGGACCGTGTTGGGGGCAGCGGCAGGCGCGCTTATTGACGGCTCCCGGGGCGCTGCAAGCGGAGCGGGTGCAGGCCTGCTCATGGGCAGCGCCGCGGGCGCAGGGGCATCGGACGCAAGCGGACGCGGCGCGCAACGCAATTACGACAATGCCTTCATCCAATGCATGTATGCCAAGGGCCACCGCGTACCGGTATCGGGCAGATTGACCGGCGCGCCATCACAGCCCCCCGCGGCTGTTTACACCTCGCCGCCGTCCACGACTTATGCGCCGCCCGCACCGCCCGGCGTGGCGCCACCCCAGGCAAGCTTTCCGCCGCCACCGTCAGGATCGCCGCCACCGCCACCGCTGGATGCGCCGCGCTAATTCTTTGTAGATTTGAAAATGAATCAGGCCGCATTTGCGGCCTGATTTTTTTACTGCAATGATCTGAAGCCTTATTGCCCAGCCAGTTTTACAGCCGCCGATTTCACGAATTTCATTTCCTTCGAATCCTGTATTTCAGCCTTCAGTTCGCCGTCTCCTTTAGGGACAAAGTTGAAAGCGACATAAGGGTTTTCGCTGATGGAAAAATCCGTTTCAGCGCTCAGCACAGGCTTGCCGGCGTAGGTGATAGACAGCTTGGATACATAATGGGGCGGAATGGTCATGACGGTAATGTGATCCATTTCAAACCCGGTGTTATTGGGATGGCTGACCTGTAATTGCACTGGTGTAGTCTGATTGGCAAAAATTTTCTCTGGCAAGCGCCATTTGATTTTGCCCAGATCGCGTTTGTGTTCCGCGGCGTCTTTGTTTGGCGGTGCCGAGCAGCCGCCGGATACTTTGACGTACTTCGAGGCCATCGACAGTTTGCCGTCATTCATTTCTGCGATGACGCGCACATGACTGTATTCGTTGACGCGTATCCGTGTTTCCAGATCGGCCTGGCCGATGTCCGGCGCGAGGGTGTAAATCGCCGCAATAGCTGACGGATTTTTGTCCACGACGAGGTACATTTTTTTGATAAAGCGTGGCGCGGTTTGCGCCACTTGCGCGCGGATGGAGACCGGCACCGTGGCGCCGAATTCCGCGCGGCGAGGGATGTCGATCAGGATGGCAGGTTGCTTGTTATCAATGGCGCGGGTTTGGAAAAGATTGGTGCGGATATTTTGCCATTCTTCCGACGATTCGTCGTCGTCTTTCATGTCGCTTTTTAGGCCGCCGATGGCGGCCGCGGCAGTTTGTGACATGACTAAGCCAATAAAACAAAACAGCGCCGCGTAACGAATTTGTAACAGGAATTTCATTTCGTGCCTCTGAAAAAATCTACAGTAAAATTATTTACGTCCCAGCATGCCTTTGAGCGTTTCCTGAATATCAGCGGGCAATAAAACAAATTTGCTATTGCCCGATTGCGCTAACAGTGTGATGGCGTGAATATATTTTTCGCCGAGTAAAAACAACGCGGGCAATTCCTTGTCGGTGATTGATTGCGTCACTTTGGTAATTGCCGTGGAGGAGGATTCGGCCAGGCGGATTTGCGCCTCGGCATCGAGTTTGGCCGATTCGAGGCGACCTTGCGATTGCAGGATCACCGCCTGCTTTTCGCCTTCCGCGCGGGTCACCATCGCTTTGCGTTCGCGTTCCGCTGCGGCTTGTTGCTCCATCGCCATTTGCATCGACGCCGAAGGTTTGATGTCCTGTATCTCTACCGACTTTACCGTCAGTCCCCAATCAATCGCTTGGTCGGCGAGGCTGGCTTTGAGCTTGGCTTTGATTTGGTCGCGCGACGACAGCGATTCGTCCAAGTCCATGTTGCCGATGATGGAGCGCAGGGTCGTTTTCACCATATTCTTGATGGCGATTTCAAAATCGGTGACGCCATACACGGCGCGCACGGTGTCGGTGACCTTGACGAAGGCGATGGCGTTGGTGATGATTACAGCATTATCCCGCGTGATCACTTCTTGTTGTTCCACGTCCAGAATCTGATCTTTGGTGGTTACTTTATAAGCCACGCTGTCGATGTAGGGAATGATCACATGCAAGCCCGGAGTCAGCGTTTTCTGGTATTTTCCCAGGCGCTCGACCACCCATTCTTCGCCCTGGGGCACGATGCGCACACCTTTCGCGATGGTAACGGCGACGAACAGAAGAATAATAATCGCGAGTGCGGATAGTTCCATTTTCAGATCCTTTCTTGCTTGTTCATTTTCAGATAGCTTTGACTTTGAGCAGGTTGCCGTCAACAGAAACTACTCGCACGCGTTCCCCGGCGGCAATATCGGCATCGGCAAAGGCTTCCCATTTGTCGTCGCCAAGTATGGGTTTCTGGAATTGCACCAGACCCTTGACGTAGGGTTTGATGTCGCGTGCGACCACGGCGATTTCGCCATGGAATGCATCCTGTGAAATCACCGACTGGGTTTTGATCACATGCGGCTTGAGGAATTTGAACCATGCGAACACAAACGCCAGCGACGACAGCGCCCACAAAATCATTTGCGCGGGAAATGACATGCCGGGCAGCGCCAGCATGACCAAGCCGACGATAACCGCGCCGAGGCCGAACCAGAGGACAAAAAACGAAGCGAAAAATAATTCGCTGATCATCAGCACCAAGCCACCTGCAAGCCAAGCAATCCAATTCAGATCCACGCTATCTCCCCACTCATCAGCTCTGTTGACGCTTAGTTTAGCGTATCTGCAAGACAAGGTGGAGGCAGTTAAACACAGATAGCGTTGACGCATTGCGTGACAGCTTGTCACCGAACTGACTCTAAGCCGAATAGTATGTAGTTTTTAACCTTATGATTATATTGAGATATTTTTAATAAAAATTTGGCATGTTGTTTGCCTTTTAATTTTCGAGCGGCATCGGTATTCATACTGTTTGCCATGTCTTCTGCTACACCTCCGAGAGCGGTTCCCCCGTCGTAAGGGCGGGGGCTTTTTTAGTTCATTCCTTTCCATTGGTATTTCATCGGTAAATCCTGCCTGCTGCTGCAGGGAATGTGGTATCTTTTTTCCACGTATTTAAGCAGAGGACTGCATGGGATTTTTTTCATTGGCTACCGCATTACTGGCGCAATATTTTCGCGCTCTCGGGACGGCTAATCCGTTTCAAGACGCATTTCGTGAACTGGCACTTTTTCTTGAGCGCCAATTCAATGCCGGCCAGCGCCATTACGGCATCATGGCATGGGCCGCTGCCGTCGCGCTGGTTGTCATTCCGACCGTGGCGATTTATATATTTATTTATGGCATGGGCCCCGTGGGCAAATTACTCGCGTTGATGATTAACGCCGTTGTATTGTATTTTGCATTGCGCTTTCGTAGCGCCAGTTTGCAATTGCGCGCCGTTCAACATGCTTTGCAGCGCGACGACATTGACGACGCACGCAGCAAGCTGTGCGATTATCTCGGCCGCAGTGTCGTGCTCTACAACCGCGACGAAATCAGCCGCGTGACGGTTGAGCAAATTTTACTTTCGGCCCACAAGGATTTATTCGGACCGATGATCTGGTTTCTGGTGTTGCCCGGACCTATCGGCCCGCTGTTTTACCTGCTAGCGCGCGAACTGGCCGAGACCTGGTCGCGTAATGACAATAAGGCAGATAACGTCAGTGACGGTGAAACCACACCGTTCGGATATTTTGCCCAGCAAATGTGGGAATGGATCGACTGGGTGCCACAGCGCGTGACTGCGCTGAGCTTCGGCATCGCCGGGGATTTTCAGGATGCCATGGAATGCTGGCGCGCCCAAGCGCGATCGTGGCCCAACCCGAACGACGGCATTGTGCTTGCGAGTGGCGCAGGGGCGTTGGAAGTCCGCCTCGGGCTTCCACTGACGACGTCGGCCGGCGCGGATTACCGCCCTGAAATCGGCACAGGCGAGCATGCCGTGGCGGATTTCGCCGAGAGCGCCGAAGGTCTGGTGTGGCGCGCTCTGGCCTTGTGGCTGGCGGTGTTGGTACTGGTCACGCTGGCCAGCGCGATTACATTTGTGACAGCGAATTTTTTGCTGTAAGCGGAGTCAACTAATCAGTGATGAAAGGTTCAGCCATGAAAAATTATTCTTCAAGAAAGGTCTTGCGCGCGTTTTCTGTGGTGGGCTTGATGCTCATGATGCAAGGATGCGCTAGCACCATTGTCGGCGCGGTCGTCGATACGGCCATTGAAGTAGTAAAAGTGCCGTTCAAAGTCGGTGGCGCGATTATCGATGCGGCCAGCAGCGGTAAAGAAGAAGATAAAAAAACCAGGCAGGAACAAAAGTAAAATCTGATTACACTGGACATTCAGCGGGACGAAATCCAGCTATTTTCTGCCGCTATTTTTCGTTCCCACGGCCGGATTCATCGCTCTCAGCGCATCGTGTTTTGCGATCAGGTTTTGATAAAACGCAAGTCGTCTTTTACTCACTTTGTCAGAACTGGTAATCGCGCAGCCTGGCTCCTGCAAATGGCGGCAGTTGCTGAAGCGGCATTGGCCCAATAACGGCCGGAATTCCGGCATCGAATAGGTAATATCGGTGTCGCTTAAGTGAAACAGGCCGAATTCCTGAAACCCCGGCGAATCGATAATTTTGCTGTCGGCGTCGATGTGGTACATCTGAGTGGCGGTGGTGGTATGTTTGCCGGAATCCAGCGCGGTTGAAATTTCCCCCGTACGGGCCTTCGCGTCAGGCAACAGCGCGTTGAGCAAAGTCGATTTCCCCATACCTGATTCTCCCAGCAGCACACTGGTATGACCAGTCAAATGCGCGCGCAGTGGCGAGATATCCTTCAGCGCCGAAATGACCAATAATTCGCAGCCGAGTTTTTCGTAAATCGCCAACGCTTCCATGGCACGCCTCGTTTCTTCAAGCAGATCCGCTTTGTTGAGCACTATCAGTGAAGAAATTGTTGCGGCTTCCGCCGCGACCAGGCCTGCGTTGAGAATGTCTTCGTTGTAGCTGGGCACTGATGCAAGCACTATCACAACTTGTGTGACATTGGCGGCAAACAATTTTTCGCGAAATGGGTCTGAGCGGTAGAGCAGGGAGAAGCGCGGCAGGATTTTTTCAATCACGCCCTGATTGTTTTTTGCCGGTGTTATTTCAGCTTGGTCGCCGCAAGCGATGCCGGTTTTGCGGCCGCGCGTAGTGCAAGGGATGATTTTGCCATCGGCGGTTTGCACATCGCAATGTCTACCGTAGGTACCGACCACCAAACCCTGCAGCATGGTTGAAGATGTAACTTGAGGGGCTTTCAGAATTCAGATTCCTATCAGCGCATCAAGTTTGGCGGCGCAAATGAAATCGTTTTCCGACAGGCCTTTGATCGCGTGGGTAATGTAACTGACAACGCATTGGTTATACGTCACCAGCAAATCGGGGTGGTGGTCTTCGCGGTTGGATACCCATGCGCTGGCGTTGACGAAAGCCATAGTCTGGTAATAATCCTTGAAACGAAAGGTTTTGCACAACAGGCCGTCGCGGATTTCCCAGCCATCCAATTTTTTCAGCAAAGCTTGTGCTTCGCTCGATTTGAACGGCGCTACGCCGCCTTCGCAAGGCACGCAACGTTTTTTTGCCAAAGTATTCACTGTTATTTTAACTATTTGATTATATTAATAAATTTATTATTTATCCAGAGAGAATTTATAGTATTCCTGATTCAGAAATGCGGCCGCATGCAACTCATCTTCGGGGAACCATTGCGTATTGAGTTGGCTGTTGCACATGGCAATCTGCGCCAATAATTTTGCGCGCGATGTCACTTTATGTTCGGCGCGTGTATACATTTTCGAGCCATCGTCGCCGAATTGCCTGGCATGGCAGGAGATACAGTTTTTTTCTACCAGCGTCTTGCCGATTTTTGCATCGCCGCCAGCCAAGGGGTCGGCATACAATGCGGGCGGCAATAAAAATAAACATAGAAAAATAATTTTCATGGATTTCATGTGTGAGACATCCTTCGAAGGTGCGCGACGCGAATCGCGGCAGGCGGGTGCGAGTCGTAGATCATCGAATGCAGCGGATCCGGCGTCAATGTCGATGCGTTATCCTTATACAGTTTCACCAGCGCCGTGACCAAATCTTCCGCATTGGTTTGTTGCGCGGCGTATTGGTCGGCTTCGAATTCGTGTTTGCGCGAATAAAAACTCGACAACGGTTGTAAGATAAACATGAACACCGGGATCACCATAAAAAACAGCACCAGCGCCATGCCTGTGCTTGGTTGGCCCGCATTCAGTCCGGCATAAAACCAATCCTGCTTCATCAGCATGCCCAATACGCCGAGCATGATCAGGCTGACAGCGAAACTCAGCGCAATGCGCTTGATGACGTGGCGGCGCTTGAAATGCCCCAACTCGTGCGCCAGCACGGCCTCGATTTCTTCCGTCGACAAGCGCGTGAGCAGGGTGTCGAAAAACACAATGCGTTTGGTTTTGCCAAAGCCGGTGAAATAGGCGTTGCCGTGGGAACTGCGCTTGCTGCCATCCATGACGAATAATCCTTGCGCCTTGAACCCGCATTTGCCGAGCAATAATTCGATGCGGGTTTTCAGGTCCTGGTTCTCCAGCGGCGAAAATTTATTAAACAGCGGCGCAATCCAGGTGGGGAATATGGCGAGCAGTATCACATTGAACGCCATCCAGCCCAACCAGGCGTAGAACCACCAGTAGCCGCCGAGAGAATTCATCATCCACTGCGCGGCGAGGATCAGCGGCACGCCGATCAACGCGCCGAGCAGGGTTTGCTTGAGCAAATCGACGATGAATAATTGTATGGTCATCTGGTTAAAGCCGAAACGCGCTTCAATACTGAAAGTGCGGTACAGCGATAATGGCAAATTGATGATGCCGCTGATGAGGGTGACGCCCGCGACCAGTACGACTCCATGCCAAAGTGTGTCGCCAGCCAGGCTGCGCGCTACCCCGTCCAGCCAGCGCAGTCCGCCGCCCAGCGTAAACATTAATAACAATAATGCATCAATACCTAAGTCGAGCAGGCCGAGTTTGGTTTTCGCACGGCAGTAATCGGCGGCTTTTTGATGCGCGTCGAGAGTGATGCTGTGGGTAAATTCATCGGGAACGCTGTCGCGTTTTGCGCCGATATGGCGGTAGTGGCGCCACGACAGCCACGCTTTGGCTACCGTAGTAAGTAATAGTGCTATAACAAAAACCCAACTAAATGCGTTCATGGTTTGTCCAGAAAAAACAATGGCCTATGCTATGCGTCTCTTGTATGACAGAATAAGCGCGGTTTGGCTTATATACTCCACTTTATTTTACACACTATATGCAGGATATTATGGCACAAGACAATCAGCGGCTAATCTGGATAGACATGGAAATGACCGGCCTGTTTCCCGACAGCGATCGCATTATCGAAGTCGCGCTGGTGGTGACGGACAACGAGCTGAATACCGTGGCGGAAGCACCGGTAATGGTAGTCCATCAAAGCAATGAAGTATTAGACGGCATGGATAGCTGGAACAAGGCCACTCATGCCAAATCCGGGCTAATCGAAAAAGTGAAACAGGCGCGCCATGACGAGGCGGCGGTGGAGACTGCGATGATTGAATTTCTGCAGCAGCATATAGCAGAGAAAATGTCGCCTATGTGCGGCAACTCGATTTGCCAGGACCGGCGTTTTCTTGCGCGCAGCATGCCCAAGCTGGAAGATTATTTCCATTACCGCAATCTGGATGTTTCTACACTGAAGGAATTGGCCAAGCGCTGGAAACCGGAACTTGCTGCGGGCTTGACCAAACACGGCAAGCACGAGGCGCTGGCTGATATTTACGAATCAATCGAAGAGTTGAAATACTACCGCGAGCACTTCATCCAGCTCTAGCCCGATGGTGTTGAGGGGATGCCCCATGGTCGATGGTTAAATTGGCGGGCTCGCGCCTGCGCAACAGAATGGGTAAATTAATTTTATTCTGCTCTGGCTGGATATCGGTCACAGAAGCGGATCGCGGACTCTTTCCAGTAAGCAATCCGAGGTAGCGTGAACTTTGCAACACCATTTCGGCTTGCGCATCGCTCGCAAACGGCCCGAAAAAAACCACGCCATTTTTGTATTGGCGCTGCATGCCCGCCATTTTCAATACCAAATAATGCCCCGGGTCGAGTTCTGTGCCGTAACGCGTTTGGTATGGGAAAGACTCTTGGTCTGCATTGGTGAGAATGTGGTTGTCCGTCACGCGGACAATTTCTGCTTGCCAGGATTTCATCGCTTCACCTCTCTTCGGTTAGGTTGTAACCTTAGCAGCGGTATCGGGCTAATTGCCATCGGCAGACTCTGAAATATTTGTCGGAATATTCCTACAAATGGTCAAGAAATCAGAGAATAATGTTGTTTTTCAAAGCATAATGGGTCAGCTCGGAATTATTCTGCAAATTCATTTTTACCAGTATGCGCGACCGGTAAGTACTGATGGTCTTGATCGACAATTGCATCTCATCGGCGATTTGCGTCGGCGATTTGCCGCTGGCAATCATGCGCAGCACGGTGAATTCGCGGTCTGAAAGTGTTTCATGCAACGCGCCGCTCGGTTGCGCCAGGTCGCCGGCAAGACGTTCCGCCAGCGACAGGCTGACATAGGTTCCGCCGTCGGCAACTTTGCGAATAGCTTTGACCAAGTCGCGTGGCGCGCTTTCCTTCGCCAGATAACCCGCCGCCCCCGCCTTCAATACGCGAACTGCATATTGGTCTTCCGGGAACATGCTGAGGACAAGCACACGGGTATGCGGTTTTTCCGTTTTGATCAGCTTGAGTACGTCCAAACCGCTTTTCCCCGGAAGCGCAATATCCAGCAGAACCACATCGAAATGGCTGGAGCGGACTTGTTGTATGGCTTCAAAACTATTGCTGGCTTCGCCCGAAACCAGCATCCCTGGTTCGCTGTCAAGAATTCGCTTCAGGCCTTCGCGGACGATGGCATGGTCGTCAACCAACAACAGTTTCACCACTTGTGAGCGATTCTTATGGAGTGCGGCGTTATTGATCATGTCAGTGTATTTCCGCCGGGGATGGATGGGAAGCATGTACAGGCATATGTACCGACACAACAGTGCCTTGTCCAGGTTCGCTGCGAATGGAGAACTCGCCGCCGAACGTGCGTGCCCGCTCATACATGCCGAGTAAGCCTAGCGATTGCGTATTGAGCAATTCCGCTTTGGACATGCCCTTGCCGTTGTCGCTGATTTCCATGCGTACGTCCTGTTCCGTCGCATCGACCTGTATCTTGACGCGGGTTGCGCTGGAATGGCGCGCGACATTGGTAAGCGTTTCCTGAAATATGCGGAAAATGGCGGTTGCTTCGTCCTGTAGCATGTCCAGGTCCTGTACGCTCATCTTGACGTCACACCGAATATTCATCCGGCCTTGCAATTCCTGTGCCTGCCATTCGATAGCCGCCCACAATCCGAGATTATCGAGGATACTGGGACGCAAGTCGGTCGCGATTTTTCTCACCGTGCCGATACAATCATCAACCTTGCCTATCATGTCGGCCAATTTTTTCGCCAATTTAGGGGCCACTTTCGCCAACGCGTCGCCATGCCAGCTCAAATCCATTTTCAACGCTGTAAGCGATGCACCTAGCTCGTCATGGATTTCACGTGAGATTTTACTGCGCTCGGCTTCGCGCGCCGATTGCAGGTGGCTGGATAACTCGCGCAGCTGTTTGCGCGAAAATTCAAGCTCCTGTTCCCATTTACGCCGTTCGGTAATATTACGGCAAAAAGCCTGGCTTTTTATTACGCGTTCGTTTTCTACCATCATTCGGACGTTTTGCCCGAGCCAGACTTCCGTGCCGTCTTTGGCTACTACGGGTAATTCAAAATAGCTGGTGGGAATTTTGTTCAGAAATTGGTTACGATAAAAACTTTCTACCCGGTCGCGCCAATCGGGTCGTATGACTACGCTGTAGTGTTGGCCTATTGCCTCATCGGCAGAATATTTCAACAGGCGCTGGGCATTGGGATTGATGAATAAAAAATGACCAAGGGCATCAGTCTCGTAAATAATATCGTCGGCGTTTTCAATCAGTGCGCGATAATGCGATTCGCTGTCGCGCAACTTGATTTCCGCCTGCTTTTTCTCCGTGACGTCGTGCACGATAGAATAAACCAGCTGACGTCCGCCGACATCGAGCGGGCCAGCCTGGACGTCCACGTCGCGAATTTCCCCCGATGCCAGCCGGTGGCGAAATTCAAAACGTTGCTTGCTTCTGGATACCGCCAGTGCAAGCACTTTGAAAATTTCCTCTTTGGGGAGAGTGTTGATTTTTTCTATGGCCATGCCGCGCATGGCTTGCAACGGATATCCGTAAAAAGCTGCCGCAGCCGGGTTGGCATCCACCAGCGTTCCATTTTCCGGGTCGGCGAGCAATCGCACGGAGGGGTGGTTTTCAAACATTTGCCGATAACGCAGCTCGCTGTCGCGCAACGCGATTTGCGCCTCGCGCGATTCGGTGATGTCGAAAAGGCTGGTGTGGCTATGCACGAATTTTCCATTGGCATCGAATAAAGCGCGGGATTTGGCCAAAGCAATTAAGCAGCTTCCATCGCGGCGCTTCATTTCATATTCTATAGCGGGGATGTTGCCGTCGTCGTACTTGAAGTATCGAAAAGATTTCTCGAACTGCGTGCGGCTGGGTTCGGTGAGCATGTCGATGATACGCATTTTGCCGACGACTTCTTCGCGCGAGTAGCCGAGCCATTTCAGCTCGGTGTCGTTGATTTTTACAAATACGCCATTTTCATCCAATGAGTGGTAACCACATGGGGCCTGGTTATACAGGTCGGCCAGTTCACTCACTTTTTTTTGCAGTTCCTCCTGCGCAAGCTTGGCTTCGCCGATATCCGTCATCATGCCGAGCATGCCCTGGTATTCCTCTGCATCGCTGAATATCGGCGTAGCAGTGGAGCGCACCCATTGGGCTGAGCCGTCTTTGCGTCGCAGGCGGAAATCGAAAGGACCCTTAGCTCCGGCAATGCGGGTGGCAATTCGTTCTTTCGACATGGGGACGTCTTCGGGAAAAACAAAGCTGAATGCTTCCTTGCCGATGATTTCATTCAGCTCGCAGCCGATCATTTCCGCCATTCGCGCATTGGCATAACCGACGATATTTTTGGTATCGGCTGTCCAAACTCCCTCATAAGCAGTTTCCAAGGTACGTTGATAGCGGGCTTCACTTTCGCGTAGGGCGTTGCCCGCCAGCTTGCGCGAGGTGATATCCCGATAAAGCGCAACCATGCCGATGATATTGCCTGCGGTGTCACGGTGCGGGGCGACAATACCGGCTACCCAGACGCGCTTGCCGCTTTGCGGAATCAGGATTTCTTCATCGGGCACGTTGACAATTTCGCCCCCGAGCACCCTTTGCATGAGTTTGCGGATGGATTCTTCGCGTGCGGGCAAAAACGGGAACACTTCCAAAGAATCGCGGCCTATGACATCGCAGGAGGCAACGCCGGTTATTTCCTCCATCCGCTTGTTCCATAGCACGCAGCGCAATGTATTGTCATAAACAACAATGCCTTCGGCCGAATGGTCAATGATTTCGCGATACAGGTTATTGGAGGGGATCATGTCGGGCATAGAGTTCTCACGCAATTTATTGGCTTGCCTCTAACATATAGACCAAAGCAATTGTTCTGGCAATATGAACTGTAAACATAGGTATTTCGAGCTATATTGAGCCTGAATAACTATATCAACATAATCAAATAGTTATATTTTGGCTGGAAAGCCTAAAAATTTCTCCTAGTCCGGGATGATCAGCCCTGCCGATCGCGTTGAAATACCCAGGTTAAGCATCGCGGCGAAATTTATTTGCAACGAAATTCTGCTGGATTCGCCGGTGGGTGATCGCGGAGCGGTGGGCGCAGCCCCGGCGGCTGCAAATCATTTAAGCCTGCGGCCGCATTACCCTGAACCAAGCCGCATAAAGCGCCGGTAAAAACAGCAGCGTAAGTAAAGTCGCGACAAACAATCCGCCCATAATCGCCGTCGCCATCGGCCCAAAGAACGCGCTGCGCGATAAGGGAATCATCGCAAGTATCGCAGCCGCGGCAGTCAGCACGATAGGCCGGAAACGCCGCACCGTCGCGTCTATGATTGCGTCCCACGGAGGGTGTCCCATGCCGATGTCATGTTCTATCTGATCGACCAATATCACCGAGTTGCGCATGATCATTCCAGATAAGGCGATGGTGCCGAGCATGGCGACAAAACCGAACGGCTTGTTGCCAATCAATAATGCGAGCGTGACGCCGATGATGCCCAGCGGTGCGGTGAGTAACACCATGAACATGCGGCTGAAACTATGCAATTGCAGCATCAATACGGTGAGCACGACAGAGACAAATAACGGGATGCCGGCGACTATCGATTTGCCGCCCTTGGCGCTTTCTTCCACCGCGCCGCCGGTTTCCAGCATGTAACCCTCAGGCAATTTCGCGCGTATTGGTTCGAGCAACGGTTCGATTTGCCCGGTGACAACGGGCGCCTGAATGGTGCCGTAAATACTACCGCGTGCGGTGACGCTGGGATACAAATTGCGCCGCCAGACTATGCCGCGCTCAAAACCGAATGTTACCTTGGCGAACTGCGCCAGCGGCACGCTTCTGCCGACACGGGTAGGGATGGAAAGATTTTCGATTTGCGATAAATATACGCGCTCTTCCGGCGCGCCGCGCACCAGCACTTCAATCAGCTTGTCGCGCTCGCGCAAACTGGTGACATTAAAACCGTTGAGAGAATTGTTCAGCAGAAAGGATAAATCCTGCGAACTCACTCCCAGCAGGCGCGCTTTTTCCTGATCGATTTCTATGTTGATCGATTTGGATTGTTCGTTCCAATCCAATTGCACATTGGTGAGATGTTTGTTATTTCGCATCACTGCGGCGACCTCTGCGGCATATTTTTGGACCACAGGGATCTCGGGGCCGGTAACGCGGAATTGAACCGGAAAGCCGACAGGCGGGCCGTTTTCCAGGCGGTTGATATTGCCCCGCAACCCGGCGAAATCAGATTCGAATAATTTAATCAGATTATTGCGCAAGACTTCGCGTTGCGCCGTGCCTTTGGCGAGAATGACGAACTGGGCGAAATTATTGGCGGGTAATTGCTGATCCAGCGGCAAGTAAAAACGCGGACTGCCGGTGCCGACATAACTCACGTAATTTTCAATATTAGGGTCGCCGGCAATGATGTTTTCCAATTTTTTGGCTTCTGCTTCCGACGCGGCGAATGACGAACCTTCAGGCAGGCGCAAATCGACCAATAACTCGGGACGTGTGGAATCCGGAAAGAATTGCTGTTGCACCAAGCCGAAACCGACAATCGCCGCGGCAAAAATCCCCGCTGTCAAAAATAAAACGGTTTTGCGGAAATTCACGCACCATTCAACCACCTTGCGAAAGCGCGTATAAAAAGGCGTGTGGTACACCGCGTGCTCGTCGTGTTGCGGCGGCTCGGCCGCTAGATGATCGGCTCGTTGCGACAATTTTGCCGCTATGCCCTTCAGATTGACGGCGCGCAACCAGCCCGCAAGACGCTCAAGCATTCTCGCCCGCCCAATATTCTTATTTTTGAAATCCGGCAACAGCTTAAAGCCGAGATAAGGGATGAATACGACGGCGGCAAACCATGACGTCAGCAAGGCGATCACCGTAACCTGAAATATCGCGCGGGTGTATTCGCCTGTGGCGGACTGAGCAGTGGCAATAGGCAAAAACCCCGCAGCCGTGACCAGCGTTCCCGTAAGCATCGGAAATGCCGTGCTGGTGTAAGCGAAACTCGCCGCTTTAATGCGGTCGTAACCCTGCTCCATTTTAATCGCCATCATTTCCACGGCGATGATGGCATCGTCAACCAACAAGCCTAAGGCCAGTACCAAAGCACCGAGGGAAATCTTGTGCAGCCCTATATTGAATACATGCATGAAAAAAAACGTCGCCGCCAACACAAGCGGGATCGACAGGGCAACGACGATACCGGTACGGATACCGAGGCTGAAAAAGCTCACAACCAATACGATAATCACAGCTTCCGCAAGGGTTTGCACGAACTCATTGATTGAGCGTGACACGGCACGCGGTTGACTGGAAATCAACTGCAAATCGAGACCGATGGGCAAGCTATTCTGGATACGCTTCAACTCCCGGTCAAGGTTTTTGCCTAGCTGAATGATGTCGCCACCTTGCGTCATGGCCACGCCCAACTCGACCGCCTCCTTGCCCATGAAGCGTACCTTGGGTTGCGGTGGGTCGACGTAGCCGCGGTAAACGCGGGCTATGTCGCCCAGGCGAAAACTGCGATTCCCCGAGCGGATATAAATGTTGCGCACATTTTCCGCGGCTTCAAAATCGCCGCTGACGCGCAGGAAAATTTTGTCGCTGGCAGTGTCGTAACTGCCCGCGGCAGCTATGGCATTTTGCGTTTGCAGGGTGGTAAAAATCAGCGTCGGGTCGAGACCCAGCGTAGCGAGTTTGGTGTTGGACAGTTCGACAAATATTTTTTCATCCTGGTCGCCGATGATGTCCACTTTTGCAACATCAGGCACTCGCAGCAATTCGAGCCGCACCGTATCGGCGTAGGATTTCAGTAGCGCATAACTGTATCCGTCTCCGGTCAGTGTAAACAGATTGCCCAGCGTGTCGCCAAACTCGTCGTTGAAAAACGGGCCGTTGATACCGTTCGGCAAGGTATTGCGCACATCGCCAATTTTTTTGCGCGCCTGATACCAGGCATTAGGCACTTCGCCGGCGGGGGTGGAGTCCTTCAATACAATAATGATCTGCGATTCGCCCGGCTTGGAATAGCTGCGCAACACATCGACGTAGGGCACTTCCTGTAATTTTTTTTCCAGCTTCTGCGTGATTTGCAGTTCCATTTCCTGTGCGCTGGCGCCGGTCCATAAGGTACGCACTACCATCACTTTGAAAGTAAAGGGCGGATCTTCCGACTGGCCGAGCCTGCCGTAGGAGAATGTACCAATTACGCCGAGCATAATCATGACGAATAATACAAACGGGCGATGCGACAACGCCCATTCGGACATATTGAATGGCTTCATGATTTATTTGTTTCTGCCGGAGCGGATGGCAGGCGAACGGTTTGACCCGGCACCAATTTATGCACGCCGGCGGTGACGATTTGTTCGCCCTCCTTCAAGCCGGACAAGACCACCACGCCATCTTCGCGATAGGCGCCGGTCGCGATCTGGCGCAATTGCACTTGGCTGGCTTTGGCATCGACCACCCACACTGCTGGGTGGCTGTCTTTTTGGTAAAGCGCGGTCAATGGGATCACCGCCACATTCGCCGCGCCGTTTTGCTGTAGCATCACGTTTGCCGTCATGCCGAGTTTTACCTCAGCGGCGTCGAGGATGCTGATTTTCGCAGTGTAGGTGCGCGTTGCGGTATCGGCGCCGGGAGATACTTCGCGCACCTTTCCGCGGTAAATTTTTTCCGGCGAGGCCCACAGGCGGACGGCGACATGCTCGACTTTTTTCACCTCTGCCACGCGGTTTTCCGGCACGTTGATGACAACTTCCTTTTCGTCCAGCCGCGCAAGTCTGACCACCGGCTGTCCTGCTGCCACCACTTGGCCTGGCTCGGCATTGACCGCCGTAATGGTGCCGTCAAAATCGGCGACCAGCGAAGCATAAACGCTTTGGTTTGCACTGAGCGCGGATTGCGCGCGCGCGGTGGCGAGTTTTGCGTGCGCGCTGTTAAAGCTATTCAGCTTTGCGTCATAAACGGCTTTGCTGATGAAATTCTTATCCAACAAATCCTTATTGCGTTCCAGTTCCGCTTTGGCGAAATCGAATTCGGTTTGTGCGACGGCGACTTGCGATTGCGCCGCTTGCGCGCCCAGGCGTACGTCTTGCGGATCTAGACTGGCAAGCAGGGTGCCTTTTTTTACCAACGTGCCCAGTTCAGCAGGGCGTGCAACGATTTTGCCGCCGATGCGAAAGCCCAAATCGGTTTCATGGCGCGCACGCACGTCGCCGGAATAGACATCCTGCCCTATCGATTGCGACAGGGAAATTTTTTGCGTCAGCACCGGGCGTATGGGCTCGGTCACGACGACTTCTTTGCCGCATGCAGAAAGCAGCGCCGGCAGGAACACAATAAAGATAACGGGTGGATTTTTCATTTGGTCTTGGCTCCGGATTTCAGATTGGGGCGCGCTTTGGTTTTTTGGCGTGAGGATAGTTCGAGGAACCTCAGCCGGCCGGCCCACAGATCGAACAAGGCACTGGATAATTCCTGCGCATAGTCGGGACGCAATATGCGTTTTTCGGCAGCAGTCATGTGCTTCGACGATTCAAGCGCAGGATTAAGCAATTGCCACAGGCCGACGATCAGGCCGTAGCTTTGCATCAGCAATGAGACGGCCTGTTCATTGTTAAGTTGTTTGAAGTGTCGGGAAAGTTCCCCGCCAGCGCGTTGCAGCCATTGCGCGATGCCCTGGTGAAATGCAGCGGCCGATTCTGGCGGGATAGATTTTTCCATCAATGCGAAGCAGCGGTTGGCAAGAGGCAAAAATGCGGGCGGCGCGATCATGTGGGTTTTCACCACCCTGAGTATTTGCTCAACGGTCACTGGCTTTGACTGTGCAAGCATGGATAGAAGCGCCTGGAAAAATTTTTCTACATGGCGCGAATGCAAGGCGAGCAATAATTCCTCCTTGCTGGGAAAATACAAATATACGGTTCCCTTTCCCACACCAGCATGCTCGGCTACTTCAGCAACGCTCGCCATGCGCTCGGGATGCGCCAACCACATGCGTTCCGCCGCATCCAGAATCGCGTGGTAGCGCTCAATTTTTTGGTCGGCTTGTTTGGCGCGTTGCAGGGAAGGCATGGGTGTCGATGACCGGCAGTCAGTATTTAAACTCTAGCTGACCGCTGGTCAGTTGTCAAATTTTGAGCAATTTAGAAATAAAGCTGAATATAATCAATTAGTTATTTTCGTTTCTGTTCCGCGGGCTCGAACTATCGCCATGTCCGTCTTACCTGCCTACAATACCTATATATAGTATCGCCAGCAGGAGCGAATCATGACAACTAAACCAACGGCGGTTTCATCAGGCATAGTCGTCGTGCTGATAGGCACGCGTAAAGGCGGCTTTGTGCTGAGAAGCGACCCTAAGCGCAGGCAATGGAAAATATCCGCGCCGGTTCAACTCGGCAATATCGTCAACCACATGGTCGGGGATCCGCGCGACAAGCGTGTGTGGCTAATGGCGGCGCGCGCGGGGCATCTGGGCCCTACGGTAATGCGTTCCGCCGACTGCGGAAAAAAATGGCAAGAGGCAACGAGGCCGCCGGCATTTCCCGCGGCGAGCGCAGGAAAAAAAGGCTTGGTGGTGGATCATGTTTTTTGGCTCACGCCAGGCCATGCGAGGGAGCCTGGGGTGTGGTATGCGGGCACCTCGCCGCAAGGATTGTTCCGTTCCGAAGACGGCGGCGATACCTGGGCCAGCGTTGATGGCTTCAACCTGAATCCCAACCGCGTGAAGTGGGTCGGCGATGAAACCCAGGACGCGCCGCCGGATGGCGCAACCCTGCATTCGATCAACGTCGATCCGCGCGACGCCAAACACTTATATATCAGCATGTCCATCGGCGGCACGTTCGAGAGCCGTGATCGCGGCGCGAGTTGGCAGCCGATTAACCGCGGCGTCGAGGCGTTGTTCAACCCCGACCCCGATCCGGAATACGGCCATGATGTCCATTGCATGCGGCTTTCCGCCGACCCCGATGTCTTGTACCAGCAAAATCATTGCGGGATTTATCGCTTGCAACCCCCGGGCGACAGGTGGCAGCGCATCGGCAAAGCGATGCCGAAAAGAATCGGCGACATCGGATTTCCCATTGCGCCGCATCCGCGCGATGCCAATACCTTGTGGGTGTTCCCAATGGATGGCAGTAGCGTGTGGCCGCGCATGGCTATAGACGGGAAACCGGCGGTGTATGCGAGCAAGAATGCAGGGAAAACATGGCAACGTCTCGCTGCAGGCATGCCGGAAAAAAATGCCTGGTGGACGGTGAAGCGGCAGGCCATGTGCACGGACTATCATGACCCAGTTGGAATATATTTCGGCACCACCAGCGGCGAAGTATGGGCCAGCGCCAACGAAGGCAAACGCTGGAACTGCATCGCTCGCCATCTGCCGCACATTTATTCCCTCGAAACCGCGACGAAAAAATGAAGGTGATTGTTCCGTCGCCGTTGTACTCTTACACCGATGAAAAACGCAGAATCGATGCCAGCGGCGCGACGCTGGCGGAATTGCTGTCTGACATGGATGCGCGATATCCGGGCATCCGTTTTCGGATCATCGACGAACAAGGCAATATCCGACGGCACATCAAAATTTTCATCAACCGCAATCAGGTTCGCGCACTTGATGTTAAGCTTTATGCATCTGACGAAATCATTCTCGTCGCGGCATTAAGCGGTGGTTGAGCCATGAAAAAAACCGACAACCTCGATCAACTCGCGGCAGAAGTGGGTGCCGCGCTCAAGGGGCATGGCTGGCAGCTTGCTACAGCGGAATCCTGCACCGGCGGCGGCATCGGCGAAGCGATTACGCGCATACCCGGTAGCTCGCATTGGTTTGACCGCGGCTTCATTACCTACAGCAACCACGCCAAGCAGGAAATGCTCGGTGTTTCGCCGCAAACCATTTTGCAATTCGGCGCGGTGAGCGAAGAGACCGCGCGCGAAATGGCGCGCGGCACGCTGGAACGCAGCCGCGCCCATATCGCTATCGCTGTCACCGGCATCGCCGGCCCGAATGGCGGCTCGCCATTGAAACCTGTTGGTACAGTTTGCATTGCATGGGTAATCAAAGATATGCCGCCGCACGCAAAAACTTTTCACTTTGATGGCTCGCGTAATGAGGTGCGTCGTTTGACCATTGAGGCTGCCATACAAGGCGTGCGCGGTATACTTTAACTATTTGATTAAATTAAATATTTATATGGTTTACGGTATTGCCTGAGTCTTGGTTGCCTAGCCCGAAGCCTGGCGTTGTGCGATAATATTCGTATTACTCACGCAGGGATTTTACTGGAGGCATGGCAATGGATGACAATAAAAGCAAGGCGCTGGAAGCGGCGCTGTCGCAAATAGAAAAACAGTTTGGCAAGGGTTCGGTCATGCGCCTCGGCGCTGGCGAAGTGATCAAGGACATTGAAGTTGTCTCGACCGGTTCGCTTGGTTTGGATATCGCGCTAGGCGTCGGCGGTTTGCCGCGCGGCCGCGTGATTGAAATTTACGGCCCGGAGTCTTCCGGTAAAACCACGCTGACGTTGCAAGTTATAGCCGAAATGCAAAAACTCGGCGGCACCGCCGCGTTCATCGACGCGGAACACGCACTCGATCCGCAATACGCGCAAAAACTCGGCGTGAATATTTCCGACTTATTGATCTCTCAACCTGACACCGGCGAGCAGGCATTGGAAATCACCGACATGCTGGTGCGTTCCGGTTCGATTGACGTCGTCGTCATCGACTCCGTCGCGGCGCTCACGCCCAAGGCAGAAATCGAAGGCGAAATGGGCGATTCGCACATGGGCTTGCAGGCGCGTCTCATGTCGCAGGCATTGCGCAAGCTCACCGCCAACATCAAGCGCAGCAATACCATGGTGATTTTCATTAACCAGATACGCATGAAAATCGGCGTCATGTTCGGTAACCCGGAAACGACGACCGGCGGTAACGCACTCAAATTTTATGCATCGGTGCGTCTCGATATTCGTCGCACCGGCGCGATCAAAAGCGGCGAAGAAGTCATCGGCAACGAAACGCGCGTCAAAGTGGTCAAGAATAAAGTCGCGCCGCCGTTTCGCGAAGCGCACTTCGACATTCTGTATGGAGAAGGAATTTCACGCGAAGGCGAAATCATCGAGCTCGGCGTGTTGCACAAGCTGATTGAGAAATCCGGCGCGTGGTACGCCTACAAGGGCGAAAAAATCGGCCAGGGCAAGGACAATGCGCGGATATATCTGAAAGAAAATCCTGCCGTCGCGCACGAGATTGAGCAAAAAATCCGCGCCGAAAGCGGCGTCGCCTTAATGGGTGGCACAGCCAAAGCACCAGGCGCTCGCGATGAAGAAGTCGAAGGTGAAGAAGCGCCGAAATCAAAACGCAAAGCCAGGGCCTAAAGCTTATGGCGGGTTGAACCATGAACAAAGACCCGCAAAAACCTGATCTGCGCGCGAAAGCATTGGCGTATTTAGCCCGGCGCGAATATTCCCGCGCCGAGTTACAACATAAGTTGAACGCGTTAACAGAAGATGGGTCAGAAGTAGAAGCGGTGCTCGACGATCTGACCAAACGCAAATTGCTGTCTGAAGCGCGCTTCGTAGAGCAAGTAGTTCACGCGCGGCAAAGCAAATTCGGCAGCCGTCGCATTCAGCATGAGTTGCGCGAAAAGGGCGTGTCGGAAGCGGCGATAGAACACGCCGTCGCCGATTTCAAACTCACCGAACTTGATAACGCGCGCGCGGT
This sequence comes from Burkholderiales bacterium, assembly GCA_049695115.1. Lineage (GTDB taxonomy): Bacteria > Pseudomonadota > Gammaproteobacteria > Burkholderiales > JBEEJL01 > JBEEJL01. Next base: position 40,050 of record JBAVRP010000032.1, on the reverse strand, counting down.
GTGGCAAAAAAAATTCGGCGAGTTGCCCACCAGTGCCAGCGAACGCGCCAAACAAATGCGCTTTATGCAAAGCCGCGGCTTCAGTTCCAATGTGATATTCAAGTTGATCTCGCGCAAAGCCGACGACGATCAATAAGTGAGGTAAGTATATGATTATAAACAAATCTTTTTTTATTTTCGCTTTGCTGATTTTGGCCGCATGCCAAAGCGCACCAACGCGTACGCCGGAAGAAATCGTTACATTGATCGGTCCGCCTGACAAATCGCCGAGTTTTCGTTTAATCGACGAGCGCCCGCAAGGCGAAAGACTGAGGCGTAGCGACGACAGCCGCAGTCTCGATGGGCCGACGATTATTCTCGGCGACGCCAATCTTGCGCCGCAACCGATGGCTTTGTTGCGCAATTCCTTGCAGGACAAACTCGGCGACAAGCTTAATGGCAAAACCATCAGCATCGACAAATACGAAATCGCTGAAACCTATCTCACCAAAGCGACGCAACAAAGCAACGGCGGTGGCGGCGTGAGCGGCAGCGTCGGCGGTATTTTCGGTTCCGGCGGGCGAAGCGCGGTTTCCATAGGATTGGGTTTGCCGTTGTTATTGGGAGCAACGCAGAATGTCGATTCGCGCGTCGAAGGCATCGTTCGCGGCAAAGTCGATGGCGTAGCGTTTGAAGCCAGGAATTCCCTTACCGCTCCGGCGCGTTACCGCGAAGATACCATCCGCCAGGTTGTGAGCAGTTTGATGGCCAATGTGTTAACCAAATTGGAAACCAAATAGTTGCTCCTGATATCGTTGCATCCGGAAAAGTTTCTTGAAGTAGTGAAGCGCCTAAAAAATGACATCCGCTGAAATCCGCCAGAAATTCCTCGACTACTTCGCCAGCCAAGGCCACACCATTGTTCCATCAAGCCCCTTAGTGCCGGGCAACGACCCGACGCTGATGTTCACCAACTCCGGCATGGTGCAATTCAAGGACGTATTCACCGGGCAGGACCAGCGCTCGTATGTGCGCGCAGCGAGTTCGCAGCGTTGTGTGCGCGCAGGCGGCAAACATAATGACCTGGAAAACGTCGGTTACACCGCACGGCATCACACCTTTTTTGAAATGCTCGGCAACTTCAGCTTCGGCGATTATTTCAAACGCGAGGCGATTCACTACGCATGGGAATTGTTGACGAGCGTTTATAAATTACCCAAAGAAAAACTCTGGATGACGGTGTACGCGGAAGATGACGAAGCCTTCAACATCTGGGAAAAAGAAATCGGCATTCCCGGCGAGCGCATCGTCCGCATCGGCGACAACAAAGGCGCGCGCTACGCCAGCGACAACTTCTGGCAAATGGCCGACACCGGCCCGTGCGGACCGTGCAGCGAAATTTTTTACGACCACGGCGCAGAAGTCGCTGGTGGCCCACCCGGTTCGCCTGACTCCGAAGGCGACCGCTACATCGAAATCTGGAATCTGGTGTTTATGCAATTCAACCGCGACGAAGCGGGCGTGATGCACAAATTGCCCAAGCCCAGCGTGGATACGGGCATGGGTCTGGAGCGTCTCGCAGCGGTATTGCAGCATGTGCACTCGAATTATGAAATTGACCTGTTTCAGGCTTTGATCAAGGCCGCCGCGCGGGAAACGCATACAAAAGATCTGGCGCACAATTCGCTTAAAGTCATTTCCGATCACATCCGGGCTTGTTCCTTCATGATCGTCGATGGCGTCATTCCCGGCAACGAAGGGCGGGCCTATGTCTTGCGCCGTATTGCGCGCCGCGCGATACGTCACGGCTACAAACTTGGCCGGAAACAGCCGTTTTTCCATAAGCTGGTAAAAGATTTGTCAGCGGCCATGGGCGCCGCGTATCCGGAATTGGCGCGCTTGGAAAAGCAAGTCACGGAAACTTTGCGCATAGAAGAAGAACGTTTTTACGAGACGCTGGCGACTGGCATGGAAATTCTTGATGCCAATTTGCAAGGCGGTAAAAAAACGCTCGACGGTGAAACTGCGTTCAAGTTGCATGATACCTATGGTTTTCCGTTAGACCTCACTGCCGACGTATGTCGTGAACGCGGTGTGGCGGTTGACGAAGCCGGATTCGACGCGGCGATGAAACGCCAGCAGGACGCCTCCCGCGCAGCGGGCAAATTCAAATCCGCCGCCGCGCTCAACTATAGCGGCGCAAAAACCGCGTTCCACGGTTACGACAAACTCGCGCTGGATAGCGCGCTGATTACCGCTTTGTATGTTGATGGCGCGGCAGTGAATGAAATCAAGGCAGGCAAAAATGGCATCGTGGTTTTGGATAACACACCGTTCTACGCCGAGTCCGGCGGGCAAGTGGGCGACGCGGGTACCCTGGAAAAATCCGGTACGCTCTTTGAAGTCGCCGACACGCAAAAGATCCAGGCCGAAGTGTTCGGTCATCATGGCGTTTTGAAAAGTGGTGCGCTCAAAATCGGCGACAGTGTCAGCGCGAAGGTGAATGGTGAAACTCGCGCGCGCACCATGCGCAATCACTCGGCCACCCACCTGATGCACAAGGCCTTGCGCGAAGTGCTCGGCAGTCATGTGCAACAAAAAGGCTCGCTGGTCGATGCCGACAAAACCCGTTTCGATTTCGCGCACAACGCGCCGATGAGCGACGAACAAATCAAGCGCGTCGAACAAATCGTCAACGCCGAAATTCTCAGCAACGCCGCCACGCAAGCAAGAGTGTTGCCGATTGAAGAAGCGCAAAAAACCGGCGCAGTCATGTTGTTCGGCGAGAAATACGGCGACGAAGTACGAGTACTCGACATCGGCTCGTCGCGTGAATTGTGCGGCGGCACGCATGTCAAGCGCACCGGCGACATCGGTTTGTTTCGCGTTCTGAGCGAAGGTGGCGTAGCCGCAGGCGTGCGTCGCGTGGAAGCAACGACAGGCGAGAACGCATTGGCGTTAGTCGAACACGAGCACGATGAGCTGCTAAAAATCGCTTCGGTGCTCAAGGCACAGCCATCAGAAATATTAAATAAAATCAATCAGTTACAAGATAGCACCAAATCGCTCGAAAAAGAACTCGCACAACTCAAATCCAAACTCGCCACATCACAAAGCGGTGATTTGCAAAGCCAGGCCGTCGATGTCAAAGGCATTAAAGTATTAGCCGTGCAACTCGATGGCGTGGACAATAATATTTTGCGCGAAACATTAGACCGCATGAAAGACCAATTAAAATCCGCCGCGATAGTGTTGTCGTCGGTGCAAGACGGAAAAGTATCTTTGATTGCTGGCGTCACGGCCGACCTCACCGCAAAAGTAAAAGCCGGTGATTTGGTCAACTTCGTCGCGCAACAAGTCGGCGGCAAAGGCGGCGGGCGGCCGGATATGGCGATGGCAGGCGGCACCAATCCCGCTTCGCTCGCGCAAGCTTTGAGCGGTGTGAAAGATTGGGTCGCTGCGAAAGTGTGACCTTCGCGTGTAACATGCATCACCTGTGATCCAGAACGGAGCAAAGGATCTGCCGATTAAGTGGGAAAGCAGATTCTTCGGCCGGTGGCCTCAGAATGACAAATGAAGTAGAGTCGGTTGCACCCCACAATAAAACGTAGCGTGCGCATGCGCACGGCCTTACTAATTACGGTAGGTGTGACCCGCGATGCCAATTGACTGTCATCCTGAACGAAGAAAAGGATCTGCTGTTCAAATGTCCAGCCATAGCTATTGCCCGCAATGCGCATCGCCGCTTGTATCCCGCATCGAAGGCGAAGCCCCGCGACTCGTCTGCTCCAGCACGCAATGTGATTATGTTTTCTGGAACAACCCGGTTCCGGTTGTCGCGGCGATCGTCGAACACGAAGGCGACATCATCCTTGCACGCAACGTGGCGTGGCCGGAAAAAATGTTTGCACTAATTACCGGTTTTCTGGAAAAAAACGAAAAGCCAGATGAAGCCGTCGCGCGCGAAGTGAAAGAAGAACTTAATCTCGATGCGACGCAAGTTTCGTTTGTCGGACTATATACTTTCGAGCGCCTGAACCAACTCATCATAGGCTATCACGTCGTCGCGACTGGTCAGATCAAACTCAACGAAGAACTCGCCGAATACAAACGCATAAAGCCGGAAAAATTGCGTCCTTGGAGGGCTGCGACTGGTTTAGCCTTGGCCGATTGGATGACAACGCGCGGATTGAAGTTTGAGTGGATGGACTTTCCAACGCGTGTTACAAAATAGGGAGTTCATGGCCTATGAATACAAAAGCCTTGATGATAGCAAGCAGCATAGCGATGGCAATACCAGGTTTAGTGGCAACGTTTGCCCCTGCAGAACTTCTCACTTGGCTTAATGTGCCTGCACATGAGTCTTTACCAATAATTATTCAAATCATGGGCGCTCTATACTTTGGATTTGCGCTTACTAATTGGATCGCTAAAGACAGTATTATCGGTAGCATTTATTCCAGACCGCTTTCATTAGGAAATTTCACTCACTTCACAGTCGCTGCCTTTGCGCTCATTAAATATGAAATGGCAAACGGGTTCCGAGGATGGCTGTTTATTGCCATGCTTGCTTACACGGTTCTTGCAATAGGTTTTGGCTACTTGATTTTTGGGCGCGGAGCGGTAGGCAACCAATAAGATTTCTTTCAAATATCCGCCGCAAATAATTTCAGTTCCTCTGTGCCTTCAGTCAGCGCAATCATTTTCTCGTAACGCAAACCTATTTTTTCCAGCAACTTTATCGACGCGTGATTTTCCGGCGTCACAATGGCGACAAGGCGCTTGATGCCGAAATGATTTTTCGCATAAGCCAGCGTGGCGGCAGCGGCCTCATGTGCATAGCCTTTGCCTTCAAATTCAGGTAATAAGCCGTAGCCAATATCGACGTCATCCAGCGTGTCGCGCTTTATCAGGCCGCACATGCCGATTAGCGTGCCATCTTTCAAGCCCATTACAAACAAACTGAAACCCTTATCGGCATACATTCTCATCGGGCCATTAATCAGCGATTCGCGCGCATCGTCAACGTTGCGGAATTTCTTATCACCGATGTATTGTATCCACGAAGCTTGCTTCCACAGTTCGAAATAAAACGCTGCGTCATCGACATTAAACGTGCGCAGAATCAGGCGATCAGTTTCGAGAATGATCATGCGGATTGCGCAAAGTAAATCTGCTCAGGCACATAGTCTTGATGCCGATGCACTTTGCGCGCGATCACCATCACGCACATATCAAAACACGCGTACACTGCACCTGCGAGCAGGGGCGGATTATGCGTCGTCAATCCGCCAGTGAAAGGTGTAACCGGACGCCAGGTCCAATTACCCAGCCAAGTTCCCCAAAGCTCCAACCCTAACGCCAGCAACAACATAATCGTGAAAGTTTTGTGCGAACTGCCGTAACGATAAGTGATGAGAAAGATGATTGCCAATGCGCTATCAAACGTACTCCAACCACTGATAGCGGCAAACGTGCCATAAAGCGCGACGGCAATTGGTGTGATGAGTGTCGCGACATCAGGTACTCGCGGCGCCAGTGTCGCGCCGAGCATGAACAGCAATATGTGTCCTGGCGGCACGAACGGGGGGATATTCAAAAAGTGATAGTCGTACCAGCCAAATACCAATGACAGTAAGCACTCGAAAGCAAAAACCAGAGCCATTGCGAATATCAAAGTGATTCGCCACACCGGTATTTGCAGCGATAATAAATACAGCAACAGCGACCATACCGTGACGCTCACCACAATTTGTCCCGCGATGCCGCCTAGCCGATCAATAACCAAACCCAAGGCAAGTGTCAGCACAATAATCAGCGCGTGCAACCAAGCGTATTGCCCTTGTAAAGGCGCGGTGGAAATGACTTGGTTATAAAGATAGGATTGGTATGGCTGCGGCAGCATGGGTTTATTGTATTTTATTTGGGTGCGCAGTGCTCACGCATTTCTTGCAAGTATATCCGCGCGCGCGGCGCACCTTACATGCTAAATCCCCCCTAGACCCCCTTTTTCAAAGTGGGGAATCTTATGTTCGCTGATTCCGCTTCCCTGTTTTTCAAAGCGGAGATGTTGCGCACACAAATTTTATTTTTCTCTTCTCCAGCGGTGGGGGATGTTACAAGCCTCGAATTTACTTCCCCCTTTGTAAAAGGGGGATTGAGGGGGATTTAAACGGATTGAGGAAGATTTAAAATGCATGTGAAGCCACGTCGCTGTACAACCGCTAAGCCCCATCCGGTATCTCAGGTTCAACCAGATGCGCAAGTTGTGCCAGCGACTCTTGCCAACCGAGATAACACATCTCAACGGGAATCACTTCAGGGATTCCCTCTTGTGTAATATTTATTTCAGTTCCGCACAATACCGGTTTCAACAGCACTGTCACGATTAACGTCCCTGACAAATTAGGGTCGTCAAACTTGTCCGTATAGCGGATCCTTTCGAACGGTACCAATTCAAGATACTCGCCGCCGAAAGAGTGTCCTTTGCCGGTCGTGAAGTTTGTGAAAGATATCTTGAAAGTTCCGCTGACTTTTGGCTCCATATGATGAACCTTGCAGGTGAAACCATAGGGTGGAATCCACTTGGCCATGGCGTCTGCGTCGAGAAAAGCGCGATAGACGCGTTCAGGTTTTGCCTTGAGTACGCGGTGAAGTCGGACAGTTCCAGTAGCCATGATCTTTCCCCTCTCAATGCGCCATGTTTATTTTTGCATCGGCATTTGCATTAACTCCGATACCTCAAGCGATCCGCCGATTTCCAGAAACGGGCATGCTTTGGCTATCGTCAATGCCGCATCCATAGAATCCGCTTTAATTATAGTGTAACCGGACATGGATGTTTTGCCGCCACTAGTCACTGTGCCGTCAGGATTGATCGTGCTCGTATGTTTCAGCGGATTAGCCGGGCTCACCGCCGCGTCGCCCAATGAAGATAACCATTGTTTATATTTAGCAAAATGTTGTTTGCCTGCTTCTGGAGTTGCGGGCTGATTGCCGCCGAGATAAGTAATAAAGTATTGAGCCATGCGCGTATCCCCTTTTTTAAAATTCAATTTTAATGCACTAAAAAAACACAACGTAAAAGTTAGGGCTGGAAGGCCGCTTCGTTCAGTCTCTTGACTGCCGGACTAGCTTTTTCGCGCATAGACTGCTGCAATTAGCGGGCTAACAATGGCATATTGAACCAACATAAACGCCGTTTCAATAAGCAAGAAACCGCTCACAGAAGACATTTGGTGTTTGGCGCTCACAGCAAGCACCATGAAGCTCCACGCCAAAGGGCATGCCAACAAAGCAAACTTCAGCGCGCCTTTTAGGATGGGTTCGCCAGAGAAGAGGCGCTCATACACGATCGACCAGACAACGCCCTGAATTAACATGGAGACCATTCCAAAAGGAATGATCATGTCTTCTCGATACACATTCAAAGACTTGTAATAGTTTGCGAAAATGGTGAGGTGCCAAAAGAAGCCGAGCGGAAAAGTCGGCAGCATGTACGCCAAAATAGCCAGGATGCGTTTTTTCATGAGTGAAAAGTCCCTTGATAAAAGCTAACTGAAATTATACGTCCGAACTTTAAGAAGTTCTATGTACAGACAACTTGGTTTATTCAAAAGAAAAATTAGTAGGATGGGTGCAACCCATCGCTTTATTTTTAAAGCGAATGATGGGTTACACCGGTCCAACGCTGCTGCAGTGCATGCTTAGCTACCGCCCGGATCACGCAATACCTCAACCGTCAGGCGGTCAAGATTCTGTTCGTTAGAGGGGACGATGATGTGTTCAACGCGTTTAGCAAATTCCTCACTCTCGAGTACCTGCGACCAAGATACGACCGTCCCCGTAGCCGACGAAGCCAACGTAATCGTTAAGTAGAAATGTGGCTCTAAGACATGTTGAATAACGACCCGATTCGGCGGTTCAATTTCGGTAAACACATTTTCGTTAGGATAGTTTTGGCCATCTGGGCCATGCATGATGAAAGACCATCGCCCACCAGTCTTGAACTCGCAGACGTTAAAAGTATTGGTAAACCCGGCCGGCCCCCACCATCGCGATAAGCGTGCCGGCGTGCTGATCGCGGCAAAGACTTGCTCTACGGTTGCCGGGATTTCGCGAGAAGTATTGAAGGTAGTCATCGGTTTATTTGTGGCTGTGGTTTTTAATAAGTCTTGGAGGTTTTCATTTGCCTTGCTTCATACGAGCACCTATCTGATTACCCAACCACGCCATCGGCAGGTAAGCGACCAGCAGGTCCAGCGCGATAAACCAGGCAGGGGCGGGGATCATGAAACTTGCCGCAATGCCACCCAAAAAAAAGAATGCGCCAATCACGTAGGCTATGCGCGTCTTATAAGTCGCAGCAATCAGGTAAGCAGCAAGCGCACCAGCGAGCGTCCCAACTGCATGCGCCAGGAACGGCATGATGAAATGCCGTGGTTGGAAAAGGTGAATAGACTTACTCAGGCTTTCGGCGTTGGTTACGTCCACGCCCGCAGGTGGAGGGATGAGCGATGGGCTGATCGTGATGAGCGCCATGTTGACGGCTCCACCTATGACAATGCCCACAATGATGGCAAGCGCGTTTCGCAGTAACTTGGGCATGAGCTGTTCTCCTTGTTGGTCTAGCTAAAAAAATTAGAAACATAAGATGGGAAAAACGAAGTGTGTCCACCTATCCCATTCGCGCGGGAAAGCTAACGCCTTGCCCAATATACGCACCCTAGAAACTAGACCCTGGCTTTGCAAGGAAATCAAGCTCTTCATTGGTGGATTGGCGTCCGAGTATTGCGTTGCGATGCGGGTAGTGGCCAAACTGGTCGATGATTGCCTTGTGTCTGAGTTCAAATTCGTAGTTGCTCTTGGGTGCGTGTTCCTTGAAGAGGCGCTCCGCAATTTCGTGAATGAGTCGCGACTCGCTGTGCATGTACGGCATGTACAGAAAGACTCGCTCCTCGGTTGAGAGCGTGAGGTCAGCTTTTACTGCCACTGCCTCTTGCGCCAATGCTAATGCCATAGCATCAGCCGCGAAGGCAAGCTTGGTGCCTCGGTACATGTTCCTCGAAAACTGATCAAGAACGATGATTTCAGCCAGTCGTCCTTTCGGTTCTACGCGCCACTCGAACAGTTCCGAACAGACTGCGCGCGCGTGGAGTTCAGAAAATCGCTCGACGATGAGCCGATCGAACGCTGCATCCACCTTCCACCAATTAGCAGGTGCGATCTCATGGAACCAGAATTGAAGTACGGCTTGGTGCACGTTGCCTCGATTAAAAGTGGCTCGCGTAGTTCGGCAGCCTGCAGGTCGTTCAGACGTATGGAAAATCATCAATATGTTGCGATGATAAATCATTCATCGCCTATGCTACAAACAGGGATGTAGGTTGGGCAAAACGAAGTGTGCCCACCGATCCGATTATTGTGGACAGGCTAGTGGTTTGCCCATCCTAGTTATGCTTGCCCCTTCAACGAAATCGCGCTGGAATGGCGCTGCTGAAGGGATAAAGTGAGAAGTACGGCTTGGCTTCTTCCAGGACTCGGCGTACCGAAGGACGATTCATCAGCCGCTCAAAATAGGCGGCCAAGTGGACATGATGATTCGGGAAGCCTTGTAACGTGCTGGTATAAAACAGGACCGGGGCAGCTGCACAGTCGGCCATGCCGAAATTTTCCCCCACACACCAATCTTTAGACGCCAGTTGCCGATCAATCATTCCGTACGCTGTCTCAAGTGTAGCTCTCGCGCCGGTTAAGTCGCCGTTTATTCCGCGCATTTTATCGTTGACGATCTCCCGCAAAGGCCCCTGCAGGTAGTTATCGAAAATACGATCCCACAGCCGCACCTCGAGCGCATCGCTGACGTTACTCGGGATCATTCTAAGCGCAGGAGCGAAATATTGATCCAGATATTCAATAATGATGGACGACTCGGCGACGTTGCGCTGCCTCTGGTTATCGTGAATAACCGGGAACTTGCAAAACGGCCAGACGGCCTGAAGTTCCGCCCTGTCTTTCGGCTCCCCAAGATTAATGATTCGCCCTTCAAACTCGATATGGTTTTCATACAAAGCGATGAGAACCTTATGGCAGAACGAGGAAAGAGGGTGATAATAAAGAGTCAATTTCATGTTGTCTCCTGGCGAGATGGAGCGCGTAGCTTAGGCAAAACGAAGTGTGCCAACCGAAATTTTCAGCATGGGCACGCTAACGCTTTGTCCACCTCGCGCTCATTTCTTGCCCTTCGGCGATTCAACCCAGCCTTCGTCCTTGAATACCGCCCAGACTGCCATCGAATGTCCGTGGCCCAACTCAAATTCTTTTTTCAACCACGCGACCAACTCACTGGCTTTCATATCAGCCTTGTACACGCCAGCTTTCGTGGCTAGAGTTTTAAGTTGCGCCGGCGTCTTGCCCGTTTTGGCGTGGATGTTGTCGATGTATGCTTGAAAAGTCATGTCAACTCTCCTTTTAGATCGAATGATGGGTTGCACCCATCCTATGTGCGCTGATGGCGTTGCCAGATCACAATAGGGGCATACTCAGCTCGTAAGCGACACTGAAGCCACTATGATTTTGCTTCCATTTTGTTCTTCAGGGCCATGTTCATTTTCTCAAGCATTGGCACCACAAACTGATTCATCTTGCCCCAAAACAAAGGCACCATCAATCCGCTAAACTCTTCTCTATTAATAAGCTCGGTTCCACCATTCTTTTCTTTGAGCTCAAAAACTCGATCATTGGTAAACATGAAGCCGCTCATCATCGTTGCTCTCCAACGAAGGCTTTTCGGCGGATCTGCTTCTAGTATGGTTGGCTCATATTTCATTGCGTCTTTGGAGTCCGATCCACGCATGGTGATTTTCAACTTTGAGTGAACCAAAGCGCTTCCGCTGGCCTGGTTGACCATCGGATTCCAGTCCTTCCAATGGTCAAAATCAGTCAGGACCCGCCAAACCTGATCCATGGGTGCTGAAATTTGTATTTCTGCCCGTAGTTCTCTCATGCGTTCCTCCTTAGTTGTTGTTGCTTAAAGCTATGCCGGTGGCTTTGCGCCCTAACTAAAAAAAATTCGTGAGGTGGGCAAAACGAAGTGTTCCCACCGTTCCGATCTGTTTTTTTCGTTCATTGACCTTGCGGCGGCTGCCATAGCTCGACCTTGTTTCCTTCTGGATCAATAACCCAGGCAAATTTCCCGTACTCGGAATCGTCAATTTTCTCCAGCACATTGCAGCCTTCTTCCTTCAACACTTTGACCAAAGCGTGCAGGTCTTCGACTCGGTAGTTGATCATGAAGGGAGCAGAGCTCGGGGCAAACTGATCACTTTCTTGCGCGCCGATGGACCAGATCGTGGTGCCCACAACCGGCTTGCCCTCGGCGTCGGCCCACGTGAAAGCAGCGCCGCCCCAGGCTTGCACATCGATGCCCAAGTGCCGCTTGTACCAAGCCTGCAGCGATGGCGCGTCTTTCGCCTTGAAGAATATACCGCCGATACCAGTGACTCGTTTCATGTGACCTCCGAAGAATTTGTAGGGCGCAATGAGCTGCGCGAATTGCGCCGTATGGAATCGCTAAACCGCCGCGTATCTTTGAGACTTGTAATGTATCAAGTTTGCATGCGGCGTAATTCGTTCCTCATTACTCCCTACGTTTGCTGCAAAAAGAACGTATCGGCTTACCCGCGCACAGCAGCCTCGATGGCCGCCACGTCGATCTTCCGCATCGGCATCATGGCCTCAAATGCACGCTCGGCCGCGTCACCGCCTTTTGCTATTGCCTCGACCAGTACACGCGGGGTGATCTGCCAGCTGATGCCCCATTTATCTTTGCACCAACCGCACTGACTTTCCTGGCCGCCATTGGCAACAATGGCATTCCAATATCGGTCTGTCTCTTCCTGGTTTTCGGTCGAGATTTGAAAAGAAAACGCCTCACTGTGTTTGAACATCGGCCCGCCATTGATTCCTATGCAGGGTATGCCGGCGACAGTAAATTCCACCGTCAGCGTATCGCCCGCTTTGCCGTTAGGGTAGTCCGACGGCGCACGATGAATCGCGCCAAAACTGCTATTCGGAAAGGTCTGCGTATAAAAGCGCGCTGCCTGTTCTGCGTCGCGTTCATACCACAAGCAAATCGTGTTCTTGGCCATTGATGTAGCTCCTCTATTGAACTGCTCGCGTAGGCAGGAAGCCTGCAAGGCGTTCCGACGTATGGAAAATGATCAATGCATACAACGATAATTCATTTGACAGTTTTACGGCAAACAATTTATTTTTTCCGTAGGATGTGCCGACGAAGGAGGCGCATCGTTCGCGATTGATGCGCTTCGTGCCTCAGCACATCCTAACATTTTGTGAAATAAAAAACAGCCGTAGGGTGGGCAAAACGAAGTGTGCCCACCTAAGCCTTGTTCAAGCCGCAATCTTTAACGCAGTAATTTTTTTGATTTTGCTTTTCATCGACTGCTCCGCGTTCGATAGATCGAATTGCGCTTGCAGGTTAATCCACACCTCGGAGCCGGTGCCTAACCATTTACCGAGGCGCACCGCCATTTCCGCGCTCACGCCTGCTTTGCTGTTCAACAAACGCGAAAGCGATACGCGCGTAATGCCCAGCGCGGCGGCTGCGTCGGTGACTGTAATGTTGCCGTCGGCGAAAACGCCGTCTTTCAACACTTCGCCGGGGTGGGGTGGGTTATGCATTCTCGTCATGATGTCTCCTAATGGTAATCCTGATAATCGACCTGCACGGCGTCTTGGCCTTCAAACTTGAAAGTGAGTCGCCAATTACCGTTAACCGATACGGCCCAATTGCCAGCAAGTTTTCCAGCAGACGTAGGGTGGGCAAAGCGCAGCGTGCCCACGCGGTCACTCGCCAAATTCACCATCGATTTTAGCTTTATCCCCGCCCCAATCAAGCGGTAAATCACCGGCTTCAACATAACGATGAAGGCTTGAATACGGCCAATCTTGCGCCCGTTCCACTAAACCATGTTTAACCGGATTGTAATGGATGTAATCGACATGACGTTGTAAATCCAATTCGTTGCGGATTTGGTGTTCCCAAAAACGCCGTTGCCAAATTCCTTTTTCGCGTTTGTTCTGTTTGCTCGTGCTGCGTTTTGCCGAAGCGGGCAAGCCGGTCGAAAAATGGCGTTTAATGAGTTGCCAGCGTGATGAATAATCGTGATTGTCCGGCGGCAAGGTCCAAATTGCATGCAAGTGATCCGGCAAAATGCAGACGGCAATGGTGTGGAAAGGGTAGCGCTTGTTCACTGTTCCATAGGCATTGCGCAGGCGGCTGATTTCTTTTACGAGTAGATGGCTGTTGCGATCAGCCAAGTTGAGAGTGAAAAAATAGGTTGCCCCGTTAATTAAACTGCGCCGGTATCTTGACATGGGTTATACGGTTCGTGATGTTGTATCCGCGTGGGCACGCTAACGCTTTGCCCACCCTACGCATGCTTAATCCCCTCCCATTCAAGGGGAGGGTTAGGGTGGGGATGGGTTTATCTTCAGCTATCAATCGAGTAATGGGTTGCATCCATCCTACACCTGCTATTAACTGGCCGGCATAGCGGACATGTCCACCCACTTTGGGCCCCAAACGTGGCCGTCAGGATCAGCGAAGTCGCGACCATACATGGACCCATGGTCTTCGATGGGATTGATGTCGGCGATTCCACCGTTTTCTAAGGCAACTTTGTTCATCGCATCGACTTCTGCGCGTGAATCGCACGAGATATTGAGCGCGACCTCGCTTGATGTTTTCGGCGGAATCGGGCGGGTAGTAAAGGTGCGCCACTTTGCGTGGGTCAACAGCACGATGCTGATGGTCTCGCTCCACTTCATAAACGCTGCGTCGTCGTCCGAGAACTGCGGATTATTGACGAAGCCCAGGGCGGTATAAAAAGCCTTAGACGCTTTCAGATCAGCTACGGGCAGGCTGACGGTAATCGTTCGCGACATTGGTGGCCTCCTGTTGGTTGGGTAGGCGGATAAAAAAATTCACGCCCGAATTTCACTAGGTATCTGGATTGCGGAGATGCATAATTTTGTTGAGTATTTTTTATTCACTTGTTTATATTACATTTCAACAAGAGCGACATCAATGATGTTTTCATCCGCGTGGGCACGCTAAAGCTTTGCCCACCCTACGCTTGCTACGCTTGCTGAAATTCAACGGGCATCTAGATTTTGGAGGGACGTAATTTTGTAGATTATTTTTCAATCATTTGACCGTATTTAATTTCAACAAGTATGGCATCGAAAATAAGTTTTCACCCGCATGGGCACGCAAGCGCTTTGCCGACTCCTGTGTGCTTAATTTGCGCATTGAGTGCGGCAAGTTTCCAGAGGATTGCCAGAGTCTTTACATTGCACAAAGCACTGAAGGTTGGTTTTTTGTTGTTTTGGTTCACTACGTTCGGGCGCTTGGCATTGGTTTCCTTCGTAGCGCCAAGCAATGACACGTTGCGATGCATCGGTTGTAAAGCTGACAGTGCAAGATGTTTCAACGGTTTTTCCGCCATAAACTTGCCCGCCTGTGGTTTTCCCAGGAGTAGTAGTTGCGTAGGCGGTGTTGCCGTACACGTTTACCGTGGTTTGCGTCGGGCTGGTGTAGGTGGGGGTGACGTACACTGGAGTAGTGTAAGAATTTGATCGCGAGAACGTGTACATCTTTGTTCCGTTCGGTAGTTCATCGGTTCGCGTAGGTGGACCCCACTTTGCGATTAGTGAATTAATGTCTCCACCGCTCCAAGACTGTAGCATTTGCTCGAAACCATGTTGGGTTGGTATTCCGGCGCAGCCAGTGATTGCGATTATTCCGATGAGCAGAAAACTACGTCGATGCATATGATATCCCTATTGAGGAAGACGCATTTATGAAAGTAGATACCCGAAATTTACCGGATATCTGGACTGTTGAATTGCATATTTCTTGTGATTATTTTGTTACCTATTTGGTTATATTGAATTTCAATTAAAGTTGCCCCAAGATACTTCAAATCATCGCGCTTCAAAACGCGAAGAGCTGGTGACGTAAAGTTACCCATGCTTCTTCGGCATATACAAATCCGTAATGCTCCCATCCATAATTTCCGCGCCGAAGAAAACGGTTTCCGATAGCGTCGGGTGCGGGTGGATGGTGAGGCCGATGTCTTGGGCGTCGGCGCCCATCTCTAGCGCTAATACGGTTTCGGCGATGAGTTCGCCGGCGTTGATGCCGACTATGCCTGCGCCTAATAATTTTTTGCTTTGCTTATCGAAGATGAGTTTGGTCAGGCCTTCTTCGCGGGCGCTGCCGATGGCGCGGCCGCTGGCGGCCCAGGGGAAGACGGCTTTTTCGTAATCAACATTTTGCGCTTTGGCTTCGGCTTCGCTCAGGCCCATCCAGGCGATTTCCGGGTCGGTGTAGGCGACGTTGGGGATGGTGCGCGCGTCGAAGGCGACTTTGTGCCCGGCGATGACTTCGGCGGCGAGTTTGCCTTCGTGCGTGGCTTTGTGCGCGAGCATGGGTTCGCCGCAAATATCGCCGATGGCGAAGATGTGCGCGACGTTGGTGCGTTGTTGGTTATCCACGGCGATGTAGCCGCGTTCATCGACGTTGACGCCCGCTGCCGCTGCGTTGATATTTTTTCCGTTCGGTCGGCGGCCGACGGCGATGAGCACGCGGTCATACACTTGTGCGGCTGGTGCGTTGTCTCCGGCGAAGCTGACATGCAAGCCGTCTTTTTTGGCGTCGATTTTTTCTACTTTGGTTTTGAGGTAAATCGCTTCGTAGCGTTTCTCGATGCGCTTGTGCAGCGGCTTGACTAAATCTTTGTCGCAGCCGGGTATCAAGCCGTCCATCAATTCGACCACGCTGACTTTGCTGCCTAATGCGTCGTACACCGTCGCCATTTCCAAACCGATGATGCCGCCGCCGACGATGAGCATGCGTTGCGGAATGTCGGCGAGATCGAGCGCGTCGGTGGAATCCATCAAGCGTTTGTCGTCGTAGGGCAGGCCGGGGATTTTTGCCGCTTGCGAGCCTGCTGCGATAACTATTTGATTAAATTGAACTATCTTAGTGCCGTCCGCAGTGACAACTTCGACGGTATAAGCCGAGGTGAATTTCGCCACGCCTTGCACCACGGTGACTTTGCGTTGCTTGGCGAGGCCGCTTAAACCTTTGGTGAGTTTCCCGACCACATCATTTTTCCAGCCGCGAATTTTATCCAGCTCGATTTTCGGCGCGCCGAAAGTCACGCCGTGTTTGGTGATGTCGTCCGCGTCGGTGATGACTTTGGCGACATGCAATAAAGCTTTGGACGGAATGCAGCCGACATTAAGACACACGCCGCCGAGCGTGGCGTAGCGTTCGATCAACATCACTTGCTTGCCCAAATCCGCCGCGCGGAATGCGGCGGTGTAGCCGCCGGGCCCGCCGCCTAGAACTAAGACGTCGGTTTGCAGGTCGGATTTGATGTTGCTTGGTGGGGGGGCGGCAACTGTTGCGGCGACAGGCGCGGGAGCGGTTGCTACTGCGGCTTTGGCTGGCGCTGCGGGCGCGGCGCTGGTCGTGCTCGCTGCGGCTGAGTCCATAATTAAAATCATCGAACCTTGCGACACCTTGTCGCCTGCCTTGATTTTTATTTCTTTCACCACGCCCGCTTGCGGCGAGGGGATTTCCATCGTGGCTTTGTCGGATTCGAGGGTGATGAGTGAATCTTCTTTTTTCACCGTGTCGCCGACTTTGACTAATACTTCGATGACTTCGATATTTTCAAAGTCGCCGATGTCCGGCACTTTCACTTCAATGAGATTCGCCATTACAACACCAGCCTTCTGATGTCACTTAACACCGATGTCATATAAGCAGTGAAGCGCGCGGCTGTCGCGCCGTCGATGACGCGATGATCGTAGGAGAGGGACAAAGGCAATACCAACTTCGGCGCGAAAATTTTTCCATCCCATATCGGCTTGATCGACGATTTCGACACGCCGAGTATGGCGACTTCCGGCGCATTGATAATCGGCGTGAATGCCGTGCCGCCTATGCCGCCCAAACTGGAAATGGAAAAGCAGCCGCCTTGCATATCGATGGCCTTGAGTTTGCCTTCGCGCGCGAGGGCGGCGAGGGCAGACGTTTCCTTGGCGATTTCGACAATATTTTTTTGATCGGCGTTTTTCAATACCGGCACGACCAAACCATTCGGTGTATCGGCAGCGAAGCCGATGTTGAAATATTTTTTCATCACCAGATTATCGCCGTCGAGCGAAGCGTTGAATTCGGGAAACTGTTTCAGCGCAGCGACCGACGCCTTGATCAAATACGCGAGGATGGTGACCTTCGCGCCTTGCTTCATCGTCTCTTCGTTGGTCGATTTGCGGAAGGCTTCGAGCTCGGTGATGTCGGCTTCGTCGAATTGCGTGACGTGCGGAATCATCACCCAATTGCGCGCGAGATTGGCGCCGGAGAGTTTTTTGATGCGCGACAAGGGCACCGATTCAATCGTGCCGAATTTAGCGAAATCGACTTTCGGCCAAGCGAGTAAATCGAGACCGACACCGGAACCCGACGACGCTGCGCCGCGCGGTTTGGCGAGTTCGGCTTTGACGAATTGCTGCACGTCGATTTGCTGAATGCGATTTTTCGGGCCGGTGCCTTTGACTGCGCCGAGATTGACGCCCAGCTCGCGCGCGAAGCGGCGCACTGAAGGGCTGGCATGCGCTTTGGCGAAGCTGGCTTCGTCGATGGCGGCTGCTGGTGCGGAGGTTGGCGCGGCCATTGGTGCCGACGCGGGCGCGGCAGCTTGAGTTGGTGCGGCTGCACGATCAGCCGCAGGTGCTGCGGGAGGCGGCGCAGCAGCTGGCGCAGGCGTTGCTGGTTTCGCATCCGTTGGCGCGCTGGCGCCCGCCTGGGTGTCGAGCAACAAAACCAAACTGCCCTGCGATACTTTATCGCCCGCCTTGATTTTCAGTTCTTTGACCACGCCCGCTTTGGGCGCCGGAATTTCCATGGTCGCCTTGTCAGATTCGAGCGTCAGCAAGCTGTCTTCTGCTTTCACGCTGTCGCCTACTTTAACTAACACTTCAATCACTTCGATGTCTTTGAAGTCGCCGATGTCGGGTATTTTTATTTCTTCGATAGTCATAAATAATTCAATTTAATCAAATAGTTATTAAACAGTCCACGGTGCGGGTTTTTTCGCATCAATGGCGTATTTTTTCATTGCTTCCGCTACTTTGTTGCGATCAATCTGGCCTTCATCAGCCAGCGCATTCAACGCCGCGATGGTGACCCAACGACGGTCGACTTCAAAAAAGTCGCGCAGTTTTTCGCGTGTGTCCGAACGGCCGAAACCGTCGGTTCCGAGCACGACATAACGACGTGGCACGAAGGCGCGGATTTGTTCGGCGAACAAACGCATGTAATCGGTCGCGGCGATGATCGGGCCTTGCGTGTCCTTCAAACAATTTTCGACGTGCGACACTTGGGCTTTGCCGGTGGGGTTTAACAAATTCGCGCGGGTGACTGCGTTTCCGTCGCGCGCGAGTTCGGTGAACGATGGGCAACCCCAGATGTCGGCATCGACGCCCCAATCATTTTTCAGCATCTCCGCCGCCGCAATCACTTCGCGGAAAATCGTGCCGCTGCCGAGTAATTGCACGCGCGGCGCTTTGGATTTCGCGCCTTTACTGAATGCATACATGCCTTTGAGAATATCCGCTTCCGCGCCTTTGGGCATTTCCGGGTTGCGATAATTTTCATTCATCAAGGTGATGTAATAATAAATATCTTCCTGCTCTTTAACCATCCGTCGCAAACCGTCTTGCAAAATCACCGCGACTTCGTAAGAGAAGGTCGGGTCGTAGGAAATGCAATTCGGAATCGTCGCCGACATCAAATGACTGTGGCCGTCTTCGTGTTGCAAGCCTTCGCCGTTCAATGTGGTTCGACCGGCGGTGCCCCCGAGCAAAAATCCGCGTGAGCGCATGTCGCCCGCCGCCCACGCCAGATCGCCGATGCGCTGGAAGCCGAACATGGAATAGAAAATGTAAAACGGAATCATCTGCACGCCATGCGTGGAATACGCCGTCGCTGCCGCGATCCAATCGCACATGCCGCCGGCTTCGTTAATGCCTTCCTGCAAAATTTGTCCGGTGGCGGATTCTTTGTAGAACATCAATTGGTCGGCGTCCTCCGGCGTGTAATGCTGTCCGAATTGGTTCCAGATGCCGAGCTGGCGGAACATGCCTTCCATACCGAAAGTGCGCGATTCGTCGGGGACGATAGGCACAATATTTTTGCCGATGTTTTTATCGCGCAATAACATTGATAGAATCTGCACGAATGCCATCGTCGTCGAAATTTCGCGTTCTTCGCTACTTTTCAAAAAGCGTTCGAAGGCTGCGAGGTCTGGTGTTTGCAAAGCTGCCGCTTTGCTGCGACGTTGCGGTAAATAGCCGCCGAGTTCGGTGCGCCGTGCGCGCATGTAGTCGAGTTCTTTCGAGCCTTCGGCAAATTTCACATACGGCACCTGTTCGATGTCGGCGTCTTTGACCGGGATGTGGAAACGGTCGCGGAAATGTTTGAGCGAATCGACCGGCATTTTTTTCTGTTGGTGCGTGATGTTCTGCGCTTCGCCCGCTTCGCCCATGCCGTAACCTTTGATGGTTTTGGCGAGGATCACGGTTGGCTCGCCGGTGTGATTTATGGCGGCGTCGTAGGCGGCAAAGATTTTGTGCGGGTCGTGCCCGCCGCGGTTCAGGTTCCAGATATCGTCGTCAGAATAATCGGCGACCAGCGCCTTGAGTTCCGGCGTGTTGAAAAAATATTCGCGCACATACGCCCCGTTTTTCGACTTGAAGGTCTGGTATTCGCCGTCGACGCACTCCATCATGCGTTTCATCAAAATGCCTTTTTTGTCGCGCGCGAGCAGGGCGTCCCAATGCGTTCCCCAGACGACTTTGATGACGTTCCATCCCGAGCCGCGAAACTCCGATTCGAGCTCCTGAATAATTTTGCCGTTGCCGCGCACCGGTCCGTCAAGGCGCTGCAAATTGCAATTGATGACGAAAATCAGATTATCGAGCTTTTCGCGCCCGGCCATGCCGATGGCGCCAAGCGATTCCGGCTCGTCGGTTTCGCCGTCGCCGAGAAACGCCCAGACTTTGCGATTACCGGCGTCGATGAAGCTGCGGTCGCGCATATATTTCATGAAGCGCGCCTGATAAATCGCCATGATCGGACCGAGGCCCATCGACACGGTGGGGAATTGCCAGAAGTCGGGCATTAGCCACGGATGCGGGTACGACGACACGCCGCCACCGCCGGTTTCCTGACGGAAATTGTCCAGCTGTTGTTCGTTGAAGCGGCCGAGCATAAATGCCCGCGCGTAAATGCCGGTCGCAGAATGCCCTTGGGCGAAAATCAGATCGCCGCCGTGTTTTTCCGACGGCGCGTGCCAGAAATGGTTATAACCGACGTCATATAGTGTCGCCGCAGAAGCAAAGCTGGCGATATGCCCGCCGACGTTGGTGTCTTTGTTCGCGCGCAACACAAGTGCCATCGCGTTCCAGCGTGTGTACGAGCGTATGGTGTGTTCAATCGCCTGGTCGCCGGGAATGCGCGCCTGTTGCTCGACCGGTATCGTGTTGACATAAGGTGTCGTCGCGGAGAAGGGCAGGTTGATGCCGGAGAGGCGCGCTTTTTCGACTAATGATTCCAATAGTTGATGAGCACGCTCCGGGCCTTCGGCAGCTATGAGGCCATCGAGGGCATCGAGCCATTCCTGGGTTTCTTGTGAGTCGGGGTCATGAAATAGGTCGTTATTTGGCAGGGCAGACATGTTTTACCTGTAGGGGAAATTGATGTGGATAAGCCTAGGTTCGGAATGATGAAGCGAAGTGTCGTCAACTTTTATTATAGCTTTGCATGGATGGCGAAAGCATAAGGATAGCAAGTAACCGGAAGCAGGATTCGGGATTTTCCGCTAACAAAATAAATAGCCGGAAATTTTTTTTGGTTTTTGCAGCGGCTTTCTTTCGCTACACTTGCTTGGCAGAACGGAAATGTTGCTATGCAAAACAAAGACCTATTTTCCAGATCCCTATCAAGCAGTAAAAGCGCCATATTTTCCCGGATTGTGAAATATTAACTGTGCATCAAATCACATCATTTATTAACAATCTGGTTTAAGCTATTATAGCTAAACAAAATTTGCCCAGACATTCAAAAATACCGTTTTCTAAAAGTGCCTCTGTGCGCTGGGCGGTATACTATAACGCCACCTTGTCGGGGTAGGGTGTTCACCTGTGTGTTTGGGTACAGGATAGAAAAGGGAACAGATTGGATTTGACCCAAGCGCTGCAGATAGCCAGCTTGACCGACCCCGGGCTGTTACGCTCCCACAACGAAGATTGTGTGGATACGCGTGAGGGGATGGGTTTGGTCGTTCTGGCTGATGGAATGGGCGGCTATCAGGCCGGTGAAGTGGCCAGTGGCATGGCGACCACCCAGATTTCTGAAGGCCTGGGAATGGCCTGGACTTTGGCGAGACCGGCGAGGCTGTCCCGTCAGCAGAGCAAGGCGGTGGCAGAAAAGTTGATGCGCGAACAGATCGCCAAGGCAAATGAGGCGGTTTACACTATGGCCCAGGGCAAGCCGGAATGCGCAGGCATGGGCACCACGCTGGTGGTGGGTTTGTTCCACGATAATATGCTCACAGTCGCCCACATTGGCGATTCGCGCATGTATCGATTGCGCGGCGAAGAATTAACCCAGGTTACTAAAGACCATTCGCTGTTGCAGGAACAGATAGACAGCGGTTTGTTGAGCAAGGAAGAAGCGCGTTTTTCGCAAAATCGAAATTTAGTCACCCGGGCACTGGGAATCGACCCGGCAGTGGAGGCGGATGTAGCGACGCATGATGTAAAGCCCGGGGACGTATATTTGCTATGTTCCGACGGTTTGAACGACATGATAGATGACGAGGAAATTCGTCTCACCTTGTTGACTTTGTCGGCTAATCCGCGCCTGACAGTGCGCCAACTGGTGCAGGCAGCAAACGACAGTGGTGGACGGGACAATACATCGGTAATTTTTGTGCGTATAATCAAAGACTTTGCATTAGAGCGTAGCTGGCGCGCACGTTTGATGTCGCGTTTCGGTAAATGATTAATTGTTATTAATCGATAAAGATAAATAGCGAGTCAATATAATGGGGGTCGCCCCCTCAATAACAGGGATTTAATCATGGCAAAGTTAGTTATTAGCATGGATGGAGTGGTAACCAAGGAAGTGCAGCTCACCAAGGAGCGCACCACCATAGGCCGCAAACCGCACAATGATGTCCAGGTGGATAACCTGGCCGTTAGCGGCGAGCATGCGGTCATCTACACTATCCGCAACGACTCGTTCATTGAAGACCTGGACAGCACCAACGGCACACTGGTTAATGGTGCGCCGATCAAAAAACACCTGTTGAAAAATAATGACCTGGTTGAACTGGGCAAACATAAATTGAAATACGTTTCTGAAGCTGCAGGAATAGCTACGCCGCAGGACTTTGAGAAAACCATGGTCATCCGCAACCCGATAGTGCCCAAGCCGGCCAATATGGATGTTTCAACCAAGGCCGCGACAGATACAGCAGTAAACAGAACGCAAATACTCACGCCGCAAGGCGTCAAACCCGCCGAAGGCGCCGCAGCCGAACAAATCAAAATAGGCGCGATTCAAGTGCTGACGGGCGCTGCCAGTGGGCGCAGTCTCGATCTGGTCAAGACTCTCACCACTATCGGAAAGCAAGGAGAGCAAGTGGCAGTGATTACCAAGCGACCCACGGGATATTTTATTACCCACGTCGAAGGCGTAAATTTCCCGCTGCTCAACGGCAAGGCCCTCGACGACAAGCCGCAGGCGTTGAATGACCACGACATCATTGAGCTTGCCGGCGTCAAAATGGAATTCTTCCTCAAGTCAGTTTGATCAACGGTGCGCGCACTATGCGCGCACCCACCTGCCATGCATTCAATCGCAACGGCCGCTATGTCACAACAGGTTGTGCGTAACCCCTTATCCCCATGCTAAGCCAAATAAAACGCCATGCATTTCGCGTGATGATAGGCGTTCTTGCAGTGCTCGCGTTTTATCTCGACGCCACGCAACCGTCAAATCAACGTTATGTCAGCAAAATCGAAGGCGCTCTATATGATTACCGCATTAATCTCGCCCGGCAGCGGGACAAATTCGATTCGGTTGTCATTCTGGACTTTGACGAAAAAAGCCTGGCCATAGAAGGCCAGTGGCCATGGAGCCGCGACAAACTGGCAGCCCTGCTTGATCGGCTATTCGATTATTACGGTGTGGCAGTGTTGGGATTCGACGCGGTGTTTCCCGAGCCGGACCGCAGTTCAGGATTGGAGGTCCTACGTGGTTTGGGCAACAAGGAATTGAAAGATGTACCGCAGTATCAGTCCACTCTAGCGGAAATATCGGGTCAGCTTGACTATAACCGATTGTTTGCCGATAAGCTGAAATCACGTCCGGTGGTCTTGGGGTATTCATTCCAGACCGAAGAAGACCCGGGCAAAGCCGCCGCCGCGTGGCAAATTCCCGCCCCGGTTTTTCCCAAGGGGACATTTGAAAACACTGCAATTCCATATGTTTTCAAAAGCTATGTCGCGAATCTGTCGGCGCTGCAAAAAAACGCCGCGGGCGGCGGATTTTTTACCATAATGCCTGACGACGATGGCGTCATGCGCCGGTTGCCGATGCTGGTGCAATACAAGGACGAGTATTACGAAACCTTATCACTGGCGATGATGCGCAATATGTTGGGGAAGCCTAATCTGATTCCCCATTTATCCAACCAGCTTTCCAAGTCAATTGGAGAAGGGCGTGTCGAGCTTCTGGAAATCGAAGGCGGGTTGAAAATTCCGGTGGACGAACGCCTTAGCGCGCTGATTCCTTATCGGGGCAAAGAGGGTAGTTTTCCCTATTATTCGATTGTCGATGCCTTGCATGGCAAGTTGGCGAAAGGCGATCTGGAAAATAAAATTGTGCTGGTCGGAACGCGTACCGAAGGTTTGCGGGATTTGCGTTCTACCCCGATGGGGCCGACTTATCCCGGCGTGGAAATCCACGCCAACATGATCGCCGGAATGATGGAAGGCAAAATTTGGCAAAACTCCATCCATCAGCAGGGAATTGAGAGAATTATGATAATAATCATAGGCTTATCACTAGGCCTGTGGTTGCCATTTTTGAGCCCGCTGAAGTCATCCATGATTACCCTGGCAGCTTTAAGCGTTACTCTCGGCATTAATTATTACGCCTGGCAATTTGAATATTCGGTGATTCCACTGGCGGCGGTATTGTTGATTATTTCGTTGTTATTCCTATTCAACATGTCTTACGGCTATTTTGTCGAGACGCGGCGTACGCGGCGGATTACCCAGGCATTCGGGCAGTACGTCGCCCCCGAGCGCGTACAGGAGCTGAGCGAAAATCCGAACGAAGTCAGCATGGCGGGTGAGAGCCGCGACATGACCGTACTGTTTTCCGATGTGCGGGGATTTACCCGCCTGTCAGAAGGGCTGGATCCGAAAGAACTGACCCGCTTGATGAATGCCTACCTGACGCCGATGACCCAGGTGGTGCAAAAACATCACGGCACCATCGATAAATACATAGGCGATGCGCTGATGTCGTTCTGGGGCGCGCCCTTGCCCGATGAGAGCCATGCGGAGAATGCTGTGCGCACCGCGCTGGATATGCAGGCGCGACTGGTGACGATGAACCAGGAATTCCGCGCACGCGGCTGGCCGGCGATTGAAGTCGGTATCGGTATCAATACCGGCACCATGAGTGTGGGCGACATGGGATCTGAATTCCGTTTGGCTTATACCGTAATGGGCGACTCGGTGAACCTGGCATCGCGTCTCGAGTCGCTGACCAAGGAATACGGCGTGCCAATCATCGTGGGAGAAACGACGCGCAAGGCGATACCGGAGATGCTGTTTCGTGAACTGGATGTGGTGCGGGTAAAAGGCAAGCAGGAGTCAGTGACGATTTTTGAGCCTTTGGGTTACCCCTCTGAGGTTGACAGTAAAACGCTGGATTTGGCTGGGCGCTTCCACGACATGCTGAAATCCTATCGCGTCCAGCGCTGGGATGAGGCTGAAACCGCATTGAACGATTTATTGCATGCGGTGCCCGGCGCGCAATTGTTTAATCTGTACCTTGGGCGTATCGCGCACTACCGCATGATGCCGCCGGGAGACAAGTGGGATGCCATTTTTACTTACGAAGCAAAATAGCAGGAAAATCAAGCGCTAAAATACAAATTTAAACAGAAAAAATTCCCGGATTGTCTACTGGTTCACATTTTACCCAGCACATATTGCGGCATAATTCTGCGATGGGAACCTATTCAAATTCAAGTGGCTGCTCCAGGGCAACTGGCGGAAACAAATAATGAAACTACGCGTACTGGGATGCAGTGGGGGCATAGGCGGCGATATGCGCACGACGTCGTTATTGATTGACGATGACATTTTGATCGACGCCGGCACGGGGGTTGGTGACCTGAGCCTGGAAGACTTGGTGCGAATTAACCATATTTTTATCACTCACTCGCATCTGGACCATGTGGCGTGTATTCCTTTGCTGGTGGATACGGTGGGCAGCCTGCGTGATACGCCTATATCGGTGCATGCCACTCCGGCGACGCTGGATATATTGAAAGAACACTTGTTTAACTGGAAAATATGGCCTGATTTCACCCGCATTCCCAATCTGCAGACGCCATTCATGCGCTATGAGACCCTGGCCGTCGGGCGCACAGTGGATATTGGCGGACGTATGATCACTCCGGTGCCTGCCAACCATGTTGTGCCGACCGTGGGTTTTCATTTGGATTCCGGCCGGGGCAGTCTGGTTTTTTCCGGCGACACCACGACCAATGACGCGTTGTGGGGCGCGGTCAACCAGATCGAAAACCTGAAATACCTGATTATCGAAACAGCATTTTGCAACCGGGACAAGGACATCGCAATGGCTTCAAAGCATTTGTGTCCCAGTATGCTTGCCGATGAATTGAAAAAGATGACCCGCCAGGCGGAGGTTTTCATCACCCACCTCAAGCCCGGCGAAGCCGAGATAACCATGCGCGAAATTTACGAAGCAGTGCCCGTTTACCACCCAAAAATGCTGGAAAATCACATGGTGCTGGAGTTTTAGGTCAATACCCCTGACAATATTAGACAAAGTTTACAAACTGCCTGCCGCCGGTGATAGCAATAAGGGCGAAACAAAGTGGCAGGGAGCCTATACTACTAAGTTGAAATCTGCCAAGAACGGCAGGGTTTACAGGGTGATTTAGTACTACGCGAGGTCCAAACATGAATGCCAAACTTGAACCCAAGACGGCCGCGCCGGGCAATGTGGCCAACATCACCAACCGGCTTGCGTTCGCCAAAAAATTACAGGCCCTGACTAACCGCATCCACTCGACTGCCAACATCGACGAAATAATCGGTGACTTGTCGCGTGAAATTTGCGCTTTGTTTGAAGCGGACCGCCTGACCATTTACACCGTGACGCCTGACAAACAGTTCGTCGTGTCCAAAGTCAAAACCGGTCTCGATTCCTTCCGCGAACTCAAACTGCCCATCAACGAAACCAGTATCGCCGGCTATTGCGCCGTGCATCATACGGTAATGAATATCGCCGACGTTTACGACGACGAAGAACTGCGTAAATATGCTCCGCCGTTGACCTTTCTCAAAGCGGTGGACAAGCGCACTGGATACCGCACCAAACAGATGCTGGTGGCGCCGGTGCTGGGAGGCGATGACGGCAAGGACATGCTGGGTGTATTGCAGCTAATCAACAGCCGCGACGACCAGATATTTACCTTGGTCGCTGAAGAAGGCGTCGCCGAGTTGGCCAAGACGCTGGCTGTGGCATTCCGCGTGCGCAAGCAGACAGCGTCCCACGTGGTCAAAAGCCGTTTCGACTACCTGGTGCTGGATAATGTCATTTCCGCCCCGGAGCTCGAACTGGCGCATCGCACCGCGCGGCGCAAGGAAAAATCGCTCGAAGAAGTATTGCTCGATGAATTCCACGTTACGACAACGGCACTGGGCGAATCACTGGCGAAATATTATTCAGTCGATTACGAGCCTTACCGCGCTGACCGGATGAAGCCGCTGGACCTGCTGAAAAATCTCAAACGCGATTATGTGGTCAGCAGTCTATGGCTGCCCATTGAAGATGCCAAGGAAGGCTTGATTGTCATTACCCCCGACCCGGAGCGGGTACGCGGTACGCGCGTGGTGGAAAATATATTCCCCAAGCACAAGATCATTTTCAAAGTCACCACGCCGCAGGAATTTCTCAAGACGCTGAATCAGTTCTATGGTGACTCGATCAGCGGCGGCTCAATCAGCGAATTGCTGTCGGGCATGGATCAGGACGACGGTCAGGATACCAGCGCACTGTATGCGGAAGAAATATCCGCCGCGGCTGATAACGAAGTCGTCAAGCTGGTGAACAAGATCATCACCGATGCCTATCAACAGGGCGCGTCGGATATTCACGTTGAGCCCTATCCCGGAAAAAACCGCACGGAAATCCGTTTTCGCCGCGACGGCACCTTGGTGGCTTACACCGAAGTGCCGGCGAGCTATCGCAACGCACTGGTGACGCGTATCAAAATCATGTGCGATCTGGATATTTCGGAAAAGCGCAAGCCGCAAGACGGCAAGATCATGTTCAAAAAATACGGTCCGGTGGATATCGAGTTGCGCGTAGCGACACTGCCATCTGCTGGCGGTGTCGAAGACGTAGTCATGCGTATCCTCGCCGCAGGCGAGCCGATACCGCTGGACAAGCTCGGTGTGTTGCCGCGTAATCTGAAAATTCTGAAAGAACAAATCATCAAGCCTTACGGCATTTTCTTTGCCTGTGGCCCGACCGGTTCGGGTAAAACGACTACGCTGCACTCCATTCTCGGTTACATCAACACGCCTGAATCGAAAATCTGGACCGCGGAAGACCCGGTCGAGATTACGCAAAAGGGCTTGCGTCAGGTTCAAGTAAACCCGAAAGCCGGTCTGACGTTCGCCATGGCCATGCGTGCGTTTTTGCGCGCCGATCCGGATGTGATCATGGTGGGCGAGATGCGCGATAAGGAAACGGTGTCGATGGGCCTCGAGGCTTCGCTTACCGGCCATATGGTGTTCTCCACGCTGCACACCAACAGCGCGCCGGAAAGCATTATTCGCTTGCTCGACATGGGTATGGACCCGTTTAACTTTGCCGATGCGCTGGTCGGTATATTGGCGCAGCGCCTGGCCAAACGCCTGTGCATTAAGTGCAAACAACCTTATGCGGCAACTCAGGCAGAAATCAAACAGTTATTGCATGAATACGGCGCTGAATTGACCAATACGCCGGAATGGAAAGCCGACTTGCAAGGCAGCTACAAAAAGCAGCACGATGAATGGGTGAAGGATTACGCCAACGACAAAGGCGAATTTACGCTTTACAAACCCAAAGGTTGTGAAACCTGTAACGGCAGCGGTTACAAGGGCCGCCTGGGTTTGCACGAATTACTGGTGGGTACCGATGCGATGAAAAAGAATATCCAGGAACATGCACGCGTGTCCGAGATGGTCGCCACGGCATTGTCCGAAGGCATGCGTACCTTAAAACAAGACGGCATTGAAAAAGTCCTGCAAGGCATTACCGATATGGCGCAGGTGCGTGCGGTTTGTATCAAATAATTCGTTAAAATATTTAATAAAATCAATATATTACAAGTACAGACCTGGCGTGCGTTTTGCGTACGAATCCAGTTTAGTTGTGCGTAACGCCCACACTGCACGGCTGGCGGATAATTTTCTGCTGCTGAACGAAGACTGAAATAGCCGCAATGTCTGACTCCGTTCTCAACGCCGCTGATCCGGCGGAAACCCTGCGCCAAATTACCTACCTGCACGAAGTCGGTATCGCGCTCTCCACCGAACGCGATCTCGCACGCTTGTTGGAAACCATACTCGAAGCCGCAAAAAATCTCACCCATGCTGACGGCGGCACACTGTATCGCGTGATTGATGGCAAGTACCTCAAGTTCGAAATAGTGCGGACCGATTCGCTTGCGATTTCCATGGGCGGCACAACGGGTTTGCCGATTCCGTTTCCTGCTGTGCCCCTTTACGATGCAGCGGGAAAACCGAACTTGTCCACCGTTGCCGCGTATAGTTGCCTCAAAGGCAAGACCGTTAATATCGCTGATGCTTACACAGAAGCCGGATTCGATTTTTCCGGCACACGGCAGTTCGACAGCCGCACTAATTATCGTTCCAAGTCGTTTCTCACCGTGCCGATGCGCAACCACGAGAACGACATCATCGGCGTATTGCAACTTATCAACGCGCAGGACGCGTCAGGTAACACGGAATCGTTCAGCACTGAGAATACGCGCCTGGTTGAATCCCTCGCGTCGCAGGCGGCGGTGGCGATTACCAACCGTTTGTTGATCGAGCAACTGGAAACGCTGTTTGTCTCGCTGGTCAATCTCATTAACACCGCGATTGACGAAAAATCACCTTACACCAGCGGTCATTGCGAGCGCGTGCCCGAGCTCACCATGATGCTCGCTGAAGCGGCTGACAAAACCAGCGACGGCCCGCTGAAAGATTTTCGCATGAACGAGCGTGATCGCTACGAGCTGATGATTGCAGGCTTGTTACACGACTGTGGCAAAATCACCACGCCGGTGCACGTTGTGGATAAATCGACCAAGCTGCAAACTATTTACGACCGCATTGAACTCATCGATACGCGCTTTGAAGTACTCAAGCGCGATGCGGAAATCGCCGCATTGAAAGAAAAAATTAGCGCCATGCAAGCGGGTCAGCAACAGCAGATCACTTTTATCGAGCAGCAACTGGCGCTGACCTTGAAACAATACAACGACGACCGGGAATTTTTTCGCCGCTGCAATATAGGCTCCGAAGCCATGAGCGCGCTGGATCAGGAGCGGGTGGCGACGATCGCCGGTTATAGTCATGTTGATATCGATGGAAAGTCCGGACGTTTTTTGAGCGACGAAGAAAAGGAAAATTTATCCATTCGCTCCGGCACGCTCACCAAAGCCGAGCGCGGCATCATCAATCACCACATTGTGGCCACTATTAATATGCTTGAATCCCTGCCCTGGCCGGCGCATTTGAAAAACGTGCCGGAATACGCCGGCGGCCATCACGAGCGTATGGACGGCAAAGGCTACCCAAAAGGACTCAAGCGCGAGCAGATGTCGGTACAGGCGCGCATCATGGGCATTGCCGATATCTTCGAAGCGTTGACCGCCAAAGACCGGCCGTACAAACCGGGCAAGCCCTTGTCCGAATCACTGGCCATCCTCGGCAAGTTCGCGCTCAACGGCCATATCGACCCGGACTTATTCCAGATATTCGTGCGCGAAAAAGTCTGGCTTACCTACGCGGAAAAATTTCTCGATGCTGAGCAGATCGACAAAGTTGAACTGGAAGCGATACCAGGTTATCAAGCCTGAATCCACTGGATTCCCGCCTTCGCGGGAATGACGGGTATTGAATAGGCCTCTTCGATGACTTCATTGCCATTACACGCTGTCGGTATCCGCTTCACGCCGTCATACCCGCGAAGGCGGGAATTCAGCCTCACCGTCATTTCCGCCTGCTTCCGTCATTCCCGCGAAGGTCGGAACTCAGCCTCACTGTCATTCCCTTTCCCCCGTCATTCCCGCGAAGGCGGGAATCCAGCCCAAACAAAAAATGTTTCGCTCATCAAACAATATCCTCAAACAAATCCCGCCACTGGGTATTCCTAGTTTCAATCAGCTTCAATTTCCATTCCCGATTCCATTTTTTAATTTGTTTCTCACGAGTAATCGCAGCATGCATAGTCTCAGCAACTTCAAAATAGACGAGACGGTACACGCCGTATTTTTGCGTAAATCCAGGAACCAAGTCTTGTTTATGTTCCCAGACGCGTTTGACCAAGTCACTAGTAACGCCGATATAAAGCGTACCGTTGCGGTCACTGGCCAGAATATAGACGCATGGAAGTTTCGTAGTCATGTGGCGACATTACTGGATTCCCGCCTGCGCGGGAATGACGGTATAGGTGTAACACACCTGTGCAGGCGGGAATCCAGCGTTTCATTTCAACAAAGCACCCATCTATTCTATATATTGTTCGCGCCACAGTTATTGCCACAACATCAGCCGTTGGAGGAAAAACACCGACTGACAAAAATCGTCAGTTTCTGACCATCAAATGCTCATACTGCGGTTGATTCGATTGAAAAAATGTGAAGCCATTCACAAAGTTAAGCCTGCCCATTTGTTAGAAGACAAATATTTAGAATGCATCCGATAAATTTTTTACTCAGAAGCTGGTTCACGGAAATTATATAACTAATTGATTATATTTAATATTTTATAAATATTTTTTTGCGGTTTGTATGATTTTCTGCATTTCACCGAAATACACAATCTTCCAGAGGTCAATTCCAAAAAACTGGCACAGCGGTTGCTCAATATCTAGGCAGACACAGAATGAACTGTGTTGATTGAAGTAAAAATCAACCTACCCTAAGGAGCTTTACATGAAACAACTGCAAAAAGGCTTTACCCTGATCGAGCTGATGATCGTTGTTGCGATTATCGGTATCCTGGCCGCGATTGCGATCCCCCAGTTCACCGAATACCAGAAAAAAGGCGAAGACAAAGCGGCGCAGTCTGACGCGCGCAATCTGTTGACCGCTATTATGGGCAACCAAACCAAGTAATTTTTTAAATCACACTTAAGATAAGGAAATATTTGATATGAACGCTTCAAAAAAAATTATCCTCGGCTGCGCTTTCGCAATTACGATGGTTTCTGGTTATGCCAACGCTTCTGGCGAAATTTCAGTTACCACTGACACCCTCGCGAAAGATGACCCAACCGCAACGACGGTAACATCGGGTGCGTATAACGGCCTGGTGCAAACCCAATTTGTTTTCACCCGTTCGCGCAATGTTAAAATTCACTCACTTGCCAACGCTGCTGGTACTGGAGCGGCAGTTACTTCGGCAAGCGCGAAAGGACGTAACACCTTCTTTGCCAACAGTGGCGGATCCAGCGCTTCGGTGTGCGGTACGCCGGCGGTTGGGGCAGCAGTCCCGGCGCTTTGGACAATCACTGACGCCCACACTGAAGCGGGGCCAAATTGCGCGGGCGCCGTCTCCTAATCTTAATAAATGTTTGAGCATGCGGTAGTGGCGTGGCGCTCCGGCTTAAGAAGCCGGAGTTTTCACGCCACATTTATTTTAGGCCTGCTCGCCATGGGAGCAGCGTATCTGGCTGCGCAGTTTTCCGGCAGGCAACCGGCCACGGTCGCGCTGGATGTCGGCTTGTCCGGCATACGCATAATTGTTTTATTGATGGTCGTTTTCTGGTGTCAGGAATTGGTGGCGCGCGAAGTGGAAAAGCGCACGGTGTTTCTTGCCCTGTCGTATCCGGTTCCGCGTTCTAGTTATCTCCTCGGACGTTACTTTGGCGTATTGGCGCTGACTTTTGCCGCTATTGTCGTACTGGGAATATTTCTCTATATCAGCACCTATTTCGCCGAAAAATTATTTGTTCAGCAGCAAGCGGTAAACCTTGGTTGGGGGTTTGGCATCACACTGTTTTATATATTTGTTGATGCAGCCGTCATCGCTGCATTCACCATTTTAGTAGCGTCGTTTTCGACGACGCCTTTATTGCCTTTGGCATTAGGTTTGGCTTTTGCAGTAGCTGCCCGCGGCCTGGGTCAATCTTTGGCCTATTTGCGCGACCCAGACAGTGGGTCGGCAGGTTTAGCGCCGACCATGAATCCTGTTTTTAATATTGTTCGCTGGGTAATTCCTGACTTGGGGCAACTGGATATCCGAAGTGCGACTTTGTATAACGTTTGGCCGGATAACGCTCATTTATTTTGGCCATTTGCAAACGCTATGGCTTATTGCTTGGTCACATTGACAATTGCTGTCATGATTTTCCGTCGTCGTCAGTTCAATTAAAAAATAATTTACATGAAAAAAATTTCAGGGTTTACGCTAATTGAATTAATGGTGGTGGTTGCTATCGTAGGTGTATTGGCCAGCATTGCTTCTATGGAATATAACGAATATCTCCGGCGCAGTAATGACAAGGCGGCGCAGTCTGATGCCCGAAATTTGTTGTTGGCGATTAGCGCATCAAGGCACTAATTAGTAGTTCGCTAATCGTTTGTGTTTGGGATTTTCTGGAGTGAGTGTTATTCTTTTGAGAATCCAGTATTAGCCCATAATTATGCTCTCGTACGAAAATCGAATTCAACAGGCCGTCAGCTTTCATCAATCAGGGCAACTAGAGCCGGCGCGCCAACAGTATCTTTCACTATTGCAGGAAAAGCCGGATGATCCCGCATTACTGCGTTATCTTGGCGTGCTTTATTTGCAGACGGGGAATCTCAGCGAGGCAGAAAGAGCGTTATCCCTCGCTGTGCGACTTGAGCCAAAAGATTCCTCCGGCCAGCTTAATTTATCCATGGTGCTGCACGACATGGGGAAATTTGAGCTCGCACTGGAACACGCCAACCAGGCAATAACACTCAACCGCTCCAGTCATGATGCGCTGAATAATCGCGCCGTCATTTATCAGTCAATTGGCCGTCATGAGGATGCGTTACGTGATTTAAAGCGTGCCGTAAAATTAAAACCAACATCAGCCGACGTATGGACCAATATAGGTGCCAGCCAAAGTGCGCTGGGTAAAAGCAAAGAAGCAGAAATTGCGTTAAGGCGTGCTGTCAATCTTGACGCTGTTCATCCCGAAGCCGCAGTGAATTTAGGTGTTATGCTGTGTAAAAATAAACACTATAAAGAAGCAATTCCCATCTTGCAACAAGCCATTAAATTATCTCCTGGCTTTAACGACGCCCATGCCAATCTCGCGCGAGCCTATGCAATGACGCAACAGGCACAATTGGCAGACAAGCAATATCAGGTTTTACTTCAAACAGTCACGCCCTCCCCTGAAACACTCAGTGAAGTCGCGGAACTTTATCATAGTGAGGGCAGGTTTGCTGAGGTCTTGGAAATCATTGCGCGACTACAGTCATATTCTGAGCGAGAAGAAAAAATCGATAGATTGACGATGACCCTTTGTTCCACTATTGGTTGGAAAAAGAATGCGGATAGTCAATATGAAAAATGTAGTGCCAGCGATGGCAGGGCAGAAACGCATTTTCTATTCTCACTTGCGCAATATTATGCTCAACAAAATTTGGCTGTTGAAGCGGACGCTCAGTTAACTCAACTAATCGCGATTAACCCTGACGACACCATAGCGCATTGGAATCGTGCTTTGCAGCGGCTAACATCTGGCAGGTTGATTGATGGTTTTGACGAATATTCGTGGCGCTTCAAGTCTGATGGCGTAATTGGCGAGCATCAATTCAAAAAACCCGAATGGCAGGGCGAAAATCTGAACGGCAAGTACATATTGATCCACGGCGAACAAGGTGCCGGCGATATTATTCAATTCATGCGCTATCTCAAATTTGTTGAACAGAGGGGTGGAAGTCTTTTATTCGAATCTGGGAAAGCAGTTTGGGACTTGTTTTCAGATGAAGATGAAAATGATATGCAGGTTGAATCGAATCAACCGACTGAAGCTCAGCTCAAACCAGATTTCGCGGTGCATATTCCCTTGATGAGTCTGCCCAAGGTATTCAAGACAACTTTAGAGACCATTCCCTGGGATGGCGCGTACGTGCATGCCAGCGAAAAAAAATCTGCCTACTGGAAAAACAAACTCGGTGAACATCAAAATTTACGCATCGGTATAGTCTGGGGCGGTAATCCTGAGCACAAGAATGACCACAACCGCTCATGCCGACTGAGTGATTTTTCGAAGCTAGCGACCATTCCCGGAATCAAATGGTATTCGATACAAAAAGGCAAACCAGAAAGTCAGGCGCTGGCGCCGCCTCATGGGATGGAGTTGATTAACCTGTCTGGCGATATCCGCGATTTTTCCGATACGGCTGCAATTATCGATAATCTGGACTTGGCTATTTCTGTTGATACTTCGGTTGTCCACTTGGCAGGAGCGATGGATAAACCGGCTTGGGTGTTGCTTGCCTTTAACCCGGACTGGCGCTGGTTGCTTGATCGAAGCGATTCGCCTTGGTACCCCTCACTTACATTATTTCGGCAAAAACAATTCGGTGATTGGGATAGTGTGTTTGAGCAGGTATATCAATCGCTGACTGCATTGGTGAAACAACGTTTTGAACAAGCTTTTAATCAGCCCGCACTCGTGAAAAATAATTTGCCGGAGCCATTTGACGCTGATGTTATGGATTTACGCAGCTCTCTTGAAGATTGCGATGCTTTGATTGGTCAAAACCAGCTTGAGCCCGCTTCAAGTTTGCTGGATAAACTGCAGGTGAATTTTTCCGGCTGTGCGGATGTTAAAGTGCGGCAAGCTTGTGTGGCCGCAAAAAAAAATAACACATCGGCCGCAATTGCATTGAGTGAAGCAGCGTTGATCATCGACCCAGATTGTCCAGAGGCGGTCAAACAATTGGCGCAGTTATATGCCGAGAATAAAAATTATCAAGCAGCTATGAAGGTGCTGCAGCAACATTTGCGTTGCCGCCCTCTGGATGTTGAAGGCTGGAAATCTTTGAGCGAAATATACCGTCAGCAAGGCAATGAATATGTCGCCAATTTTTTTGCCGAAAGAGTCGCGGATCTTATCTCCCAGCAAGAGCAGAATAAAGCGGTAGCGCGATGAAATCCCATTTGAAAACCTGGCTCATGTTGCTGATATTCTTGTCGGGCTATATTGTAGCTTCGCAGCAAGCATATAATTTATTGAGAAAAATTGATAAACAACAGTTGTCGGTAATTATTCCCGTCCCCTTGCAAATCCTGTTGAATGGTGGAGACCGATACCTGGCGGCAAATCTGGCGACGTTTCGCGCGTTGGTCGTGGGACCCAATGATATTGATGCTGAAACCGTAAAGGCGCTGGGGAGCATCCATCGAGCTGCCGCGTTCATGAATCCGGCGCATGAAGACAATTACTATATTTCGCAGGCGATTATTGCCTGGAACGGCCAAGCAGACGCCGACATCTACGTGCAGGATCGGGCTACACAGGCGCGCCCTTGGGATTCCATGCCACCATTTTTTGCCGGTATTGATAAATATACATTTAAAAAAGACGCTGTGGGTGGCGCTAAAAGCATGGAAATTGCCGCGCAACGGCCTGACACCGGAAATCGCCAGTTCTATACCGATATCGCGGCGCGCTGGTACGAAAAAAATGACGACCCGCGTTTGGCCCTGGAGTTGGTGCAGGCGATGCAAAAAAATACGCGCGACAAGGAAATGAAAAGGTTTCTGGGGAAACGCCTTGATCGCATCGAAGCCACGATTAAGATCAGTGATGCACTTAATGCGTATAAGGAAAAATTCGGCAAGCCTGCGGCAAAACTCACTGATTTGGTCGAAGCTGGTCTTCTTAAGGTAATTCCGACGGACCCTATGGGACAGGTATTCACGTTGAAGCAAGATGGTAATGTAGTATTAATTAACCTTCCTAATACGAACAAGCCACGTTAAAACTATGAGTGCTATTACTCTCGATAAAGTCGGCAAAACCTATACTGACGGCAAGAAAAAAGCGCTATTGGCGTTACAGGAAATTTCGCTTTCCGTGTTGCAAGGTGAAGCATTCGGCTTTGTCGGTCCTAACGGCGCGGGCAAGAGTACGACCATCAAAGTCTTGATGAACATCATCAATGCCGATGGCGGGGATGCGCGCTTGTTCGATGTGCCGGTAACGGATCATGTAGCACGCAAGGGTGTGAGCTATGTTCCAGAAAATTTATATTTGTATGATTATCTGACGCCTTTGGAGATGTTGCTGATGGGGACGCGTATGCATGGCTTGCCTGAAACGGGCTTGAAAGAACATTGCATGCAGGTGCTGGAAAAGTTCAGCATTTCCCATGTTGCCAATAAGCGCATCCGGCAATTTTCCAAAGGCATGACGCAGCGCACGGCATTAGCGCATGCTTTGGCGTGCAAGCCGAAATTACTGATTCTCGACGAGCCGTTGTCCGGACTTGATCCGATTGGCCGCAAGCAAGTGGTGGAGATACTCACAGAGTACCGTAACAACGGCGGAACGATTTTCTTTTCATCTCATGTATTGAATGATGTTGAGCGTTTGGGAGACCGGTTTGGTATTATTTATCGCGGCAAGTTGCGCACTGTTTCCACACCGAGTGAACTTGTGCATCATGACCAAGCGCCGTTTGCCGTTCGATATGAAGGCAGCCAGGGTATCGACGGCGCTGAGCAGGAGAAGGCGGGGCGCTGGAAGTTGCAGACATCAGCGGAAAAATTATGGTCTGTTCTGGATGCGGTGAAAAATGCTGGCCATCAGATTATTGATGTGAAGCGCGATGAGCCTACGCTGGAGCAGGCCTTTATGAAATTCATTTCTGATATGGATAAAAAAGAAGGTATCGATTCTCGTTTTTCTACTGACTAGCCAAATTTAATAAGTATTTGATTTAATTGATTATTAAATATTGCCACGGACGTTGCTTTGTAACAAGATTATTGTCGTTTTCCGCGTTTATTATTTTCTTTCTCTTCAGCTTCAACCTGTATTTTGAGCTGTCTGATGCGCGCCTCCGCCGCGGAAATCTGATAAAAATCTCCATCTGTCGATTTCACCGCTAATTGCAATTGTTCTAATGCGGCCTGTAATTTTTCCTGGCGGATATATGCTTCGGCTTGGGCTTGGTGTTGCGGCAATTTCTTCCCCAGCGCGGCGTAACTTTTTGCTTGTAGTTCATATAATCGGTAGTCGTCTTGGATGCTGGTCAGTCTTTCGTTGACTGTTTTCAGCGCTTGTTCATTTTGTTTGGTGGCTAGTAGTGTTTCAATATAGGCGTAATTCAGTGCGCGGTTTTGCGGCGCAGATTTCAGCGCCGTGCGTAAAATTTCCTGTGCTACTGGGATATCACCACTGTCCCGCTTAATTTGCGCTGCAAGGTTGTCCAACATCGGGTGGCTGGCGAATTTTCTCGCAGCAGCGATTTCTCTTTCTGCGCGATCAAATTCGCGCAGGCGCAGCAACGCGAGAGCCGTGCCGTAGGATTGGGCGGCACTTTTGTTGCCGGCTGTTGCGCCGAAAAAATTCAACGCTTCTTGCGGAGAGCCATATTGCGCCTGCAATTTCGCGCGCACCAACTGGAAATCCAGGCTATCGGCAACAATTTTGGGCGATGTTTTTTGTATGCGGTTTTGCACGTCGGCGATGCGCTCGCTATTCAACGGATGGGTGCGCAAATACGACGGCGCGTTGCTTTCCTGAAAGCGAGTACTTTTTTGCAGGCGATCAAAAAAACTCGCCATGCCGCGGGTGTCGAAACCCGTCTTTTCGAGTAACTGCAAGCCGATGCGATCCGCCTCGCGCTCGTGCTCGCGGGTGTAATCCAATTGATTCTGGATCGCCAAGCCCTGGCTGGTGGCTATGGCTGCCTGTCCTGCCTGCGAGTTGGTTCGCGCGGCGATGATGAGCGCAGCCAGCATGGCAACGGATGCCACCAGGTTGGTGTTTTCGCTGCCGGCAATCTGGCGCGCGATGTGGCGCTGGGTGACGTGGGTAATTTCGTGGGCAAGCACGGAAGCAAGTTCCGATTCGCTTTGTGCCGCGAGTATTAGTCCAGTATGTACGCCCACATAGCCGCCGGGAAGCGCGAAGGCGTTGATAGACCCGTCGCGCACGAGAAAAAAATCGAATTGGTCGCGCACCGATTGGGCATTCAATACCAGGCGTCCTCCTACGGAAATGAGATAGTCAGTGAGTTCCGGGTCATCGAGGTAATCGCGGTCAGCGCGGATTTCGCGCATGATTTTCTGGCCCAGCGCGCGTTCCTGCGTCGGGTTAAACGCCGCCTCGGAGTTATCGCCCAGATCGGGCAAGCCCGCGGGTACTGCCGGGAGCGACAGGATGGCGCATAGGACAAATGCGGTAAATTTCTTCATGGTAGTATCATAACCGGATTGGGCAGGCATAAGAAATTGCCATACGCTGATATGCATGCTATTTGATGTAACGGTTTCCGGCGCAATCGGGTTGTCTCACGCTGGTTGCATATTATGTAAGCATATTTAAACCATTTGATTTTGACCATGAATAAGACCCTCACGCACTTTGACGCCAAAGGCGACGCCCACATGGTGGACGTGGCGGACAAGGCCGACACCCGCCGCATTGCACGGGCTGCAGGCAAGATCGTGATGCGACCGGAAACACTGCGTATGATTCTAGACGGCAGCGCGAAAAAAGGTGATGTGCTTGGCGTGGCGCGCATCGCAGCCATCCAGGCTGCAAAGCGCACAGCCGATTTAATACCCCTATGCCACCCGTTGGCCCTGACACGGGTCGCGGTGGAATTCGCGCCGGATCAGGCTGACAATTCCGTCGCATGCGAGGTGACGGTAGAAACCGTCGGTAAAACCGGCGTCGAAATGGAGGCACTCACTGCTCTGAATGTCGGTTTGCTCACTATATATGACATGTGCAAAGCCGTGGACCGCGGCATGCGCATGGAAGATATTCGATTGTTGGAAAAACGGGGCGGCAAGTCAGGGCACTGGGTCGCCGATCCGAATCCGAAATGAACTGATACTAACTATTTTGAATGGCATTATTAAACGACCGCCCATTGGGCGGTTTTTTTATTCTCCAAGTTTTCGCGTGAGCCCCCCAGCGCACTGGTGCGCCGGTAATCCCCCCATTTTTAGAAGGCGTTAAAAGTAGAGGTTAAGCGGCCATGGCCAACCGCTGCTTAGGGGTGTGGCCGCCCAAGGCCATGTTGGGGCGTTCGTTATTGTATTGCCACTGCCATCGGGTAGCAAAGTTCTGCACTGCTTCGATGTCCTGCCACAGGTATTGCGACAGCCATTCATAACGCACCGTCC
>JBAVRP010000031.1:0-15813 GCA_049695115.1 Burkholderiales bacterium | reverse complement strand
AGATCGATGCCGACAAACTGTCGCATGGAAATCGATTCGTACAACGCTTCTTCCACCGCCGGATCGGCCAGGTTGAACCAGTGTTGCAGGCAGTGGATGCGCAGCATGCGCTCCAAGACGATGGGCGCGCAACCGGCAAGCCCGGAAATAAATATGGCGCTGCCGCCTGCAGCGGTAAGCTTCAGAAAATCGCGACGCTTGATGGATTCAGACATGAGTGTATCTCATTGAATTAATTAAACTTATTGATATTTGTCGCGCTACAGTAAAATGCAGTCATCTGTTATACCGATTGAACCGAAAAAATATTCCCAGTAATTTCGGGAATAAAATCCAAACTTAAGCAGTACAGTAATTAATACGTAAGAGGCTCGCTTGGTTGATCGCACTCGTTTTGAAAAACTGACCCTGCCCTATCTGGATGCGACGCTTAACTTGGCACGTTGGCTCACCCGCAATGATCAAGACGCGTATGACGTAGTGCAGGATGCCTATTTGCGCGCGTTCAAGTTTTTTGACGGCTTTGATGGCGACAATGCCCGCGTATGGTTATTGGCGATTGTGCGCAATGCCTGTTTCGATTGGATGACGCGCAATAGCCGCAAGGAAATGGTGGCGGTGGATAATTTTGAAGAGTTTATTGAAACGACTTTTACGGCAGAAGAAGACCAGACAAATCCACTGGCTATTCTGGTTGAGAAAAGTACAACAGCATTAGTACAACAGTCGAAAGAGTCTTTGCCCATGGTGTATCGCGAGGCGTTGGTGATGCATGCAATAGAAGGTTTGTCGTATAAAGAAATTGCGTTTATTGCAAACATACCGCTGGGCACGGTGATGTCGCGTCTGGCGCGAGCCCGCGCATTGATGCGCACGGAATTGCAGCAAAAATTCAAGGAAAAAATATGAGCGACAACGAAAACAGATTGCGCGAAGCGCTACGTGCGAAAGCGCCTTATTACAAGGCGTCAGACGCTTTGCATGATCGGGTGAGTTCTGTAGAGAAATTTACTGTACCGCCTTACTCGAGCCCGCGGCGCTGGACCATGCTTGCCTGCGCAATGGCGAGTGTCGGCGCCCTCGCGCTGGGGCTTAGTTTATTTTTCACCACCCCTTCAACACAAGAGCGCATGATGCAGAACATCATCTCCAGCCATGTGCGCTCGATACAAGTCGATCATTTGACCGACGTTGCCTCAAGTGACCAGCATACGGTGAAACCGTAGTTTAACGGCAAGCTGGATTTTGCACCGCCGATCATTGAACAGCCTGGAAATGGTTTTGAGTTAGTCGGTGGACGCATGGATTATGTTGGCCAGCGCAACATCGCTGCGCTGGTGTACAAGCAGCGTCAGCATGTCATCAATCTCAACGTTTGGCCGGAAAATGGTTCCGATGCCGACCCGAAAACCTCATCGGATCGCGGCTATCATCTCGTAAGCTGGCGACAAAAAGGTTTCGCGTTTTGGCTGGTCTCAGATCTCGATGCGACCAAGCTGCGCCAGTTTGCGACTGCACTGAAGACCGCCACGCCTTAGACTTCGTTACTCTTGATTCGAAATCTGTCTGCGGCCCGTAGGCTTGGATGGGTTTCGCGTATAATCCGCACTCTTCAACCTGACTTCTCCCGCTTTATCCAAGAGAATTCGCCTTAGACTGCCCTGCTCCATGCCGCTGATTACACTAAGCAATATTTCTCTCGCCTATGGCCATCACGCCCTGCTCGACCATGCCGACTTGGTGCTCGAACCGCGTGACCGCGTCGGCTTGATTGGCCGAAATGGCGGCGGTAAAAGCAGTTTGTTCAAAATCATCGCCGGCCTGCAAGCACCGGATGACGGTGTAGTGTGGCGCTCACCGACATGCAAATTCGCCTATGTGCCGCAAGAGCCGCCACTGAATACTGCGCTCACGGTGTACGAAACCGTCGCGCAGGGTCTCGGCAATTTGAGCAAAGTGATTACCGAATACCATGAAGTATCGCACCGCATGGAATTGGAACACGATGACGCGGCATTGCTCGACCGCATGATGCAATTACAACATGAACTGGAATTGCACGACGGCTGGAATATTCAAAGCCGCATTGAATCGACATTGAGCCATTTGCAACTTGAAGCCGACGTCAAAGTAGGCTCGCTCTCCGGTGGCTGGAAAAAGCGTGTCGCCCTCGCCCGTGCGCTGGTCGCGCAGCCGGAACTATTACTACTCGACGAGCCGACCAACCATCTGGATTTTTCCGCCATTGATTGGCTGGAACAATTGCTGATCAACTTTACCGGCAGCGTATTTTTTATTACCCATGATCGACGCTTTCTCGATAACGTGGCTACGCGCATAGTCGAACTTGATCGCGGCAAACTCACCGACTTCCCCGGCAACTTCGCGGCGTATCAAGCCAAGAAAGCCGAATTACTCGAA
Organism: Burkholderiales bacterium; assembly: GCA_049695115.1. GTDB lineage: Bacteria > Pseudomonadota > Gammaproteobacteria > Burkholderiales > JBEEJL01 > JBEEJL01. The sequence goes on along the minus strand of JBAVRP010000031.1, from coordinate 13,392 downwards.
GTCGAAGCGGTACATAACCAGAAGTTTGACAAAATTCTGGCGCAAGAGGAAGTATGGATACGCCGTGGCGTGCAAGCGCGTCGCACTCGCAACGAAGGCCGTGTGCGTCGCCTCGAACAGCTGCGCCTGCAACGCGCCGCACGGCGCGACCAGCAAGGCAATGTGAATCTGAATGTGGATGCGGGCGAACGCTCAGGCAAGCTGGTTGCAGAGTTGGAACACGTCAGTAAATCGTTTGGCGACAAAGTGGTCATCAAAGATTTTTCCGCCATTATCAAACGCGGCGACAAAATCGGCTTGCTCGGCCCCAACGGTGCGGGCAAAAGCACACTACTGAAATTAATACTCGGCGAACTCGAACCCGACTCCGGCAGCATCAAACAAGGCACGAAATTGCAAGTCGCTTACTTCGATCAATTGCGCGAGCAACTGGACGACAACCTGACTATCGCCGATACCATCAGCAAAGGTTCGGACTTTATTGAAATCGGCAATGAGAAAAAACACGTTATCAGCTATCTCGGCGATTTTTTATTCCCGCCCGAGCGCGCACGCGCGCCAGTGAAATCTCTGTCCGGTGGCGAGCGCAATCGCCTGTTGCTGGCGCGCCTGTTCACCCGCCTAGCCAACGTGCTGGTGCTGGACGAACCGACCAACGATCTGGATATCGAAACCCTGGAATTACTCGAAGCACTGCTGCAGGAATACGATGGCACCTTATTTTTGGTCAGCCACGACCGCGCGTTTCTCGATAACGTCGTCACGCAAACCATCGCGTTCGAAGGCGATGGGCAAGTGCGCGAATATGTCGGCGGCTATGAAGATTGGTTGCGCATGCAAAACACGGCGAATATCGCCACTTCTACGCCTAAAGCAGTTGATAAAAAACTTAATATAAACAAAGTCTTAAAAATAACCACAAAAGCCACTTCCGCAGTAAAAATAAGCTTCCGTGAAAGCAAAGAACTCGAAGCCATTCCGGCGCAAATTGATGCGCTGGAAAAAGAACTGGCGTCAATACAGCATCAATTGGCCGATGGAAAAATTTTTATCGATAAAGCTGGTGCGGCGAAGAAATTGTCAGCACGCTTGAAAGTGATTGAAACTGAGTTGGAAAAACTGTTGGCGCGATGGGAGGAATTGGACACGCGCACAAAGGTTTGATTTATCGTCATACTGAGCAACGCGAAGGATCTGATCTTCTATACGCAAATTCAAAAGCAGATTCTTCACTTGCTTCAGAGTGAAACTGACTTAACCACAGCGCACTAAATCAGTGACGCGCGAGACTAAAAGTGAAAATGATCACTCCGGCAAAAAAAGCCAGCAAGTGAAACCAGCCCCAGTAATAATAGCGCGGCGCTAATTGTTCCGGAACCAAGTTGGCTAAAAGATACAGCCTATCTGAAGTCGGCTCGCGTACGATATTCAGGCCACTGTTAGTGCGCGTTTTATTCATATTTTGCGCTACCACGCGTTTTGCTTCTTCCCTTGCCAACGCCCATTCGTGAATATCGATCTCGCGGTCACGGTTTTTGTCGAAGCGGCTTAACAGGACCGCTTTATTGAACTTCCATTCGTTGAGCAATTCTTTCACAGCTTCATTTGAGTTTGTTACGACCAGCGGATCTGCCTTGGTAATGAATTCGCCCAGCACATACAGCGTATCGTTGGGCAATAAATAATATTCAGTGTGCCGATATTCGCCAACCATATAAACGTGCTTGCTGGTGGTAATGACCTCGGCATCATCCGGGTCAATGACGCAAGTGCCGCTTTCATCACGCAATAAAAAAGTCGTATCGCTGACGCCGCTATCGACGACTTCCGAATTACCTCCGTCGATACGCTCAACTTTGTAGCGGCGCCACACACATGGCAAGCCCTGTGTGGAATTTTGTATCAGCATGCCTTCGTGCGCTTGGGCGACGCCTTGCAAAGCCACATACCCTTGGGCCGCCGAGGAAATTCTTGAAAGGGGAATATCGGTAATCGCGCGATGGCGGCGATGATTGGCGGACCATGCAGCAAAGCTGATTAATGCCAGCATGGCGCCTGCGAGCATCCAACCGGAACGCGAACCGATTTTGAACGCGTAATAAACAATGCCGGCCTGAAACGTCAACACCAGGCTGTTGGCGAAGCCTGACTTAAGATTTGTGAACATCCGGCAGAATTAGCCAAATGCTTTTTTCATGTCCACGTCAGCCGTGTCCGCTTCGCTCACCTTGAACAAATCAGACGGTTTGAAATTGAAAATTCCGGAAAAAATATTGCTCGGAAATTGTTCTATGCGGACGTTGTTGATATTCACGCTTTCGTTATAAAACTCGCGCCGATCCGAAATCGCGTTTTCCAAACCTGTGATGCGGCCTTGCAAATGCAAAAACTGTTCATTCGCTTTCAGTTCAGGATAGGCTTCAGCTAAAGCAAATAACTTCCCCAGCCCGGCGCGCATGCTGGACTCTGCCGCGCCTAATGCGTTCACGTCGTGGGACTCACGCGCATTCGCCACCTGGCTGCGCGCCAGCATGACTTTCTCCAGCGTGTCCTGTTCGTATTTCATATATTGCTTGCAGGTTTCCACCAGTTTGGGCAATTCGTCGTGGCGCTGTTTCAACAGCACGTCAATATTCGCCCATGCTTTAGCCACGTTGTGTTTCAGCGCCACCAAACCGTTAAAGGTCGCGACCCCGTAAAACAAACCCACTGACAATAACGCCAGAAACAATATCCAGAACATATTCACCCCCTCCGTTAAATATCGCCGCGAGATTGCAAAAAACCGAGACTAGTCTAGGAGAAAACCCCACATTCCTCAAGCAGAACCTGCTTCGCCGCTTGGGAAAGCATCGCGTTCCGGATATAATGCGCTACTGGAGAGGTGGCAGAGCGGTTGAATGTACCTGACTCGAAATCAGGCGTACGGCATCCCCGTACCGAGGGTTCGAATCCCTCCCTCTCCGCCAATAAATTAAAGCGACCCCCGTGGTCGCTTTAATTTTTGGTGGTGTCGGGAGGAGATGTGAGCCCTCTCGGGTTCGACTAAGCGCGCACAGCGCGCTTGGACGCGCGAACGAAGTAAGTGCGGTCCTGGGTCTTATAGGCGAAGGATGAATAAATCTGCCTAAGCAGATTTGTCCACAATCCCTCCCTCTCGAATTCGATGGGATGAATCAACATTCCACTAAAAATTAAACGCGCGCCGCAGTTCCTTCGCCGTCATTGGTTTGCCGAACACCGATGTGCGGTAGTCAAACTCTTTCGCGCGTGCGAGACCGCCGACCAGCACTGGTTCGTGGCCGGCATCGTTTACCAGACGCTGTGCAACTTTTACGGCTTCTGCATCATCGCCCGCAATCGATATGCCCAGCCGTTCGCCGGCGCGATGCGCTTCTTGCTTCATTTGCATATAACCTACGTGAGAGTAGGCGCGCACGATACGTGCGCCATGCAAAAACTGCGGCGAAGCGACGCCGGTTCCTTTGGCAAGCGCCTCATTCGCCATGTCGCCATCACGCGCGGGAATAGGATTACATGCGTCGAGGACGATTTTCCCTTTGATTTCGGCCGCCAGGTCGCGCCCCAGTTCGGGTAGCGCCGCATAGGGTACGGCAAAAAACAATACTTCGCCAAACGCTGCTGCTTCTTTCGGGGTGCCGGCTTTTGCGCCGCCACCGATTTCCGCGGCGAGTGCTTTATCCTGTTCCACGTTGCGCGAGGAAAACATCACTTCATGGCCGACCTTCACCCACAGCTCGCCTATAGTGCTACCCACATGGCCGGAACCAATGACGCCGATTTTCAGCGGCTTTTTGGTGTCGAGATTCTGCGCGTGTAACGGAACTCCGATTAACAATAAGCCGGCAGCTAAAGATTGCAAGACATGACGACGCTTGAAAGATTTAACTTGCGCGGTGATGATCATGGCGGCCTCCTTGTGATGAGGTGTGAGTAACTCGATCGATACAGCATAGCGCAAAATTCGCATTGCGTACGCGTTGCGAGGACTGCAAAAATAAAATTACCAGCACAAAAAAGCCGCCATAGCGGCTTAAATAGTTAAATATAATCAAATATTTATATAACAAGCCCTTTGGCCTTCAAAGTTGCTTGCACTTGCGGACGCGCGGCCACACGAACCATAAACACTTCGCCGTCCGCGGTTTGGTGACGGGCTAGATTAACTTTTTCGCTGGTAAACGACAAACCGGCTTCTTGCAGCGCGATGTGCGGGGCGATGGAACAAGCAGCGGGGGAATAGTTTCACGATGCCTCCTGATTCGTAGGCGGAAAAATTAGTCGTAAGAATGGGGAAATACTTATAACATATTTACTTACGACTAAATTACGTCCCTATTACCCGTAATGTTTTATGGTTATTACCGAGAGCCTGCATGCCTTTTGATTATTACCACCGATTAAGCAGCGCCCGTAAACGCACTTACCGTAAAAGCGATGCCATAGAAACCCTGGCGATTCCCGACGGTCTGGATGCCAGTTCATTGATACGCCAATTGCAACAGGCCTTGCTCGATGACAAAAGAATCGAAGTGCAAAAAATCAGCTCGCAACTGATTACGCTATTGGCGACGGGCTATCAAGTGCCGCCGCTTGAAGTAAAAGTCCTGGCGACGCGACCGAAAAACCATACCGGCGAATTGCAAGGCTTGTATCAACCGGAAGAAGATAAGCCCTCGCTGATTTCTATCTGGATGCGCACGGCGGAATTAAAAAAAGTGGTGGCGTTCAAAACCTTTTTGCGCACTTTAATCCATGAACTATGCCATCACCTGGATTATGAAATGTACCAACTGGAGGAGACGTTTCATACCGAGGGGTTTTACAAACGCGAATCAACGCTGGTAAACGTTCTGCTCCTTCAAGCAAATTTTCCGGCAAAGGCAGTTGCAAACTCAGGCAAAACTGAGAACTAGTTCACTGCTATTTTTCTCCTGCCTGTTATATTTAAGGTATGGAACGGGATAAACACTTCACAACAGGTGTATTGGCGATAACCTGGGTTGCCATGCTGGCGATCCTGTTGACCGCTTTTTTCCTATACCCTCGCGGCTTTTTACCCGCCCTGGAATTCCTTGGCTTCCCCTTTATTCTAGCTAACATTTTTCTGTTAATGCGCCTCGCCCGGCCGAAAACGCCTGAAAATCGTCGCGGTTTGTCGCGGGAGCAGTTCGCGCTCCAGCATTATCTGCCGCAAGTGCAATATAACGACCTCGCGACCTTCCGCCCCAAGAATCCAGTAGCCAATATTTATGCTGCCCGCCGCCGCGCCCACGCCGTGCGCATGTGACACATTACCGAGTACCTCCCTTTAGCCCGGCCTGCCCGGGCTTTTTTATTGCCCGCTATCCATTACAATACGCCATCACCCTTCCGGAGCTGGCTATGCGTCATATCAATCGACTTTGTTTTTGCTTATTTGCTGCATTCGTTTCGTTTAGCGTCCTGGCACAACAACCGCCGATGGAAAAACCGGTTTTGCTGGTCGATGGTTTGAATCTGGAGTCCACCGTCACCACCCAAGTCACGCCGGACATGGCCGTCATCGTGATGGCCGTGGATAAGGAAGGTACGGACACCGCGGTGCTGACATCGGAAACCAATCAGATACTCGCTAAAGCATTGGGGGACGCAAAGGCAACGCCAGGCGTGCTGGCGTCGTCCGGCGGGTATAACACTACGCAGATTTATAACAACAAAGGCCAGCGCACTGGCTGGCATGTGCGCGCCGAGCTAATTCTCAAATCGAAAGACTTCGGCTCGCTGGGCAAACTCGCGGGGAAATTATCCTCGACGATGCAAATCGCGCAAAACTCTTTTGAAGTGTCGCCGGAATTAAAAGCGTCGGAAGAACAAGGCTTAATAGAGCGCGGCATCGCGGCTCTGCAACAAAAAGCCAAGGCTGCAGTGAAAGCCTTGGGATACAAAGATTTCGTCGTGCGCGAAATCACGCTCGGCAGTGCCTTCGTGCAAGGCGGACCGCAACCGATGATGCGCGCAAGCATGGCGAAAATTGGGGAGAGTACCGGCGAACCCATGCCTATCGAAAACGGCCGGGTGAACATGCAATTGAGTGTAAATGGTCAATTGACTATGAAACGTTAAGTCACTGATTATAATTAATAATTTATGAACTCCGCAGGCGCGTACGATTACATTATTGTTGGCGCTGGCACTGCGGGCTGCGTGTTGGCGAATCGATTATCCGCCGACCCGGAAATAAAAGTCTTGCTGCTCGAAGCGGGCGGCAAAGACGATTGGATCTGGATTCATATTCCCGTCGGCTACTTATACTGCATCGGCAATCCGCGCACCGACTGGTGTTACAAAACGGAAAACCAACCGGGCCTCAATGGCCGCGCCATAGGCTACGCGCGCGGTCGCGTGCTCGGCGGCTGCTCGTCGATCAACGCGATGATTTATATGCGCGGACAAAAATACGATTACGACAAATGGAAAACGCTCGGTAACAACGGTTGGGGCTGGGACGACGTGCTGCCAATTTTCAAGCGCTCGGAAAATTATTACAAAGGCGCCGACGATATGCACGGCGCGAGCGGCGAATGGCGTGTGGAGCAGCAACGCTTGTCATGGGAATTACTGGAAACCTTCCGCGAAGCCGCTGCGCAAACCGGCATTCCAAAAACCGACGACTTCAACCGCGGCGACAACGAAGGCTGCGGCTATTTTGACGTGAACCAGAAACGCGGCGTGCGCTGGAATGCCTCCAAGGCCTTTTTGCGTCCAGTGATGAAACGGCCGAACCTTCGCGTCATCACTGATGCGCAAGTGAAAAAGCTACGCATTGAAAACAAGCGCGTGGTAGGCGTGGAATATTTTCAAGGCGCAGAAACTCATTTTGCCGCGGCACATATCGAAACCATTCTCGCCGCCGGCGCCATCGGCTCACCGCAGATTCTGCAGCTCTCCGGCATCGGCCCGGCAGCTTTATTGCAACAACACGGCATTCCTGTCGCGCACGATTTACCTGGTGTCGGTGAAAACCTGCAAGACCATTTACAACTGCGCATGATTTACAAAGTGAAAAACGCGCGCACGCTCAATACGATTGCCAACAGCATCAGCGGCAAAATCGGCATGGGGCTGGACTATGCATTCAGACGGCGCGGCCCGCTGACCATGGCGCCGTCGCAACTCGGCGCCTTCGCGCGATCCGATCCGTCGCAGACCAGCGCCAACATCGAATATCACATCCAGCCTTTGTCGCTGGATAAATTCGGCGAGCCATTGCATTCCTTTCCCGCGTTCACAGTGTCAGTGTGCAACCTGCGTCCAACTTCGCGCGGCAGTGTGCGCATTAAATCCCCGGATCCGCTGGCAGCGCCGGCGATTTCACCCAACTATCTCGCCACCGACGCCGACAAGAAAATCGCGGCGGATTCATTACGCCTGACGCGCAAAATTGTTTCGGCGCCGGCGATGCGGCGTTATTCCCCGGAAGAAATTCTACCAGGCCCCGCCACGCAAACTGACCTGGAATTAGCGAAAGCCGCCGGCGATATCGGGACCACGATTTTCCATCCGGTGGGAAGCTGCAGAATGGGAAACGATGTCGGCGCCGTCGTCGACGCGCGCTTGCGCGTGCACGGAATCGCAGGCCTGCGCGTGATCGACGCGTCGATCATGCCGACCATCACATCCGGCAACACCAATTCTCCTACCTTAATGATCGCCGAGCGGGGCAGCGACATGCTGCGCGAGGACCGAAAAAAAACTGACAAGTACTGTGTCAGACTGAGTTCGCATTCCGAAAAATCGGCTTTGTAGCACAAGTTCCGCTCCAGGATTTTCGGAAACCTCAGAGGCGAGGGCCCACACTCGCGCTTGCCGCGTAAGTCGGCGCCCGCCGATGTCTGCCGGCCTGTTCAAATGCATAGGCAAGCTTAATCAGGGTTGCCTCCGAGTATGGCCCCGCCGCGAAAGACACACCAATCGGCAATCCGGCAATAAACCCGGCGGGCACGGTGATATGCGGATACCCCGCCACCGACGGCGGCGTTGTAAAACTGTCGCCGAAATGGTCGGCGTTGACATAATCGGTCACCCAGGCGGGGCCGCTGCTGAGCGCGAACAGCGCATCAAGCTTATGCTCACCCATGACTTTATCGATTCCCTCGGCGCGCGAATATCGATGGTTGTTGGCAAGCGCCTCTAGATATTCTTTGCTGTCCAGTCCGCCCTTGGCTTCGGCGCGAATAAACAACTCCTGGTCAAAATAAGGCATTTCGAGATCGCGATGTTTTTCGTTGAAAGCAATCACATCTTTCAGCGATTGCACTGGCGCGCCTTTGGCAAACTCAGACAAATAATTGTTCAGATCCGCCTTTAATTCGTACAGCAGCACTTCCATTTCCGAGTCGGTGTACCTGGTGATATTGGGAATTTCGACATCGACCAGAATCGCACCTTTGGCTTTCATCAATGCCAGCGCCGCATCGACAACGGGCTGCACCCTTGTATTAGTGCCGGCAAGCGCATTGCGTGCCACGCCAATCCGCGCGCCGTTTAGGCCGTCGGCGTCGAGAAATTTGGTGTAATCGACCCTCTTGCCGGCCGTGGCAGCGGTGGCGGCATCGCGCGCATCGGCACCCGCCATTGCCGTCAACAGCAGCGCCGCATCGGCGACACTGCGAGCCATCGGCCCGGCGGTATCCTGCGAATGCGCGATGGGGATGATTCCGTCGCGGCTGATCAGCCCCAAGGTCGGCTTGATGCCGACCAGCCCGCAGATCGACGCCGGAGAAATGATAGAGCCATCGGTCTCGGTACCCACGGCAATTGTCGCGAGGCTTGCGGCAACCGCCGCGCCCGAGCCGGAACTGGAACCGCTGGCGTTGCGGTCGAGTGCGTAGGGATTTTTGGTAAGCCCGCCGCGGGCGCTCCAGCCTGAAGTGGAGCGTGTCGAACGGATATTGGCCCACTCGCTCAGGTTGGTTTTGCCGAGAATCACCGCGCCGGCCTCACGTAATTTTGTGACCAGGAATGCATCACGCGGAGCGTTGGCGCCAACCAGGGCCAGCGAACCTGCGCTGGTCTGCATTTTATCGGCAGTGGCAATATTGTCCTTGAGCAGCACCGGGATGCCGTGCAGCGGTCCACGGGCTCCTTTGGCCTTTCGTTCTGCGTCGAGAGCGTCAGCAATCGCCAGCGCGTCCGGATTGAGTTCAATAATTGAGTTGATGCGCGGCCCCGCAGAATCAATCGACTTGATGCGCGCCAGATATAGCGAAGTCAGCGATTTCGCCGTAAGCTTCCCGGCCACCATCACCGCCTGCAAATCCGCAACATTGGCTTCAACAACCGATTCGCCCATTCCCGCCGCATGCGTAGCGCCCAGCGCCGCTGTTGCCTCGCCGCTGATGGCGTTGCCTGCACCCAGGGCTGCGCCAATTTTAATGAAGTGCCGACGATCCATAATCCTCCCCGTATTATTGTTGTCAGATCTTGCCCAAAAAGCTCAAGAAAATGATTAACATAATAAACCAGTTACACACTAATATATTTGAGTGATTTTAAATCCCTGTTGCTCGAGCAAACGCAACATTCCGCGATCGCCATAAAGATGTAACGCGCCGCAGGCAGCAAGCATCAGGCTTATGAAAAAGCGCAGCAGGTTTTTCATCATCTCAGTTGAATTGTTGAAGGTCCTGATTTGGCTTACGCGAGATCTATCGGTTCTCACGCGCTTAGCCTTGCCTGCGGAGAATCAGGCTGCCACCTTTTCGGCAATTTCGATCACCAGTGCCGGTTGTTGCTCATCAGTAAATGCGAAGGTGACATCCTGCGCACCGAATCCGCGCGCAATGGAGCGCAAGGTGCGTTCCGCCGACTGGTGCAAGTCCGTCTCAAGTTTGTTGATCATCACACGCGCCTGGTCTTCCGCGTGAAGGCGAGCGGCGGCGATAAGTTTATTTTTGTTTTCTTCACTGAAACCCGTGGGCAAAAAACCATTAAGCAAATCCGGCAGCAACCATGGCAATACCTTGGCTTTTTGCTCGTCATACAAATGGATGTCGCGGATGGTGATACAGTGCTGGCACGGCGGCAACGTCAGATGGAATCGCCCGGAGCCGCGGCTGGCGATGGCGAAGGCGTTGCTGCGCAAGTTGTAGCGGAACTCGATTTCGAATTCAAAAATCATGGCCATTTTTTTCTTCGACAACACCCAACTTAAATATTTGGAGCCGAAGTCGCCCCAGCTATGGTCGGTCTCGGTAACGATTTCCTTGGTAAATACTTTATAGACAGACAGTTCGCCGATGGCGCGCATTTCCTCAATGCTGCCATGAACATGGACCTGCGACGACGCCGGCTTCATGCGCCAGGCGCGCACCAGAAATATCGCCGCGACCGCCAGCACAATGAGAAGCAATAGCAAAATTATCAGCCCTGTGTTTTCCATAGTTTTATGGCGCCAATCCAATGATAATTTACTTTATCATGAAAGCTGGTTATCAGTGAAATATTTTATTTTATAACTATATGATTATTATGGTATTTTCATTATCCTGAAATCAACTTGCCTTCCCGCAATAACTATACTGACGGATAATGAATTCTCAAAAAATCAATGACGAATAAAATGACCTCCATCGCCGATCTACGCAAAGACTACAAACTCGCCGCGCTGGATGAGGGCGCCGCCCATCCGGATCCGCTGCATCAATTCGACCAATGGCTGCATGAATCGATCAAGGCCAAACTACCCGAACCCACGGCCATGACCCTGGCGACGGTTACAGCTGACGGTAAACCGTCGGCGCGGATTGTGTTGCTGAAGTCATTTGATACCAGCGGGTTTACCTTTTACACCAATTACGACAGCCGCAAGGGACGGGAGTTGGCGTCGCATCCCTTTGCCTGCCTGGTGTTCCATTGGGCCGAACTGGAGAGACAGGTGCGGATTGAAGGTCGGGTGGAAAAGGCATCGACAGAAGAGGCCGACGCGTATTTCGCCAGTCGCCCGCTGCTGAGCCAGCTTGGTGCGACTGCGTCGCCGCAAAGCCGGGTGATAGCAAGCCGGGAGTGGCTGGAAAAACAATTTGCTGCTGCACAGACACGATTTGGCAGCGGTGTACCGCGTCCGGCCCATTGGGGCGGTTATCGTGTCGTGCCGATGAGTCTGGAGTTCTGGCAGGGCCGGCATAGCCGGCTGCATGACCGGCTACTCTACCGCCGTAATGATAAGGGTTGGTTGATGGAGCGTCTCGCCCCCTGAACCATACCGGGTGAGCGGGGACTTTTCCTTGAAAAACCAATCTATTTCGTAAAACAAAAACGGCCGGCACTCTCGCACCAGCCGTTTTGCATGGCAGCCTGAAAATTACTTCAGATGGTTGCTGACCAGTTTGGTCATTTCAAACATTGATACCTGCTTCTTGCCGCCAAACACGGCCTTGAGCTTGTCATCGGCGTTGATGTTGCGGCGGTTGGCGGAGTCTTGCAGCTTATGCTTCTTGATGTAGTCCCAGATCTTCTTGGTAACTTCAGTACGAGGCATAGGGCTGGAGCCGATAACTGCTGCAAGGGCAGCGCTGATGTTCATAGGCTTCATGAACGCTGCGCTGGGCTTACGCTTGGCACCGGACTTCTTAGCTGCTTTTTTGGCAGGCTTTTTCGCTGCTGCCTTCTTCGCTACCTTTTTAGCTGCCGGTTTTTTGGCTGCTTTTTTGGCTACTTTTTTGGCTGCTGGTTTCTTAGCGGCCTTCTTAGCTGCGGGTTTCTTAGCTGCTTTCTTCTTTGTTGCCATGTTCGTGCCTCCTTATATCAATCGTGATGTTGAGTGTAATTTCATCAAGTGTTCCTTGCCAAACGGCATGGACAAACGAATCATGCCGAGCCTAGAGGGGGTTTGTCAATTTATCTATGCAAAAAAAATTGTCATTTTTTGTTTTTCCGCAACGCGCGCCACATCTGAAGTCCCTTTTTTCGTCGACGAATCGACTATCTGCATTTCATTTATAGCCGATTTTCCCTCTGCAAACGCTTATTTTTTCAGCCGCTCAAGATATTTCTGACGGAATTTCGCCAGCTTGGGCGCGACCACGGCCTGGCAATAAGGTTGGTTCGGATTATAGCGAAAATACTCCTGATGGTAGTCTTCTGCGAGGTAAAACGGCTGGGTGTCGGCGATTTCGGTGACTATCGGATTCGGCCAAAGTCCGGCTCCATCCAACTCCTTTATCAATTTTGTCGCCTCGGCTTTCTGTTGCGGTGACTGACAAAAGATGACCGAGCGGTATTGCGTGCCCGCGTCATGACCCTGCCGATTAAGCGTGGTCGGGTCGTGCATGGCGAAAAATACCCCTAGCAAATCGCGGAAACTCAGTATCTTAGGATCGAAAGTCACCCGTATCACCTCGGCGTGGCCGGTGCTGCCGGTGCAAACCTGCTTATAAGTGGGGTCGGGAATCAGCCCGCCACAATAGCCGGACTCGACCGATTCAACCCCTTTGACTTCGTCGAATACCGGCTCGATACACCAGAAACAGCCGCCGCCCAGAATCGCGACTTCCAGATTGGGGGTGGGTTGAGTCTGCATAGAATCCTCTATGGCTGGGATCAGAAGTTCAGTATAGCCAGAAAATCCCGGCTGTTATTCCATTTCTAAATCAATCCGATCGCGAGGCGAGCCGCAGACTGGGCAAGTAGCAGGGCAAGGCGAAGCCTGCAAAAAGCGTTTTGATTTGGAAACGGAATCAGGCGACCGATCCCGGCGGATAGAGGGCACCTCCTAAGCACGCTCAATTTATAAGCTTAAAGGTGTCAAGTAAACTGGGGGTGATTCTGCTCTTGTTCGGCGGCAAGCCTGCTGTTGCGACGCCAGGGAACGCGACCCGTAGCATTCCTCCGGTACCGAGAACCACGTGAGCAGCCGTTCAAGAAATACCGAACCGGTAAACGCGCAGTTGAGGCTACATTTTTTGTTGTTGATTTTTTTCTCCGTCAGTGCATCCGCCGCGCCGTTCGCTTACGTCACCAACCAGGCCAGCAACAATGTGTCGGTGATTGACCTCGCCACAAACAAAACCGTCGCCACCGTTCCCGTCGGCAAGGCGCCTGCCGGTGTCGCGGTGAATTCCAAAATCAAAAAAGCGTTTATCACCAACGCCGAGGGTGGCGATGTGTCGGTGATTGATATTGCCACCAACAAAGTCATCGACACGATACCCACGGGCGAAGCATAGCGTGCCCACGCTGGCCGGTCGGTGGGCACACTTCGTTTTGCCCACCCTTGTATGTTTGATTTTAGCCTGACGGCGATGATTACTGGCATTAAACTAAACCGTTCACTGGGGAAGCCGTCCCACCCTGAAGACAGGCGTTTACGTCTGAGCTTGAATGTAGATA